>NZ_JBIKJL010000006.1:0-75264 GCF_044361015.1 Flavobacterium sp.
TTAATCCCTTTTGTTTTTCTTCTCGCGTTTCTCTTCTTTCTTCTCTTTCGCTGTTTTTAAAGGCTCTTTCTTCACGTTTTTCTTAGCATCTTGACTCTTTGCCATACTTTTTTGGTAATGCTATTAGAAGCATCTTAGTAAAGATAGTGCTTATTTTATAAATAATTACAATCCCAGTTGTTTTTGAATAGAAAGTGGAAGCAATTCATCAAAAGAATGAAATTTCGGGTTACGTTCAATGAATTTCCATTTATTGTTGGTAGAAGCTGAGGCAACCGCAATCCAAGTTGTGTTTTCTTCTACAAAATAGCTATTTCGATTGGATTCATATTTTACTGATTTATAATGCGGTATCTCCTTATAAGTGGCTAAATCTCTCTTAATTTGGTCATCAGTAACTTTATTCTCCAGATTGATTCGAAAGGAATTTTTGAATGTAATCACACAATACTTTGCTTTCTCAATTTCTAAAATTGGACCATATATAAAAGTCATTGTTGGAAATACAATTCGATTGCCTAAAACATCATTTTGAAACCATTCATCTAAATTAGAAACGATTGTTTCAGTAGTATATTTTTCAAAATAGTTGGGGTGATACTGCGAAGTAATTCCTTCAAAGTTCATATTGTAGTGTGCGTCGTAGAAATTTTTAGTTTCTGTTTTTAAATTTTCTATGGATTGTGAATAGAAAATTGTAAAATTTAAAATTAAAAGAAGATTTATAATTTTTTTCATTTAATCTAATTCTCTAAAAAAGTAATCGTTTCATGAACCATTTTTATCATATCAGCTAATTCTTTTGAGTTGTTCCCTTCTTCATCTTTAGAATCTTGAAAAGCTATAAAACGGGTTTTGTAATCGTTTAACGGAATCTCAAAGAATTCCAAACTTAATAATTGACCAACCAATGTTATATTAATTCTTGTGCCGGAAAGTATTTTGTTTCCTAATTGAATTTGTTTTTTTTCAGTTTTGCAATTTTTTTTACCGAATTGTTCAACCATTAAATCTATATATTCCTGCATTTTCATGTCATTATCAATTTCAAAATATAAGATAACTACATTATTGCCGTCAAATGTCCAATTATTATAACCAAAATCTTTGTCTACTTCAAAAGCAAAGTTTGAAGGATAATGAAAACTAACGGTTCCGCTATCAAATTTTTTAAAACCAAGTAATTCGATTTTTAATTTTGATTTTGTAGCGGAATGATTTATTTCTAATTCATCTCCTTCAGAATAGAAATATTCTTTGGAATCAACCTCAACTTTAAATTGATTTTTGGGTTCTAAAAAGGGACTATTGTTTTTTTCTTGCGAATAAAGGCTTTGAAAGGAAACAAAAATAAAGAATAGTATAACTGTTTTTTTCATTGTTCGATTTTTTTCAAATATAAAAAATCCCCAACAGTTTAGAACCATTGGGGATTATATTATTTGATTTATTTAAAATTAGTTCACTAAAACCCAATCACCACTGGCAATCATGCTTTCTGCTTTTTTAAATTTCATACTTTCCGTTTTACCACTCATTACATGTTTGATAGTTACGGTATCGTTTCGGTTGATTTTCGGCATTTCACGTACAATGGTTTCGGTTACTGCTGGTCGCTGACTAGCCATTTCACCGGCTTCTCTGTTGGCTTTTGCACCATCGTTTATTTCTGTTGAAGCTTTTGATTCAGTGTAATTTTCTTTCTGACGAATTTGTTTTGCTTCTTGAATAGCCGCATTACCTTGATTTGGTAAATCACCTTTAAATAAGAACGAAATGACCTCTTTATTTACTTTATCCAACATTGCTTTAAACAAATTAAAAGCTTCAAATTTATAAATCAACAGCGGATCTTTTTGTTCGTGAACGGCTAATTGTACGGATTGTTTTAATTCATCCATTTTGCGTAAATGCTTTTTCCAAGCTTCATCTACAATGGCTAAGGTGATATTTTTTTCAAAATCAGCTACTAATTGTTTTCCTTCCGAATCATAGGCTTTTTTCAAATCGGTCACCACATTTAATGTTTTTTGACCATCACTAAATGGAACTACAATTCGTTCGTAATGATTAGATGGATTCTCATAAACATTTCTGATTATAGGGAAGGCTTCACGAGCATCACGGACATTTTTTTCATCATAATGGGATAATGCGGCTTTATAAATTTTTCCGGTGATTTCTATTTCAGTAAGTTTAGTAAACTCACTTTCGGTAATTGGTGAGGTAATCGAAAAATATCTTATCAATTCAAATTCAAAGTTTTTAAAGTTTGAAGCTGCTTTGTTTTCATTCGTTATGTTTTCACAGGTATCATACATCATGTTGGCGATATCCACTTTCAAACGTTCGCCATGCAAAGCGTGTCTTCTGCGTTTGTAAACCACCTCACGTTGAGAATTCATTACGTCATCATATTCTAACAAACGTTTACGAACACCAAAGTTGTTTTCTTCTACTTTTTTCTGAGCTCTTTCAATCGATTTGGTCATCATCGAATGCTGAATCACTTCGCCTTCTTTCAAGCCCATTCTATCCATTACTTTGGCCACTCGTTCAGAACCAAATAAACGCATCAAATTATCTTCTAAAGAAACATAAAACTGTGAACTTCCCGGATCACCCTGACGACCGGCACGACCACGTAACTGTCTGTCCACACGACGTGAATCGTGTCGTTCAGTGCCGATAATCGCTAAACCTCCTGCGGCTTTAACTTCCGGTGTTAGTTTAATATCGGTTCCACGACCGGCCATATTGGTGGCAATAGTTACAATTCCGGCTTTACCTGCTTCTGCAACAATTTCTGCTTCTCTTTTATGCATTTTTGCATTCAAAACGTTGTGTGGAATGTTTCTCATCTTCAACATTCTACTTAATAATTCTGAAATTTCAACTGAAGTTGTTCCAATCAAAACCGGTCTTCCTGCTTGAGATAATTTTGTAACATCTTCAATAACAGCATTAAATTTTTCGCGGGTAGTTTTGTATATTAAATCTTCCTGATCTTTTCTCGACATCGGACGGTTGGTTGGAATTTCCACCACGTCCAATTTATAAATTTGCCAAAGTTCACCGGCTTCTGTTACAGCTGTTCCTGTCATACCGGCTAATTTGCTGTACATGCGGAAGTAATTTTGAAGTGTAACGGTTGCAAAAGTTTGCGTTGCTGCTTCAATTTTTACATTTTCTTTGGCTTCAATTGCTTGGTGTAATCCGTCAGAATAACGACGGCCATCCATAATACGACCGGTTTGCTCATCGACAATCATGATTTTATCTTCCATGATTACATATTCCACATCTTTTTCAAAAAGTGTGTAAGCTTTTAATAATTGAGTTAGCGTGTGAATGCGTTCCGATTTAATAGAAAAATCTTGAAACAATTTCTCTTTTTCTTCGGCTTCAGCATCTTTAACCAAATTCATTTTTTCAATTCGGGCAATTTCAGTTCCGATATCTGGTAAAACAAAGAAATTTCCATCGGTATCTTGTGATAAAAATTTGATCCCGTTATCGGTTAATTCTACCTGATTGTTTTTTTCTTCAATAACAAAATATAATGCTTCATCCACTTTGGGCATTTCGCGATTATTATCTTGCATATAATTATTTTCAGTTTTTTGAAGCAATTGTTTGATTCCTTCTTCACTCAAAAACTTAATTAATGCTTTATTTTTTGGCATCGAACGATACGCTCTCAACAATTGAAACCCGCCGTCTTTGGTGTTTCCTTCTTTGATTAAACGTTTGGCTTCGGTTAAAAATCCGGTTGCTAAATTACGTTGTAAAGAAACTAAATTATCAACTTTTGGCTTCAATTCATTAAATTCATGTCTGTCTCCTTGCGGCACCGGACCTGAAATAATTAAAGGTGTTCTGGCATCATCAATCAAAACCGAATCGACCTCATCCACAATAGCATAATTGTGTTTGCGTTGTACTAAATCGTTTGGCGAATGAGCCATGTTATCTCTTAGGTAATCAAAACCGAATTCATTATTAGTACCATACGTAATGTCCGCATCATATGCTTTTCTTCTGGCATCGGTATTTGGTTGGTGATTATCAATACAATCAACTGTTAAACCATGAAATTCAAATAAAGGAGCTTTCCATGTACTGTCACGTTTTGCCAAATAATCATTCACGGTAACTAGATGCACACCGTTTCCTGTTAAGGCATTCAAATAAAGAGGTAGAGTTGCAACTAAAGTTTTTCCTTCCCCAGTTTGCATTTCGGCAATTTTTCCTTGATGCAAAACGACACCACCAATCAACTGAACATCATAGTGAATCATGTCCCAAGTAATTTCTTTCCCGGCAGCATTCCATGAATTTGCCCAAATTGCATCGTCACCTTCAAGCGAGATATATGATTTTGTTGCTGAAAGTTCGATGTCCTTTGGAGTTGCTTTTACTTTAATTGAATTATTATCTTTAAAACGTTTAGCCGTTTCTTTCACTACAGCAAAAGCTTCCGGTAGAATTTCTAATAAAACTTTTTCAGAAATTTCATAAGCTTCTTTTTCCAATGCATCAATTGTTAAATACAAATCTTCGCGTTTATCGATATCTAAAATCTGCTCAACTTCTGTTTTTAAGGAAGCAATTTTATTGTCTTTTTCAGCACGGGCTAATTTTATAGTTTCTTTGAAAGCTGTAGTTTTTGCACGCAGTTCGTCATGTGAAAGCGATGCTAAATTGCTTTCATATGTTTTAATTTTATTTAAAAAGGGTTTTATTGCTTTGACATCTTTCTCGGATTTGTCGCCAACAAATGCTTTAAGAATACTATTTATGAAACTCATGATTATTGTTTTTAAGTGTGCAAATTTACACAAAAAAAAAGCCTCTAGTGAGACTTCTTTCTGGTGATTTTTTATTTTTCTTTAATATTCGTCCTCGTTCCAAAGATAATCTTCGTCTGTAGGATAATCCGGCCAAATTTCTTCCATTGATTCATAGATTTCACCTTCATCTTCTATAGATTGAAGGTTTTCCACTACTTCAAGTGGAGCTCCCGTTCTAATAGCATAGTCAATAAGCTCATCTTTGGTGGCTGGCCACGGTGCATCACTTAAATAGGATGCTAATTCTAATGTCCAATACATCTTCTATCGATTTAATTTTATGCAAAAATAATTTTTCTGCTGAAATAGTCAAGTAAAAAGTGATTTATTTTACCAAAAAGTATTTTTTTTACTTTTTAAAAGTTAAGAACGTGGTTAAAATAGTGGTCAGTGTTCAGTTTTTAGTGTTCAGTTTAAACTGATGACTAAAAACTGCCAACTGATTACTCTTTCCTCGGAATCCATTTTACTTCATCCGCTTGAAGGTCAAATGACAACTTTCGTGCCAAGACAAAAAGGTAGTCAGAAAGGCGGTTTAAGTATTTTAAAACCTGCTCATCTGTTGGTTCTAATTCGTGAAGGTGCACGGATAAACGTTCGGCTCTTCGGCAAACACATCTTGCAATATGACAATATGACACTGTTGTATGTCCGCCGGGTAAAACAAAATGCGTCATTGGGGGTAATGAATCGTTCATCGAATCGATTTCATTTTCCAATAATTGAATGTCTTCTTCGGAAATTCGATTGATATTTAACCGTGGTTGACCATTTTTTAAAATCTCTTTTTCGGGCGGTGTGGCTAAAATGGCTCCAACCGTAAAAAGGCGGTCTTGCACTTCAATTAAAATGTTTTTATATAATTGATTGATGTTTTGGTCGCGAATTAAGCCGATGTGTGAATTTAATTCGTCTACTGTTCCATAACTTTCAATACGAATGTGATGTTTGGGAACTCTAGTTCCGCCAAAAAGTGCGGTGGTTCCGCTATCGCCGGTTTTGGTGTATATTTTCATTTTTGAGGTGCTAAGGTTCTGAGGTGCTAAGGTACTAAGTTTTTTTAATTGGGTTGAATTAAATCGTAGTTTTAAGATGATACGGATAACCTCAGTACCTTAGTACCTTAGCTTCTTATTACCTTCAAAAAACTTTCTACAAATCTTTCTCTTGACCCATGAGCCAAATCAAAATATAAATCGGGTTCAATGAGTTCAACTTCCATCAAATGGAGTTTATTTTTGATGACTATACCGTCAACGCGAGCATATAAAAGTTTTTCGGGAATTTTTGATAGAACTAATTCGGCTTGAAGTATTAAATCATCATTGGGTTCAATCAAAGTATATTTTCCTCCGTATTGAATTTGAACTCTGAAATCTGTCGAAACCGGTTTTTTGTTGACTGCATGTGAAAAATTTCCGTTAAAGAAAATCAGCGATGTTTCGCCCAATTCTTTTATTTCAGGACGAAATTCTTGCAAAAGAAAATCTTTGGTTTCAAAATGTTCTTTGAATTCTGTTTGGATGGATTCAATTTCACTTCTATTAATTAATTTTGTCAAATAGCTCCCGGCCGAAAACGCTGGTTTGATGACAATTTTCTCCCAATTCCAAGGAATTAAATGGTGTAAATTTGAAGTTGAATTTTTTTCTAAAAAGATTGTCGGAAGTATCGAAATTCCGTCTTTTTCTAATTCTTTTAAATAAAATTTATGTTTGTTTTTTTGGATGATTGAAATCGGATTAAAGGTTTTAATTCCTAACGATTCGATTTTATACAACCATTGGTTAAACGCAATTTCTTTTTGATAATAATCCCACGTATTTCTAAAAATAAGGTAATCAAATTCAGTCCAATCAACCGATTCATCATCCCAAATAATTGCTTTTGCAGTAATATTTCCTTTTGCAAAAAGTGGAATTAATTTTTGATCCGATTCTAAAAGTTCAGGTAATCGGGCACAAGTGAGTATTCCAACATTCATTCGGTTAATGTTTCTTTTTTGAATAATAGCTAGTCTTGAAATTACGATTTCGTCGATTTTCTCTGTGTTTATTTGCCATTCGAGTAATAATAGCAACGGCTATAAATAAAACTACAAGAATAATAATAAGTGTTTTCATAAAATAAACTTAATACACAAAGGTACAAATTGTTTATTTTACTCGCTCGTCTTTTTCGATAATTCCGTCACGCAAACGAATAATTCGGTGTGCATAAGCCGCAATTTCTTCTTCGTGCGTAACCAAAATTACAGTATTTCCGTTGTTATGAATTTCATTAAAAAGTCCCATAATTTCTTCGGAAGTTTTTGAATCTAAATTTCCGGTGGGTTCATCGGCCAAAATAATTGAAGGTTTGTTCACTAAAGCTCTAGCAATAGCAACACGCTGACGTTGACCACCGGAAAGTTCATTGGGTTTATGGTCCATACGGTCGGCTAAATTCACTTGCTTCAATACTTCATTTGCTCTTTCGTTGCGTTCCGTTTTTGAATATCCGGCGTAAACCATCGGTAAAGCTACATTGTCCAAAGCCGTTGTTCTTGGCATCAAATTGAAGGTTTGGAATACGAATCCGATTTCTTTGTTTCTGATTTCAGCTAACTCGTCATCGTGCATTTTGCTGACATCTTTTCCGTTTAGAATATACGAACCTGAAGTAGGGGTGTCTAAACATCCTAAAAGATTCATTAACGTTGATTTCCCTGATCCGGATGGTCCCATCAAAGCAACATATTCACCTTTATTAATTTCTAAATCGATGCCTTTTAGAACATAAATCGTTTCACTTCCTAAAATAAAATCTCGTTTTAGATTGGTTATTTTGATTAATGGATTTGCCATTGGTTTTCGGATTTTTGATTAACGATTGCAAATTTTTTGATTTACAATACTCGGATTATAAGTAGTAAAAATACATTAAATGTTACACTATTTTTTAAAATCAAACTCGAATAACAAAATGTTCTTTCTCTTGTTCTTTTCTAAAAAATACAATTCCCCATTGAAAAGTATCAATCGTAACGGTCACTTTCGGATTATTTTTAATTATTTCCCAAGCTTCTTCCATGTCTTTTGACCAATGAATGTCATCAAAAATCCAAACAGATTCGTTAGAAATGATTGGTAATAAAAGTTCAAAGTAGTCTAAGGTTGCTTTTTTAGAATGATTTCCGTCAAAGTAAATTAGTTGTGGGTTGCGAGTTGCGGGTTGAAGTTTTTTTAGATAGTCTTCAAATTTTGTGTTTATAAATTCAATGTTGTTTAGATTTTGTAATTGACACTGATTTTTTGCAATTGAAATTGTTTGTAAACATCCTTCCAACGTAATTATTTTCGAATTTTTACTTCCTAATGAAAGAGCAATTGTAGCCAATCCCAACGAAGTTCCAATTTCTAATACACTTTCCGGATGAAAATAGTTTGTAATTCTAAATAACAATTCAGCTCTTGTGGGAGAAATTCCGGCATTTTTTGCAATTGCTGAAATTTTTCGTTGATTGGATTTAAAAACTCTTGAACCGGCTCCAAAATCGGTTACTTCAATTGTATTTTCGTTTGCTAAAAGGGATTTTCGGTATTCTTTTAAAATGGAATATTCAGGATATTTTTTTTTATCATAAAAACATTTTGTCACCAAATCGAACACAAATGGCGAATGAACTCCGTGTTGGTTTTTGGATTTTAGTAAAAATTTAAAATATGATTTTATGATATGAAACATTTCAATTTTTTTCTAAACCATCAAGATATTAAGGGAATTAAGAAACCTTAATTTAACTTAATATCTTGATGGTTTAAATAGTTATTCAATTTTCGAAGAAAGTTCAAACCATCGCTCTTCCTTTTCTTCCAATTTCTTTATAATCTCTTGCAACTCATTCGCTTTTTTCTCAATAGCATCATCAGTTACTTTCCCATCGGCAAACAATTGTTCGATTTGCTTTTTCTCAAATTCCAACTCTTTGATTTCCCGTTCAATTTTTTGAAATTCTTTTTGTTCGTTAAATGATAAATTTCCTGTCGAATTATTTTGTTTCCAAGCTTTTTTGTCAGCTTTGTGTTCTTCTTTTAAAGCCACATCAGCACTGTCTTCATAGGCTCTAAAATCGGAATAATTACCCGGAAAATCTTCAATTTCACCTTCACCTCGAAACACAAATAAGTGATCGACAATTTTATCCATAAAGTAGCGATCGTGGGAAACCACTATCAAACAACCCGGAAAATCTAATAGAAAACTTTCTAAAACATTTAATGTGACAATGTCTAAATCGTTGGTAGGTTCATCCAAAATCAGAAAGTTCGGATTCTGAATTAAAACCGTACACAAATACAAACGTTTCAATTCGCCACCACTCAATTTTTCTACAAAATCATATTGTTTTTTTGCATCAAAAAGGAATCGTTCCAGCAATTGCGAAGCCGAAATAATTTTACCTTTCGTTAGCGGAATGTATTCGCCATACTCTTTAATAATATCGATAACCTTCTGACCCGGTTTTGGGTTGATGCCGCTTTGCGTATAATAACCCACCTTAATTGTTTCGCCAATCACCACTTTTCCGGCATCGGGCAACATCGTTTTGGTCAAAATATTTAAAAAAGTCGATTTTCCTGTTCCGTTTTTTCCGATAATTCCAATGCGTTCGCCACGCTGAAAATCATACGAAAAATTGTCAAGAATCACTCTGTCTTTGAATTTTTTATACAGTTTATGAAGCTCAATAATCTTGCTTCCCATTCGTTCCATGTTGATTTCCAACTCCACCACATTTTCTTTTCGGCGACTTTCGGCTTTTTCTTTAATCACATAAAAATCATCCTGACGAGATTTCGATTTGGTTGTACGTGCTTTCGGTTGGCGACGCATCCATGCCAATTCTTTCACAAAAAGATTCTGAGCTTTGTCGATACTGGCGTTTTCAGAAGCAATTCGTTCTTCTTTTTTCTCCAAATAATACGAATAGTTTCCTTTGTATTGGTATAGTTTGCCGTTATCGAGTTCGACAATTTCATTACACACACGTTCCAAAAAGAAACGGTCGTGCGTCACCATAAACAACGTAATATTTTCTTTGGCAAAATAACTTTCCAACCATTCTATCATCTCCAAATCCAAATGGTTGGTAGGCTCATCCAAAATCAATAAATCCGGACGATTAATCAAAATAATTGCTAACGAAAGTCGCTTTTTTTGTCCACCCGAAAGACTTTTGACTTTCAATTTAAAATCCTCCAATTTCAATTTGAACAAAATCTGTTTGAATTGCGTTTCAAAGTCCCACGCATTGTGTTGATCCATCAAATCAAACGCTTTTTGATAAGCTTCTTCATTTTCCGGATTTTCTAATGCTTTTTCATACTGCTCAATTACTTTCAGCGTTTCGTTATCACTGGCGAAAATGCTTTCCTCAATTGTCAATTCATCTTGCAATTCATTTTTTTGCGACAAAAAAGCCATTCGGATATTTTTACGAACCACTACTTGTCCTGTATCCGGTTCATCAAAACCATTGATGATGTTCATAATGGTCGTTTTTCCCGAACCGTTTTTAGCGATGAAAGCAATTTTTTGGTCTTTGTTGATACCAAAGGAAATGTTTTCAAATAATACGCGTTCGCCATAGGCTTTGGATATATTTTCTACTGAGAGGTAATTCATTTAATTTGTCAATGAGGCAATTTGCCAATTAATCAATGGTTTTAAAAGTGCAAAAGTAATGCTTTATTTTTTCTGAAACGAATTGTTGAAACATTTGACTTTGCTAGAAATGCAAAGAAAAAATCACTATTTTTACTTTTTTAAAAGATACTGTCATGAGTAAAAAGAACCCAAGCCACGAAAACAAACAAATCAACAAAGTTGAAGAGCCAACAACTGACTATAATGTAGAAAAAAATGCTGTTCAAGAGGAAGAATTGCATCCGGTTTTGGTGAAACTTTTGGAAAAATCAATTCAAGAAGCTAATGAAGGAAAATTAATTCCACACGAAGAAGCGATGAGAAGAATAAAGGAAAGATATCCTTTTTTGAAATGAGTTATCACCTCGACTGGACTTTTTCTGCACTAAATTCATACTATGAAGAAATCGAATTCATTTACTTAAAATGGAATCAAAATGAAGTTTTGAATTTTGAGAAATTAGTAGAAAAGGAATTAGAAAGACTTTCTAAAAATCCAACTTTAGGAAAAATAAATTTTAAAAACAATTATTCAATTGCAATTTCTAAACAAACAACTCTGATTTATCGAATAAATGATAAAGTTAAATCAATTGAACTTCTTTTATTTTGGAACAATTTAAAAAATCCGGAAGATTTAAATAAGTTGCTGTAAATTTGCCCTATGCAACTATCCGTCATTATTCTCAATTACAACGTACGCTATTTTCTTGAGCAATGTGTGCTCAGTGTTCTAGACGCTTTACAACACATTGATGGCGAAATAATTGTTGTTGATAATCATTCGTCTGATGATAGTTGTCAAATGATGAAAGCCCGTTTCCCTAGCATTAGACTAATTGAGAACAAAGAAAACACCGGTTTCCCAAAAGGAAATAACATTGGAGTTGCCGAAGCGAAAGGCGAATATATTTGCATCCTCAATCCCGACACCGTTGTCGCAGAAGATACTTTTACAAAAATTTTGGGTCATCTACGGCAAACTCCCCCCTCGGGGGCTGGGGGGCTTGGTTGCAAACTAATCGACGGCACAGGAAATTTTCTTCCTGAAAGTAAGCGTGGTATTCCAACTCCATGGGTGGCATTTACAAAAATATTCGGCTTGTATAAAATTTTTCCAAAAGTTTCACTCTTCAATCAGTATTATGCTCAGCATTTATCTGAAAATGAATCGGGTGTAGTTGATATATTGGTAGGTGCTTTTATGGTGATGCCGCGTGAATTATATTTGGAGCATGGTGGGTTTGACGAAAACTGTTTTATGTATTCAGATGATATTGATTTGAGTTATCGATTGCTGCTATCGGGCAAGTCTAATTTTTATTTTAGTGAAACTTCAGTCATTCATTACAAGGGCGAAAGTACCTTGAAAGATGGCACTTATAGGAAGCGATTTCAAGAAGCAATGGAGTATTTTTATAGCAAACACTTTAAAAAATCAGCTTTTTTTAGTTTTTTTATGAAAGTAGGAAGTGTTTTTTTTGCCTTTTTGAAGAAAAATAAAATAACTGATTCTAAAAGTATGGTTGACCATTATATACTGATTTCTGAAAATCAGTTATTAAAAGAAAAGCTCGAAAAATTGTTAGGAAAAAATGTGAAAGTCATTCCATCTTCCTTTAAAAATGAATTATCTTCGCTTTTAAAAGGAATAAATACAAACATTGAAATCATTTTTGATCAGAACTATTTAACTTTTTCAACTATTATTTCAGCAATGGAATTGCATAAAAATGAGAAAGTAACCTTCAAAATCATTCCTAATCATAGTAATTTTATGATTGGAAGCAACAGCAGCAATGATCGAGGAGAAGTCGTGATGATTGAAGGTTGATTACTGAATTTTGAGGTTTTTAGAACTCTGTAAAATTTTTTAATCCGTGAATATTCGTGAAATTCGTGTCAAATAAAATTATTGATAATGATAATAATCAGTCCTTTTTTTAGTAATTTCGCAAACTGAAACACAAAATAAACCTTTAGGTTATCGATATGGCAAAATTTGAATTGAAATTGCCCAAAATGGGAGAGAGTGTTGCGGAAGCGACCATCACTAATTGGCTTAAAAAAGTAGGCGATAAAATTGAAGTTGACGAAGCAGTCTTGGAAATTGCTACCGATAAAGTAGATAGTGAAGTTCCATCTGAGGTTTCGGGAACAATTACTGAAATACTTTTCAACGTTGACGATGTTGTCAAAGTAGGACAAACGATTGCTATTATTGATACCGAAGGCGGAAGTGCTTCAATTGAAGTTCAAAAAGTTGAAGTTTCACCGGCCATTGTTGAAATAGAAAAAGCCATTGAAGTTGCCAAAGAAGTTGTTCATGCTGCTGCACCAATTGCTGTTGATTTTTCCTCATCTGAAAAATTCTTTTCACCTTTAGTGAAAAACATTGCAAAGGAAGAAGGGGTATCGATTGCAGAATTAGAAAAAATAAAAGGTTCAGGAAAAGAAGGTCGTGTGACCAAAGATGACATTATATCGTACGTAAAAGACAGAGCCAACCAACCGGTTGCAACTGCTCCAAAAGCAGAACCAATTGTTGCTGAAATTTCGAAACCGGAGGTAAAAGCAGTTGTGAAAATTGAAACAACTCCTGAGAAAAAAATACCGGTTTCTGTAAACGGTCAAGATGAAATCATTGAGATGGACCGTATGCGGAAATTGATTTCCGGCTATATGGTTTCCTCCTTGCAAACTTCTGCTCATGTACAGTCGTTTATCGAAGTGGATGTAACCAATATTGTAAATTGGAGAAACAAAGTCAAAGATGCTTTTGAAAAAAGAGAAGGTGAGAAGTTGACTTTCACACCTATTTTCATGGAAGCTGTGGCAAAAGCCATCAAAGACTTCCCAATGATTAATATTTCTGTAGAAGGTGATTATATCATTAAAAAGAAAAATATTAATTTAGGAATGGCTGCAGCATTACCAAACGGAAACTTAATTGTTCCTGTTATCAAAAATGCAGATATGCTAAACCTTGTCGGATTAACCAAAACGGTGAATGATTTGGCAAATCGTGCTCGAAATAATCAATTAAAACCGGATGAAATTCAAGGTGGAACCTACACTGTTACCAACGTTGGAACATTTGGAAGCGTTTTTGGGACACCGATTATTAACCAACCTCAAGTAGCAATTTTAGCATTGGGAGCAATTCGTAAAGTTCCGGCTGTAATTGAAACTCCAACCGGAGATTACATCGGTATCCGTCACAAAATGTTCTTATCACACAGTTATGACCACCGTGTGGTAGATGGTTCGTTAGGCGGACAATTTGTGAAACGTGTAGCGGATTATCTAGAAGGTTTCAGCGAAAACAGAGAATTTTAGATTTTTTAAAGATAAAAATTCAACCCTTTCTTAGTTTTAACTCTGAAAGGGTTTTTTAATTTTATTTATTAAAAGTATTTTAAAAAAACGAGAACAATCCACTAAAGGTTATTTCAATCCCTTATATTTGCTCTCCTAAAATTTTAAAATGGAACTCAAATTAAACCGCCCCATCTGCTTTTTTGATCTCGAAACCACGGGTGTGGAAGTAGCGAAAGACAGAATTGTAGAAATTTCAATCTTTAAAGTTTTTCCCAACGGGAATAAAGAAAGTAAAACATGGTTGGTAAATCCAGAAATCAAAATACCGTTTCAAGTTTCTCAAATTCATGGGATAACCGATGAAAAAGTAGCCAACGAACCCACTTTCAAGGAGCTTTCCAGTCAGGTATATGCCATGATTAAGGATTCCGACTTGGCGGGCTTTAATTCCGATCGATTTGATATTCCATTATTGGCCGAAGAATTATTGCGAGCCGGCGTTGATTTTGATATGAAAAACAGGGTTTCGGTTGATGTACAGACTATTTTTCATAAAATGGAAGAGCGAACTTTAAGTGCTGCTTATAAATTTTACTGCGGACAATCCTTGGAAAATGCTCATTCAGCAGAAGCAGATACAATGGCAACCTACGAAATTTTAAAATCGCAATTAGAGAGGTATCCTGAATTGGAGAACGATATGAAATCGCTTTCTGAATTTACTACACGAAAAAAATCTGTTGATTTTGCAGGATTTATTGCTATGAATGATAAAGGACAAGAGATTTTTACCTTTGGAAAGCACAAAGGAGCTTTGGTCGAAAAAATATTAGAGGAAGAACCTGGCTATTTTGGTTGGATTCAAAACGCTGATTTTCCTTTGTATACCAAAAAAGTACTGACCGCCATCAAATTACGAAAATTGAATAATAAGCTATCTTAGCAAAACTTAGAACCTCAGTACCTTAGAACCTCAGTACCTCAAAAAATGAAAATAATCTGCATCGGAAGAAATTACACCAAACACATTGAAGAGCTTCAAAATGAGCGACCGGATGAGCCAGTGGTCTTTTTGAAACCTGACAGTGCTGTTTTATTGAAGCAACATCCGTTTGTGATTCCTGAATTCAGTGATGATATTCATCACGAAGTGGAAATACTCGTTCGAATTAATAAAGTTGGGAAATATATTGAAACAAAATTTGCTCATAATTATTATGATGAAATCGGACTTGGGATTGACTTCACCGCTCGTGATTTACAAGCAAAACTCAAAGACAAAGGATTGCCGTGGGAAAAAGCGAAAGCTTTTGACGGTTCAGCGGTTATTGGCAACTTTTTATCGAAAAAAGATTTCAGTTCCACAGAAAGTATTAATTTTGAATTGAAATCTAACGGAGTTACCGTACAAAAAGGGAACACGAGCCACATGTTGTGGAAAATTGATGAACTTATTGCCTATGTTTCTCAGTTTTTTACACTTAAAATTGGCGATATTATTTTTACCGGAACACCAGAAGGGGTGGCTCAAGTAAAAACTAATGATATTCTAGAAGGATTTATTGAAGAAAAAAAATTATTCCGAATTCAAGTAAAATAAAAAATGGCATTAAACTACAACCTAGCCAAAGTGTATGCACTTTCAGACAACGACCCTGAGTTCGTTTTACAGATAATTACCTTATTCGTTAGCGAAATTCCGGAGGATTTAAAGTTTGTCAAACAAGGTATCGAGGAAAAAAATCACAAATTAGCCTACAGCTATGCTCACAAAATTAAGCCAACACTTGATTTATTAGGAATGAACGTTGCTTATGAAGAAATTCTTCAGGTAGAAGCATGGACAAAACGCGAAGGAAAACGAAACGAAATCAAAGAAATTTTTAAGTCAATTGAAGACCAAGTTGAAAAAGCCGTCAAAGAAATAAACAAAGATTTCGATTTATAAAAAGCTATTCCGGCTATTCACTACAAGTCCTCACTAAAAAACCTGTTTTTCTTAGCCAAAAAGTAGCTTCCCTTGGTCGCTCTTTTTTGACAAGAAAAATTAGTTTTTTTAGCTCCGGGCTTTCCGCTACTATCCGGGCTAGAAAAGTCGTTGAGAATCTGAGTTCCTAAGTCGCTAAGTGATTTAGCAAAAAAAAACCTCAACAACTCAGTCACTCAGCAACTCAGCACCTCAAAAAATGAAAGCAACTATCATCACCATCGGAGACGAAATTCTTATCGGACAAATTACCGACACTAATTCCGGTTTTATAGCTAAATCATTGGATAAAATTGGCATTCAAATACATGAAATGATTTCCATCAGCGACGATAAAAGCCACATTTTGGAAACCTTCGCGAAGGTGCAGAATGAAGTAGACTTTGTCATTATTACAGGTGGTTTGGGACCAACAAAAGATGATTTAACTAAAATAACATTCTGTGATTATTTTCAGGATACTTTGCAGCGAAATTCAACAGTAGAAAATCATATTGTAGCACTTTTTACTAAAATGAATTTTAATGTTTCTCAAGTTAATCGTGATCAAGCCTTACTTCCATCAAAAGCAATTGTTTTACAAAATCAATTCGGGACCGCACCCGGAATGTGGATGACTAAAGAAAAGACTGTCTTTGTTTCTTTACCCGGTGTTCCCTATGAGATGAAAGCTATTGTCACCAATGAACTAGTTCCGAAAATTGTAAGTGAATATAAGCGACCATACATATTGCACAAAACGATTCTAACTTACGGACAAGGTGAAAGCATCGTAGCGGAACGTATCGAACCTTGGGAAGATAATTTGCCCGGTTTTGTGAAATTAGCTTATTTACCTAATCCGGGACGTGTTCGTTTGCGTTTAACGGCAAGAGGTCCAAATGAAAGTATATTGCAAACAACTATTAATGATTTAGTTGAAAAGCTAGTTGAAATTATTGGCGATATCATCGTAGGCTTTGAAGAAGATGAAAGTATTGAGTTGGTTTTAAGGGAATTATTATCCCAAAAAGGGCTTACACTTTCTACCGCCGAAAGTTGTACAGGTGGAAAAATATCCGAAATAATTACTTCAATTTCCGGTTCATCCAATTATTTTCGAGGTGGTATTGTTTCTTATGCAACAGACACTAAAGTTTCCTTACTTGGCGTGAAACAATCTACAATTGATGCTTTCTCTGTAGTGAGTACTCAAGTTGCAGAAGAAATGGCGTTAGGTGTACAGAAAGTTTTGAGGTCTGATTTTGCTGTTGCAACCACCGGAAATGCCGGACCTTCTAAAGGAGATGCTGATGCTTCTTTGGGAACAGTCTGTGTAGCTATAGCAACTCCAAACGGAGTTTTTTCAGAGCAATTTAACTTTGGTCAACCGCGTCAAAAAGTAATTGATAGAGCAGTAAATAAAGGACTTGAAATGCTTCTGAAAGAAATTTTAAAAAACTACTAAAATTTGTTTGTGTAATAGATTACTTTTTTGTTTCTTTGCACCCTGATTTTGAATAACGATAAAAGATAAGCATAATGTCAAGAGTTTGTGACCTTACAGGTAAAAGAGCGATGGTAGGAAACAATGTTTCTCACGCGATGAACAAAACTAAGAGAAAATTTTCTGTGAACTTAGTTAAAAAACGTTTCTATCTTGCTGAAGAAGACAGATGGATTTCTTTAAGAGTAGCAGCGTCTACAATTAAAACGATTAATAGAAAAGGGTTGTCTGCTGTGTTGAAAGACGCTAAAGCAAAAGGTTTTATATCTTAATTCAACTCTAAAAAATAAAGAAAAATGGCAAAGAAAGGCAATAGAATTCAGGTAATTTTAGAGTGTACAGAGCATAAAAACTCAGGTGTTCCGGGAACATCTCGCTACATTACAACGAAAAACAAAAAGAATACTCCTGACAGATTAGAGATTAAAAAATTTAATCCTATCTTGAAAAAAGTAACTATTCATAAAGAAATTAAATAAGATAAGAAATGGCAAAGAAAACCGTAGCAACATTACAAACAGCGTCAAAAAGATTAACAAAAGCCATTAAAATGGTAAAATCTCCAAAAACTGGAGCATATACTTTTGTTGAATCTGTAATGGCTCCTGAGCTAGTAGATTCTTTCTTAACTAAGAAATAATTTACTTTACTCCATTATAGTAAAAGCTACTTTCCTTGAGAGTAGCTTTTTTATTTTTATATTTGTTCTCAGAATAAAAAATATTAAAAAATCAGAATATGAGTTTTTTCAAACGAATATTTTCATCCGAAAAAAAGGAAACATTAGACAAAGGCCTAGAGCAAACTAAAACTTCCTTTTTTGCAAAACTAACTAAAGCAGTTGCCGGTAAATCGTCTGTTGATGACGATGTATTGGATAATTTAGAAGAAGTGTTAGTTTCTTCTGACGTAGGTGTAAAAACTACATTAAAGATTATTGTTCGAATTGAAGCTCGCGTCGCTCGTGATAAATACTTGGGTACTGATGAACTCAATAAAATTCTTCGAGAAGAAATTGCCGGATTATTATCAGAAACCAATTCCGGTGAAGCGACAGAATTTGATATTCCATCAAATAAAAAACCCTATGTTATTATGGTTGTAGGTGTAAACGGCGTTGGTAAAACCACAACTATAGGCAAATTAGCTTATCAATTTAAAAAATCAGGATATAAAGTGGTTTTAGGAGCTGCTGATACTTTTAGAGCTGCAGCTATAGACCAATTGCAAATTTGGGCGGATAGAGTAGGTGTGCCAATAGTGAAGCAACAAATGGGCAGTGATCCGGCTTCTGTTGCTTTTGATACATTACAAAGTGCCGTTACACAAGGAGCTGATGTAGTTATTATTGATACTGCCGGTCGTTTGCATAATAAAGTGAATTTAATGAATGAGTTGACTAAAGTGAAACGAGTCATGCAAAAAGTGGTAGCCGATGCTCCACACGATGTGTTATTAGTATTGGATGGTTCAACCGGACAAAATGCTTTTGAGCAAGCTAGAGAGTTTACTGCTGCTACGGAGGTGTCTTGCTTAGCTGTAACAAAATTAGACGGAACAGCTAAAGGCGGAGTTGTAATTGGGATTTCAGATCAATTCCAAATTCCTGTTAAATATATTGGTGTAGGTGAATGTATTGAAGACCTACAAGTGTTTAACAAATATGAGTTTGTAGACTCTTTTTTTAAATAATGGAACAACAAGAGCCTAAAGTTTTCAATAAGTATTTAGTATCCCTAACCAAGATTGTTTCAGTATACTGTTTCTTTTTTGTTTTATTAAAATCGGTTGCAATTGCTCGTGGAGCCTGGATGATTCCAAATGTTGTTATGGCAATTCCTTTTATGATTTTCGGAATTTGGACTGCTTATACCGTGATTTATAAAAAATATTCTTGGGCAATTGCTATTCTTGGTGTCCTATTAATAATTATTACTCGATATTATGAGTACGATTGGGTTTATTTTCTTCAAAATAAATACGGAAACTAATTTATTACAGCGTTAATTTTTTGCCATAATTCGTTGTCAAATCCTGAAAGTGCAAAGGTCGGATTGTCCTGATTTGCAACATCTCCCAAGCGAATAACAACCATTTTTTTACTTGGAATAACATAAATTTTCTGATCATTTTTTCCAAGTCCACAAACCATATCAGCCGGTCCATTAGGGATTAAACTTCCTGGAAATTGTAATTGTGTTTGTGGTAAACGATAATTTGTTTTTCCATTCAACCACCATAAATAACCATACGAATTATTGATAGTTTGCGATGTAGACATCGCTTCCATCATATATGCTTCGGGAACAATTACTTCTGAATTCCATTTGCCTTTGTTTAATGATAAAAGACCAAAACGGGCTGTACTTCTAGTTGTACTCCAATAAACATTAAATTCATCACTCTCAATCCAAGCTCCAGTCATACCGATTTTACTTTTAAGTTTAGAAGTAAAATAGGAATCAAAAGTTTGATTTGAAGCATTAGCAATCACATCTTGTAATTTTTCAAATACATTGTGATAGGCCCATCTTGTCCCGGCATCTGCTTTATATTGTAGGTCACTAGGATCATTCCCATCGCCGAAGGTGTCATCTAATCCAGATGTCATGGAAAGTAAATGTTTGTTAGTAATCAAATTTTCTTTATTTGTGGGTGCTGATGTCCAACCAATTCCTAAATAGTCAGATACTTTATCATTAATACTAAGTAAACCTTCTTGTTGAGCAATACCAATTGTTGCAGTGGTTAATGTTTTTCCCGCACTTGCCCAATACCAAGGTAAATTGGCGTTGTGATCGTTAAAATAATTTTCCATCACAATACGACCATTCACCAAAATGATGAATCCCTTGGTGTTTTTTTCTTCTAAATAATTCAAAAGGGGTTGTACTTCGCTTTCATTCCAACCCAAGTCAGCCATCGATTTAGTTTCCCAAGTTATGCCTGAAATAGGAGGAAAATACATGGAATCTGATGGGTTTTCTTCAGGAGAATCTGAATCTGAAGAGCAATTTAAAAAGAGAATTGAAATTAGCAAAAAGGAAAAATATTTTTTCATGATTAGGAGTTTTATCTAGCTTATGACTTTTGTTTCTTTAAAAGGTTTAATCAAATTTACTTTTTATTCCTCCAAAATTAATTGTAATTTTAGATTTTTATTTATGAAACAATGAAACACTTTTTTTATTCCATACTTATTTCAGTATTTTTTATTTCCTGTCAGGAAAAAGCAACTCTTGAATCTATTTCTAAAATAAATGGATATTGGGAAATTCAAAAAGTTGAATTACCGGATGGTCAAAAGAAAGAATACAAAATAAATGAAACAGTAGATTATTTTGAATGGAAAGAAAGCATCGGTTTTCGAAAAAAAGTAACTCCTCAATTTGATGGCACTTTTTTAATAAATGATGAGTTAGAGGAAATTCAAATCAAAGACAGTTTCGGAATTTTTCGAATTCATTATAAAACACCTTATACACAATGGAAAGAAGAAATTATAACTTTAACAGATAGTATTTTAGTGTTGAAAAATAAACAGAATTTGGAATATCATTATAAAAGATTTACCCCTTTTTCTATCAAATAATGGCTAAGCGATTAAGTAACGAAAGTACTATTTCTGATGTGCTAAAAGTGTTTATTGAAAACAATAAACTCCAATCTGGCATGGATAAAATTGACGTGGAGAAAGCATGGAAAGACTTGATGGGAAATGGTGTGAATACTTATACTAAAGAAGTAATTTTGAAAGGAAGTACACTTTATGTTACGTTGACTTCCTCCGTTTTGCGTGAAGAACTCAGCCATGGAAAACAAAAAATCATAATTATGCTCAACGATGAATTACGAAAAGATGTAGTGAAGGAGTTGGTGTTGAGGTAGTTTTCAGTCATAGTTTCTGTCTGTATTACAGTAATAAGTAATTTAAAAAGTCAAAAAAAATCCCTTTTTACATTAAAAAAGGGATTTTTGATATTTTGTCAATTGCGACTGTGACTGAAAACTGTGACTGCGACTAGAACATCTCTCTTCCTGAAAAATGGAAAGCACCTTCAATGGCAGCATTTTCATCAGAATCAGAACCGTGAACAGCATTTTCTCCGATAGAAGTAGCATATTTTTTACGGATAGTTCCTTCGGCAGCTTCCGCTGGATTAGTAGCACCAATTAACTTTCTGAAATCTTCTACTGCATTATCTTTTTCTAAGATAGCTGCAACAATTGGGCCTCTTGTCATAAATTCAACTAACTCACCAAAGAATGGTCTTGCAGCGTGAACAGCATAAAATGCCTGAGCATCTGCTAGAGTCAATTGAGTTAATTTCAAAGAAACGATTTTAAAACCACCTTCTGTAATCATATTTAAAATCCCACCGATGTGTCCGTTTTCAACAGCATCCGGTTTAATCATTGTAAATGTTCTATTTGTAGCCATTTTGTTTTATTGTTTTTAATTCGGGTGCAAAGGTAGGGTTTTTGTTTTATGTTACAAGAAAATTTCAATGTCTATTTTCCGACAATTTTTTTTCGACGCAGACGGAATCTCATAGAGCTTTATGTGGCTTTTTAGAAGCGAATGGCTCGGGCTTTTTCAGGAATCCATTTTCCCGCTTTCCGCTATATCTTTTGCTCTCCCGATTGCTATCGTGATTCCACAAAAGGATATCGCTTCAATCAGGGCTAAAAAGCAAGCCATTTAAGGATTAGTTTACTAAAGAAATTTTAGTACAAAAGGAAACTTAATTTTAAATTTTACAAAATCCTGATTTTTTATTACTTTTGGTAAATATACTTTGCCATATGAAATTAGATCCAACACTTTTGAATCAAAAACTTGAATTAATTCAATGGCTTTCTACTGTTGAAGATTCTTCTCTTATCAAAAAAATTATGGAATTGAGAAAGAAAGAAACTTCCGATTGGTGGAATTCAATTTCTAATCAAGAAAAAGAATCAATTAATTTAGGACTTAAAGATGCAGCTGCAGGTAAATTAAATTCTCATGACAAGGCAAGAGAAATCTATGATAAGTGGTTATAGAATTCTTTGGACAGACAATGCTCTATTGGAATTAAAGAAAACTGTAACCTATTTAGAACAAAATTGGACGGAAAGAGAATTAAAGAAATTAGCAACACAACTAGAAAAAACACTTCAATTAATTTCTCAAAATCCTTATTTGTTTCAAACTTCTGATGTTAAAAAAGAAGTTAGAAGAGCTGTTGTTCTTACTGTTAATTCCATCTATTATAGAGTTTTAGAAAATGATGTAGAAATCTTATCATTTTTTTCAAATCGTCAAAGTCCAGATAAAAGAAAATTAAAATAATTTTACAAAACGATTACCTTAAATTCCTGCTCCAACGGCTTCAATTCATTCAATAATTTCTCAATCAACTCCTGTCCAAATTCTACATAAAATTCAGAGAAATTTGCTTTGCGTTCCTTTAAACTTTGGTTGGGGAACAATTCGTTTTGAAGTGTACTAATTCGATTTAATAGTTCTTGGTGGACTCTTTTTTCGGCTTTCAGCAATCGTTTTTCCAGGTTATCTAGTCCTTTAATTTGTTTAGCTTCCTGAGCTTTTACGGCTCCAACAAAAGAAGGATCGGTTTGAGTAGCAATTTGATGTAAGTGCTCAAATTGTTTTATCAGAGCTTCTTTTTGAGTGGAAAGATCAATCGTAAACTCTGACATTTTCTGTACTTGTTGATTGATTAAGTCTTGTTGCGTTTTAAATAGGTCACTCCAATTTAAATTTAATTTTTCTAGTCTTTTTTCTTGTTTTTCGGTAGCAAGTAGTACCGAATTTCGCAATAATAGGATAGGAAAAGTAACTTGATTTTCTTCAAAAGTGCTCTTTAGTTCCAACCAATAAGCCAATTCGCCACCGCCACCAATGTAGCATAAATTGGGTAAGATAACTTCTTGGTAGAGCGGACGTAAAATAACATTCGGACTGAATCTTTCCGGATGATTTTCTACTTCTTTTAGTAATTCATCTTCTGAGAATGTCAATTTAGTATTCAGTACTTGATACTTGCCGTTTTCAAAAATAATGCGTTCCCGTAAATCATCTTCAATATAAAACAAATTGATTTCTCTAGGATTTACCTGAACTGCATAATCCTTCAATTTTTCAATGGTTTCCGTTACTTTTTTAAAGGAGACTTGCTCGATTAATTCTTTTTTTACAAAAGGAATAAATTGTTTTTTTAAATCACGGTCATCTGCATCAATAATCACTAAACCTTCATTTTTAAAAAGTTCGTTTGCTAAAAATCGGGTGGCAACGGCTAAATTAGCATGTTCGAGATAGGCTTTTTGGAAAAGGTCTTTTAAAAAGTTTGCATTGTTGCCGTGACCGATTTCTAATTCGAAAATTTCGAAAACTTTTTTAAGTCCTTCCGTTGACAAACGACCTACTGGACCCGAACTGTTTGCATTCCAACTGATTTTTTTGCCATGTAGTGAAAAATAATTGATTTCGTCAAAGTCATGGTCTTCGGTTGCCATCCAGTAAATGGGGACAAAATTATGCTCCGGATAGTTACTTTTTAATTGTTTGCACAAATTTATTGTTGAAACAATTTTATATAAAAAATAAAGCGGACCCGTAAACAAATTCAACTGATGTCCGGTTGTAACCGTAAAGGTGTTTAAATTGTTTAAAAGTTTAATATTGTTTAAGGTAGTTTGAGAAGCTTCAATAGACGCATAGTGCTTTTCTAAAACAGCAATCAATAGTTCTCTCTTCAATTGGCCATCACCAGTGCTATTGAAGTTTTTCCCTTTTTCTTCCAACTGCAACTTGAAGTTTTCCAACGTTGGAAAACGGTTATACAACGCTGACAGCTCCGATTTTTGGTTTAAGTAATCTACCATAATAGAGGTAAAATATCCCGATTCTTGGTAGCTGATACAGTCCGTTGGCATAGTTAGAAATTTTCGTAAAAATAAGCATTTAACATTATTGGAATTACAGTTTAACAGATGATTATTATTTGATAGAATAATATTCTTAAATAAATGTTAACAAAAGTTTGGAATTTTAAAATAATTTTTTGAAAATTTGTCCCGTTAAAAAATAACTCTTAAAAAAAACGAAGAAATGCGAGTATTTAAATCTTTACCTCAAAGCAATGCGTCAGTTGGAACTGGTGCGGCTCTTCTTCGTGGCTTATCACAATCATAGTAATTATAAAAATAATATGAAAAGCCCGAAGACAATTAGTTTCGGGTTTTTTTGTGCTTATTAATGACGACGAACTTTCCTGAACTTTCCTGAAATGCTATTTATTCCAATGTGAATAAAAGGTTGGCAAATGCTATATTTTCCATTTTGGAGATAGTTATTTTATTGCCTAAAAACAAAAAATTTAAATTAATCATGGGAAATAAACTCTCCGGGAAAGACCTAATTAAACTGGGCTTCCCAAAAAATAATTCAATAAATATTGCTCTAGGGCAAATTAACAGATATAGAAAGAAAGAGAAAAAGGAAAGCATTTTAACCGAAGCGAAAGAAGTGTTATTGTTTCCTGAAAAATTCAAAGGAAACGGTACATGGGGTAAGGTGGCAGAAGGATTAGTAAATCCTGTTCAAATAAAGTTCACTCAATTGACTACTACCCGAGCACCTTTTTCAATTTTTGGAGAAAATGAGATTGACGAACAAGCAAAATTTCAATTGTATGATGCACTGAAACTGCCAATAGCTGTAAAAGGAGCTTTGATGCCCGATGCTCACTCCGGTTACGGATTGCCAATTGGCGGAGTTTTAGCCACAGATAATGCAGTAATTCCTTATGGAGTTGGAGTGGATATTGGTTGCAGAATGAGCTTATCGGTGTTTGATTTACCAGCTTCTTATTTAAAAGGAAAGGACCATCAATTACTAGCAGTTTTGAAAGACAACACCAAGTTTGGGATGAGTGAAACACATCAAATCAAAGCAGATCATGAAGTGTTTTACAGAGATGAATTTCAAGCTATTCCGTTGTTGAAGCAATTGTTGGACAAGGCATACAAACAATTAGGCACATCGGGTGGAGGTAATCATTTTGTAGAATTTGGCATCGTTAAATTTAACGAAACCTTACCGGAATGGAAACTCGAAGCAAAAGAGTACTTGGCTGTTTTGTCACACAGTGGATCACGTGGTTTAGGGGCAAATATCGCTAAACATTATACGTATTTAGCAACAAAACAATGTCCTTTGCCAAAAAATGTGCAGCATTTGGCTTGGCTTGATTTGAATTCACATGACGGTCAAGAATATTGGTTGGCTATGAATTTAGCCGGAGAATATGCCAAAGCTTGTCACGACGACATTCATCGTAGAATTGCCAAAGCTTTGGGTAAAAGAATTGCTTTAACCATTGAAAACCATCACAATTTTGCATGGAAAGAAATGGTTGATGGTAAAGAATGCATCGTTCATCGAAAAGGAGCAACACCTGCTGAAAATGGAAAGTTAGGAATCATTCCCGGCTCAATGACGGCACCTGGATTTATTGTTCGAGGCAAAGGAAATGAAGCTAGTTTGAATTCTGCGTCGCACGGTGCTGGCCGACTTTTTTCGAGAGCGAAATGCAAAGCGAAATTCACGCAAAGTGAAATTAAAAAAGTGCTCAAAGAGCATGATGTACAATTGATTGGAGGTGGTATTGACGAAGCCCCGATGGCTTATAAAAACATCAATACGGTGATGAATTTACAAACCGAATTGGTGGAAGTATTGGGAACGTTTACGCCAAAAATCGTAAGAATGGATAAATAATATGGAAAAAATAATTCAAATTACCGCCGGAAGAGGTCCGGCGGAATGTACTTGGGTAGTTGCCCAAGTATTAAAAAAAATGTTGGATGAAGCTAAAGAATTCAACCTTAAATGCTTAGTTATTGAACGAGAGCAAGGTGTTGAAAATGGTACATTAGAATCGGCTATCATTAAATTGGAAGGAAAAGCAGCAACTGAGTTTGCTACTTTATGGATGGGAACTATTCAATGGATTGGGCAAAGCCAATTTAGAAAATTCCACAAGCGGAAAAACTGGTTTATTGGTGTTTTTGAAATTCCTCCAATAAGTGAAAGCCGAATTAATGAATCTGATATTCAGTATCTAGCCATGCGAAGTTCAGGAGCCGGCGGCCAACATGTAAATAAAGTAAGTTCGGCCATTCGTGCGACACATATTCCTACCGGAATTTCGACTGTTTGTATGGATTCGCGATCGCAACATCAAAACAAAAAGACAGCAAAAGAGCGACTATTATTAAAATTAAAAGAGGAAGAAATCAAACAACTAAAAACACAATTTCAAACAACTTGGTTGAATCAAACGCAAGTGCAACGCGGAAATCCGGTACGAGTTTTTGAAGGTTCCGATTTTAAAAAACAAAAAGTAGTTACTTCTTACAAAACAAAAAGAGAACAATTAAAAAAAGAATTACAAAATGAAATCAGTAGATAAATATCTTTTTCAAGCTTTGGATAATTATCCGTATTGGCTAGAAGGCACTATTGAATCGTTGGATTATGCCTTGTCGTATGATGATAAAAACACAACGGCTTTATGTTTATATGGAAGAATTCATGCCGAACAATTGCAAGATTATGAAGGAGCAAAGAACTATTTTCAACAGGCAATTTCTATTGACATTCATTCGTTGGAAGTCTATCCCTATTACATCGAAACCTTGCTTTTGAATGAAGATTTTGAAGAAGCTCAAAAATTAATCGATTTTGCTCTAACCATTAAAGGTGTGAAGAAAGTGGAAATTAAATTGAAATTAGTTTCACTATTAGAAAGACAGTTACAGTTTAAAAAAGCGACTAAATTGCTTAAAAAAGTAAAGTTGGAATTGATTTCTTCAGATTATAATCACCAAATTGAAGAAACGGAAAAGCGATTGAAATTAAAATTGGAAACGAATTCCAATGATAAAAAGAAAAAGAGAAAGTAAGAGAAAGGCACAGCGATGTGTCTTTTTTGTTTTATTGAAAATTGCTTTTATAAATCTAAAATCAGCTAAATTTGCTTCATGATGGATTTTATATAAATCAATCATGTTTTAACAACCACATTATTAGTTCAAAAATCTATTTTTGTAAAAAGAATTCCTTTGAAAAACCTCCTCCTCATCACACCACCTTTCACCCAACTGAATACACCGTATCCGGCCACAGCTTATTTGAAAGGATTTTTGAATACCAAAAACATTTCCTCGTTTCAAATGGATTTAGGTATTGAAGTGATTTTGGAAATTTTTTCAAAAAAAGGATTAGAAAGCATTTTTGCAACTTCCAACTCCCATCTTCCATCTTCCAACCTTGAACGCATTTTTGCTCTTAAGCAAGATTACATCCAAACCATCGATGCCGTAATAGATTTTCTTCAAGGAAAAAATCCAACCTTAGCTCGTCAAATTTGTTCCGGTAATTTTTTACCGGAAGCTTCTCGTTTTGAACAATTGGATGATATGGAATATGCTTTCGGAACCATGGGAATGCAAGACAAAGCAAAGCATTTAGCCACGTTATACCTCGAAGATTTATCCGATTATATTGTGGCTTGCGTAGATGAAAATTTCGGTTTTAGTCGGTATGCGGAACGTTTGGGAAGAAGTGCCAATTCTTTTGACGAATTGTATTATCAATTGAATCAACCACCAACATATATTGATGAAATTACGCTTGCTATTTTATATCAAAAGTTGACCGAAATTCAACCCAAATTGGTTTGTTTTTCGGTTCCTTTTCCAGGAAATTTATACAGTGCTTTTCGATGTGCACAATTGATCAAAACCCATTTCCCCGCTGTTAAAACAGCGATGGGAGGCGGTTTTCCCAACACCGAATTACGCGATTTAAAAGATAAAAGGGTTTTTGAATTTTTCGATTTTATTACGTTGGATGATGGGGAATTACCAATTGAATTATTGGCTTCCAGCTTCCAGGTTCCATCTTCCAACAAATACAAAAGAACCTTCCTCCTTGAAAACAATGAAGTCGTTTACAAAAACAATTCACTTCAACACGACTACAAACAATCAGAAGTCGGAACACCTGATTACTCCGATTTGTACTTAGATAAGTATATTTCTGTAATAGAAATTGCCAATCCAATGCACAGTTTGTGGAGCGATGGTCGTTGGAACAAACTCACCATGGCTCACGGTTGCTATTGGGGAAAATGTACTTTTTGTGATATATCACTCGATTACATTAAATTATACGAACCTATCGCGGCCAAATTATTGGTGGACCGAATGGAAGAACTTACCACTCAAACCGGCGAAAACGGATTCCATTTTGTGGATGAAGCAGCTCCTCCGGCATTAATGCGTGAAGTAGCCTTGGAAATTCTTAGAAGAAAAATAACAGTCAGTTGGTGGACCAACATTCGCTTTGAAAAAAGCTTTACGGCTGATTTATGTCAGTTGCTCAAAGCTTCTGGTTGTATTGCCGTTTCGGGCGGATTGGAAGTGGCGTCCGACCGATTATTAGAGCTTATTAAAAAAGGTGTTACCGTAGAACAAGTAGCCCAAGTAACCCGAAATCTTACTGAATCAGGCATCATGGTGCATGCTTACTTGATGTATGGTTATCCGACACAAACCATTCAGGAAACGGTTGATAGTTTAGAAATGGTTCGTCAATTATTTGAATTAGGAATTTTACAATCCGGTTTTTGGCATCAATTTGCCATGACAGCCCACAGTCCGGTGGGAATGTTTCCGGAAAAATTTGGAGTTGTTCCGCACCAAAATGAAATTACTTTTGCTAATAACGATATACAGTTTACTGACAAAACCGGAATCAATCATGATAAATTTAGTTTTGGATTAAAAAAATCGCTCTTTAATTTTATGCACGGAATTTGCTTCGAATATGAGTTACAAGAATGGTTTGATTTTAAAATTCCAAAAACGAAAATTGCTCCTGATTATATTATTTCATGTTTAGAAAAAGAAGAATCATTCAACACCAAACCGTCGGCAAAAATTGTTTGGATAGGAGCAAGGCCTTCGAATGAACTATTTACCAAATCTAAAAAAGGTAAATCATGGGAAATGGTTAAACTGATATTTCATTCTAAAACTGAAACGGTTGAAATTTCATTAGAAAAAGAAAAAGGCATTTGGTTTTCAGAAATGCTAGAAAAAATTTCAATCTCAGGGGATAAAACAATAACTTTTTCTCAAATCAAATCTGATTTTGAATTGCATTTTGAAGATTTTGAATTGTTTTGGTATTCTAAACAAATCAATACCTTACGCTCAATAGGTTTACTGACATTATAAAAAAAAAACAGCTGAAAATTTACTTTCAGCTGTTAAGTTTAGTTGTTTTTTAAATAGTTATAAATTTCATCTTTCAAAAACACCCTGTCTTTTCTTTTATGTGTTAATTCATCATCTGTAACTGGAATTTCTCCTTTTTCAATCTCAAATATTTCTTTGTCTAAAGAATGATATGACCCTAAAAGAACCTGAAATTCTTCATTGTGATGATATAAATCTTTTATTTTATCTAAATACTCTGGGAATTCTTGAACGATTGGATGAGTAGTAATCATAGTGATAGGATTTATATGTTAATATAGGTTTTATTTGATTTAACTAAATTAAATATAAAAAAGGAAATAGTGTATGATAAATATCAGGTTTAACAGTATTAAATTAAAAATCCCTTGAAAATTTATCAAGGGATTAATGGCACCATATTTACAATATAATTTATATAGGTTCACCATATAAATCAAATTCAGTAGCATTATTGATTTTGATAAAAGCAAAATCACCAACTTTCACATAAAATTTTGAAGCATCTATTAGTACTTCATTATCTACATCCGGACTGTCAAATTCAGTTCTTCCGATAAAATAAGGGCCTTCTTTTCTGTCGATGATACATTTGAAAGTCTGACCAATTTTCTCTTGGTTCAAATCCCATGAAATTTGTGACTGAATGTCCATGATTTCTGCTGCACGTTGTTGTTTTACTTCTGACGGAACATCATCTTCCAACAGATATGCATGTGTGTTTTCTTCATGAGAATAAGCAAAACAACCTAAACGTTCAAAACGCATTTCCTGAACCCAATCTTTTAATATTTGAAAATCTTCTTCCGTTTCTCCGGGATAACCAACAATTAAAGTTGTTCGAATAGCTATATCGGGAACTGTTTTTCGGAATTCTTTTAATAATGAAGTTGTTTTCTCTTGTGTTGTTCCTCTTCTCATGGATTTTAAAACGGAATCAGAAATATGTTGTAATGGAATATCAATGTAATTACAAATTTTAGTTTCTCGTTTCATTAATTCCAATACATCCATAGGAAAACCCGTAGGAAATGCATAATGCAATCGTATCCATTCGATTCCTTCTATTTTTACTAAATTTTCCAGCAATTCAGTTAAATTTCTTTTTTTATAAATGTCCAAACCATAATAGGTGAGATCCTGGGCAATTAAAATTAATTCTTTTACTCCATTTTTAGCCAATTTCACTGTTTCGCTTACCAATTTTTCTATGGTTTGAGATACGTGTTTACCTCTCATTATAGGAATAGCACAAAAACTACATGGTCGGTCGCAACCTTCCGAAATTTTTAAATAAGCATAGTTTTTCGGAGTAGTAGTTAATCTTTCACCTAATAATTCATGTTTATAATCTGCTCCTAAAACTTTGAGTAATTGAGGCAAATCTGATGTGCCAAAATATTGATCTACATTAGGAATTTCTTTTTCTAAATCAGGTTTGTATCGTTCAGACAAACAGCCGGTTACAAATACTTTATCAACTAATCCTTGTTCTTTTTTGTCAACATATTCTAAAATTGTATTGACTGATTCTTCTTTTGCATTATCAATAAAACCACACGTATTAATTACGACGATGTTTCCTTCTTGTTCATGCACTACGTCTTTGCCACTGGCTTTAAGTTGTCCCATCAACACTTCACTGTCATATACATTTTTAGAGCAACCTAAAGTTATGACGTTGATTTTATTTTTCTTTAAAGATTTGGTTCTCATACTGTTTTTTATAACGGACTGCAAAATTAGCTATTTATATTGAGTAAATTTTGATAAAAACAAAAAACCATTCGAAAAAGCGAATGGTTTTTGTATTTTATATTTTACCTTTAATTATAGTTCAAATATAAATGATGTGGTAAAGCTATTTGTGATGGTATTGATAAAAGCGGGCGAAGTAAGTCCAGTTGTAAAAAAGCCTTCTTGAGATTTTCTTTGTGAATAGCTATAAGCAAAGTCTAACTTGAAATAGCCGAAATTATAGCCTAAACCACCTGAAAATCCGGTTAAGTCTCCTAATGTTTTACCATTTTTATATGGGCTTTCTTCAAAACGATAGCCTCCTCGAAGGCTTAATTCCTTAATTTTATATTCTGCTCCAAGTCTGAATTCATTGGCATTGTTTAAAGTATTTGCCATTTCAGTATTTAAATTTCTGAAAACATAATCATTTTCAGGTTTTAGTTTGGTATGACTATAATTTTTTAAAGTATAATCAAAACTAATTAACCCAGATTTACCAAAAATATAAGCAGCACTAGCGGACCATTTTTCAGGTGTTTGCACTTCATAACTTGGATAAATATTAAGAATTCTCGGATCAACTACATCATTAAAAGTTACCCCATTAACTCTGTTCGTTGCATATAAACGTTGTGTGAATTCATCATTTAAATTGTACCAAGTTGGAGATTCATAGGAGGCTCCAAAACGTAAACTTTGAGTAGCTTTAATTATTGCTCCAACTTGTACAGAAAATCCTGATCCATAAGTGTATAAAAAGTTTTCAAAAACAACATCTTGTACACCATTTACCAAATCATTTGTATTTTTTTCATAAAAACTGCTCGCACGATTAAAATCAACAAAGTGAGCATTTAAATTGATACCAAAACTTAAAAAGTCTTTATATTGTGTAGCCAAGTTAAAGGCAACTTTGCCATTAAATCCGAAGCTTTCTACATAGTTATCTTGGTAATAATTACCCCCGGCAGGAACCTCTGAAACATACTGTGTATTACTTAAATTTTCAGAAATAGGACTTATTATATAGCCATTATAACCAAAAAAGGCTTGTTGCTCATTGTAATTTAAGGCATATAAATTACTTTGTAATGTTCCTAAAGGAATACCATTGGCATAATTTAAAAAATAACTGTCTATGGATGTAGTAGGATTTACACCTGCAGAAAAAACAGAATTATCAAGTCTGTTTTCGTTTTCATAATTAATCGCAAAGGCAAATTTTTTCCAATTTGCATCATTGTTGTGAAATATAAACACACTACCAAATTGGTTCATATCAAAACTACTGTCACATTGTTCAGTATACGTGCCAAAATAAGTAGACTCGTTTTTTTTACTATGGTTTGAAAAGGTAAAGCCAACTTGATCTGTGTTAAAAATAACAGAACTTGCCGGGTTCATGTTTATGGCGGATAAATCGCCACCTAATGCTCCAAAAGCACCACTCATTGCTCTAAAACGAGCTGTTCCGGTCATATCGTCAAGACTGTAACGAACGGCATCTTGAATTTCTTGTGATTGTATGGTTAGACTAGCAAACCCTACAATAAATAATAGTATCTTTTTCATTACTATATTTTTAAACTAAAACTATATAACAAATAAAAAATTAACCTCTTCCTCCTGAACGTCCGCCTCCGCCACCAGATCGACCTCCGCCACCACTGCTGCTACCTCCTGAATATCCTCCACCTCTTGTTCCTGAAGTTGAAGAAGAACTACTGCTACTACTTCTTGGAGTATAAGTATTATTTCCATTTGAAGGTGTATTCCCGTAATTTCTTGTGTTATTGCGGGTTCCGCTTGTGTTGTATTGGTTACTTCTAGGATTACTTGAATTTACAGTGTTGGTGTTATAGCCTCTAGTCCCTGTTCTGGTAGTACCAAAACGCGTTCCTGAATTGGTGTAATTTCGGGTGCTATACTGACTTCTATAGGCTGAACTTCCTCTATAACCATTTGTTCTGCTAGAATAAGCTGAACTTCCTCTGTAACCATTGGTGTAATAGTTACCACCTCTTCTTCCACTATTGTAGGCGTAACCATTATAATAACTTCCATAACCGTAACCATACCCGTAATAAGGATATCCCCAGCCCCAATGAGGACCATACCAAGGATAAAACCCTACGCCCCAATAAGGACCATACCAAGTGTTGAATCCCCAATAAGGTGCATACCAAGAGTTCCAATAATTAAATCCCCAACCGGAATCATAAACATTTACAGATATTGAAGTTGGATTTGTACCCCAACTAGCATTGGAAGTATAACTTTCTGCAGTTATTTGTGTTGAATCGGTTACGGAAGAATAATTTTCAACATCAGTAAAAATTTCTTCCTCAGCATTTAATTGTTTTGATTTGAAGTAATTTTGATAGGCCAAGTTTGCATTATTTTGTGCAACTTGTTCAGCCTCTTTAGATTTACTTTTTTCTGAGCCACTATAAATTCCATCGTTATCATAATAGGATGAATTTTGAGTAGATCCACAGGAAACCAATAAAACCCCAAGAGTTGATGTCAACAAGAGGGATAATATTTTAAACGAAGTGAGATATTTTGTTTTCATTATCAAAGCATTTTTATTGTTGTTAATACAAAAATAGTTAGTTTTGCTGAACTTTATAGTTAATATTTATAAAACAATTTTTATGCCAAATAATTCAAAATGAGTAAAAATTTAACCAAAAGAGACGAAGATTATTCAAAGTGGTATAATGAACTTGTGGTAAAAGCTGATTTAGCTGAAAATTCCGCTGTTAGAGGCTGTATGGTGATAAAACCATACGGATATGCTATTTGGGAAAAAATGCAGGCTGAATTAGATAGAAAATTCAAAGCAACAGGACATTCGAACGCTTATTTCCCTCTGTTTGTGCCCAAAAGTATGTTTGAAGCAGAAGAAAAAAATGCAGAAGGATTTGCAAAAGAATGTGCCATTGTGACACATTACAGATTGAAAAATGACCCCGATAGAAAAGGTAAATTAATGGTTGACCCCAATGCAAAATTGGAGGAAGAATTGATTGTTCGTCCGACCAGTGAAGCAATTATTTGGAGCACTTATAAAAATTGGATACAATCTTACAGGGACTTACCATTATTAATAAATCAATGGGCTAATGTGGTTCGTTGGGAAATGAGAACGCGTTTGTTTTTAAGAACTGCGGAGTTTTTGTGGCAAGAAGGACACACTGCCCATGCTACTCAAGCAGAAGCAATTGCTGAATCTTTTCAAATGATGAATGTTTATGCTGATTTTGCAGAAAATTTTATGGCAATTCCGGTTGTTAAAGGAATTAAAACAGAATCAGAAAGATTTGCCGGTGCTGTGGAAACTTATTGTATTGAAGCTTTAATGCAAGACGGGAAAGCACTTCAAGCCGGAACTTCTCACTTTTTAGGACAAAATTTTGCAAAGGCTTTCGATGTTAAATTTGCTAATGCGGAAGGGACTCAAGAATTTGTTTGGGGAACTTCTTGGGGAGTTTCTACTCGTTTGATGGGAGCATTAGTGATGACTCATTCCGATGATAATGGTTTGGTACTTCCGCCGAATTTAGCTCCAATTCAAGTTGTTATTGTCCCAATTTACAAATCGGATGAACAATTAGAAGCTATTTGTACGGAAGTTCAAAATGTTGTGTATGCCCTTAAAAAATTAAATATTTCAGTTAAATTTGACAATAGAACTACCCAAAAGCCCGGATTTAAATTCAATGAATACGAATTGAAAGGTGTGCCGATTCGATTAGCTGTAGGACCAAAGGATTTAGAAAACGGGACCTATGAAGTGGCACGTAGAGATACATTAACAAAAGAAATAGTTTCTAAAGAAGGGATTGAGTTTTATATTCAAAATTTATTGGAAACAATTCAAAAGAATCTTTTTGATAAAGCATTTGAGTATAGAAACACTCATATAACGGAAGTAAATAATTTTGAAGAATTTAAAGATTTATTGGATTCTAAAGGCGGATTCTTTGCTGCACATTGGGATGGAACACCGGAAACAGAAGAAAAAATTAAAGAGTTGACAAAAGCAACAATACGATGTATTCCATTAAATAGAGTGGAAGAGCCTGGAATGTGCATGCTTAGCGGAAAACCATCTGTTGGAAGGGTGCTTTTTGCGAAAGCATATTAAAAAAAATTAAAAAAATAAATTGTAACTATTGCAAGTATTAAAAATAGTTGTATTTTTGCACTCGCAATAAACAATTGGCCCGTTCGTCTATCGGTTAGGACGCCAGGTTTTCATCCTGGTAAGGGGGGTTCGATTCCCCCACGGGCTACAAGTTCAATATTAGGTTGAAAATCTTAAACTAGAGGAAAACAATGGTCCGTTCGTCTAGGGGTTAGGACGCCAGGTTTTCATCCTGGTAACAGGGGTTCGATTCCCCTACGGACTACAAAATTTTAATAAAAATATTTATTTTAAAGAAAATGGCAAATCATAAGTCTGCTCTAAAGAGAATCAGAAGTACCGAAAAGAGAAGAGTATTAAACAAATACCAACACAAAACTACGCGTAATGCTATCAAAGCGTTGAGAGTTTCTACAGATAAGTCTGATGCATCAGCTAAATTATCATCAGTGATTTCTATGATTGATAAATTAGCAAAGAAAAATATCATTCATGATAACAAAGCTTCAAATTTAAAATCTAAATTAACTAAGCATGTAGCTAAATTATAATTAGTAAAATTAGATATAAAAAAAATAGCTTTCCAATTGGAAAGCTATTTTTTTTTTATGAATATAAAGGTTTTAAATTCTGTAACATCTCTACTGTAATCGGTTTTGATAGGAAATGTGAAACCATTTGATATTGTTTTGCCTTTTGATAATCTGACGGATCAATAGTGGAAGATAAGATGATTACTTTAGTTTGAGAAAATTCATTTAAGAGGTTATCTTTGAATAAATCTAAAAATTCCCAACCATTCATTACGGGCATGTTTAAATCTAAAAAAATCAATTGGGGAAATTGAAAAATTGCATCCCTGTCTTTTTTTACAACAAAAGATTGATATAAATCGTAAGCCTCCTGACCGTTATTGGCAAAGATTATTTCTTCACTAAATTCAGCTTTAACAATTACTTTTTTACATAACATTAAAGTAATTGGATCATCATCAACACATAATATAGATTTCAACATTATACTTTTTTAAAGGTTAAACTAAATTGAGTTCCTTTATTTACTTGGCTTTCTACTTCAATTGAACCGCCCATTGCTTCAATTTGAGATTTTACTAAATATAATCCTAATCCTTTACTGTCAGGATAATTATGAAAACGTTGATATAATCCAAAGATTTTATCACTGTTTTTGCCCAAATCAATACCGATTCCGTTATCTTTAATAATCAAATTTACTGAATTTTCTTTTTCTACTGCTATAATTGAAATTTTTGGAGTTTTAGTTAACGAACGGTATTTTAGTGCATTTGACATTAAATTTAAAACAATACTTTCGAGGTAAGCTCTGTTAATCGTGGTGGAAAGGTTGTCTTCAATGTCAATATTTATAATTGGTTTATATAAATTAATTTGATTGTTTAATTGAAAAAAAACATTTTCAAAAATCTCTTTGATGGAAACAATTTCTTTTTGAATGGATGGATTGTCTTTAATGATAACAACTTTTACTAAATCGTCAATTGTTTCATTTAATAAATGAGTTGAACGTTTGAATCCGTTTAAAATTTCCTGTAGTTCTTCATTTTCAATAGGCAAATCATCAATAAGGTTAAGTAAACCTGTTAAGTTGGATAGGGGGGCTCTGAAATTGTGTGATGTTATGTATGAAAACTGTTTTAAATCTTTATTATTTCGGGTTAATTCCTGTATGAGTTGTTCTCGCTCCCGTTCTTGGTTTTTTTCTTTGGTCACATCTCTTTGAATGGAAATCCAGTGTGAATGTTCGCCTTCTTTATTTGTGACCGGAATCATAGAAAAATTTACCCAATATTCATCACCGTTTTTCTTGTAACTAACCGTTTCAATGAAACACTCCTGATAATTCTTTATAGATTCAGTAAGTTTTTTCAATTCATTAGAATCTGATTTTACTCCGGCAAACATAATGGGTGACTTTCCTATTACTTCTTTTGGTTTATAACCAGTCATTTTAGCGAAAGCTTGGTTCACGAAAATGATATTAGGAATTGGGTTTTCAGAGATATCTGTATTTGTAATAACTACAGCATCTTTGGTTTGGGTAATTACTGTTTCTAATAGTTTTAGCCGTTGTTCTTCTTCTTTTTGCTTGGTAACATCCTGGATAGCTCCAATCATTCGAATGGCTTTACCATCAATATCTTTTAATAAAAATCCTCTGTCAAAAACATATTTATAACTTCCATCGGCACATTTAAATCGATATTCATCTTGCCAACGTTCTGTTTTTTGTTCTAAAAAGGAATATAGTTTAACAGACATTTTCAAACTGTCTTCCGGATGTATCCGGTCAAACCACCAATTGGAACTATTTCCAACATCTTCATTTTTGTATCCAAAAACTCCTTGAATTCCTTTATTCCAAACAAATTCGTCGGTTTGAATCTTCCAATCCCAAATGGTATCACTGGTTGCTTTAGCTACAATATCATAGCGTTCATTAGAATCCTTGATTTCCGTGTTAATGGTTTGAAGTTGTTTTAGTATGCCAATATTTCTTTTGTCATTTCGGGCAATAACAAAACGGATTAATATACCTGTACCTATAATAAGGAAAGCATCAACTAAGAAATGATAGGAGTTGAAATTTTCAACATTATTTTTTAAATTATTACGGAAAGCTAAATGACTTATAAGTGCTAAAAAAAGAGCTGTAATAATAAAAATAAAGGTGATGATGTTCGATTTACTTTTCATTATTCAAATATAAATAAATTATTGACTTTTTAATAGCGAAAAAAAAGGTAGTTTTTGTAGTCGAGTTTGAATCATAATAAAGTGTGGTATTTTTTATAGTTATGATTTTGTATTAACTTAAATAATTTTTTAAATCAGTATATGTTTTTATTTTGATGGTTTTTTTTTCTTTATTCATTATGCTTTCAATCTGTGTTGGAATGGGTAAACGGATTTCTAAAGCAGGCTCAACAGTATCTGAAAATTTTATCGGATGAGCGGTTTCTAAAAATACTCCAACGGCCTTATTGTTTTTTTTGATTTCTTCTTTTAAACCTAGAAAGCCAATTGCACCATGCGGTTCAGCAATATATTGATTTTTTGTATATAATTCTTTTAATGCAATATGTGTTTCTTCGTCAGAAAAAGAATAGGCCGAAAAATCATTTTTAAAAGCCGAAAAATCATGCTTATATAATTCCTGAATTCGTATAAAATTACTCGGATTACCAACATCCATAGCATTTGATAAACTGGCTTTTGATGGTTTTGGGTTATACATCCCATCTAACATAAAACGCGGAATGGTGTCATTTATATTGGTTGCTGCAACAAAATGGTTAATAGGTAAACCTAATTTTTTTGCTAGGATACCGGCACAAATATTTCCGAAATTACCACTTGGAACTGAAATGATGATGGGCAAATTCATTTTTTTTAATTCTTTATAAGCAAAGAAAAAATAAAACATTTGGGGAAGCCATCGAGCTACATTTATTGAATTGCCAGACGTTAGATTTTTATGGGTTAATTCAGAATCCAAAAAAGCTCTTTTTACCATATCCTGACAATCGTCAAAAACGCCATCAACTTCCAACGCTGTGATATTTTGAGCTAACGTGGTAAGTTGACGTTCTTGAATATCACTAACTTTTCCACTCGGGTAAAGAATAACTACTTCTACTCCTTGAACATTCAAAAAACCGTTAGCAACCGCTCCACCGGTATCTCCGGAAGTGGCTACTAAAATTGTGTTCTTCTGGTTAGGTTTTTTTTTATTGAAATAAGCTAAACACCTTGCCATAAATCGGGCTCCTATGTCTTTAAAAGCCATGGTTGGACCATGATAGAGTTCTAAAGAATAAATGTTTTCTTCAATTTTTGTTAATGGAAAATCGAAACACAATGTTTCTGAAATGATTTTTTTTAAATCAGCTTCAGCAATTTCAGTTCCTATAAATTGTTTAATAACAGTATAAGCAATTTCTTCATTTGAACGAGTTGCTATTGTTTCAAAAAAAGAATTTTCTAACGGATTAATACTGTCCGGAAAATAAAGTCCTTTGTCAGGAGCAAGTCCCAGAGTAACGGCTTGTTCAAAGGTTACTTTCGGAGCTTTGAGATTCAAACTTTTGTAAAGCATCAGGTTGAATTGGTTTTGAAGAATTGGTTTGTATAATGAAAAGGTAAATATAAAATAATTCTTTTATAGGTTGTGTTCTTCAACAGAAATATAAAAATTAAAACTTGATTTTTTTGTACTTTTGGTAAAAATTCAAATCTAATGAATATAAAAACCAAAGTTTTTATTTACCAGTTACTTTCTTTTGCCGCTTTTTTTATTCCGTTGCGTTTTGCAATTTCCAATTTTTCTTCTTTAGAAGGTATTTGGATTCCTTTTTTAGCTTTTGTAATAACATTAATTATAGCACCAAAATTTCAAGTAGTCAACACGAAAGATGGCTCTAAAATTTTTATGAAGTGGATTTTTAGTAAAGAGATTAAAGAATTATAATTTATTTTATAACTTCCTTCTTAGGCTCTATTATTTTCTTGTAAATTGGAATAAAATAGGAAATGGTATAGTTAAACCCAACTCCAAAAGTGCCGTCATAGGTTCTGTTAAATCCCGGAATATAAAGATTTTCAAAACCATCCGGTTCTTTGGTGTTTATCAAATAGTTTAACCTAAAACTAAAACCTGCATATAAATTGGAAAACAATTCGGCTTTTACTCCAATCAGAAATTCTCCCCATTGGGCTGATAAACCATCAAATTTTTCATCAGAAATTACTTCTGGAGCTTCCCCAAAATAAGGGTTTGGATTATAAACTTTATAGGCGTTTATTTCCTGAGAATGTGTGCTAGCTCCCACACGCAAACCAATATATATAAGGTTTTCCATATTAAGCCAGTTTTCATATACATTATAATCAAAACCAACTTTAAAATAGGAACCTTTTGTAGTAAAATTTAATCGATCGTCTTGTGTTGTCTTGTTTTCATTGCCTAATTCACCGGCGAGATAGTAGTTTTTGGTTAATCTATAATCGCCTACTAGTTCCAATCCTTTATAGTTTTCATCAAAAAAACTTTTACCAAATTTAAATAAGTCAATTCCAACTCGAACACCGTAACGCTCAGTTTTCAAAGGAATACTGTCTTTTTTGGTTTCTTGAGCTCCAATAGAAATGGAAACCAAAATTAAACCGACGCTAAAAATACATTTTGATATGGACATCATCTTCGGTTTCAATTTTGTTCTTAATTATTTCTATAGTTTCAATCCAAAATTCAGGATCACCAATCGGATTTGTGTTTTCTATCGGATTGAATAAATTCAAATCAAAATTTGTCTTAAATCCGCAGGCTCTTGAAATATAAATATCATTTCGGGTGTAATTGATACGGATACTGTCTATATTCGCCTCCGTTGCAGAAGTTGAATTGATTGTTAATTTGTATTGTGTAAAATCTTCATTTGTTTTTAAAGGGAGTTCTATTGTACTTACTAAATCAAATGTAAGTGCTGTATCAGCTCCTTCTCCTTCAGCTTTTAAATTGGCCACTACCTTTTTTACCGATGTATTTACGCTGTCATAAAACTCAATGATAAGTCGAGGTGTAGTAGGAGTTTCGGGTGTGCAGATGTCGTCTTTTTCACATCCTTGAAAAAGAAATAATAACACCACTAAAAACAATAATCGTTTCATTTATTTTTTTTCTAAAAGTACAACATTTTCTATATGATGCGTCTGCGGAAACATATCTACCGAACGTACACGGGTAACTTTATAAAGCGAGTCCATTAACGCTAAATCTCTTGCTTGTGTAGCAGAATTGCAACTGACATAAATTACTTTTTTAGGGGCAATTTGCATAATTTGTTCAACCACAACTGCATGCATTCCATCACGCGGAGGGTCTGTAATGATAACATCCGGTTTACCGTGTTTAGCAATGAAATCAGCATTAAAAACTTCTTTCATATCTCCAACATAAAATTCACAATTAGTAATGTTATTGCGTTTAGCATTTTCTTTGGCATCGTCAATAGCTTCAGGAACAGATTCCACACCAATTACTTTCTTAGCTTTTTTTGAAACAAATTGAGCAATGGTTCCGGTTCCGGTATATAAATCATAGACCAATTCATTTCCGGTTAAACCGGCAAATTCCCGCGTAATTTTATACAGTTCATAAGCTTGCTCGGAATTCGTTTGATAGAAAGATTTTGCATTGATTGAAAATTGTAATCCTTCCATTTCCTCTAAAATATAATCACGACCACTAAAAATCTTAATATCTTGATCATACAAAGTGTCGTTTGCTTTACTATTAATTACATAGAGCAAAGAAGTGATTTCCGAAAATTTATCTTTTAAAAAATTTAAAACCAATTCGCGTTGTGTTATATCTTCTTTAAAAAACTGTATCAAAACCATGATTTCTCCTGTTGAGGTTGTCCGAATCATCAATGTTCGCAACAAACCATCTTGATGTCGGGGATTAAAAAATGGAATGTTATTTTCTGTTGCAAATGATTTTAAGCTATTTCGAATAGCATTTGACGGATCTTGTTGCAAATGACATTTATTGATATCTAAAATTTTGTCCCACATTTTTGGCATGTGAAAACCTAATGCATTTCGGTTTTCAATCGTATCCTCTTGTTGAATCTCGTATTCAGAGAGCCAACGACTGTCTGAAAAGGAAAATTCCATTTTATTGCGATAAAAAAATTCTTTTGCGGAGCCTAGTATGGGTTCAAAATCAGGAAGTTCAATCTTGCCAATTCGTTTTAAATTATTATAAACTTCATTGTTTTTATAAAACAATTGTTGGTTATATTGCATGTTTTGCCATTTGCAACCGCCACAAACTCCAAAATGCTCACACTCCGGTTTTACGCGATGCGGTGAAAGTTTATGAAAATAAATTGCTTTACCTTCAAAATAGGATTTTCTTTTCTTTAAGGTTTGAACGTCAACAATGTCGCCCGGAACAACATTGGATATAAAAATTACCCGGCCATCTTCTGCTTTTGCTACAGAAACGCCTTTTGCTCCGGCATCTAAAACGTTTACTTCTTTAAATATTATTTTGTCTGTGTTTTTTCTTCCCATTTGGCAAAAATAAGGTATTCAATAAGATAATTAATCGGGTATTGAAATTATTTTTTAAAACAAATAATGCCCTCGAAAGAAGGCGTTTTAGAACTTAATTAATTTTTTAATAAGCAATATTGAACGCAACATTAGTCAATACCATTACATTTCCATCTGAATCATCAACTAGCGATCCGGAGAAAGTACCTATGTATTTTCCGTCTGAATTTGTAGTAAGGTTTGAGGTAAAATTATCGGAATCCTGAACGTAATAAACATCAGCTGTTTCTTAATCAAATCCCCAAATTAAATTCTGATCGTTAGCACCATACTCTCAAGTAATAGTAATTACTTTAGTAGGTTCACTGTTTGTTGTAGCGGTTACAATAATATCTGAATATCCGTCATAATTAATTTTATAATACTTAAAAGATATTAAACTTCGTTTCAACTCAGTTAAATTTTGCAGTAACATAATTCACGTCTGCTATGTCATCATCAGAGGAACAAGAAGTTATTCCCACTAAAGTGAAACTTAATAATAAAAATAGAATTTTTTTATTTCAATTTTTTTAATTTTTGCAAAAAATAAAAATTTATTCTTAATTAGTAATCTTTTTTAATATTTGATTAATAAAGAGTTTTACTGCTTACTATTTTTTTTTATGAATCATCTCATTATTTTCAACGGTTTATTCGTTATTTTTGCTTCTGTTTAGGATGATTTCTCTCCAAAAGTAGGAATTGACAAGCAGTTAATTTTAAATTCAAGAAAATGTCAGTTTTAGAAAAAATCAATTCAAAAGAATTTATCGCCTTAGAAGATCGATTTGGTGCTCATAATTATCATCCGTTGCCGGTCGTACTGAGTAGAGGAGAAGGAGTATATGTGTGGGATGTAGACGGAAAAAAATATTATGATTTTTTATCTGCTTATTCAGCGGTGAACCAAGGTCATTGTCATCCAAAAATAGTGAATGCTCTGGTGCAACAGGCTCAAACGTTGACGTTGACTTCGAGAGCTTTTTACAATGATAAATTAGGGAAATATGAAAAATATATTACCGAATTATTTGGGTTTGATAAAATATTACCCATGAATACGGGAGCTGAAGCGGTTGAAACAGCTATCAAAATTTGTAGAAAATGGGCTTATGAAAAAAAAGGTATCGATGAACATGAAGCTATAATTGTTGTTTGTGACAATAATTTTCACGGACGAACAACTACAATCATCTCTTTTTCTAATGATGAAAATGCCAGAAAAAACTTTGGTCCTTACACAGTAGGATTTATCAAGATTCCTTATGATGATATTGAAGCCTTTCAATTTGTTTTAGAAAACAATAAAAATATTGCCGGATTTTTAGTTGAACCTATTCAAGGAGAAGCCGGTGTTTATGTTCCGGCAGAAAACTATTTAGAACAAGTGAAAGAACTTTGTGATCAATACAATGTTCTTTTTATTGCTGACGAGGTACAAACCGGAATTGCCAGAACAGGTTCTTTACTGGCTGTTTGTGGCAATTGTACTTGCGAAAACAATTGTGAAAGACAAAATACATATGCTAAACCCGATATCCTGATTTTAGGAAAAGCAGTTTCCGGTGGCGTTTATCCGGTTTCGGCAGTTTTAGCGGATGATAACATTATGCATGTGATTAAACCCGGACAACATGGTTCTACATTTGGAGGAAACCCATTAGCTGCAGCAGTTGCAAAAGCAGCTTTGGAAGTAGTTGGACAAGAAAATTTAATTCAAAATGCCCGTGCTTTGGGTAAATTATTTAGAGCAAAATTAAGCGAGTATATTGAAAATAGTTCCATCGTAAGTTTAGTGCGAGGTAAAGGGTTGCTGAATGCTATTGTAATTAATGATACAGAAGATAGCTCAACAGCATGGGATATTTGTATGAAATTAGCTGAAAACGGATTGCTTGCGAAACCTACCCACGGAAACATCATTCGTTTTGCTCCACCTTTGGTTATGAATGAAGAACAGTTGTTGGATTGTGTTTCAATTATCATCAAAACATTGAAAGAGTTTGAAAAATAAGAAGGAAGCTACTTTGAAAGTGGCTTTTTTTATAGCTTAGATTTATTTAATAGACTATGACTTTATACAAATAGGAAACAACCATGATGACAGCTGTGACGGTTCCAAAAAGCATAATTATCTTATGATAGTTTCTGGATTTATCAACAAAACTGATGCCAATAAAGACAAAAAATAAAAGCATTGTATAAATAGCCGGATACATGTAAAATGCTGCAGTAAATTCCCCTTCCAACAATAAAACAATGGCACGCTGAATACCACAGCCTAAACAGTCAATGCCAAATAGTTTTTTTGATAAACAGGGAAGCATGTATTCTTCCATAAGTTTTAACTTTTATTGATTCACAATTTTACAAAAAAAAGAGTTTGCAATACAAGTAGTAAACTTATAATTTTAATTTCTACATTTGGAATCCATTGAAAAGAGATTTCATTTTAAATTTCCACCATGAAAAAAGTTATTATTCCAATCATGTTAATCGCAGTTTTTTTTGCTTTTTATACACCGAAAGAAAGTAATTATAAGGTCTATATAAAAGTTGCTGCAATTGTAATTTTAATGATAGGGGTAATGAAACTTATGCAAAAAGTTCCAAGTAAAAATCAAGAAAAAGAAGAAGAGGATGTTTAATATAGGAGACAAAGTTGCAGCGTTAGACGAGGATATTTCTGGCGTGGTTGTTTCCATTAAAAACAACGAAGTGGAAGTAGAAACTACAGACGGATTCCTGATGACATATTTTGTCAAGGAACTAATTAAGACAAACATTACCAGTGAATTAAGTAGTTTTATTTCAACAGATAAATTATACAAAGCAATTCAGGAAAAAACAGAACCAACTAAGCGTAGTTTTGTTAAAGAAAAGAAATCCCGAAAGGATGATTTTGTCTTAGAAGTCGATTTACATATCGAAAAATTAGTTCCTTCTAAACGCGGAATGAACAACTACGATATTTTAAATTTACAAATGGAAACAGCAAAAAGGCAACTCGAATTTGCTATTAAAAATAAAATGCCAAAAGTCGTTTTTATTCACGGCGTAGGTGAAGGGGTTTTAAAAGCCGAATTAGACTTTTTATTAGGCCGTTATGAAAACCTCAAATTTCAGGATGCCGATTATCAAAAATACGGTTTAGGGGCAACGGAGGTTTATTTTATCCAGAAAAAACTTTTATAAAGGCGTTACGAATTCACCATATTCATATACATCTCCCAATTTAAAAGTTACTCCGTTACTAAGCATAGTAACTTTTTTCAGTGTCACTTTTTGACGATAACCCACTAACGGACTTTGATTGTCTGTCGGAATTAAATATTCTTCTGTAGTGGTCACTTCAATCATTCCGCTTACGTTGGTTACTCCATCTTCCGAAACCCATTTTTGATCTAATACCGGATAAGAAAGCGGTGGTGATGTGCAGGCAAATGCATCATTAATATTGTCACTGTAATACCGTAATTCAACTTGGTTAGTGTCGTCAATTAACGCTTTTCTTGGGCTGTCAACAGGTGTGACTTCATTTTGAAAAAGCGTTGCATCTACTGCAAAAGTTAACGCTTGTGTGCCTGAAATTTTATATAAAAAGTTATAGTCAGTAGAACAATTTTTTACGGCAAATCCCTCAAAATTAGCGGGTGGCGTGGCTGAAGTGATATAATTCCCAAAGGTTAAAGATTCAAACAATTGTTCTTTTCCATTTCCTTTTTGAAAATTTACATTTCGTAAAATAATATTATGTGTATAGCCCGTAATGATAGAGGAATTAAGTGTTTCATTAACGGTTTTGTTTACAGTTGTCACTATTTCAATTGTTCCGGCAAGAGCATTCCATTCTTCAGTTACTACAGGTGTTGCAGGGGGAATAGTGTTGCAAATATCACCGGTTGTGAGGGTTCCATCATAAATTCTATAAATTACTTTATTGGCTCCTCCAATGTTTACAGGTCTCGGAGTGCCGGGAGTCGTTATTTCATTTATAAAATTACTTTCCGGAATTTGAACGAGTAATACTTCTACATTATTTATTTTATAGATAAAAAAACCTGAAACACCACTGTTGCACTGGTTTGTAGATACATCTGAAAAATTAAATGTTTCAATATCAAAGTCTCCGTCATCACAAGCATTAAGCGTGAACATAAGCACCAAAAAGCCTATAAATCGTTTCATAGTTTTATAAATTTAAAGCAAAAATAGGATTTTTAATTTCTTTCAAAAGCATTTCTATTTAATTAGTATGATTTTAACCATTATGCTTATCTTTGAAACTGTTTCATAAATCCGTAACAAATGAAAAATATTTTCCTATTCATCTTTTTTTTATTCTCAACAATCACTTTTAGTCAAAATCTTCAATCGCCTGATAAACAATTGGAATTAACTGTTGGAGTAAACAAAATTGGACGCCCATATTATAGCTTAAATTATAAAACGAAACCGGTGCTTCAAACCAGTTTTTTAGGAGTGGTTCTTAAAAAAACGAATACGTTAGCAGCGGATTTCGAAATTTTAAAAACCACTTTTTCAACCGTTAATGATAGTTGGAAACCGGTTTTAGGTGAACAAAAAGAAATTCAAAATCAATATAACCAAATGACTGTCGAGTTATTTCAAAGGCCAACCAAACGGAAAATGAATGTTGTTTTCAGATTATTCGACGAGGGTTTAGCTTTCCGATATGAATTTCCTACTCAACCCGAATTAAATTATTTTGTCATTACGGATGAAGTGACGCAATTTGCTTTAGCAGGTGATCATAAAGCCTTTTGGATTCCCGGTGATTATGATAGCCAGGAATATGTTTATAATGAAACAAAATTGTCTCAAGTTGATGTGTCTAAATTAGACATGAACAATGGAATTGGCATGAAAGGGCCGATGACAAATTCCCGTATTCAATCTCCTGTAATGATGAAATCAGCCGATGGATTGTATATCAATATCTTTGAAGCTGCGGTGGTCAATTATCCCATCATGCATTTAGAGTTAGATACCACTACTTTTTTGATGCAATCTCATTTGGTGCCCAATGCCATTGGAGATAAAGCTTATTTGCAAGCTCCTGCTAATTCACCTTGGCGAACAATCATGGTGAGTGATGATGCTCGTAAAATTCTTGCTTCAAAAATGACCTTGAACTTAAATGAGCCTTCAAAAATTGAAGATACGTCATGGATTAAACCAATGAAATACGTCGGTATTTGGTGGGAAATGCATGTAGGAAAAGCTACTTGGGACTATGCTGGTTCACAAAACGCTCAAATGGCTCAGGATGCGGAGTTAAAACCAACCGGAAAACACGGAGCAACTACTGAAAACACAAAACGATATATTGATTTTGCAGCCAAGCATGGTTTTGATGGGGTATTAGTGGAAGGTTGGAATATTGGTTGGGAAGATTGGTTTGGTAACTGGAAAGAAAACGTGTTTGATTTTGTTACTGCTTATCCTGATTTTAATGTGGAGGAAGTTCAAAAATATGCCGAATCTAAAGGAATTAAAATGATTATGCACCACGAAACGTCCGGTTCGGTTGCCAATTACGAAAGACGTTTGGACCGTGCTTTTTCTTTTATGAAAAAACATAATTATAACGCAGTAAAAAGCGGTTATGTTGGCAAAATTATTCCAAGAGGCGAGTGGCATGATGGACAAACTATGGTTAACCATTTCAATTGGGTAGTCGAAAGAGCAGCAGAATATAAAATCATGGTCAATTCTCACGAATCATCTCGGCCTACCGGTGTTCATCGAACGTACCCTAACTACATTGCGGCGGAAGCAGCCCGAGGAAATGAATTCAATGCTTGGAGCATCGGTAATCCGCCTATGCACGAAACTATTCTTCCTTTTACACGATTTTTAGGTGGACCGATGGATTACACGCCCGGAATTTTTGAAATCAAAATGAATCATTATGATGCAACTAAAAAAGAGCAGGTGCACACCACCCTAGCGAAACAATTGGCTTTGTATGTAACGATCTACAGTCCATTGCAAATGGCAGCTGATTTGCCCGAAAATTACGAGCGTTATCCTGATGCGTTTCAATTCATCAAAGATGTGGATTTAGATTGGGATGAAACTAAAATCATAGAAGCTGAACCTGGTGATTACCTCACCATTGCCCGTAAAACAAAAGGGAAAGAATCTTGGTTTTTAGGAACCATAACAGATGAAAATGCCAGAAACTCGGAAATAACTTTAGACTTTTTAACCCCCGGCAAAAAATATAAAGCGACGATTTATCAAGATGGAAAAGACGCCCATTGGGAAAAAAATCCAAAAGCTTACACAATTAAAAAAATGGAAGTAACATCAAAAACAAAACTGAAATTAATCCTTGCCGCCGGTGGAGGATCAGCGATTAGTTTCATTCCTCTAAATTAATTTTTTGTCATTCCGAAAGATGACGAAGTCGATATAGGAATCTCCTGCGAAGTAGGGAAAAAATAAAGTAAGAGAATCTTATAAATAAATACTTTTTTAATTACAATGATATTCTTTCAATGAACAAAATATACCTCGATAATGCCTCCACCACCGCCATTCATCCCGAAGTAATTCAGGAAATGACTCGCGTGATGAAATCGGAATATGGTAATCCTTCCTCCTCGCACAGTTTTGGTCGGGGAGCAAAAGCAGTCTTGGAATCCGCCAGAAAAAGGATAGCAAAACAACTCAACTGTTCGGCTCAGGAAATAATTTTTACCTCTTCCGGAACAGAAGCCAACAATTGGATTTTGCATAATGCGGTTAAAAAGATTGGAATAAAACGCATCATCACCTCCAAAATGGAACACCATGCTGTAGTATACCCCATCCTGGCATTGCAAATGGAATTCGGAATCGAAGTAGAGTTCTTAAAGGTTTTACCGAATGGACAAGTTGATTATTTGCAATTGACGGCTTTGTTGGATAACCACACTCCAACGCTAGTGAGCTTGATGCATGTGAACAATGAAACTGGCGTGGTCTTAGATATTGAGCGGGTAGGAGAGTTATGCAAACTGCACAAAGCCTATTTTCACTCGGATACTGTACAATCAATGGGAAAAACCGAGCTTGATTTACAACAGCTTAACATTGATTTCCTGGTCGCTAGTGGCCACAAGTTTCACGGGCCTAAAGGAGTCGGATTTGCTTTTATTAAAAAGAACACGCCCATAGCAGCCTTGTTAGTGGGAGGGGAGCAGGAAAAAGGGCTTCGTGCCGGTACGGAAGCAGTACACCAAATTGCCGGCATAGCAAAAGCCTTGGAACTCGCTAATGAAGGCTTGGAAAGTCAACGAGATACCATCTTTGAACTAAAAAAATATACCATTGAAAAGCTGACGGCTCAATTTCCTTCCGTAAAATTTAATGGCGGACTGGAAACATTTTACACGATTTTAAATGTGCAATTGCCTTTAGCAGAAGATAAAAAAAGTATAATTTTATTTGAATTGGACATGAAAGGAGTTGCCGTTTCTCGTGGAAGTGCCTGCCAGTCGGGTAGTATAAAACCATCTCATGTGTTGGTGGAATTCCTCTCGGAACCAGAATTAAAAAAACCAAGCTTACGCCTGTCATTTAATCAACACAATACCAAAGAAGAAATCGATTATTTTGTTTCGTGTTTAGCAGCGATGTAAGTGAGAATGATTATTTTTGCCTACCAACACAACCATAATGTATAAACTACTCATTCGACCTATATTGTTCTGCTTTGACCCGGAACAAGTGCATTATTTTACTTTTTCAGTCATTCGTTTTCTCCATAAGATACCTGGCGTTGGAAAACTCTTCCAAGCTATGTATGAAGTGAAAAATCCAAAACTGGAACGAGAAGTATTCGGCTTGAAATTCAAAAACCCTGTCGGATTAGCCGCCGGATTTGACAAGGATGCAAAACTATACAAAGAACTCTCCAGCTTCGGATTTGGCTTCATCGAAATCGGAACCTTAACGCCCAAGCCACAAGAAGGCAATCCCAAAAAAAGATTATTTCGATTAAAAGAAGATGCCGCTATTATCAACCGAATGGGGTTTAATAATGGTGGTGTTTTAGAAGCAGTAGAACGATTGAAAAAGAACAAAGGCGTTTTAATAGGCGGAAATATTGGGAAGAATAAAAATACACCTAACGAAGAAGCAGCTTCTGATTATATGATTTGTTTTGAAGCCCTGTTTCCACACGTAGATTATTTTGTAGTGAATGTGAGTTCGCCTAACACTCCTAATTTAAGAGCCTTACAAGATAAAGAGCCACTGACCAATTTATTGCAAACCTTGCAAAACCTAAATGAAGCTAAACCCAAACAAAAACCAATCCTACTCAAAATCGCTCCCGATTTAACCGATGAGCAATTGTTAGACATCATTGATATTGTAAATGAAACTAAAATTGCCGGTGTCATAGCTACCAACACAACCTTATCCCGGGAAGGATTATTAGCTGAAAACAAACAGGAAATAGGTGGTTTAAGTGGTAAACCCCTGACCAAACGTTCCACAGAAGTTATCCGTTTTCTGAGTGAAAAAAGCAACAAAGCCTTCCCAATCATTGGAGTGGGGGGAATTCATTCTGCAGATGATGCCATTGAAAAGTTAAATGCCGGAGCCAGTTTAATTCAGCTCTACACGGGCTTTATCTATGAAGGTCCGGGATTAATCAAGGAAATCAACAACCGAATTTTGAAAGAATTATAACTTCCCAATTCATAATTTTAATGCTCCCTTTCCTCCTCGCTTCCATCGCTTTAACGCTTTCCCCTGGACCGGATATTCTGTATGTCCTCACCCAAAGCATCTCTAACGGGAAAAAGTACGGCATTGCCACAGCATTAGGATTAGTCTCCGGAATTTTGGTACATACCATATTAATTGCGTTAGGTGTTTCAGCTGTTATCAAAGAAGCGGAAGTAATTTATACAGCTATCAAAGTTTTTGGAGCTTGTTATTTGCTTTGGATTGCCTACCAAGTCTATAAAACTCCGGCTTCCATTACTTTGAATACCTCGGCAAAGCCACAAAAATCAATGCTGGCTTTAGTGAAACAAGGGTTCATCATGAATGTATTAAACCCAAAAGTAACCTTGTTTTTCTTAGCTTTTTTCCCAGGATTTATTGACAAAAAGGCGGGCAATGTCACCCAACAGATTTATGTGCTGGGTTTAGTGTTCATGCTCCAAGCCTTTCTGATTTTTGCTACGGTCAGCATCGTCGCCGATAAACTAACGAGGTTCATACGCCACAACGAAAAGTTTGCTGTGTTTTTAAAGTGGTTACAAATTATTGTGTTTTTAGGTATAGCGGTGTTGATTTTGGTATAACTGTTTAGTGATGACACTAGGTTTTTTTTAACCTAAATAATCACAACGGTTTTTAATACCACAGTAACAATTCAAAAACCAACTGTCCTGCTGAGCCTGTCGAAGTATCTTTCAATTGTAAACCAAAACCCATTTCGAAGCACCGTTTTTTTTCACCCTTTAGGGTCGGGGTGAGAAAAAAAACAAACAAGAAAAAACTAACAGTTAACCAAAAACCCAATTCAAAAACCAACTCTCCTGCTGAGCCTGTCGAAGTATCTTTCAATTGTAAACCAAAACCCATTTCGAAGTACCTTTTTTTCTACCTTTCAAGGCTGGGCCAAAACAAAATCAGTTTTATAGCAAATCGTTTTTTGTATTGATTTTATGAAGGACTGAAACACAATAAAATCAGTCATCCTGCCAATTGGTCTTTGAGTACACCCAAGTATCCTATAAAACAACACAAATCGATCTTTCGCTCCCCACAAAAACCCAAAATACAACCCCAATGCCAAAATCCCAATGTTAAGTTTTTCCCTAAACTAAAAACTTAACCTTGCAATTCGGTTTCAATCAATTAACTTTGTTTAACATTAAATTAATAATAACATAACAATCAACTCATTCACACAAGCATATGGAAGAAAATAAAACCCCGGAAGCTCCGGCAGCAGAAGTACAAAAAACGGCTACACCGGCTCCAAAACCGGCAACTCCCGTAAGAAAACCGGCTACACCGGCAGCAAAAACAACAGCATCGGCGGCAAAACCGGCGGCAACAGCAAAACCAGCGGCTCCTAAAAGAACCGCAACGCCTAGAACAACAACCGCAAAACCTGCCGCTGCAACACCTGCGGTACGCAAACCTGCCGTAAAAAGCTCCCCGTTAGTCGACCGCATGGAACAAACCGCTCCTGCACCAAGAAGAGTGGCCGCCACTACTCCCGCCAAACCGGAAGAAGTAGCTATGAAAGTAACCACCGTGGAAGTAACTTCCACCTTGGACAAAAAGACCCTTAAAAAACTAAAAAAGAAAATGAAAAAGGTAAAAGAAGAAGAGAAAAAAGCAAAAAAGAAAGAAAAAGAAAAAGCAAAAAAAGCAAAAGCGAAAGAGAAAGAAAAAGCAAAGAAAGCCAAAGCAAAAGAAAAAGCCAAAGCGAAAGAAAAAGCGAAAAAAGCTAAGAAAAAAGCGTCCGGCAAAAAGAAAAAATAACTAGCCTAACCAAAAAATAGAAACCCAGTGTTTCTATTTTTTTTTGCTTATTCCAACCTCCCTCAGTACCTTAGTGCCTTAGGCCCTCAGCCCCTCCAAAAAAACCATTTTCACAAAACAAAATACTTTCCTATATTTGAGCACCGATGCAACCAATAAAAATAATCGAATGTCCGCGGGATGCCATGCAAGGCATCAAAACCTTTATTCCCACCGAGCGCAAAGTAGCCTATATTCAGTCGCTCTTGCGAGTAGGCTTTGACACACTAGACTTTGGAAGTTTTGTTTCCCCCAAAGCAATTCCGCAAATGGCCGATACTGCTGAGGTGCTGGCAGGTTTAGACTTATCGCAAACCCGCAGTAAATTACTCGCCATCATTGCCAATACACAAGGAGTAAAACTCGCTTCTGCACATGAAGCAATACAATACTTAGGGTATCCCTTTTCTATTTCAGAGAACTTCCAGATGCGTAATACACACAAAACCATTGCGGAATCCATCAAAACCTTAGAAGAAATACTGGAAATAGCCGAACATTCGAATAAAGAAGTAGTGACTTATTTGTCAATGGGTTTTGGAAACCCTTATGGCGATCGTTGGAACGTAGACATCGTAGGAGAGTGGACAGAAAAGTTAGCAGGCATGGGTGTAAAAATAGTGTCACTATCCGACACAATTGGCAGTTCGACACCCGATATAATAGACTATTTATTTTCGAATTTGATTCCAAAATACCCACATATTGAGTTTGGTGCTCACCTTCATACCACACCCGATAAGTGGTTTGAAAAAGTGGACGCAGCCTACAAGGCAGGTTGTCGCCGTTTTGACGGGGCCATTCAAGGTTTTGGTGGTTGCCCCATGGCCAAAGACGACTTAACAGGAAACATGCCGACAGAGAAGTTATTGTCTTACTTTACCACCCAAAAGGAAAATACAAACACAAGCCCAATGAGCTTTGAAAGTGCTTATAATGAAGCAACGAAGGTGTTTGGTGAGTTTCATTAAAGGGTTGGGTTGTAATTTTCAACTTTTGTTCGGGATTAGGTGCACATTTGTTCGCAAAACACCCCCTTTTTCCGAAGCCCGTTAGAACAAATACCGAACATGTATCGAACAAAACCACTCTGAAATCCAAAAAAATCGTCAAAGGGAATCAACTTAGGTCAAAAGCAGTTAAAACAGGTCAAATGCATTCAAAAAGAGATTTAAATCCCCAACAATGTAATGTGCAAAACCCAATCAAAAGAGAACTATCTCCTTACATACGACTGACCTAAGGCATAGTTGTTGTACCCTTCAAGATGGCATAAAAGACAAATAATGTAGGTAAGTTGTTTCATTAAGAAGATTATTGGGTAGCAACTTTCAACCCGTATCCCGCAACTTATTCCCCTATACGAATCTCAAACATCTTATCCCAATTCTTACCCGTTACAAAAAGTGTTTTGGTTTTCGAGTTGTAAGCAATTCCGTTGAGCACATCAAGGTCGGGATGTTGTGTGACTTTCTTTTTTAATTCGGCAAGATTAATCACGGCTTCTACGGCTCCATTGGTAGGATTGATGATAGCAATAGCGTCTCTTTGATAGATGTTCCCGAAGATTTTACCATTAATCCATTCCAACTCATTCACCGATTTTATTTTATTGGCACCCGAATACACGTTGATATTTCCTTCAATTTGAAGGGTTTCCGGATTTAAAAAGTAAATTTTCTCCGTTCCGTCTGATTGATAAAGCATTTTTCCGTTGTTGCATAATCCCCAACCTTGAATTCGTTTGGAATAATTAAAACGTTTGATTTCTTTAAAAGTATCTGCATCATAAATAAAACCAATTAAATTTTGCCAAGTCAATTGGTACACTTTATTATTTAAAATGGTTATGCCTTCTCCAAAGATTTCTTCCGGATGTTCTACTTTTTTATAGACTTCTCCGGTTTTGTAATTGGTTTTGCGTAAGCTTGAAATTCCTTTTAAACCGGTAGTATTTCCTGCACCGTTTCCGGTTCCTTCATACAAGGTGTCGCGGTAAAATTCCAGTCCTTGCGTGTACGCTTTAATGTCATGTGGATAGGTATTGACTAACGTATATTTTAGTAATTTTGGTTCTTTAATTTCAGAAATCAGTTCAATGCGGTAGGTTGCTTCGGCATAGTCATTTTCATAATAAACCAAGGCTTTCAAATTTTGATAACCTAACTTTTCATCGGTTAATGTAAATTCGACGTTTTTTGCACCGGTAACAGTTCCTACTTTTTTATCGTTAGCGAAATAAACAATACTGTCTATTGTTTTGTTTTTTGTATTTGAAATAGTCAAAATAGCTTTTTCATCCGTTGAAAATTGAGCTTTTGATTGAGTAGTATTCAACAAAAATAAACCTGATTTATCTTTTTCTTTGTCTTCACAACTTAAAAAAAGAACGGCTAATAAAATGAATGATAATAAGTTATAGTTTTTCATGAGAATTTAGTAATAATATCGACAAATATAACAATTTGAATCGAACTATTTTCCTTGCAAAAACATAAAAATATTGTATATTTACAGCGGCAAGTCCTACACGACCAGCTCCTGCAAACTCCTCCAGGGTGGGAACACAGCAAAGGTATGTGGTTGTAGCGGTGCGATGTAGGTCGCTTGCCATTTTTTGTTTCCTATGATTTAGTTCAGATTCTACTACCAAACTTTCAGAAATTTTCCTAATTCTATCCTATGAAATTAAATTGGAAAATAGTACAACACCAACTGAAAGAACCTTTCAAAATTGCTTACGGTGTTTATCATTTCAGAAAAGCATTAATTATTTCAATTGATTTTAATGGAAAAAACGGCTTTGGCGAATGTACCGAAATTGATTATTACCATATTCATTTAGCTGATTTTGTGAATGATTTAGAGCGAATTAAGCCTTTATTTTCATCTTTAGTAATTGAACATCCGTTTGATTTTTTCAAGAAAATTCAAGCTTTTTCTTTGCATCCTTTTTTACAATCGGCCTTAGATTGTGCTTTTTGGGATTTGTATGGAAAGTTAGAAAACATAACATTTGCTGAATTAAATCTAATACAATCAACTTCATTACCTCAATCCTCCATTACTATTAGTTTGGATGAGGAAGCCATTCAACTTAAGAAAATAATGGAATCGGATTGGCAATTTTGTAAAGTGAAAGTCAACTCATGGTCAACTTCCTTCAGGGATAAATTGTTGGCTACCGGAAAGAAAATCAGCATCGATTCCAATGGTAGTTTTTCATTGGAAATATGTAAGTTCATTCAAAACGATCCACTTTCAGCAAAATTCTTGTATTTCGAACAACCAATGGCAAAAGGTGTTGAAAATTATAAAAACTTATCCCAAAATAGTTATGCCAATTGGATGGCGGATGAAGATGTGCAATCCATTGAAGATTTGAATTTATTACAACCACATTACAAAACGCTCAATATTAAAGTGATGAAATGCGGTGGATTAACGCCTTCATTAGTCCTTATTCAAAAAGCAAAAGACCTGAATTTCAAAATTATGATTGGTTGCATGACCGAATCAACAGTTTGTATTTCTGCCGGAATTGCGTTGGCTTCTTTTGCCGATTATTTGGATTTGGACGGAGCGAATTTAATTGAAAATGATGTTGCATGGGGTTCGAAAATTGTGAAAGGGGAAGTGGTTTTGAGTGATGGTTTTGGGTTGGGAGTTCAGATTCAACAGATAACAAATAACCGATAACTTTTCATTATCTTTGACTTTTAAATCCAACCATGTTAAAAGTAATTCTCATCACTGGTGGTTCCTCCGGAATTGGTAAATCAATTGGCACTTTTTTGCATCTAAAAGGTTATATAGTTTATGGAACAAGTAGAAATCCTAATCAAGTAAAAGAATCCGTTTTTCCTTTGTTAAAATTGGATGTTAGGGATGTTAATAGTATTAGCAATGCCGTTTCAGAATTGATTCAAAAAGAAGGAAAGATTGATGTAGTCATAAATAATGCGGGAGTCGGAATCACCGGTCCGCTGGAAGAAATTCCAACCCAAGAAATTAAAAATAATTTTGAAACTAATTTCTTTGGTCCGATTGAAGTGATGAAAGCGGTTTTACCTCAAATGCGAGAGCAGAAGTCAGGTTTAATCATCAATATTACTTCCATCGCCGGTTATATGGGATTGCCTTACAGAAGTGTATATTCTGCTTCCAAAGGTGCGTTGGAAATTATCACCGAAGCCATTCGCATGGAAGTAAAGGAATTCGGTATTCAGTTGGCCAACGTAGCCCCCGGCGATTTTGCCACCAATATTGCTTCAGGTCGTTATCATGCTCCGTTAAAGGACGATTCTGCTTACAAAATCCCATACGGAAATACACTAAAAATGATGGATGAACATGTTGATTCAGGCAGTAATCCAAACGAAATGGCTTATGCAATTCATAAAATTATTGAAACTAATCAACCGAATGTTCATTATAAAGTAGGCAGTTTTATGCAACGCTTTTCAGTTGTTTTAAAACGTATTTTACCTGATAGAATGTATGAAAAAATGTTGATGAAGCATTACAAGTTGTAGTAATTAGTAATTAGTGATTAGTTAATAGTAATTAGTGGTAATCAATTCTATTGACTTTTCAATTTGTTCTTGACATTTACATTGAAATTGACATTATTTTCCTAATTTTGCAACCAAATTAAAAACACAACTTATATATGAAATTTTTTATTGACACAGCTAATTTAGACCAAATCAAAGAAGCACAGGCTTTAGGTGTTTTAGATGGCGTAACTACAAATCCGTCTTTGATGGCGAAAGAAGGCATCAGCGGAAAAAATAATGTGTTGAAACATTATGTAGACATTTGTAAAATTGTAACCGGTGATGTAAGTGCCGAAGTAATCGCAACTGAATATGATGGAATGATTAAAGAAGGGGAGGAGTTGTCGGAATTACACGATCAAATCGTTGTTAAATTACCAATGACTAAAGAAGGCATCAAAGCGTGTAAATATTTCTCAGATAGAGGAGTAAAAACAAATGTAACGTTGGTTTTTTCTGCCGGACAAGCTTTATTAGCTGCTAAAGCAGGAGCAACATATGTTTCCCCGTTTATTGGTCGATTAGATGATGTGTCAACTGATGGATTAGCCTTGATTGAAGAAATTCGCGAGATTTATGACAACTACGGCTATGATACACAAATTTTAGCGGCCTCTGTTCGTCATACGATGCACATAGTAAACTGTGCTAAAATTGGTGCAGATGTGATGACCGGACCTTTATCAGCTATTTTAGGGTTATTAAAACACCCCTTAACAGATATTGGATTGGCTCAATTTTTAGCCGATCACGCGAAAGCAAATCAATAAAGTTCGACTTTAAGTATAAAAAAATCTCTTCTTGTTGTACTGGAAGGGATTTTATAATTTGTAGATGTCTTATTTTAGATTTTCAGCAAATTTTACATCAAACAAGTTGACAAACCCATTGCTGATTTTCCCTGTTTCATCAATAATCAGGGTGCGGTGTAATTTAGTGATAACCCATTTTTCTTTTAAGTCTTCAAAGTTTTCCGCTCGAAATTCTTTGATTGAACCAAAACTGTGGTTTTCAAGTACTTTTAACCATTTATCTTGCTCCTCATCAATATTAACCGCGATGAATTGATATTCAGGGTTATTTCGTTGAAATTCCAATACTTTTTTATGTACAGCAACTAAATGGGATTCGGCATTTTCTGTCCAAAAGAAAAAGACAGTTTTTTGATTCAAAAGGGATTTACTCGTGGTTGTTTTTCCGGTTATGTCAACTAATGTAACTTCGGGTAAATCATTTCCTTTTTTCAGCAATTGAATTGATTCGCCTATTTTGTTGATTTCATTTAGATTGCTGTTGTCAGTGGACAATTGGTTGTAGCGAATGAGGAATTTTTTATTTTGGTCAATGTTTTGGTCTTCTAATAGATAAGAGAAGGCAATATTGTCAATAATTTTATTTTTAATAGATTCATTTTTAAAAAGCGTATCGGCAATGTTTAATTTTTGAATATGTAATTCCAAAGCTTCTTCTTCCAAATTTTGAGGGTAAATATTTGTAAAAGCCACATTATTCAACATGTGTGTTAAGTACTTCACAAAAGGAGAATAATTCGTTAACAGCTTATTGTTGAAATCAATTTTACTTCTGTAATTATAGTAATTAACAGGTAATTCATTTGTTACGTTTTCTCCTGTTCTCATTTTATGAGCCATCGGATAAATTTCTTTTTTAGTAAAATGATGGAAGTCAAGCATGGATTTGGCATACAAATCAAAATCGTCACTCCATTTTATATCTTCTTTTTTATGGGAATAAAATTTCTTTTTGGATTGGTATGAAGAATCACTATTTTGAATAAAAGCATTGAGATTTAAATCGAAATCATCAAACATTTTGCTTCGATCATCTTCATTTTTAAGGTATAATTCCATTAAGAAATTATTTTTTTCATCACCTCTACCACAAAAAACAATTGATTCATCAAATTCCATGGAATTGATACGAACCATCAAACTGTCGTTTTTGTCAAAATAGACATATTGATATTCCGGTTCGTGTTTAAAAGTATATAAACCGGGAGCAAGGGAATCAAATTTTTGTATAAACCTATTTTTATTATCTAAGTAAATAGTATCAATTACCACGTCATCCTTTAAAAAGAGGACAAAGTTGCTTTTTGGATTAATGACTTCTCCTCCAAAATAAGCTGTAAAATTATCATCTTTAAATTCTTTTTGACAGCCGATGAAAGCATAAAGTGTTGCTACAAGACAGATAAAAGGTATTTTTTTTGAATAGGCAATCATTTGGTGGTATTAATTTGAAACAAATATATTTTTTCTACTGTTTACGGCTTGTTAATAGACAGTTAAAATAAACCTATATTTATTCTAAATAGGTCTGGCTAAAAAGTGCTTTATTTTTTCTACTTTTGCAACGTTTTTTAAAATACATAATCACATGTTGACAGTTTCAAATTTATCGGTTCAATTCGGCAAAAGAATTTTGTTTGATGAAGTAAATGTAACCTTTACCCAAGGTAATTGCTATGGAATAATTGGGGCAAACGGTGCCGGGAAATCTACGTTTATGAAAATTATATCGGGAGAATTTGACCCTACTTCGGGAAGAGTTATTTTGGAACCCGGAAAAAGAATGTCTGTATTAAATCAAAATCACAACATGTTTGATGAGTATACGGTTTTAGAAACTGTAATGATGGGAAACAAAGTGTTGTATGATGTGAAACGGGAAATGGATGAATTGTACCTGAATTATACAGATGAAAATGCCGATAGAATAGGCGAATTGCAAGTTCAATTTGAAGAAATGAATGGTTGGAATGCCGATTCAGCAGCAGCTACATTATTGTCTAACTTAGGGATAACCGAAGATTTACATTATGCGTTGATGGCAGATTTGGATGGTAAATTAAAAGTGAGAGTGCTTTTAGCTCAGGCACTTTTTGGAAATCCAGATGTGTTGATTATGGATGAGCCAACGAACGATTTAGATTTTGAAACTATCGGTTGGCTAGAAAATTTCTTAGCCAATTATGAAAACACCGTTTTAGTGGTGTCGCATGACCGTCACTTTTTAGATGCAGTTTGTACACACGTATCGGATATTGATTTTGGAAAAATTACCCATTATTCGGGAAATTATACTTTTTGGTATGAAAGTAGTCAGTTAGCGGCGAAACAAAGAGCACAACAAAACAAAAAAGCTGAAGAGAAAAAAGCAGAGCTTGAAGAATTTATTCGTCGTTTTAGTGCGAACGTTGCCAAATCAAAACAGGCAACTTCCCGTAAAAAAATGATTGAAAAGTTAAATTTAGATGAGATTAAGCCTTCAAGTCGTCGTTATCCGGCTATCATTTTTGACCAAGAGCGTGAAGCAGGTGATCAAATTTTAAATGTGGTAGGATTGAGTGCCTCTGTTGAAGGGGAAGTTTTATTTAAAAATGTCGATTTGAATATGGCCAAAGGAGATAAAGTAGTTGTTTTTTCAAAGGATTCACGATCAACTTCCGCTTTTTATGAAATATTAAACGGCAATCAAAAACCCGATGCAGGAACCTTTGATTGGGGTATCACAACCATTCAATCTTATCTTCCTGGAGATAATCATTCTTTTTTTGAGAATGATTTAACTCTTGTAGATTGGTTGCGTCAGTGGGCAAAAACAGAAGAAGAACGCGATGAGGTTTATGTGCGTGGCTTTTTAGGAAAAATGATTTTCTCAGGAGAAGAAGCTTTGAAAACAGGTCGTGTTTTGTCCGGTGGAGAAAAAGTGCGTTGTATGATTTCGAGAATGATGATGTTGCGTGCCAATGTGTTAATGTTAGACGAACCAACCAATCATTTGGATTTGGAATCGATTCAGGCCTTTAACAACTCGTTAAAAAACTTCAAAGGGTCGGTTTTGTTCACCACCCATGACCATGAATTTGCTCAAACGGTAGCTAATCGTGTCTTGGAAATTACACCAAATGGCGTGATTGATCGATACATGACTTTTGATGAATATTTGGAAGATGACAAAGTAATAGAGTTGAGAAAAAAGATGTATGCCTAATTAAATGAAATCCCGTTACCACGTATCGGGATTTTTTTAAAACCAAATCGTAAAAAAATTATATCTTTACACTCCAAACACTACAACTATGAGTCTAAAAGTATTGCTCACTTCCAATGAAGTCAATATCATTCTCCATCGTTTGGCCTGTCAATTGATTGAAAAACACCTTGATTTCTCGGACACAATTATAATTGGACTGCAACCACGCGGAGCTTTTCTAGCCAAACGAATTGTGAAATTATTGCAGGAGGAATATCAGGTTAAAAATATTCAGTTCGGATTGCTTGACATTACTTTTTTTAGAGATGATTTTCGAAGAGGTGAAAAGACACTAGAAGCCAATAAAACCCATATTGATTTTATTGTGGAAGATAAAAAAGTCATTTTTATAGATGATGTGTTATATACCGGACGTAGTATTCGTTCCGCTCTCACTGCCATTCAATCTTTTGGTAGGCCAAGTGAAATTGAACTTTTGGTTTTAATTGACCGAAGATTTAGCCGTCATTTACCTATTCAACCTGATTACAGAGGGCGACAAGTAGATGCAATCAATAATGAAAAAGTAAAAGTATGTTGGGTTGAAAATGAAGGCGAAGATGCTGTTTATTTAATTCCGACTATAACAACCAATCAACCAACAACCTGAAAAAATGTCTGAACTATCCGTCAATCATTTATTAGGAATCAAATATCTTCAACCGAAAGATATTGATTTGATTTTTGAAACTGCTGACCATTTTAAAGAAGTCATCAACAGACCTATAAAAAAGGTACCTTCATTACGCGATATTACCATTGCTAATATCTTTTTTGAAAACAGTACCCGAACTAAATTATCGTTTGAATTAGCTCAAAAAAGACTTTCTGCTGATGTTATTAGTTTTTCAGCGGCTCAATCTTCTGTTAAAAAAGGGGAGACGTTAATCGATACCGTAAATAATATTTTAGCTATGAAAGTGGATATGGTGGTGATGCGACATGCTCACCCCGGAGCCGCTTATTTCTTGTCTCAAAATGTAAAAGCGAGTATTGTTAATGCGGGTGATGGAGCTCATGAACACCCCACTCAAGCATTGTTAGACAGTTTTTCCATCCGGGAGAAATTAGGAGCAGTTGGCGGAATGAAAGTGGTGATTGTAGGTGATATTCTTCATTCCAGAGTTGCGTTATCAAACATATTTGCTCTTCAAATGCAAGGAGCAGAAGTGAAAGTTTGCGGACCAAAAACGTTGATTCCAAAACACATTGAAAGTTTAGGGGTTACTGTAGAACCCAATTTGCGAAAAGCCTTAGAATGGTGCGATGTGGCAAATATGTTACGAGTGCAAAATGAACGGATGGACGTAAATTATTTTCCTTCAACCAGAGAATATGCTCAACAATATGGTGTAGATAAGGCACTTTTAGATTCGCTGAACAAAGAAATAGTAATTATGCATCCGGGCCCAATTAATCGTGGTGTTGAAATCACCAGTGATGTGGCTGATTCAAAACAATCGGTTATTTTAGAACAGGTTGAAAACGGAGTAGCCATCAGAATGGCAGTTATTTATCTTTTAGCTTCTAAAATTAAATAAAATTCACTAACTTAGAACCTGAGTTCCTTATTACCTTAGAATCTTTACAAATGAAAGTTGATCAAAAAGGATATACGACCATTCTTAAAAACACCCAAGGTGATTGTCTTTCCTTTTTGGAAAAAATCAACAACCAGTTCAATGTGTTTAAAAATCAAAACCTGATTTTAGATTTAACTTTTGACAAAACTATATCCTTATCTGATATCAAACTATTCAGTGATTTATCTAAATTGCATAAGAAAGGTAAAAAATCATTTGTTCTGGTTGTAGACAATGTGAATATTGATAAATTACCCTTAAAAATGACAGTTGTTCCAACCCTTATGGAAGCTCATGATATTATTGAAATGGAGGAAATCGAACGCGATTTAGGGTTTTGATAGTCAACTGATAACCGACAACGGACAACTTCTAAATGAAACTAACCATTCTAGGCTGTTATGCCGCTACCCCTCGAACCATTACTAATCCAACGGCACAGGTTTTAGAAATAAAAAATCGCATGTTTTTGATTGATTGTGGTGAAGGAACACAAGTGCAATTGCGGAAAAATAAAATTAAGTTTTCTAAAATTAATCATATTTTCATTTCCCATTTACACGGCGATCATTTTTTTGGATTGGTTGGATTGATTTCCACTTTTATGTTGCTTAATAGGGAGAGCGATTTACATGTTTATGGTCCGAGAGGCATCAAAGAAATTATTTTACTGCAATTGCGTTACGGAAATTCTTTTACCGGTTATAATTTGTTTTTTCATGAACTGCAATCAAAAGAAAGTGTTGTGCTGTTTGAAGATGAAAAGGTATTAGTGAAAACTATTCCAATGAATCACCGTATTTATACCAATGGTTTTTTATTTCAGGAAAAAAATAGAGAACGTAAACTTAATATTGATAAAATTCAGAACCTCGAAATTGATGTTGTCTACTATCAAAAAATCAAATACGGAGGAGATATTACCTTAGCAGATGGGCTAGTAATTCCGAATTCAGCTATCACTTTTGAGCCGGAACATGAAAAAACTTATGCATTTTGTTCTGATACCGTTTATGATGAACAATTAATTCCTTTTATTGAAGGGGTCGATGTTTTATATCACGAAAGTACATTCTTGGAAAATGAAAAGCATTTAGCAGAAAAAACGAAGCATTCCACTGCCAAACAAGCGGCTAAAATGGCTTTAAGAGCTAACGTAAAACAACTTGTGCTCGGACACTATTCGACGCGATACGAGTCTATAGAACTATTTAAAGAAGAAGCCGAAACAGTTTTTCCTCATGTCCTTTTAGCGGATGACGGTAAAGAGTTTGAGTTTTAGGCATTAGTTGTCAATTGTTTATTTTTATATTTCTAAAATTTTAAAAATCTGTGCTCTAAAACCAGCACAATTTAAATATTCTTAGCTAAAACGAATTCTTCAAAATTCATTATAGCAAAGCAATCAAATCCTTGTAAATTTATGATGTCCATAATAATTCGTGTGCTTTTAATAAAAAGTACATGTTTATCCCATTCGAGTCTTTACCACTTTTCTATTTATTTGTACCTTAGCGACTCAGTACCTTTAGCACCTTAAAAAAATGAAAGACCTTAGCAACTATAGAAAGTCATACGAAAAAAGTGAACTTTTAGAAACTACTATTCCGGAAGATCCAATTAATTTGTTTCAACGTTGGTTTTATGAAACAGAAGAGCAAAGTGAAACGGAAGAAGTCAATGCGATGACTCTATCTACCATTGGTTTAGACGGATTTCCGAAAGCTAGAGTAGTATTGCTTAAAAAGTTTAATGAAGAAGGATTTATTTTCTATACTAATTATGAATCCGAAAAAGGAAAAGCCATTGAAGCAAATCCAAATATTTGTCTTTCTTTCTTTTGGCATTCTATGGAAAGACAAGTTATTATTAAAGGAATAGCTGAAAAAACAACTCCTTCTTTTTCAGATGGTTATTTTGATACAAGACCGGATGGCAGTAAATTAGGAGCCATCGTTTCCAATCAAAGTAAGGTAATTGCTTCCAGAACTGTTTTAGAAGAGAAGTTGAAAGAGTTGGAACAACAATTTCAAGGGAAAGAAATTCCTCGCCCGGCTTTTTGGGGAGGTTTTTTAGTTCGCCCAATAGAAGTTGAGTTTTGGCAGGGTCGTCCAAATCGTCTTCATGACAGAATAAGGTATCAACTTCAAGAGGACTATTTCTGGAAAATTGAAAGATTAGCACCTTAATATGTAAGAAAAAACTTTTTTTAATAAAAAAAAAGTGCATTTCATCGATTTTATTTGGTTTTTTAACGACATAGTAGTAATATTGAATCATCAAACAAGATGAAACGTTCTTATTACTGAAGCACAAAGATATTTGCCCCACATCTACTTTACAGCTTTAAAAAGATTAAACTAACATAAAGGTATTTGCCCCACATCTACTTTTAAAACTTAACCTACTACTATGAAAGCAAAAATGTTTAGAGCATTGTTGCCGATTGCAATCGTGTTCACTATTATTTCTTGTTCAACTTCTGAAACAGAAGATGCAGCAGCTCCAATCGTTGAGAATTTTTCTTATACTGACGTTGAATTAGACCTTATGTCTAAAATCAATGAGCACAGAGCTAGTGTTGGGTTAAATACTTTACAACCTATCAATCACATTTCCTTTAAATCGGCTGAACACAATGACTACATGATTACGAATGATGTAGTTGGTCATCAACAGTTTGAGCAAAGAGCGAACAACATCAAACAAGTGTTAGGAGCTTTACAAGTGAGTGAAAATGTAGCTTATAATTATCAGTCTAATGCAGGTGTTTTAAACGCTTGGTTATTAAGTGATGGTCACAAAGAAAATATCGAAGGAGAATATACTCACTTTGGTATATCAATCAAGACAAATCCTTCAACCGGAAAAAAATACTACACCAACATTTTTATGAAAAGGTAATTTTGCCCCGAATTTACCTTAACCTAAGAAGAACCATTCGTTATCGAGTGGTTTTTTTTATGGTTAATTTATAAATAGTTGACTTCATGTCTTCAGAGTCTTTATCTTCGCAAAGTATAAATTCCAAAGAATCAGTCGTTTTTTTGTACAGTGTAATACCTTCAAATTTATGCGTATCAGAAATTTTCTGAGTGAAATCAACGTTCAATGTTTCCGGATTTAGTTTTCCGATAATAGATCCGGTAACTTCACCATCCAAATAAGTAGAAGCAGATTTTTCGGCAGCTGCTAAAAAATAGATGGCATCTTCTACCAAAACAGCATCGGTAAACGTGGCTTTGACGCCTTTTAATTCAGGGAGTTCAATTGGGTGGTAGTTTACTTCTTTTGTTGTATCATTCAGAATAAAAATGCCGTTTTGTGCATTCGGACCATTCCCTCGTTGGAAGAGAAAGGTTTTTTGGTGGTAATAAACCACTCCTTCAATGTTGTAATCATCTGCGGATATTCCAAACTTATTTTGCAAACTATCGTGTTGCGATTGGATGTTTCTTTCGGAAATTTTACCGGTTTTTAAGTGGTAGGTAAAAAGTTGGTTTCTTTTGGCACCTGAACCGGAGCCAAAAATGTATAATTGATTATTGGCTAAAGTAATCGATTCAAAATCGGGTTTGTTTTTCTTTTCGATAGTCTCTTTTGCGTCGGTTGTTAACTCGATTTTAGTTGTTTTTTCAGTGGCAAATGAATACTGATACAAATAGGAACTAACGTCGCTTATCAAGTAAATAGCATTTTCCGTGTAAACCAATCCCGAGGCTGCTCCGAGATTCATTAAAATTAAAAAAACTTCCAACTGAAATTTCTCCATGATTTTTTGTATTTTGCTATAAATTTAAACATTTAAAATTGTTTTGTTATGAAAACCATCCGTTCCGAGCATTTTAAAATTAGTGCACCTGTCAAACTTTCAGAAGTACCCACTTTTTATAACGTCGAAACTTCCGAAAAGAAAAAGGAGAAAGAATTACAAAAAGTCCGCGAGAAGTTGAGCAAACTTCAAGACAAAATGTATGCACATAATCGCTATGGTGTTTTGATTTGCTTGCAAGGCATGGATACAGCCGGAAAAGACAGTTTGATTCGAGAAGTTTTTAAAGAATTTAATGCTCGCGGTGTTGTGGTTCACAGTTTTAAAACACCAAATTCAACCGAGTTGGAACACGATTATTTGTGGCGACATTATGTTGCCTTACCTGAAAAAGGAAAGTTTTCAGTTTTTAATCGGACGCATTACGAAAATGTGTTGGTGACTCGGGTCCATCCCGAATATATCTTAAACGAAAATATCCCGGGTATAGAAAATGTGGCCGATATTACCCCACAGTTTTGGGACAATCGTTTTGAAAGTATCAATGCTTTTGAAAAACATATCAGTTCAAATGGGGTGGTTATTTTGAAGTTTTTCCTTCATTTAAGTAAAGAAGAACAGCGTCAGCGATTGATGCGACGATTGGAAACAGAAAAACACAATTGGAAATTCTCACCCGGTGATTTAAAAGAACGTGCCTTGTGGGATCAATACACACAATGTTACGAAGAAGCCATTAATAGAACCAGTAAACCGCATGCTCCCTGGTTTATTGTACCGGCGGATAACAAAGAAACGGCTCGATTTATTGTAGCTAAAACCATCTTAGACGAGTTGGAAAAGTATACGGATATAAAAGAACCTGAAATGGACGATAAAATAAGAGAGAATATCGCTTTATATCGTGAATTTTTGAGTAAAGAGAAGTAATAGGTTAAAGTTTTTAAAAAGAAGGCTGATGTATAAAATCATTTCACAAAATTTGTGAATACCAAAATCCAAACACGATGCGAATACTATTTTTATTGCTAATTATTTCTCTGCAAAGCTGCAAAGCTCAAGAGAAACCGAATGATATTCCTCTGAAAGATGAGGTGAAGAATTACACTTTTGAAACGGTTGCATCCGATATTGATAATCCGTGGGGAATGGCTTGGTTGCCGGACGGGAGTATGCTGGTTACCGAAAAAAACGGGACACTTTATCATGTAAAAGATAAAAAGAAAACGGTGATTTCAAATGTTCCAAAAGTGGCTACGAGAAATCAAGGCGGACTTTTAGACGTTGCCGTTCACCCAAAATATGCGACTAACGGGTGGATTTATATCACCTATTCTGCAGAAGAAGGTGAAGAAAAAGGAGCTAATACAAAATTGATTCGTGCCAAAATTGAGAATGGAAGTCTCACTCAAATTCAGGAATTATACAAAGCAAAACCGAATACAACGAAATCACATCATTTTGGGTCGCGGATTGTTTTTGATAACGATGGCTATTTATATTTTACAGTAGGTGATAGAGGCAATCATCCCGAAAATCCACAAGATATCACCAGAGATGGCGGAAAAGTGTACCGTTTACACGACGATGGTCGCATTCCATCGGATAATCCGTTTGTTGGTCAACCCAACGCGAAAGAGGCGGTTTATTCCTTCGGACACAGAAATCCGCAGGGAATGACCAAAAATCCCACTACAGGTGAGCTATGGACGCATGAACACGGTCCGCAAGGCGGTGACGAAATCAATATTGTAAAAAAAGCAGCCAATTACGGTTGGCCTGTGATTACTTACGGAATAGATTACGATGGTTCGACTATTTCAAAACTCACCAAAAAAGAGGGGATGGAACAGCCTTTGTATTATTGGACGCCATCCATCGCTCCAAGCGGAATGACTTTTGTATCCGGGGATATTTATCCCGAGTGGAACGGAGATTTGTTGGTAGGTTCGTTAAAATTTCAATACTTAGAATTGGTGAAATTGAAAGATAACAAAGTCATTGAGCGTCAAAAAGTCGCCACCGATATTGGTCGTTTACGAAATGTGGCTCAAGGTCCGGATGGTTATATTTATATGGGAGTAGAAGGGAAGGGGATTGTAAAGATTATTCCAAACTAGTTGTCTATGAGGTTTGGATTCATTGTAATCAGTGCTTTGTTTTATTCTATTGCCGATGGTAGTTCGGAATCAAATAGGTATGTTTCACAAGAAAAGAAATCGTTGCAAACCAGTATTGCAGCCGGGAAAGAAATTTACCAAGAGTTTTGCATGACTTGTCATCTTGCCAATGGAAAAGGAAGTGAAACAGTGCCGCCACTGGCCGGTTCCGATTGGTTGCAAACCAAACGAAAAGAGAGTATACATCCTGTAAAATTTGGACAAACCGGACCCATAAAAGTGAATGGAATAAACTACAACAACACCATGCCTCCGATGGGTTTGACTGATGAAGAAGTTGCCGATGTGATGAATTATGTGATGCATTCGTGGGGAAACAAACAGAAGATGCAAGTGACGGAAGGGGAGGTTGCGGGGGTTAAAAAGTAAGTTTCAAGTATTTGAAAATAGTTTTTATGAAAAAGATCCTGCTCATTATTTTTATTTTTCAATTGATCAGTTGTAAAAAACAGGTTGGTAGCATAGATGTTATTGTTGCCAAAAGTGAAATTACAGATTCCACTTCAATTCGATTATTTGGTCTTTCTTTGAAAAATTCAGACTCTACTTTTTATAAATTCAAGGGATTAAATTCCTTTAAATTTCAAGATACTATAAAAATAGATTCAATTCCTGTAGGAGAGTATGAATTAGAATATTTAGATATTATCGGAAATAAAGTTACTACACCAATTGAAGTCAAAAGAGGAAAACCAAATGTTTTTAAGATTTTAACTGATTCTATAGACAGTAGAAAGTTTGAAAATGAAATTCCTTTATCTAATTTAAATGATAATAGTTTTTATACCGTAGAAAAGAATGGAGGGTGCGTCGTGAGTCTTTACGGTTTTTATAAAATTAGTAGAAAGGGAAGTATTTATTACATTGAATCAAGTAATTTAGAGAAGAAAAAATTAAGTCAAAAAGATATTATTGCTATAATAAAATTTGAATCGGAATTATTTGCAATAAATGGTAAAGAAATTTGTTCAAGTACCGGTAGAAATATATTCACAATCACAACAGATAAAGTAGTATCTATTGCAGATGATACTTGTAATTGGAATGGCTGGTCAAATTTATTTTTAAAATTAAATAACACTAATTGACATAGCCAAAAATCAGAAGTTTATAAATTAAACTTACTTCACCTCATAAACCAACCCAATACCACCATAATAATTAATAGGATTACCCGGATAAAAGTAACGCGGTGGTGCCGTACCAAAACCAACCGCATTAGGTAAAATACTTGCAGCAAAATTTTGATTCAATATATTTTGAACTCCCGCATTGCATTGAAAGTTTAATTTTATAAATAGATTGAAAGTATAACTGACTTTCGCATCTACTAATTCATACGAATCGGTATAAATTGTGTTGGCGTCATTCAAAGCCATTTGTCCCACTTTGCCAAAGGAAATGTTTGCATTCCAACCTAATTTTGATGTAAAATCCAACCCTATGTTCCATTGTTCTTTGGGAACAGCCGGAAGTTGATTGCCACTGTAATCATTTTCTAATTCGACAAAATCTTTGAAGCGGATGTTGGTATAAGTTCCTGAAAAAAAGGAGTTTACTTGAAAATCTGTTTTTTCGATTACTTTCATTTGAAATAGAAACTCGATTCCTTGATGCAAACTTTCACCGGCATTGATTCCGATGAACTGATCTTCGCCCACTCTTCTTGCAACTAGCAAATTGGAAACATTTGTGGAGTATAAAGCGATTTCTGTATATATTTTTTGTTTCAAAAAAGAGCCTTTAAAACCTAGTTCATAATTGATTCCGATTTCCGGTTGCAGTTCGGTATTTATCAGTCCATCGGGTGTTAAAGATTCCGCAATCGAAGGAATCGAAAATCCTTTACTGACAGAAGTATAAATATTTTTCTTCGAACCGACTTGATACGATAATCCGATTCGAGGCGACCAAATGGCTCCAAACGAATAACTGTTTTTTGTTGGTTCTACTGTTTCAAAGGTATCCGATTGTTCGTATCGGGTTGAATTAACAGCAATTCCCGATTCCAAATGCATTTTTTTTAACAGTTGCATATCCATTTGAAAAAATACGTTTTGGTAGTTTCTTTTTTGATTGTTTGTTGCAAAAAGAGGTCCTTGAATGCTGCCTTCTCCGGGTTGCGATTGGTATAGATTTTCGTATAATGAATAAGTATAGTCTTCAAAAAGCACTTCAGTTCCAAGGCAGAATTTGGAAGGAATTGAAAATACTTTTTCGTTATAATTCACTTGCAAACGCAGACCAAAATTCATTGTTTCATCGTCTAAAATGTCAAACGGACGCGGTTCATACGCATCGATGATTGTAGAAAAAACAGAACTTTCAACCGACCATTTTTCAGAGAATTTATTTTGGTACCCAATGCCCAAAATCATTTTGTCATAGGATTCATAACCTTGAGCCGCTTTCCAATTGGGAGCTGCAGCTTGGGGATTATTTTCAAAATCGTTTTGGTTAATAGAACTAGGAATAAATGCTTTTAATCGCGTGGCAATTCCAAAGAAGGAGAGCGAACTGTTTTCTGAAAGTTTTTGTTTGGCAGAAAGGTTCATTGATTTTCGGTCATAGTCACTGTTCTCGCGGAACCCATCTGAATTTAATTGGTTATATCCCAAATATAAATCGGTGGTACCGTTGTTAAAACCACCAGAGACAGTATTTTTAAGCAAACCAAAACTTCCAAAAGTTGATGCGATTTTCCCAAAGGAGCTATTTTCTTCGGTAGATTTTCCCATCAGATGAATCACACCACCTAAACCGGCACCAAAACTGGTGGTATTCGGACCTTTAATTATTTCAATTCCGTTCAGACTTTCCAAGTCAATATCTTCTAAAACTGTATCACCTTCGCCATTGCTCAGCGGGATATTTTCATAATACGCTTTGATTCGATTGGTGCCAAATTGCGAACGTGCTCCAATGCCACGCATCGAAATTCGATTGGTGTTTAAATTACCTTGTTGCATAGATACACCCGGAATTTTATTCAAAACCGAGGTTAAAATCACGCCATCATTTTGATTGATTTCTTTAGAAGTAATTGTCGCAATAGAAGCAGCTGAATTTTGAATAGTGTTTGGTATTGGAGTTCCTTTTAAAATTACTTCTGATAAGGCTGTAGTATCTGCGATTGTTTGTGCACTGGATAGTGCTGAAAACATTACCAATAAACAAAATAAAACAAACGAATAAATAGAAGGTTTCAGATTCACTTTTCACTTTTCAAAGAGGGTTAAAGTTATCGTTTTATTTTTGATTCTTCACAAGCTTTTTTTGGGCAGTTAAGGTGTTAGGATTCCTTAACTTTTTCTTTTCAATTTATACTTGCAAATGATGTACTTTTGCCGACGCAATTATAAATGATGACACTCAAGACATACACCCAAGAATTCAGTTACAATCTTCGATTGGCTTATCCTATCATTATTGGAATGTTGGGTCATACCGTTGTGGGAATTGTTGATAATATAATGGTTGGCCAATTAGGTCCCAAAGAATTAGCGGCCGCTTCTTTAGGAAATAGTTTTATTTTCATTGCAATGTCAGTAGGAATTGGTTTTTCAACGGCTATTACACCCATTGTTGCAGAAGCAGATGGTGAAAAATCAATTGAAAAGGGTAGAGGGGCGTTTCATAATGGTTTGTTTTTGTGTACGCTACTGGGCGTGATTTTGTTTTTACTCATCTTTTTTGCCAAACCGCTGATTGCTTTTATGGGACAACCTGCTGAGGTAGTAGAGTTGGCAAAACCGTATTTAGATATTGTGGCTTTTTCATTGATTCCGCTCATCATGTTTCAGGCATACAAACAGTTTGCCGATGGAAAAAGTGAAACAAAATATTCTATGTGGGCGACGATTATCGGAAACATAGTTAACGTAATTATCAATTATTTTTTAATCTTCGGTATCTGGATTTTCCCAGCGATGGGAATTGTTGGAGCCGCAATTGGAACGATTACTGCCCGAATTGTTATGCTTGCTTTTATGCATTATGTAATGGTGAAAAAACCAAAATTCCACCCGTATTTTGAAAAGTTTAGTTGGGAAGAGATTCAAAAAAGTACCATTAAAAAAATCATTAATTTAGGAACGCCTTCCGCTTTGCAAATGTTTTTTGAGGTGGCGTTATTTACCGGAGCCATTTGGTTGTGTGGAATGATAGGAACAACCAGTCAGGCTGCCAATCAAATTGCTTTAAGTTTGGCATCACTAACATTTATGTTTGCCATGGGATTGAGCGTCACAGCGATGATTCGAGTGGGCAATCAAAAAGGGTTGCAAGATTACAGGAAATTGCGAATTGTTGCGGTATCTATTTTTTTATTAGCGACAGTACTTGAAATATTTTTTGCTTTGATTTTTATTGTTTTCCATAAAGTTCTACCGATTCCGTTTTTGAATTTGGAACAAACCATGCATTTACAAGACAATTTGGAAGTGGTTGCTATTGCTTCACAATTGTTAATTGTTGCTGCGTTATTTCAAATATCAGACGGTTTGCAAGTAGTAGTTTTAGGAGCTTTGAGAGGTTTGCAAGATGTAAAAATCCCCATGTATATTACCTTTGTAGCTTATTGGGTGATTGGATTTCCAATTTCAATTTACTTGGGGTTGTACACAGAATTGAAAGCTATTGGCGTTTGGATTGGATTATTGGCCGGATTAACAGCCGCTGCATTATTTTTATTCTATCGTTTCAATACTTTAACTAAGAAATTAATTCACAATAATAATTAACTGATGACTCTAAAACCAACCTTCGGATTTGATCAACTTCTTTTTGGAATGAAGCAAAAAAATGTGGAAGCTATTTATGGCAAAGCAAGTTCTTCATTTACAGATGAAGAAGGGAATTTGATTTTGTTATACAATCATTTAAAAGCTCGGTTGACTTTTTATGAAGATGAAGAGTTTCGTTTGGGATACATCATTTGTTCGCATCCCGATGTTTTGTTGTTTGAGCAAAAAGTCATTGGAAAATCTTTTTCAGAAGTAAAAAATCTACTGTCATCCAAAGGATATAAATCGTTTGAAGAGGAAACTTTTGATTGTTTTATCAACTATTTCAATGAAGATTTTTGGACGATTCTCCAAACCGAATTTGGCGAAGTTATCAAAGTGGAAGTTGGAGCCATTGTAAAAAATCAAGACGAATTTGATTGGAAATTTAAAGCATAAATAAGGCTGACCAAGAAAAATATTCTTTGTCAATCTGAACTTGTTTCAGATTCTAAATCACACGAACAATTGTTAGATGCTGAAACAAGTCAGCATGACAACGGTTATAGCATGACAGCGATTTTTATTCGATTGGAAATTTAAAGCATAAAAAAAACCGCCAAGTTTTATAGCTTGGCGGTTTTTTACGATTTATTCAGGTAGTTTTTCTAATAACTCCAATTCAAAAATTAAATTGGCATTGGGTGGAATTACGCCACCTGCTCCGGCAGCACCATATCCAAGACTAGCAGGAATAAAAATCAAATATTTATCGCCAATAGTCATCATGTTTACCGCTTCTAAAAATCCGGGAATCAAACCTCCTTTATTTCCGTACTGAAAAGGAAAAGGTTTGTAGGCTTTTGCATCCGCTTTTTGTTGGTTGAATTTCCCAAAAGCTTTCGAAACATCTTCGTAGCTACTGTCAAATAACTCGCCATCTTCAAAATAACCTGCATAGTGCACATAAACTGTTGTTCCTTCTGCGGGTTTTACACCGGTGCCTTTTGCAATTTGTTTATACTCTAATCCAGATGGAGATTTTGTGGCTGCTTTTTTATTCATTTCAAAATAGGCTAATTTAGCATCCATAGTTTTTTTATAAGGAGCAA
>NZ_JBIKJL010000100.1:0-3778 GCF_044361015.1 Flavobacterium sp.
AGCAATCGCATCTCTGTCTGTGAAGGTTTTAACTGCATCAAACTTTTTTGCATTACTACCCACACGAATAATGGTGATTTTTTGCATCACATCATCTTGTACAATTGCATCAACCACACTTTGTCCTTCTACCACATGTCCAAAAACAGTGTGTCTGCCATCTAAGTGAGGCGTTGCTAAATGCGTGATAAAGAACTGACTTCCGTTCGTTGTTGGACCTGAATTTGCCATTGAAAGTATTCCAGTTTTATCGTGTTTTAAATCTGTAAATTCATCTACAAATTTATAACCGGGTCCGCCACTTCCGTTTCCTGCCGGATCACCACCTTGAATCATGAAATTAGCAACCACACGATGAAATTTCAATCCGTCGTAGAATTTTTTGTTTTTGAATTCAGCACTTACCGCCGGATTATTTCCTTCTGCTAACGAAACAAAATTAGCAACTGTAATTGGAGCTTTTTCATATTCCAATTGTAAAAGAATTTTTCCTTTAGTAGTTTGAATTTCTGCGTATAATCCATCCGCTGTTTGAGCAAGGGTTGACAAACTAATTGATAGAATGAAAATTGAAATAATTTTTTTCATGTTTTGTTAATTTTATAATTATTGTTTAGGTAATTCTTCTAATAACTCGATTTCAAAAATTAAATTAGAATTTGGTGGTATAATTCCGCCAGCACCTGCTTCACCATAACCTAATTGAGAAGGTATGAATAAAATAGCCTTATCCCCAAAGTTTAAATTTTCTAATCCTTCTAAAAATCCCGGAATTAAACCTGTTTTATTGCCGTATTGAAAAGGAAATGGGGTATAGGCTTTAGCATCGGCTCTGTTTTGATCAAATTTTCCAAAAGCTTTTGAAACATCCTCTTTACTGCTGTCAAAAAGTTCTCCGCTTTCAAAAAATCCGGCGTAATGAACATAAACAGTGGAACCATTTGCAGGTTTTTTTCCTTTTCCTTTTTCATAAATAGCATACTGTAATCCGGAAGCTGTTTTTTGAGCTGTTTTTTTCTGGGTTTCGAAGAAGGCTAATTTTGTATCAATAACTTCTTTGAATTCAGCTAGAAAAGCCTCTTTTTTGATGGCCTCTTCCGCTTCCATTTTTTTTCTGTTTTCTGCTTCAGTTTTCAATCGGTCATCAAATACTTTCACAGCATCAAACTTTTTAGCAGCTTCACCGTTTCTAACGATAATAATACTCTCAATTACATCATCTTTTACAATAGCATTCACTATTTCCTGACCTTCTTTTACTTTACCAAATACGGTATGTCTTCCATCTAAAAACTTTGTTTCAACATGGGTTATAAAAAATTGTGAACCATTCGTTCCGGGACCTGCATTTGCCATCGATAAAGTGCCCGGACCTTGGTGTGATAAATCGGTTATTTCATCCATAAAATTATAACCCGGTCCGCCGGTTCCATCTCCATTTGGATCACCTCCCTGAATCATAAAATTAGCTTCTACGCGATGAAATTTTAAACCATCATAAAAAGGGACTCCCTTTTTTGATTCTAAAGTTACATGCTTATTTTTCCCTTCGGCTAACAATATAAAGTTTGCAACGGTTATAGGTGTTTTGTTGTATTCTAAGGATACAATTATCTCCCCTTTACCGGTTTTTATGACACCAAAAATACCGTCTCCTAAACGGTCATAGTTCTCTCCACAAGAAACTAGAAGAAGAGAAGTCAAACTTAAAAATAGAAATACAATTTTTTTCATTTTTTAAATAGTTATTGATTTGAGCTGTTATTATTATTATTTAATTCACTTTCTTTTTTAAAATCTGTTAAGGTAACAGTACAGATAATCGGGACATTTGGACCAATTCTGTTTTTATCACCCAAATAGCCATAAGCGATGTGAGAGGGAAACAGAAAAGACACTTTTTCATTTTTTCGCATTAATTTTATACCATCACGTAGGCCAATCATTATTTCTTGTTTGTCAACTAAATAATTTTGAGGTCTAAGCTCTAATGCAGTATAAATAATATTTCCTTTTAAATCAAAAATCTCATAATCAAAAAAAACAACATCCCCACGTTTAGGTCGCAAAGTATCTTGTTGGTTTTGTATTTCATACGAATACCAATATCCTTTTTCAGAAGCAAGATATTTTTTTTCAGGGTTACTTTTAATGATGGAATCAATTGCTTTTTCTTCGGCTACAATTAATTTTTTATTTCTAACTATTGACTCTTTCATAAAACTACCGGACGATTTATAAACGGGCTTTCTTGCTTCCGGTTCTTTGCAACCGTAAGCGAATAGCATGCCAAAAAATATAAGGAATATAAAATAGTTAAGTTTCATTTAGAATTTTAAATTAGGGTTGTTTTTTACAATTTGTTCAAAATTACTAATGGTTTCCTTCATCGAAACTAATGATTTTCCACCGGCTGCATTGATGTGACCGCCACCGTGAAAATGTTCCCGAGCTAGTTGATTTACGTCAAAATCACCCATGGAACGGAGAGAAATTTTAATAATTCCTTCTTCTTTGTTTTCGATAAAAATGGCAGCAAAGATAATATCTTTGATTGATAATCCATAATTTATAATTCCTTCCGTATCTCCTTTTTTAAAGTGATAGCGATCAAGTTCGTCTTGTGTTAATGAAATATATGCTGTTTTTTGTGCTTTAAAAAGTTTCATGTTTTGAAGAGCTTTACCTAATAATTGTAAGCTTTCGAATGAATTATTGTTGAACAACAAATTATGAATTTCACTATTGTCAATTCCTAAATCAATTAAATGAGCAACCGTTCGGTGAGTCTTTCCAGTTGTTTTTGGGAATTTAAAAGAGCCGGAATCCGTTACAATTCCTGCATATAAACAAGTAGCGATGATTCTATCTATTAATTCTAAATTATTTAAAGCTGTAATAAAATCATAAACCATTTCACAGGTTGAACCATAAGTTGTATCAGAAAAGGTTACTTCCGCATATGAATCGGGAGCTTGGTGATGATCTATCATGATAAATGGAGCTTTGAGCTTAGTCAAATCATGTTCCATTTCTCCTGTTCTATGAAGAGCATTAAAATCTAAAGTAAAAATCAATTCTGCTTGTTCTAAAACTGCTTTTGTACCTACTTTATCTTTTTCATATATCAGAGCGGTTTCTGAACCCGGCATCCAAGCTAAAAAATTAGGAAATTCATTAGGGGAAATAAGTATGGGTTGGTGATTTAGTTTTTTTAGAAAATGGTATAAAGCTAAGGTTGAACCCATGGCATCACCATCAGGATTTCTATGTGGTAAAATGACGATTTTTTTAGAAGTCGCCAATAGCATTTTTGCTGTTTCAATTTGAATTTCTGTCATAGTTTGCGAAGTTACATTTTTTTAGCAAAAAGTTCTCATTTCGTTAAAAAAAGTCCAAGCCAAACCGCAGCGATTCCTAAAATTATACTCGATAAAATATAGGTAATACCTAAAAGATATTGATTGTTTTGAAAAAGGGTTAAACTTTCGATACCAAAAGCAGAAAAAGTGGTAAAGCCACCACAAAATCCTGCAATTAAAAGGAAGCGAATGTCGTGATTGGTCCAATTCCAACGTTCGATGAGTCCAATGAATGCTCCAATCAACAAACAACCGATGATATTCACCAAAAAAGTGGCCCAAGGAAACGAACTTTGAACGTATTTTTGCGTGAGTAGCGAAGTTCCATAACGAAAAACGCTACCCATTCCTCCGCCCAGAAAAATAAAAAGAAATGTTTTTAACATTAGGGATGAATTTATTTGCTTTTCAAAAGT
>NZ_JBIKJL010000005.1:0-77780 GCF_044361015.1 Flavobacterium sp.
TATTCTGGTTTTTTGATGATTAAGCTTAGGGCCAAAATGTGTGCCGTTTTCTAAGAAATCATCTTCTTTTTGGCAACTCTGAAAATAAACCAAAAAGCACATTAGAGTAAAAATACTCAAAAATTTCAACTTGTGTTTCATATAAAAAGATTTAAAATTAGAAACTTAAGATTTACGTTCTAATTTCAAAGGAGAAAAGTAGTTTTTGGAAAATTAAGTAAGTTACACTTGCTTAACTGAATCAAAGTTGAAAAAAAAAAAAAATGGAAAACAAAAAAGTTTGTTAATATTTAACAAACTTTTAACAAATAAACCTTTATGGTTTTATCATTTAAAAATTAAATTCATCCACTTCCTGATCAAAGTCTAAAGTGTCTTTAACGGGTTTCCAACAATCTACTTTTATGGAAATATTTTTAGGTCTATCAAAAGCTTCTTTAGAAACATTGAGTTTGTCATCTTTGTAGCATTTATCCATATAAAGCCCCCAAATAGGGAGAGCCATAGTTGCTCCTTGTCCCATAGCTGTACTTCTAAATCGAGCGGCACGGTCTTCGCAGCCTACCCAAACACCGGTACAAAGATTTGGTACAAACCCCATGAACCAACCATCTGAGTTGTTTTGAGTAGTACCGGTTTTTCCTGCAATTGGGTTGGTAAACTGATAATTATATTTTGTAAAACCGGCACCGCCCGAACGCAATCTGGTTCCGGTTCCATCTTCAGTTACTCCTTCCATTAACTTAATTACAGCATAAGCAATATCTTGATTTAAAACATCATGTGTTTCAGGAATTGATTCAAAAATGAGATTTCCATTTTTATCTTCAATGCGGGTAATAAGTTGAGGTTTGATATAAATCCCTTTGTTGGCAAAAGTACTGAAAGCAGCAACCATATCCTGAACGGTTATTTCAACAGCTCCAAGGCAAATGGCAGGTTGTTCGGGAATTTCTGTTGTAACACCTAGTTTATGAGTCAAATCAATTACTGCTCTTGGTCCGGTTCGGTCTATTAATTTCGCTGAAACAGTATTGATTGAGTTGGCTAACGCTTTTTTCAAATTAATCATACCTCGGTATTTTCCGTCTGAATTTCTAGGTGTCCAACTTTCAGTAACATTATGTCTGCCTCTAGGAATTGTAAAAGGAGAGTCAATAATAGAATCACATGGCGACATGTTTAATTGTTCAATAGCAGTAGCATAAACAAATGGTTTAAAGGTGGAGCCAACTTGACGGGCACCTTGTCCGGCATGGTCATATTGAAAATGCTTATAATTTATTCCTCCAACCCAAACTTTAACATGACCGGTTTGAGGTTCCAAGGAAATCATTCCTGTTTGTAAAAAATGTTTATAATACCGAATAGAATCCATTGGAGACATAATTGTATCCCGTTCACCTTTCCATGTGAAAATCCGCATATCGGTCTTTACAGAAAATGATTTTATAATTTCTTCCTCGCTTTTTTCCTGAAGTTTCATAAGTCGCCAACGTTCAGATACTTTCATGGCTCGCATTAAAAGTTTGTCTGTTTCATCCTTATTAAGTTTTAAAAACGGAGCGTTTTTGTTATCTTTTTGAGCTTTAAAAAATTCTTTTTGTAGGTTTTTCAAATGTTCATCCACCGCTTCTTCAGCGTGTTTTTGCATGCGGGAATCTATCGTCGTATATATTTTTAAACCGTCATTGTATACATTATATTCTGTTCCATCCGGTTTTTTATTTTCCTTACACCATTTTTTCATGTAATCCCGGAGGTATTCTCTAAAATAAGTTGCAATTCCATCGGTATGACTTTCCGGATTAAAATCTAAAACAACCGGTTTTTTCTCTAAAATAGCTTTCGCTTCCGGCTCTAAAAAGTTATTTCGAACCATTTGAGCCAATACCGTATTCCTTCGGTCAAACACTAATTGTTTTCTTTTTTCACGAACCGGATTATATAAAGAAGGATTTTTAAGCATTCCAATTAAAAGAGCACCTTCTTCAATAGTTAAATCTCTCGGTTCTTTACCAAAATATACTTTTGCAGCTGAACGTATTCCTACGGCAGTATTCACAAAATCAGCTCGGTTTAAATACAAAGCAATGATTTCATTTTTAGTATATTGGCGTTCTAATTTGGTTGCAATAATCCATTCTTTTACTTTTTGCACCATTCTGAAAAGAATGAATCGGGAACCTTCTCCGTGAAACAAAAGTTTGGCTAATTGTTGTGAAATAGTACTTGCTCCACCATCGGCTCCTAATTTTACTGCTGCTCCAAAAGTTCTCTTGGCATCGATTCCTGAATGTTCATAAAAACGTTCGTCTTCAGTTGAAATTAAAGCGTCAACCAAATGTTTTGGCAAGTCTTCAAATTTTACAGGCGAGCGATTTTCTCGATAAAATTTTCCTAAAATAACACCGTCAGAAGCTATAATTTCCGTAGCAAGGTTTGAATCAGGATTTTCTAATTCATCGAAACTTGGCATCGAACCAAACAAACCAAAATTGGCAAAAACAAAAAACAAAAACACACCACCTAATCCTAAAAAAAAGATTTTCCAGAATTTTTTTTGATAATAAGCAATATCTTTTACGCCGGTATATTTTTTTTGAGCCATAGTATTCTTTATTCTTGTTTTTCTATTCTAAATCCAACTTCTGTTATGCCGTCTAATTTTTCAATACCTTCAATTTTTCCGGATTGTCTGACCGCTTGTTGAATGGTAACTTTATATTGACCTGAATTTTTAAACACAAAATTTTCTTTATAAAACAATTTATTTTCTTTGGTATCTGATAAACCTTCCCCTAAAAGTGTTCCATCCGGTTTGGCCATTTTATATTCAAGAGTGTCAACCAACGTTTTTTTAGAAGGATGTTCCATTTCAACAATCAAAAATAAATTATTAAAAGGATAATTTTTATTGTTTCGTATATTGATAAAAAGATTTTGCTTCTTTAAGGTGTCTTTTTGCTCAAAAGTAAAAGAAACAATACTGTCTTTGTGCCAATTTTGACCTACAGTTTTGTATTCATCAAAAACCCGTTTCTTATCACAAGAAACCAGAAACAAAAATAGGACAACTAGAAAAAAACTATTTTTTAGAGTCATTTCTAATGAAATTATTAGGTTTTCTTTTCTTATTATTGTTGTTATTATTGTTTTTCTTTTTCTTGGGCTGATCAAAACGTGTTAAACTCTCTTGGCCCATCGCATTATTGAAATCTTGTTTTGGTTCCTGAACAATTTCAAGAGCAAAGTCTTCTAAGGAAGCTACTCTTCTTTTTTGTTTGTTTTCGGCTACTATTTCTTTAATTTGCTCTACATGTAACACGTGCCAATTAGCAATATTATCGGCATAAGCATACCACATCAACCCTTTAAAAATATCTTGTTTTTGGCAATAGGCAACTCCTTTTTCCGTTTCCAGTTTTGTTTCAAAATCAGGAAAATCTTTTAACGCATCCATATACGTATCCAACTCATAATTTAAACAACATTTGAGTTTTCCACATTGACCTGCTAATTTTTGAGGATTTAGCGAAAGTTGTTGATAACGTGCGGCAGAAGTATTTACACTTCTAAAATCAGTTAACCAAGTGGAACAACACAATTCTCTACCACAAGAACCAATTCCTCCTAAACGAGCGGCTTCCTGACGGAAACCCACTTGTTTCATTTCAATTCTAGCCTTAAATGTTTGAGCATATTCTTTGATTAATTGACGAAAATCGACACGATCTTCTGCAGTATAATAAAAGGTTGCTTTTGAACCATCACCTTGGTATTCAATATCAGAAATTTTCATTTCAAGTTTTAAATGAATTGCAATTTCACGAGCTTTCACTTTCATCGGCTCCTCTTTCGATTGCATATCTTTCCAGATATCAATATCTTTTTGAGATGCTTTTCGATACACTTTTGTGATTTCAGAACTAGTGTGATTAACCCCTTTTTTCTTCATTTGGATTTTTACCAATTCACCAGTAAGCGTCACAATCCCAATGTCATGACCTGGTGAAGCTTCGGTAGCCACCACATCGCCAATGTTTAAGGTAAGTTTTTCAGTATTTCTAAAAAACTCTTTTCGTCCGTTCTTAAAACGAATTTCGACACAATCAAACGGCTCTTGTCCGTTAGGCAAACTCATGTTAGAAAGCCAATCGAAAACCGTTAATTTGTTGCAGCTATCGGTGCCGCAAGTCCCTTTATTTTGACATCCTTTGGGAGCTCCTCCATCTTTACTCCCGGTAGAACAGTTTGTACAAGCCATAATTTAATTATATATATTTATCACTCCTAAAAAAATAAGGAACTACTAGTCATCAAACGTTAAGTGTGTAAAGATAGTATTTTTTTTATAGATGTATAAACTGCTTTTATTTCTCTAATCAAAAAAGAAAAGCCTATTTTATGAATGAAAAATAGGCTTTTGCAGCTGTGATTTATAAAATTATCAATGTATAATTTTAAACAACTTATCTGATAAGCGAGTTCTGAACGGAACAGCAAAAGTTAATTTGTCACCTGATTTTGCAATAGTACCTGCTTTGCCATTAATAAAAATATTTTCTAGAATTAGCTCTTGATTTCCAGTAGTTGGCCCAGAAATTAAAACGGTATCACCAGATTTTATTTCTTGACTTTCAATTAAGAACAAACCCACTTGTGCTTTTGTGTAATAGTGCTGTGCTTTGCCTACCATTATTTTTTTGCGTTTGATACGTTCGCGGATGGGTTTTGGCTTTTCAGCTATAGCTAGGGATTCATCGCTCAATAAACCGGAATGTTTGAATTTTAATGCATCTGATTTACCTTTTTTGAAAACCATGTTTCCTTTTTGAATGCCTTTTCGCAGTTTCACTTGTTCCGCTAAGGGCAAATGAATGATTTCCTGACATTCAGTTGAACAACAATTATCCATTTTATCTTTGCATTCATCGCATTGTATGAATAATAAATGACAACCATCGTTTACACAATTGGTGTGATTATCGCATGGTTTGCCACATTGATGACATTGTGATACGATATCATTGGTGATTCGTTCTCCCAATCGATGATCGAAAACGAAATTTTTACCAATGAATTTACTTGGCAAACCTTCATGTTCAATTTGACGGGCATATTCAATAATTCCGCCTTCCAGTTGGTACACATTTTTGAAACCTTTATGCTTAAAAAAAGCACTTGCTTTTTCGCATCGAATTCCTCCGGTGCAATACATCAATAGGTTTTTATCTTCTTTGAAGTCTTTTAGTTGTTCTTCGATGATGGGCAACGATTCTCGAAAGGTGTCCACATCCGGAGTAATAGCTCCTTTAAAATGACCAATTTCACTTTCGTAATGGTTTCTAAAATCAACTACAATGGTGTTTGGATCTTCCAAAAGTTGATTGAATTCTTTTGCTTTTAAGTGAATTCCTTTATTAGTGACATCAAAAGTAGAATCGTCAAGACCATCCGCGACAATTTTATGTCTGACTTTAATCGTTAATTTTAAAAAGGAATGATCGTCGTGTTCTCGAGCAATATTCAATCGAATACCTTGCATAAAATCATATTTTTCAATGGTGTCTTTGAAAGAATAAAAGTTGTCTGCCGGTAATGAAAGTTGAGCATTGATGCCTTCGTTGGCAACATAAATTCTACCCAAGACATCCAACGGATTCCAAGCTAAAAACAAATCGTCTCTAAATTTTTTAGGGTCTTCAATTTTGGAGTAAGCATAGAAAGACAACGTCAATCGTTGTTTGCCGGCTTGGTCAATAAGTTCGGCTCTTTCCTCTGCTCGCATAGTGTTATACAGTTGCATGCTATAAACAGTTTTGGTTCAGTCAGAGACGTAACATGTTACGTCTTTACAAAATTTTTAAGAACTCTAAATGGAAGAATTCGTTTGCAAAGGTAAATTTTTTAGTTCAGGTAACAAAATTACTTTGCTTTTGGCTGCTTAAAGAAAGATAATTTTGTCCACACACATTGAACTGTTGAGAAAAGTTGCCGAGTAGGCAAAAGCGATGATAGAGCTTGACTTAAAACTAATTATTTAGGAAAATACTTTAATTTAAAAAATGAGATCATGGTAAAAAGCGGTATAAATTTACTCTTATGGAAAAATTTGGATAAAGTCTTATAAAATTCATTATTTAAATTACATAATTACTACTAAATTATCAGCTTAATTTTTTGGTTTTATTTAACTTATGAATACTTTTACAAAAAAAAAACTCACTATGAAGGTGTCATTTAACTCAAATAAATTGCTTATTCAATTTATCCTCTTAACGTCTCTTCTTTCTTGTAAAAAGGAAATTGCTCCGGAAGCTAAACCTTTAGAAATAGGAATTATTGAAGTCTTGCAGCAAGACGTACGATTGGAGTCAGAATATACTGGACAAACTTTTGGTCAATCAGATATTCAAATCAACCCTCGTGTTGATGGAGTAATTGAAAGTTTAAATTTTAAAGAAGGTAGTGTTGTTACAAAAGGAGAATTGCTTTACACCATTGACCCCTTGCAAATTCAAACAAGAGTTAGTCAAGCACAAGGTACTTTGGCAGAATCTCAAGCTAGTTTGTCTAAAACTAAATCTGATTTAGACATGATAGAACCATTAGCTAAAATGAATGCTCTAAGTCAAAGAGAATTAATTGCGGCGAAAGAAGCTTATAATGCTTCAGTAGCAAGAATGAAGGCTTCGACAGCATCATTAGAAAATGCAAAAATAGAATTAAGTTATTGCAGAATTACAGCACCCATTACAGGATTGATAGGAATTTCAAAAGTACGAGTTGGCGATTATGTTCGTCCAGGAGCAATGACAGTTTTAAACACTATTTCAGATTTGGGAGATGTAAGAGTGCGTTTTACAATTAGCGAACAAGAGTACCTGCGCATTTTCAGAGAATATACAAAAGAAAATTCAACATTAAAAGGAATAGGGCAATCAATAACACTTAAATTATCCGATGGCTCAATGTATCCACAAGTAGGTAAAATGAGTTTTGCTGACCGACAAATTGATCCATCAACAGGGGCCATTACTTTTGAAGCTGCTTTCCCAAATCCAGATAAATTACTCCGTCCGGGACAGTATGTTAAAGTTGGAATTGTTACTGATGTACGTAAAGATGCCATTGTAATTCCGCAACGTGCTGTGATTGAAATGCAAGGAATTTATCAAGTATATGTGTTGGCTGCTGATAATAAGGTAGAAATGAGGGTTATAACTCCCGGACCAACCTTCAAAGATGGATATGTGATCGTAGACGGTTTAAAAGCAGGAGATAAAATAGCATTAGGAGGAACTTCGTTATTAAAAAGCGGAAGTCTAATAGTTCCAAAAAAAATAAATTGGCTACCTGGTCAGGATGTAACTAATACAGCACAAATTAAATAATTAAGCCACCTTACTCATGGGAGAATTTTTTGTTCGAAGACCGATTGTAGCCATGGTAATTAGTATCATAATTGTGATACTCGGATTACTTGCATTACAGAAAACACCAGTTTCACAATATCCAGATATAAATCCTCCGGTTGTAAAAATTACAACTCGTTTTACAGGCGCAAATGCACTAAATGTTGAACAAGCTGTTGCTACTCCAATTGAACAAAAAGTAAACGGGGTAGAAAACATGTTGTATATGAAATCTACCAATACATCTGATGGAGCTTGTACAATTGAAGTGACTTTTGATGTGGGCACCAATTTGGATAATGCCAATATGCTTACGCAAAACCGTCAGGCTCAATCTGCACCTTTTATGCCTTCTAGTGTAAAACAACAAGGAGTTGTAGTTAAAAAATCATTGTCTTTTCCAATGATGTTGTTTACCATTACTTCAACCAATCCAAAATTTGATGCTAAATTTTTGAATAACTATGCCAGCATCAACGTAGTCGATCAGTTGGGACGTATAAATGGGGTTGGAGAAGTTTCACTTTTTGGCGGGAGTGATTACTCGATGCGTATTTGGCTCAAACCTGACATCATGTCCAAATTAGGGGTAACAGTTGATGAGGTAAAAAATGCTTTGAATGCTCAAAACATGATTAGTCCCGGAGGAAAATTTGGGTCAGAACCAGCTCCACAAGGGACAGAGTTTACTTATGGAGTTACGCTTCAAGACCGTTTAGTTACTGAAAAACAATTTGGAAATATTGTAGTTCGAAGTAATGACGATGGAGCACAAGTTTTATTGAGTGATATCTCTCGCATTGAATTGGGATCTGAAAACTACAGTTCAAGTGCCAGAAGAAATAGTTCGCCAAGTGCTGTAATAGCTTTGTATCAAATGCCGGGGAGTAATGCTCTTGAGGTTGCAGAAGCCGCAAAAAAAGCGATGAAAGAAATAGCTGAAAAATTCCCTAAAGATATAGAATTTCAAGAATCTTTAGATACAACGCTTGCCATTACTGCCGGTGTTGAAGACATTGTTCATACACTTTTTGAAGCGGTATTGTTAGTAATTCTCGTAGTATTTATTTTTCTTCAAAACTGGCGAGCTACATTAATTCCTTTGATAACCGTACCTATTTCTTTAATTGGAACTATTGCTGTTTTCCCAATGTTGGGATTTTCCATCAATACACTTTCTTTATTGGGGTTAGTTTTGGCGATTGGTATAGTGGTAGATGATGCCATTGTAGTGGTTGAAGCTGTAATGCATCATATCGAAAAAGGTAAAACTCCTCGAGAGGCTACAATTCAGGCAATGAAAGAAGTTTCAGGGCCAGTAATTGCAATTGCTTTAATTTTGATTGCGGTATTTGTTCCCGTGGCAATGACACCCGGAATCACTGGACGATTTTACCAACAGTTTGCGATTACTATTGCAGTTTCTGTTGCTTTCTCCGCATTTAGTGCTTTGTCTTTAAGCCCTGCTTTGTGTGCGATGCTTTTAAAACCCACAAAACCGGTGGAAGAACAAACAGGATGGTTGGCTAAATTTTTTGCTGGTTTCAATAGGATTTTCGAAAAAGTTACCGGCGGATATTTAAAAGGAGCTACTTTTTTTGCAAAGAAATCGATACGGATTGTCGCTTTGCTTGCTGTCGTTTTGCTTGCTGTCACTTTGTTAGGTAAAAAAATTCCAATGGGTTTTATTCCTGAAGAGGATCAAGGATATGCACTGGTTAATATCTCATTACCCCCAGCATCTTCACTCCAACGTACAGATGAAGTTTCAAAACAAGTAGATAGCTTTTTGGCAAATGAAGAATCAATATTGTCTTACACTACAATCAATGGTTTTAGTATGTTAACCGGATCCTACCAAACGAATAGTGCTTTTGTATTTATCTCGTTAAAACCCTGGGAAGAACGTTCTGAAACGGCAAAAGAATTCGTTGATAAATTGAATGCTAAACTTTCAACGCAAATTACTAAAGCAACTGCATTTGCTTTTGGACCGCCTGCCATTCAAGGTTTAGGAGCTTCAGCAGGTTTCAGTTTAATTTTACAGGATAGAGGAGGAAATTCGCCGCAATACCTTTCGCAGCAAACGCAAGCTTTTATTGCAGCTGCTCAAAAGCGTCCTGAAATCGGAAGAATATATACCACTTATAACGCGGGCACACCTCAAATAAAATTAGAGATTGATAATAATAAGGCGATGAAATTGGGTGTTCCAGTTTCAAAAATTACGGATGCTTTAGGTGCGATTTTGGGTGGAACTTATATTAACGACTTTAATCGTTTTGGACGGCAGTATAAAGTGTTTTTGCAAGGCGAAGCTGCCGATCGTGTCAAGCCTGAAAATTTGAATTTGATTTATGTAAAAAATGACAATGGCGATATGTTGCCATTATCGACTTTGGTTACCGCAACAAAAGTTACCGGTCCAGAATTTACAAACCGGGTGAATCTATTTCGTTCAGCCGAAATTGGTGGAGGACCTGCTAAAGGTTATAGCTTCATTCAGGCCCAAGATGCTTTGGAAGAAGTTGCAAAGGAAACTCTTCCGGCTGACATGAGTTACGATTTTATAAATCTTTCTTACCAGATAAAACATTCTCCGGGTGGCAGCTCTGTTTTTTTAATGGCATTGGTATTTGTGTTTTTAATTCTTGCCGCACAATACGAAAGTTGGAAACTACCATTTAGCGTTTTACTTGGAGCCCCTTTTGCCGTGTTTGGAGCATTCTTAGGATTGTTTTTAGCAGGATTAGGCAGCGATGCTTATGTAAATAACGTTTTTGCTCAAATTGGATTGGTATTACTTATTGGTTTGGTTGCTAAAAACGCAATTTTAATTGTTGAGTTTGCCAAGGAAGAATATGAAAAAGGAGTGCCACTTTTTGAAGCTTCGATGGTAGCTGCAAAACTTCGATTCCGACCAATTTTAATGACGGCATTTGCATTTATTCTTGGTGTTGTACCTTTGTTAACTGCAACAGGAGCGGGATCACAAGCTAGGATAGTTATGGGGATGGTGGTGTTTAGTGGAATGTTAATTGCTACTATTTTAGGGGTTTTAGTTGTTCCGGGATTGTTTATAATGATTGAAAAAATCGGAAGTAAGAAGAAGGAAATCAAAGAAGTGGAAAATAATATTGAATCAAATATTTCAAGCCATGAGTAAGCATTTAAGAATACTAACTGTTTTGTTGATTGCAGTATTACTTCCAATTGGTTGTAAAGTTGGACCAAAATATAGTCGCCCGCAGATAGAAAATAATCCACAGAGTTACTCAAATCAAGCTGCTGATGCAAATGTAAATGATTCGGTTGCAAACGTTAAATGGTTTGATATTTTTGACGACCCGGTTTTAAAGGATTTAATTCAAAAAGGACTCGATAATAATTATGACGTTAGAATTGCTTTAGCAAGAATTGAACAATCTAAAGCAGTTTTGGGAATTACCAAAGCTGATTTGTTACCTAATATTGGTTATGTTGGTCAAGTAAATAGCAAACAATCCTTTGAATTTCCTAGTAGTTTAGGTGCTAATTTGTCATGGGAACTAGATTTTTGGGGTAAAATACGCCACGAAACCGGAGCTTTAAGAAGCGAGTTATTGGCCTCAGACGAAGCCAGAAAGGTAGTTGTTGCCAGTTTGGTTTCAGAAATTGCAACCACCTATTTTCAATTAAGAGATTTTGATAATCGTTTAACTATTACCCAAAAAACAATTGAATCCAGAAAAAAATCGGATGAAATTATTGGTCAACGTTTTGAAAAAGGATATGTTTCGCAATTGGATAAAGTGCAAGTGGAACAACAAGTGGCTATTGCTGAAGGTACATTGCAACAAGTTTTACGAACTATTACCGTTTTAGAAAACTCCTTGAACATACTAACCGGTCAAATGCCAGACCCTATTGCACGTGGTAAATGGAATTTTGAGCAGACTGTCAACACACAAATACCCGTAGCTTTGCCTTCCACATTATTGGAAAACAGACCGGATGTTAAGCGTTCCGAATTACAATACATTGCAGCAAACGAACGTATAGGAGTGGCTCAGGCAATGCGTTTTCCATCGTTCAATATTGCTGCTTTTGCAGGATTTGCAAGTCCGGAAATTTCTAAATTATTTGATAGTGGCTCGTATATTCAAAATGTGGGTGGAGGTGTTTTTGGACCTTTGTTTAATTTTGGAAAAAATAAACAACGCGTGGTTTTGAACAAACAGAAAGCGGAGGAGTCTAAATTAAACTACCAGCGATCGGTTTTAAACGCAGTAGCTGAAGTTGAAAATGCCTTGGTTGGTGTTGAAACGTACAACGAAGAATGGAAGGCTGCGACTAGACAAACAGAGGCTGCACGAACGTATTTAAAACTCTCACAAGCTCGATATGACAGTGGTTATGTCTCTTATTTAGAAGTATTGGATGCAGAACGTTCGTTGTTTGATTCTGAATTAAATTTGTCCCGCTTATCTCAAGAAAAATTATCTGCTGTCATGCAGTTGTACAAAGCTCTGGGTGGAGGTTGGTAATAAACAGGTCTATAGAAGTCATAAAAAAACCACCTTTTTCAGGTGGTTTTCTATTTAACAAAATTCGTTGTACGCATCTTTTAAATTTTCGGCAATCATTTCTGCCGGACGACCTTCAATATGGTGGCGTTCCAACATGTGAACCAATTCACCATCTTTAAACAAAGCCATACTTGGCGAAGAAGGCGGAAAAGGGAACATGTGTTGTCTTGCTGCATCTACTGCATCTTTGTCTACACCAGCAAAAACAGTAACCAATTGACTGGGTTTTTTTGTTCCGTCTAAACTCATTTTTGCTCCCGGTCTTGCATTTCTCGCAGCACATCCGCAAACAGAATTCACAACTACTAAAGTTGTTCCTTTTTGTTTTAAAGCAGTTTCCACAGCTTCTGCACTATATAATTCTTGAAAACCAACGTTTGATAATTCGGCTCTCATGGGTTTTATCATTTCTTCTGGATACATATTCTTTTATTTTAAAAAGTTTCAGGTTGCAAAGTTAGTAAGAAATCAATTGTTTAGAACGATTATAATCATAAAGATTTGTTATGATTAAATAAGCAATTATAGCACAAAGTCCAGATAGTTTTCCGGTGTTATAATGTTGATTTCTGCTTCCGGATAATTTGATGTAAAAGTCTTAGTAATCTTGGCATTTTTTTTTGAATTCCATTTGAACTCATAAGCAAATAGTTTTCCGTTTTTCTCTTCTAAATAATCTACCTCCTGTTGTGCTTTTGTTCTCCAAAAAAAGGAATTACAATAGTTTTTATCATAGTGGTTTCTTTTCATTCGTTCAGAAACTAAATAGTTTTCCCATAACATTCCAGTGTCTTGTCTAATAGCAAGTGGCGAGAAGTTATTGATTACTGCATTTCGGATTCCATTATCGTAAAAATATATTTTCCTTGAAAATTTTAATTCATTTCGCAGATTTCTACTAAAACTATTTAGTTTGAAAATAACAAATGATTGTTCCAACAAGTCAACGTATTTTTCAATTGTTTTACTGTCTAGACCTACTAAGGTACCGATTTCATTATAGGACACTTGTGAACCTACTTGGAAAGCTAATGCTTGAAGAAGTTTGATCAGTTTTTCAGGTTTTTTAATGCCGTCAAGCATTAAAATATCTTTAAACAAATAGCTGTCAGCTAAGTTTTTTAATAATTCTGTTTCATCACCTAAATTGTTGACAATGTCCGGATAATATCCAAAAATCATTCGGTGCTGTAATAATCTGTTTTCGTTTAAAAGGCCATGGTGATTTACCAATTCTTTAGTAGAAAACTGGAAAAGTTTAAATTCTAGTTTTCTTCCTGTTAATGGTTCGTTGGTTTTGTTTTTTAGTTCAAAAGCAGAAGAACCTGTGGCAATTATTTTAATTTCCGGATAGTTGTCGTGAATTAGTTTTATTGTCAATCCAATATCTTCGATGCGTTGGGCTTCGTCAATAATAACCGTTTTCTTAGCACCTATAAACGCTCTTAATCCTGCAGAAGTTTGATTTTGCAACATCAATCGAACGTCGCTTTCATCGCCATTCAGCCAAAGAACATCATCATCAGAAGTTAGTAATTTCTTTAGTAAAGTAGTTTTTCCGGTTTGCCTTGCACCAAATAAAAGTATAACTTTATGTTTGATTAAGTTTAACTGTAAGGTTTCTATTAATTCGCGTTGGATACTCATAAAAGGTTGTTTTACAGCACAAAACTAACCAAAAACATTTTTAATTGCAAATAAGTCATGACTTTTACGGATTGAAATCCGCAAAAGTTATGTTTTTTACGGATTCAAATCCGCAAAAGTTATAAAATCACAGCAAATCTGTACCAAACTTTAATCCGATAAAAAACGTTCTGGGTCGTGACGGACCATAAATATAACTCGCATCGCGGTTAACGCCTTTATCAAAATCACTTTGGTAACTGTTTAAAATATTTTGAATGCCGCCACTCAACTGAATTTGAAATTTTTCTTTCACTTCAAAAACGTACGACGATTTGATATTGACTTCAAAAAAATTCTCGGTTTTTTCCAAAGTATCTGTTGGAATGTATCCAGCAAAATGCGGCACGTACATACTTCCCGTATAAACCAATGAAATATTGTTTTGAAAAGCTTTTTTAGGAGAAAAAGTAGTCATCAAATTTCCGTAAACATTTGGTGAACGGAAAAAATTCTGATTTGTGTTTACGCTATTTTCTGTCCATTGAACAGCTTCGTCATATAATGCTTTTTGAAGCGTAGCTCCACCTTGAATCTGCCATTTCTGACCCGGTGCATATTTTGCTTCTAAATTTATTCCAAAAACATCAGCTCCTTTTCCGTTTCTTTTTTCCCAAATGGTTTCCGAAATCTGTTCCAAAACAAATGGATCGTTCAATCGTGTATAAAATGCTTCAAAGGTCAAACCCGCTTCTGAATTAGGTAAAACTTTATTCCAATCTAATGATGTTAAAAACGAATGCGAAGTTTCCGAAACCAAATTATCGGCCAGCTCAACCAGAGCCACTTCGCCTGCCGCAATTCGGGCGTGAATATCTTCCGAAAAGACTTGCGGAGCTCTGAATCCTTTGGCGTAACTGTTTCGCCATTGTAAATTTTCTTTCAGATTGTATAAAATATTTAAACGTGGATTAAAAATGACTGCTTCGTCTGCTGCATTGTGAAAATCGGCACGCAAACCAGCTAATACTTTCAATTTTTCATTGACTTTCCATTCCTCCTGAGCATAAATTCCTAAAATATCCAAGGTTTGATTGACAAAAGCATTGTACCCCGGTTTTGCATCGGTCATGATTTCCTTTTTGTATTCAGAACCAACGGTTAATGTGCCTGTTCCATTTAAAAAAGTATCTTGTTTGCGAATATATTGTCCGCCCCCAATCCATGTTTTAACCTCCGTATTTCCAAAGCCTCTTAAGCTTTCTTCGTTATTGATGTTGCCCAACTCATCATCAATTCTTCCTCCGTAAAAGTTATCATTTTTTGATTGTTGCGTGTTGAAATAGAAGGCATATTTGTTTTTTTCATTTTCCGAATAGCTTTCATAAGTTAAGCCGCCCCCAGTCATTTTTGATGTAATTTGTTCAGTCGTATACGCTTCAAAAGGTTGCCTATCAAAGTAATTTTCGCCACCTCTTCTAAATTCATAGATGGTATGAAATTCTGCAGTTATTTTACTTCGAACAAAGGGACGGTAAAACGTTTTAAATCCAAATGTTTGATTTTCCATCAAAGGAACTTCGGTGAAATTATCATCATTCGCATCAAATTGTGTCCGGTCTCGAAGCATTCCAAAAATTTGCATACCTAAATTTAAATCGTCGCTTAAAACAGTTCCGTTTAAAGTAATAGCTTTGTCGGGGGAAGTTCCACCAATTAAACCATAGTGCGTATTAATTTCAAACGAATCAGCAATCGGGTCTTTTGTAATAATATTAATGGTTCCGGCAATGGCATTGGAGCCATATAAAGAGGACCCGCCACCACGAACTACCTCAATACGTTCAATCATATTGGTTGGAATCTGATCTAAGCCATAAACACCGTTTAATGCTGAAAAAATTGGACGACTATCCATCAAAATTTGTGAATAAGCTCCATCTAAACCATTCATTCGAACTTGCGAAAATCCGCAATTCTGACAATTGGTTTCCATTCGCAATCCCGGTTGAAAACTCAAACCTTCAGACAAACTAATGGCTTGCGATTTTTGTAACACTTCGGAGTTGGTAACCGTTACAATCACCGGTGCTTCGGTTCTTTTTTGCAAACCTCTGGTGGCAGAAACTACGACTTGGTTTAATCCAAAAACACTTTCTTCCAGATTAAAATCTAAATGTATCTTGCCGTTTTCCGGGACATTTATATTTTTCTCCTGTGTTTTAAAACCAATCGCTTGAACAATTATTGTTTGCTTTCCTGCGGGAACATTGATCGAAAAGTTTCCGTTTTCATCGGAAGTTGTTCCGGTTGTCGAGTTTTTCAAAACAACACTCACAAAGGGAACGGGTTGGCCATCTGCTAAAATGTGACCTACAACCAACCCTTTTTCTTGAGCAATAGAGCTAAAAAAGAATGCTAAAAGAAAAGGCAGAATAATTTTTTTCATAGAGAAAAATAATTTTTAGACAAAACTAACAATTATTTTACACAAATAAAATAATATATCTTATATTTGTTTTGAAATTTATTTTGTAGCGACAAAGCATGACCTACTCTGAAGAAAACTATTTAAAAGTAATTTATCATTTATCCCTTGTTTCTCCTAAAGGGATTAATACAAATGCCATTGCCAAAATGATTGAAAGTAAAGCTTCTTCGGTCACGGATATGGTTAAAAAGCTAGCAGATAAAGAATTGGTAATTTATCAAAAATACCAAGGTGTAAACTTAACCCCGAAAGGACTGAAAGCCGCGAAAATGATTGTGCGAAAGCATCGGTTATGGGAAGTTTTTTTGGTAGAAAAATTAGACTTTACTTGGGATGAGGTGCATGATGTTGCAGAAGAATTGGAACACATTCATTCGGAGAAATTAATCAATCGATTGGAAGAGTTTTTAGGTTTCCCTAAAGAAGATCCACATGGTGATCCCATTCCGGACCGAAACGGGCAAATTATCAAAGTTGAAAAACAGTTGCTTTCGGATGTTCCGTTGCACACAAAAGTTATTTGTTTGGGAGTTAAAGATAGTTCGCCGAGTTTCTTGCAATACCTTGATAAACAACATATTTCGCTGGGGTCAGAGATTGAGGTTGTGAACATAGAGCTTTTTGATTTATCACTGACAATACTCATTAATCAAAATGAATTTTTAATTTCTCATAAAATAGCCAGTAATCTGTTTGTAAAATTAGTTGAACATGTTTGATTCAATTGTAGCTTATTTAGAAAGTATTGACCCTGTATTAGCAGCATTGTATGCCACGTTGTTTACTTGGTTTTTAACCGCTTTGGGAGCATCTGTTGTTTTCTTTTTTAAGACCATGAATCGTTTGGCTCTGGATGGAATGCTGGGTTTCACCGGAGGTGTAATGGTTGCTGCAAGTTACTGGAGTTTATTGGCACCGGCCATTGAAATGTCGGAAGGTGAAGGTTTTGAAAAGGTTTTTCCTGCTGCTTGTGGATTTATTTTAGGGGCTTTTTTCTTATTTGGATTGGACAAAATATTACCTCATTTACATATCAATTTCAAAGAAACCGAAGGAGTCAAAACACCTTGGCAAAAAACCACACTTTTAGTTTTGGCAATTACGTTACATAATATACCTGAAGGATTAGCTGTTGGGGTTTTATTTGGTGGTGTTGCCGCTGGAGTTCCCGAAGCTTCCATTGCCGGAGCTGCAATATTGGCTATTGGAATCGGGATTCAAAATTTTCCGGAAGGGATTGCTGTTTCTATGCCTTTACGGAGAATGGGAATGAGTAGAAAAAAGAGTTTTTTGTACGGACAATCCTCTGCGTTGGTAGAACCAATTGCCGGAGTTATTGGAGCCGTAGCAGTTACGTTTTTCACGCCTATTTTGCCCTATGCATTGGCATTCGCAGCCGGTGCAATGATATTTGTAGTGGTTGAGGAGGTGATTCCGGAAACTCAGCAAGCCAATAATACCGACATTGCCACTTTAGGATTTATAGGCGGATTTGTGATCATGATGACATTAGATGTGGCTTTGGGTTAATGACAACCACAATCAGTATCGCCGCAGTTTTTTTTTGATTTTTTCCTTTTGAAAAGAGGTTTCAATAAAAAAAACGCAGCAGCAATAACTAAAACATATACAATAACATTCTGTATCATAGCGTAAAAGTAAAAGGTTTTCAATTGAATGAAAACCTTTTATTTGTTAAAGTTTAGCCCCTATCGAAATATAAAATGTTCTGCCTTCCCCGGGAATAATTCCGGGCCCGGGATAACCACCTGCTCTTCGAGTAGCATATTCTTCGCTTAATAAGTTGTTTATTCCCGCACGTATATTGAAGTTTTTCATAAATTTATATTCAGACGATAAATCGAAAACACCATATCTGTCCAAAAGCCCGGTAACACCATTGGTAGAAGGAGTTACGGTGTTGTTTGCATCTGTAAAAATTCTTCCCGACATTCTATATTGCATGGTAGCAGATAAATTGTTATTCCCCCAAGAAAGTCCAAAATTGTGAATATATCTTGGTGCGTTTTCAACTCTATTGCCTGAAAGGTTGGTTTCAGTGATCGTAACATTTGGTGCTGTTCCGGACGCAGAAAAAATGCTAAAATCGGTATAGCGACTGTCAATAAAACTAATGGACGCAAATAAATCAAGGTTGCCGTAAGGCTTTTCAACTTCAAACAAACGAGTTATATTTAGATTAAAAAAGCCTTCAATTCCTTTATTTACGATTTCTCCCAGATTTGTTCTATATAAAAACGTTCCTTGGGTGGGGTCATTATTGATGAATTGTCGAACGCCACCAATTCTGTTAGTATAACTCAAATAAAATAAGCTAAAATCAAAGTTTAAGTAGTTTTTAAATGTTCCTCTGAATCCTAAATCAGCATTAAACCCACTTGCATCGGCAAGGTTCGGATCAATAACATCTGTTACTGCAGGGGGCGTTAAATCAGAGAATAATACGGGTCGATACGCTTGCGTAATATTTGCATAGATATTGGTAGTTCTAAACTTGTACTCCAATCCTAATCCAAATAATGGGACACTTCGTGCAATGGTTTCCTCTGGAAATGCTATATCATTGTCACCACTAGTGCCAAATCTTCCTTCACCCGTATTTTTAATATATTCATAACGAATGCCTGGAGTAAAACTAAATTTTTCGGAAACTTTAAATTGGTTTTCAGCAAAAACGGCCACGTTTTCCGTTGTAAAATCTAAATCGCGAGCAAACTGTCCTTCAATAGATAAATCAAAATCAGAACCTGTTGTTCCTCTGCCATCTTGCACTCGTTGGGTATTTGCTTTGTATAAACGCACGCCAAAGGCAAGATTGTTGTCAATTTTTCCTAGTTTATATTTATAGATATTGCGGTTTTCCAATCCAAAGTTTTGATAATAATCGCGGTCAACTCTTCGGTTGGCATAGTCATTTGTTGCAGGATTGATAGCATCTTCAATGTTTGGAGTTGCCGTAAAACCTACACTGTTTCGTTCGCCAACAAGTCCAACAAGTTTGGTGTTTGAAGAAAAGTTGTTACTTACTTTCGTATCAAAGTTTATTGAAAACACATTCCAAGGTGTACCAAACCAATTTCGTTCTCTCAAAGATTGTCGGGAGTTGCTGTTGAATTGCTCATCTGTTAAACCTCCGGATTGTTGCATTTGATAATCCATATTGGTGTATTCTGCCGATAATTTCGTTTCATTAGTAAAGCGATATTCAACAAAAGCATGGGTATTTCTAACGCTGTATTCGCTGTTTTCTCTACAACCATCGGCACTTCTCGAATGATTATAAACGTAATAGGAAAACTTTTTATAATTACCGCCAATGGCGTTGTAGCTACTCATTAAACCGTAACTACCAACTGTATTTTGTGTTTCAAAAGAAAATTTCTTTTTCGTTTCTCTTTTTAATACATAATTCAACATACCACCAAATTGAGGTCCAAATTGTAGAGAAGCACCACCACGAACTAATTCAATCGTTTCAACAGCTTCTAGTGGTGGATTGTAGTAGGCTTCCGGGTAACCAAAAACATCCGAGGAAATGTCGTATCCATTTTGACGTGTATTTAATTCCCAACTTCTATTAGGACTTAAACCTCTAACTGCCACATTAATTTGGATGCCTGAACCATCGTTTTCCCAAATGGTAGCACCGGGAATTCTCGAAAAAATTTCTCTAGCATTATTAGTTGTAAAGTTCCCGTTAATGTTTGAAAGCTTTATAACTTCATTTTTTTTACCCGAAAATAAAACGTTGTCTTTTATTTCGGCCATTCGTTCAGGACTATTTTTTTTGGGTTCAAGAACAACCTCTTTTAATTGGATGGTGTCTTGTGGTTTTTGATTATCTGTTTGAGCATTTAAAAGTACTGCGGTAAACGTTAAAAAAAGGGTCAAATATCTCTGCATTTTTATTTAGATTAATTCTACATTGCAAAAATAGATGCTATTTTTTATTTAGACAAATTATAAATAACAAAAATTTCAACTATTTTTTAAACGTTTGATAGCGAAAAATTTACGGTTGCAAATTTTTTTTGAATACGAGGACTTCAAAATGAAAGTCAAAAATATATTAGGCAGGTTATATCCTTGCTTTTAAAGTTTGAGGCCCATCAAGTACTAGAATTGCTATTTATAGAACTGTTCATAAGTCCACAACATGATGCGAGTATAGTATGAAAATTGTCCAATTATATTTGACTATCTTGAATACATAATTATTATAATTTACATTTAAGTAGTCCATAATTTGATCAAAGACCACTTCCATCTTAAAGACACATAATTTTAATTATATTTTACTTTGACTTGAAGTCAAGTGGAATTAACTTAAATTAAAGTAAAAAGGAAAAGTAATCTACTTTAGTATCTGAAAAGCCAACAATGCCATTAAATAGGCAAAACCACTCATGACAAAAAGTTGAATAATAGGCCATTTCCAAGAATTAGTTTCTTTTTTTACAATGGCGAGTGTGCTCATGCATTGCATGGCAAACGCATAAAAAAGTAATAAGGAAATTCCGGAAGCAAAAGTATAAATGGGTTGTCCGGTATCCGGATGTACTTCAGCCCGCATACGTTGCTTAATTGTATTGACTTCTTCTTCATGACTACCCACGCTATAAATCGTGGCCATAGTTCCCACAAATACTTCTCTAGCGGCAAATGAGGCAACAATTCCGATGCCAATTTTCCAATCGTAACCCAAAGGAGCGATGGCAGGTTCAATTGATTTTCCGAGAATGCCGATGTATGAGTTTTCTAGTTTAAACGACGCGATTTTATCCTCTAATTGATCGGCAGTAAGTGAATTTTTTGCTTCGGTTCGAATGATTATTTCTGCATTTTTAAAATTATCAGTCGGACCATAAGAGGCCATAAACCATAAAACAATAGAAAGTGAAACAATTATTTTTCCTGCTCCAAAAACAAACGTTTTTGTTTTTTCCAACACATTTAAGCCCACATTTTTGTAATAGGGAATTTTGTAATTGGGCATTTCAACTACAAAATAGCTTTTGCTTTTGAACTGTAAAATTTTGTTTAAAATCATCGCTGAAACAATAGCCATTAAAAATCCAAGTGCATACAAAACCATTAAAGTTAGTCCTTGTAGATTTAAAAATCCTAACACGCGTTGATCGGGAATGATGATTGAAATAAGAATGGTATAAACCGGAATTCGTGCCGAACAGGTAGTAAACGGCGTTACTAAAATAGTAATCAAACGTTCTTTCCAGTTTTCGATGTTTCGGGTCGCCATAATAGCCGGAATGGCACAAGCAGTGCCTGATATTAAAGGAACCACACTTTTTCCGCTCAATCCATAACGACGCATGCCTTTGTCCATTAAAAACACTACGCGACTCATATAACCGCTTTCTTCCAACAAGGAAATAAAAAGAAAAAGAAAGGCAATTTGCGGAATGAAAATGAGCACACCACCAATTCCCGGTATGATTCCTTGAGCGATCAAATCGGTTAGTTTTCCCGCAGGAAAATTTCTTGCCATCCAAGAACTAAATGAGGCAAATTGCTCGTCGATAAAGTTCATCGGCAGACTCGACCAATCAAAGACCGACTGAAATATCAACAGCAATACGCCAAAGAAAATGACATATCCCCAAATTTTATGTGTCAGTATTTTGTCTAAACGACTGCGTAAATCGCGAGCTTTTGATACATCTACTTTTTTGGCAACTTTCAATAAATCATTGATAAATTGGTAGCGTTTGACCGTTTCTTTATGTTGCAAACGTTTTAATTCTGAATCAGGTTTGGAAAACGAATTGTTTTGTAAAACAGATTTATTTATGGAACCAAAATTTACATCCTGCGAAATCACCAACCACAATTTGTATTGCTGTTGATTCGGATAAATCCGGCGTAAACTTTCAAAATAGTCTTTGTCAATTTCTGAGGCATTTAAACAAGCTTCGGTAGATAATTGTTTGAAGTTGACTATCAAATCTTTTAATTCACTGATTCCCTTTGCTTTACGGGAACTAATTAAAGCGATTTTGGTTTTTAAAACAGCTTCTAATTTTGGAATATCTAACGAAATGCCTTTACGTTCCATTTGATCGGCCATGTTAATAACCAAAATGGTAGGAATTTCTAAATCTTTGATTTGAGTAAAAAGCAGCAAATTTCGTTTTAAATTTTCTACCTCTGAAACCACCACCACTAGATCCGGATAATCAGCGTCGTTTTTATTTAACAACAATTCTATAACCAGATTTTCATCTAATGAATTTGCATTCAGACTATACGTTCCCGGTAAATCAAGTATAATAGCTTTATTGTTATTTGGCAACGAACAACTTCCTACTTTTCTTTCAACCGTAATTCCAGGGTAGTTGCCCACCTGCTGATTTAAGCCGGTGAGTTGATTAAATAACGAAGTTTTACCCGTGTTAGGGTTACCAATAAGAGCAACTTTAATGGGGTTTTCTTTCATGACCTTGTTGCAATTAATTTTGAATTATTTCTACAACAATTTCATGTGCCATTTCTTTTCGAATAGCCAAATGAGTTCCGTTCATATCTAAGTACAGCGGATCTCCAAACGGTGCAACTTGAATTAATTCAACTAAATGTCCTTCCATACAACCCATTTCAATTAATTTCAACGGAATTTTATCGATATCGAAGCTTAAGATTACTCCTTTCTCGCCTTTTTTGAGCAGGTCAACAGTTGTTCGCAATGTTTATTTAGAATAAATATAAATACAAAAGTACAGTTTTTTATAAAACCTTTACTGGTAAATGTCAATTTATAAGTTTATTTATTTTCGCCCAATAAAAAATTAATATCTTCAATTAACCTTTTAATATCTTCTTTTTTAGTACCATCATAAAAACCACGAACTCTTCTTTGTTCATCAACTAGAATAAAATTTTCCGTATGAACCATATCGTATAACTCCCCAGCCGTATCTGTTTTTACTGCTAAGTAGGATTTCCGTGCGATGTAAAAAATATCTTTTTTATCTCCGGTTACTAAATTCCATTTTGAGTCAATGACACCTTTTTCTAAAGCACATTTTTTCAATACCGGAACACTATCAATTTGAGGCATAACGGTGTGTGAAAGCAACATTACTTTTGGATTATTTTTAAATGCATTTTGAATTTCAACCATATTATCTTGCATAATAGGGCAAATAGTGGTACAAGTAGAAAAGAAAAAATCAGCCACATAAATTTTCCCTTCATAGTCTTTTTGAGTAATTATTTTTCCGTTTTGATTAGTGAATGAAAAATCAGCAATGGCATGATATTTACTGATATGTTGCACAGTAGTATCGACTAATTCTGAATTTACCATCGAAGGGTTATAAATGGGTAACATTTTTTTTGGATTTAAAAATTGATATGCTATGTAAAGAAATAGCACAGAAAATAAGATAAATCCTAAGATTATAAATTTATATCGATTGATTAAAGATAGCATTTTGATTTTTTTACAAAGGTAAAAAAGATAACTTACTAAATACTAGTTACACAAGTGTTAATTAATACCACTCAATTCAATTGGTTTTTATATTTTTGAATAAAATTTAAGACAAATGAAAAAAATTCTACTCCTCTTATTGTTTTTTCAATTTTCATCTTCAATTGCTCAATTTAATTCAACGGCACCTTGGATGGATTCTGTTCAAAAGAAAGAAACTGGTGATGCAACAATTGATGAAATTAAAGTGGCATTTGATAAGTATTGGGCAGGTAAAAATTATAAAGCAAAAGGAAGTGGCTACAAACCTTTCATGCGTTGGGAAACCCATTGGAGAAACAAAGTCGATAATTCGGGAAATTTATTGACTCCGGAACAAATGTGGAATGCTTGGAATCAAAAAAATCAAGATAGGGTTAATCGAAATTCAACGCTTAGTGCAATTAGTAATTGGGAGCCACTAGGGCCATTTAATCATATCAACACGGGCTCTTGGTCATCAGGGCAAGGAAGGGTAAACGTTATTGTGGTCGATCCAAATAATGCAAATACAATTTATCTCGGTGCACCTGCAGGAGGAATATGGAAATCAACAGATGCGGGTCTAAATTGGACTCCGCTTTCTGATTATCTCCCCCAAATTGGGGTTTCTGGGATAGCAGTTGATCATACAAATTCAAACATTATTTATATTGCTACCGGAGATAAAGACGCTGCAGATTCTTATTCAATAGGAGTTTTAAAATCACTTGATGGCGGACTAACATGGAACACTACCGGACTTACCTTTACTAACACTTCAACTTTAGCAAGTGAAATTTTTATGCATCCTACAAACCCCAATATCCTATGGGTTGCCACAAGTGTGGGCATGTATAAAACAATAGATGCAGGTAATACTTGGGTAAAAAAATTAAATGGAAATGTAAAAGATTTGAAGTTAAAACCAGGTAATCCAGATGTTGTTTATGCAGTCACGACAAATCGTTTCCATCGCTCAACCAATGGAGGGGAAACTTTTACACAAATTATTTCTGGCATGCCTTCAAATTCAGGACGATTAATTATTGATGTCACTCCCGCTAATCCGGAATATGTGTATGTATTAAGTGCTCGAACAAATTGGAGTCATCAAGGTCTTTACAAATCAACAAATTCTGGATTAAATTTTGTAAAATCTGATAATACTGTTGATATTTTTGAAGCTAATCAAGCATGGTATGACATGGCTTTAGCTGTTTCAGACACAAATCCTGAAGAGGTTTACACGGGGGTTTTAAATGTTTGGAAATCAACAAATGGGGGGAATTCGTTTGATAAAATTAATGACTGGTCAAATCCTTTTCAGGCTACTTACACGCATGCCGATATACATTTTTTAAGATTTTATAATGGAATATTATATTGTGGCAGTGATGGAGGCATTTATGTTTCATCTAATAATGGGGAATCATTTACTGATTTAACAGCCACCGCTCAAATAGGACAATTTTACAGAATTTCGGTTGCAAAACAAACTTCTTCTAAAATAGCAGGAGGTCTTCAAGATAATGGAGGTTATGCATTTAGTGGTAATGTTTGGAAAAATTACTATGGAGCAGATGGTATGGAAACAGCCATCGACCCTAATAACAGTAGTAATTTTTATGGGTTTATTCAAAATGGAGGCGGATTATATTTTTCAACAAATTCCGGAAATAGTTTATCAGGAAGTATTTATGCTCCGGATGGACAAAACGGAAATTGGATAACTCCTTTAGCTATTAATTCTCTGGGGGAATTATATGCTGGTTTTAACGGACTTTATAAGTTGAATATCAATGTTTGGACTTTGGTTTCTTCTACTTCATTTACATCCGGAAATTTAGAAAGAATTACCATCGATCCTTCTAATGATAATATTATATATGTGGGGGATGAGAATGATTTGTTTAAAAGTACAGACAAAGGAATAACATTTTCATTAGTGGATTCCTTTTCAAATGCGATAACTGGGATAGAGGTTCATTTCCAAGACAGTAATATTGTTTATGTAACCACGGCGGGTACTTCAGGAAGTGTTTTTAAATCTACAACCGGAGGAACGGGCTTTTTAAATATTGGAGCAGGACTGCCCAATATCGGTAAAAATGTAATCAAACACCAAGGAAATCATATTGATAATCCATTATATGTAGGAACTAGTTTAGGGGTTTATTATCGGGACGATACCATGAGTGAGTGGGTTCCTTTTGACACTAACCTTCCAAATGTTGATGTCACCGATTTAGAAATTCACGTATTTGATGAAAAAATTATTGCCTCAACTTACGGAAGAGGTGTTTGGCAATCATCAATTCCAACACAATTAGCCCAAAATGATTTAGCTCTTATTAGTTTGGAAGATCCCTCTATTGAAAATATTAATTGTAATGTCAATTCGCTATCCTTCTTAGTTAAAAACACAGGATTATCAACGGTTACTGATTTTACGCTCAATTACACTATAAATGGAGTTCCTAATAATTTTATTTGGAATGGAAATTTAGAGTCTTTGGCAACAACAACTATTGAAATTTCAGGACTTAGTTTAATTAGAGGAAAATCAGTCATTCAAGGAACAGTTGTTTTACCTAATGATTTATTTGCCAATAATAACAGTATCAATGTTGAAATTTTAAATAATGATAATGGCTTGGTAGGTTCTTTAAACACCTTTGAAACTCCATTTTCAAGCCTTGTAACTTCACAAGCAGGAGGAACTAGTTTGTGGCAAAGAGGTTTACCAACGGGAACATTATTAAATACAACTTCTTCAGGAGTGGGAGTTTATGGAACGAATTTGAGTGGTAATTATACAGATGGAACAAAAGCTTATTTATATTCTCAATGTTATAATTTCTCTCAGATTTCTAATCCTGTCATCCGATTTAAAATGGCTTTTGATTTAGAATTGAATTGGGATATTTTATATTTGGAATATTCTAACGATATAGGCCAAACCTGGAATGTTTTAGGCTCTGCAGACGATGCTAATTGGTACAATAGTAGTCGATCTCCACAAACCGCTGATGATTGTAACAATTGTCCTGGAGCACAATGGACAGGCACTAATACAACTATGCAAGAGTATAGCTATATGTTGAATCAGTTTATTGGTCAAAGTAACATTATTTTTAGATTTGTTTTTCATTCAGACGAAGCAGTTAATAATGAAGGCGTTATTATTGATGATTTTATCATCGATGGGACATTGTCTACATCTGATTTTAGTTTAAATGAAATTGCTATTTATCCTAATCCGTCTAATGGATTGTTTACAATTACTTATGGTAATTATAAACCGCAAAAAGTGGAAGTATTTGATGTAACAGGTAAAATCATTTTAACTATTAAGGAAAACGCTTTATCAGACGATAAAATACAATTGAACCTTGAAAAAGTGACCACCGGTGTTTATTTTGTTAAAATAAGTAATGATGATCAACAAGTAGTTAAAAGGATAATTAAAAATTAAGAAATGAATACAATCAAAAAAAACATTATCTGTGTGTTGACATTGTCTTCCTTAACAGTTGGATTTGCTCAGGAGAAAAATAAAGAAACCATCGGAATCAACTTGGAATACATGGATAAAACCGTCAAACCAAGCGATGACTTCTTCAGATTTGTAAATGGAAATTGGTTAGATAAAAATGAAATTCCAGCCGATAGAACTCGATGGGGTAGTTTTGATGAACTTCGTGAAAAAACAGATAAAGATATGATGCTTATTTTAAAAGAAGCATTGAATAACCCTTCTTATACAGCTGAAACAGATCAAGGGAAAGCTCTAAATCTATACCGTACAATTATGGATACGGTTACTAGAAATAAACAAGGGATTAAACCGTTAAAACCTTATCTGGAAAAAATTAATGCCGTAAAAGATGTAGCTGACCTTAAAAAACTTTTAATAGAAATGGAAACTCAAGGAGGAGTTGGTTTTTTTGGAGTTGGTGTAGGAACTGATGCTAAAAACAGCAATAGGAATGTGGTAAATGTTGGTTTAGGAAGTCTTGGCTTACCGGACCGTGATTACTATGTTTCAGGGGATAAAGACAGTAAAGAAAAAAGAGAAAAGTATCATGCTCACATCATCAAGATGATGAGCTATTTAGGCGAAAAACCGGCTCAAGCTATAGCTACTGCTGATAGAGTTTTAACTCTCGAAATTGCCATGGCAACACCACGTTTAGATCGAGTGGAACGAAGAGACCGAAGAAAAACCTATAATCCGATGACGATTGCTGAACTTCAAAATTTAACACCTACCATTAATTGGAATGAATATTTGCAAGGTGTAGGTTTACCAATAGTGGATACAATTATAGTTTCTCAACCGCGTTACATGACCGCTTTAGAAACTATTTTCAAAGAAAACAAAGTGGAGGATTGGAAAGCCTACATGCGTTGGACACTTCTTAATCGTTATGCCGGATTATTATCAACAGAAATAGGAAATGCCAATTGGCAATTTTATGGAAAAACCTTAACGGGAGCAATCAAGCAAAGACCGTTTGATGAAAGAGCGTTACAGTCTGTAAATGGTTCTTTTGGGGAAGCATTAGGTAAAATTTATGTAGAAAAAATGTTCCCGCCTGAAGCAAAAGAAAAAGCCAGAAAAATGATTGATAATTTGTTTTTAGCGTATGAAAACAGAATCAATAATTTACCTTGGATGGCAAAATCAACTAAAGATAATGCTATTGCAAAACTCAAAAAATTCAATGTTAAAATAGGTTATCCTGATAAATGGAAAGATTATTCTAAAGTTACAATCATTGGACCAAAAGATGGAGGAACTTATTTTGATAACTCCAAAACAATAACTAAATGGCGTAATGATGAAAATTTCGCCAAATTAAATAAACCGGTTGACAAAACGGAATGGGGAATGTCACCACAAACGGTGAATGCTTATTATAATGCCTCATTTAATGAAATTGTTTTTCCTGCGGCTATTTTACAACCGCCATTTTATGATTACAGAGCAGACGAAGCAGTTAATTATGGTGGAATTGGAGCTGTTATTGGTCACGAAATTTCACACGGATTTGATGATAGCGGTTCTCGTTACAATGCCGATGGAAATTTAGTAAATTGGTGGAGTGAAGAAGATCTGAAACAGTTCACAGAACTGGGCGGAGCATTAGCGGATCAATATTCGCAATTAGAACCACTACCGGGAATTTTTGTGGACGGAAAATTTACCTTAGGTGAAAACATTGGTGATTTAGGCGGAGTAAGTGCAGCTCTAGATGGTTTAAAAATTCATTTAAAACAAGCTGGCAATCCGGGATTAATTGACGGATATACTCCCGAACAACGTTTCTTTATTTCTTGGGCAACTATTTGGAGAAGTAAAGCCAGAGATGAAGCCATTAAAAATTTAGTAAAAACAGATTCTCATTCACCAGGACAATACAGAGCTTATGTTCCCCTGCAAAATGTAGATGCGTTTTATGATGCCTTCTCCATCGAAAAGGGAGATGGAATGTATCTGGAAGTAGATAAAAGAGTTAAAATTTGGTAAAAGAGTTATAAATTTGATAATAAAAACAATAAAAAAAATAATAGGACGTTGTATCTCTCTAATCATTGCATAATGCAAGTTAGAGTTAGTTAAATTTTGTTTTGATGTTTTGAAAAAAGGCGTTCCCGAATTTAATTCAGGAACGCCTTTTGATTTTTTTTCTGAGAGGCTGAGTTTCTGAGACTCTGAGTAGCTGAGTTTCTAATATTTTAACATTCACATTTTTTCTCAGCATCTCAGCTACTCAGGAACTCTTTTTAATAACTCATCTCCACTATCTGTCTCACTTTATCCAACGTAATATTCTGTTTTTCGCCCATCGCTTTCCAACCTCTTTCTTCAAATCGATTCACGATGAAATCGGCTGTTTTTTCAAAATCTCTTGTGTTTTCAGACAATTTGGTTTTCATGCCCATGCTGTGTAAAAATTCGATTGTTTTTTCAATCGCTTTTTTAGCAATTGCATCGGTTGTACCCTCTTGAATATTCCATACACGTTTGCCATATTGAGCCAATTTATCTTTTTTAGTTTCAAACATTACTTTGTATAAGTTCGGACCGATAATCGCTAATGTTCTCGCATGATCAATTTCATACAAAGCTGTTAATTCGTGACCTATCATATGGGTTGCCCAATCGCTTGGAACACCTTTTTGAATCAATCCGTTTAACGCCATCGTGGCACACCACATAAAATTGGAAGCCAATTTATAATCGGATGGGTTTTGAACGACATCCGGACCAATTTCAATTAATGTTTGCAAGATACTTTCTGAAATCCGATCTTGTAATAACGCATCGTGCGGATACGTTAGGTATTGTTCCATCACATGCGTAAAAGCATCAACTACACCATTTTCCAATTGTCTCTTTGGTAAGGAAGCCACAACCGTTGGATCACAAATAGAAAATTTCGGAAATAAAGCACTTCCGCCTAAGGTTAATTTTTCCTGCGTTGCTTCAATCGTTACCACCGCACCCGAATTCATTTCACTACCCGTTGCCGGCAAAGTTAAAACCGTTCCAAACGGAATGACTTTCGAAACATCTTTGAACAATATTCGCTTTTTCAAGATTTCGACGGCATCTCCTTCAAAATTCAACGCTCCGGAAATAAATTTTACCCCATCTATTACGCTTCCGCCACCAACAGCTAAAATAAAAGTGATGTTTTTGGCACGAATAATTTCTACCGCTTTCATTAGTGTTTCGAAACGCGGATTGGGTTCAATGCCGCCAAATTCCACTATTTCAAAACCTGCAAGGGCTGTTTTTACTTGGTCGTAAATGCCGTTTTTAAAAATACTTCCGCCTCCATAAGCCAAAAGAATTTTACTCTTTGCGGGAATTAGATCGGATAATTTAGAGATTTGACCTTTTCCAAAAATGTAATGGGTAGGGTTGTATAATTCGAAGTTTGTCATTGTAAAATTGTTTAAAAGTTTAAAAAATGTTTACGGGTTTAAAAGGTTTAAATCTTAAACGCATACAAAGTTACAAAAGGATTGAAGGAACATGTGGTAAAGGAGTGTTAAGGTAAATAAATGAATTTTAGTTTTCTTCTGTTTTAGTTAAATTTCCTGTTTCATCATAATACTTCCAAAGACCAACTTTTTTCATCATTTTATATTCGCCTTCTTCCATTAGAATACCGTTTTCATAGAATTTTTTAAATGCTCCATCAACTATTCCATTATTATAACTTGCAATCAATATTATTTTACCATTCTCGTTATATTTAGTAAGAGTTTTGAATTTTAAATTATCTAATGGAAAAACTGTTGACTTACTTTTTTTTTTATTTTCAAAATATTCTTCAATTATAAAATTTTTACCATCTTGAAATTTTATACTTTTTGGATTATTTGAAATAATAGTATCACCAATTGCGGGAATGTTTTCATTTTCAGCACCATATGTAATTTTAATTTTTTCATTTTGGCTGAATGAAAGTAATGGCAATATAACTGTAATCAATAAAAATATTTTTTTCATAAAAATCTAAACTACTTCCTATAAAACAAATTATGATCTAAAAACGCCCACACATGTTCCGGTAAAACGGCTCGTACATTTTTACCGTTTTTGATGCTTTCGCGAATGAAGGTAGAGGATAATTCAATCACCGGAGCTCCCACACGATGAATTTTTGGATGGTTGATAAATTGTTCGTCAATCACGCCTGAATTTAATCGCGGATAAACAAAAACGTCATGGTTTTGCAGAATGACTTCGTAGTTTTTCCATTTATGAAGCGAATTCAAATTGTCTTCACCCATAATTAAGGCAAACTCATTAGTTGGATATTTTTCTTGCAAATGTGCCAACGTATTGACCGTATAATTGGGTTGTGGTAACTTGAATTCAATGTCAGAAGGTTTGATTTTTGGATAATCCTTGGTGGCTAAATGCACCATTTCCAACCGATGGTAATCATCCAATAACGTACTTTTTTGTTTGTGTGGATTGTGTGGTGTCACAACCATCCAAACTTGATCTAAATCGGAATATTCCACCATGTGATTGGCAATGATTAAATGCCCCACATGAATGGGATTGAAGGTGCCGAAATATAATCCGATTTTCATGGTTTAGTCCTTAGTGAATAGTCCTTAGTCCTTAGTTTTTGAGGGTTTTTGAAAAGGAATAAATCATTTTTGATTCTTCTTGAATCAGTAGCATTAGTTCATCAAATAAATTTTCATCTTTAACAAAATCTAATTCTTTGGAAATAATGAGTTGCGTTTCAATTTCGTTTAATGAGCCTTTAGCAATATCAAGAAAATAACTGAATGATTTATCGGTATTTCTTCCGAAACCTTCAGCAATATTTGAAGGAATTGAAACAGCTGCTCTTTTTAACTGGCTTGTTAAAGCAAAACGTTCATCTTCAGGAAAATTTTTAACCAGTTTATACACTAAAATGACAATTCTTATACCTTTTTGCCAAATTAGTAAATCTTTATAGGAATTTACAGCTGCCATAATTATGTTTTTTAATATTAATAATTTATAATGTACTTCACTAAGGACTATTCACTGAGGACTAAGGACTTTTCACTAAAGACTATCGACTAACAAACTCCTTCACCAATTCATACGCTTCCGCTTTTGCTACATCCAAATCATAATTTTTAATAATTGTATCAAATTGCGGTGCGGTTGCCAATTCCACCGATGCTTTCGCAATTCGCATGTTGATTTTATCATCAGATTCTGTTGACCGTTTTTTTAAACGGATTTTTAATTCGTCAATACTGGGTGGTTTTACAAAAACAGCCAAGGTTTCTTGTTTGAATTTCGATTTAATACGCAATCCGCCAGCCACATCTATATCAAAAATAACATTTTTACCTTTGGCCCAAATGCGTTCGACTTCACTTTTCAAGGTTCCGTAAAAATTATCTCGGTATACTTCTTCCCATTCAACGAAATCTTCTGCTTTGATGTGGTTTTTAAATTCTTTGAGCGATATAAAATAATAATCTTTTCCGTGCACTTCTTGTCCTCTGGGATCACGGGTTGTACAGGAAACCGAGAATTCCAAATTCAAATCGGGTTGAGCCAGCAAATGCCTGACAATTGTTGTTTTTCCAGAGCCTGATGGAGCAGAGAAGACAAGTAGTTTTCCTTTATTCATATTTCTTTATAAAACATTCAAAACCTGTTCCTTAATTTTCTCCAATTCATCCTTCATCATCACGACCAATTTTTGCATTTCTGAATGATTGGATTTAGAACCCATCGTATTGATTTCACGACCGATTTCTTGGGTAATAAAACCTAGCTTTCTTCCATTGGCTTCTGTTCCAGCTATGGTTTCGATAAAATAATTCAAATGATTTTCTAAACGAACGCGTTCTTCGGTAATGTCATATTTTTCAAGATAGAAAATCAATTCTTGTTCAAAACGGTTTTCATCCACATTAGCTTCCAATTCATCTAAAGCGGTTCGCAAGCGATTTTTTACGGTTTCAATTCGATCCGTATCCATTCCTACCGCTTGATTCATATAGGTGCGAATATTTTCAATTCGGGAAACGAATTCAATTTCCAATGATTTGCCTTCATCTATTCTGAAAGAAGCGATGTTTTTCAACGCTTCCTCAACCACTTTCATGATTTCATTCCATTCGTTTTCATCAATTTCATCGCGTTCTGTTTTTAACGCATCAGGCATTCGAACAGCCATTTTCATCAATTCGGTTTCATTTGCATTCGGAATAACTGCTTTCATTTGATTAATGTAACCTTTTACAATAGGCACATTAATTTTTGAAGAAGTTTCTTCGCCGGTTACCTCAATGTAAATGGAGAAATCAATTTTACCGCGTACCAATTTTTGGGCAATTACATTTCGTAAACCCAATTCCATTTCACGATAAACAGAAGGCATTCGCACATTCAAATCCAAACCTTTGCTGTTTAGAGATTTCACTTCAACAGTAATTTTTTTGTTGGAAAGTTGTAAGGTAGACTTCCCAAAACCGGTCATTGATTGTATCATAAAGTTGTAAAAAATGTGTTCAAAGATAATAAAAAGTGGTCAGTGTTCAGGCGAAAAGTGTTCAGTTCTAGTGATTACTGAAAACTAATTACTGCTTACTGAACACTTTTCTTTTGCGTTACCAAATAAACGCCGGTAAAAATTAAAACCGCAGAACCTATTTTTACCCAACTAAGGTCGTCTTTTCCTAAACTGATTGCAAAAATGGTAGCAAATAAAGGTTGCAGATAAATAAATACTGCAACGGTGGTTGGTTTTAATTCACGCATAGAAACCAAATTGAGCAAATAAGTGAGAAAAGTTGAAAATACCACCACAAAAAAAACTTTCCACCAAATAGAAGTGTTGAAATTTTCCCAGATGATGGCGTCAAATTCACTCCATCCAAAAGGCAATACCATGATAAATCCAAAGGTATAAATCCATTTTACGAATGTAAAGGCATTGTATTTATCCATTAATTTTTTAACCAAAATGAGGTAAAAACCGTAGGAAACAGCGTTGATAAAAACGAGTAAATTGCCTAACATTTCATTCGGAGCATTAATCATCGATTTGCCATATAGAATTAAGGATATAGTTCCTGCCAAACCAAGTACAATTCCCAAAACTTTTCTTTTTTTCATTCGTTCCCGCATGATAAAAGCGGAGAGAATCAATACAATCATGGGAGTGGTCACCATTAAAACAGCTCCCATAATGGGTGAAGTATAGCTTAGTCCTTTAAAGAAGGTCAGCATATTTAATGCAACACCAAAAAGTGCGGCAGCAATAATTCGTGGAAAATCGGCTAAATCAATTTTTTCTTTAGGGATAAAAAGAGATACAATCCAAAAAAGAATGACGGAACCTCCTACTCGAAGTACAATAAATCCAAAAGGTTCAATATATTGAGGCATAACATCTTTGGCGATAGTAAAAGTAACGCCATAAATAACAGATACCATGGTAGCTGCTAAAAGTGCCCAAGTTCTTTTATTCATTGTTCAAAAAATCAATAGCAGCTTGAACGACTTTGGGACTATTTCCAATAAAAATGTTGTTAGCAATGACAATCACTGGACGATTTAAAAAAGTATAATGTTCTAAAATGTATCGCTTGAAATCGGATTCGGTGAGCTTTTCATCTTTTAAACCCATTTCTTTATACAATTTGGCTCTTTTGCCAAATAGCTGTTCATAATTGCCTGACAAAGCATGCATTTCCTCCAATTGTTTAACAGTGATGGGTTCTTCTTTGATGTCTTGAAAAACGAAACCATCGGTGTTGGGCAATGATTTAATGATTCTTTTGCAAGTATCACAAGTTTTGAAGTAGTATATTTTTCGCATGCTGCAATTTTCAGCAAAAGTAATGACTTTTTGAGTAATTCTAAATCAGATAATTGAGGCATAATTAAAAAGAGTTGACTAAAAGGAATCAATAAATATAATTTATATTTTGAGTAAATCAAAAATAGTAGTAATATTGCACTCTCTAAACCGGTCCTATAGCTCAGTTGGTTAGAGCACCTGACTCATAATCAGGTGGTCCTTGGTTCGAGCCCAAGTGGGACCACAAAAAACCTTTCAAATCGGGAGGTTTTTTTTATTTCAATAAATTATTTTAAGGAAAGTTAAACCAAAATAGAATATTTTTCGTTAATATAATTTTGAAATATAGGAAGTTGTCAAAAAAGATGTATTTTTGCCGACGATTTACCATTTTAAAAGGAAGTATAGAAAAAAATAACAACTTAGTTTTTGTTTTAAAGAGATTTTTACTTTATTTGCCTAAATATTTTGTTAAAGAATAAATTTATTTACTTTTACACCCTATGAGAATTGTCCCAAACAAGTTTATAAATATATTGGGTGGTTTTATTTTGATACTATCTAATGCAACAACATTAGCTCAGAGCTCAAATAATCCGCCTCCACCAACTCCGCCTCCGCCAGGTACACCAATCGATAATTCGATTTACTTGCTGTTAGTCGTTGGTCTAGTATTTGCTTTTTACAAAATCAACAATAAACAAACGATAAAAAAAACTCCGAAGTAATTCGGAGTTTTTTATAGACATGAAAAACTAATTATTTTTTATACTCAAATAATCGAGCAACATATTTACCAATTACATCAAATTCTAGGTTTATTTTAGTGCCAACTTTAAAAGTCTGAAAATTAGTATGTTGAAAAGTATATGGAATTATAGCAACACTAAATTCGTTTTGCTTGGAATTAACCACCGTTAAACTTACACCATTCACCGTGATAGAGCCTTTTTCAATAGTGATGTTGTTTGGTTCATTGTCATATTCAAAAGTAAAATACCAACTCCCGTTAGATTCTTTAACGGCATTGCAAATACCAATTTGATCAGCATGCCCTTGAACAAGGTGTCCATCTAATCGGGCATCCAGTTTCATCGCTCTTTCCAAATTGATTAAATCACCTATTTGCCAATTTCCAATGGTTGTTTTGTCAATGGTTTCTTTGATGGCTGTAACTGTATAAATGTCATTTTTTATGGCAACAACAGTCAAACAAATTCCATTATGAGCTAAACTTTGATCAATTTTAAGTTCTGAAGTTATCGAAGAAGATACTAATACATGAAGATTATCGCTGTCTTTTTGAATATCTTTGATGATTCCAAGAGTTTCTATAATTCCTGTAAACATTTGCGTTTTATTTTCTTAAATTTGCACTTCAAAAGTAGCAATAAATATCTTGAAGCCATGGTGAAAAAAGCAGAAAATATTCTGGTAGGAATTTCAATTGGAGATTTAAACGGAATTGGAAGCGAAGTAGTGCTCAAAACCTTCGAAGATCCAAGGATGTTGGAGCTTTGTACTCCCGTTATTTTTGCTAATGTTAGGATGTTGTCTTTTCTTAAAAAAAGTTTTGAATCAACGGCTTTACTGCACGGAATTGACAAATTAGATCAAATTGTCCCAGGAAAAATAAATGTATTTAATTTATGGAGAGACAGTTTTAATTTAGAATATGGAGTAGCGGATGATATAGTAGGCGGTTTTGCCGTAAAATCTTTTGTGGCCGCGACTAAAGCTTTAAAAGAGGGAGAAATAGATATTTTAGTAACAGCTCCAATCAATAAATATAATATCCAATCAGAAGAATTTAAATTTCCGGGGCATACCGATTATCTTAATCAGGAATTAGAAGGCGATGCATTGATGTTAATGGTTAATGACTCCTTACGAGTAGGTTTGTTTACAGACCATATTCCTGTCACGGAAGTTTCAAAATATTTAACAGAAAAATTAATCAGACAAAAAATAGCGACAGTTAAACAATCATTAATGCAGGATTTTAAAATCAGCAAACCAAAAATTGCTGTTTTAGGACTTAATCCTCATTGTGGTGACCATGGTGTAATTGGAAAAGAAGACGATGAAGTAATCAGGCCAACTATAAAGAAGTTATTTGATGAAGGGACATTTGTTTTTGGGCCGTATGCTGCAGATAGTTTTTTTGGAAACAATTCACAGGAAAAATTTGATGCGGTAATTGCATGTTACCACGACCAAGGGTTAATCCCTTTTAAAACATTATCTTTTGGAAACGGAGTGAATTATACAGCAGGATTAAATAAAATACGAACATCTCCGGATCACGGAACGGCATTTGAAATTGCCGGAAAAAATCAAGCTGATTTCAATTCGTTTAAAGAGGCAGTTTATTTGGCATTGGACATTTATAAATCCAGAATGGAGTATGCTCAAATAACGGAAAAACCGCTTAAAACAAAAGAAAAACAGTTTTAAACAAAAAAATGTTTATAACCGTATTGGATTTGCGATAATTTTATATCTTTGCAAACCCAATTTTTGGGACAAATTGTTGCTGAGATGAAAGTATCTAATGAATTTTTAATTCCGTTTATCGGATTAAAGCTAGGAAAACATCAATTTGACTATCAAATAGATAAAACGTTCTTTGATCGCTTCGAATATGATGATTTTGAAAGTTGTGATATCAAAACAACGGTTGTTTTAGAAAAAAAAACAACCATGATAGAGTTGCATTTTAAACATAAAGGAACCGTAAATGTTCCTTGTGATTTGACAAGTGAACCGTTTGATTTACCAATTAAAGGCAAAATCAAATTGATTGTTCAGTTTGGAGATGCTTTCAATGATGAAAATGAAGAATTGTTGATTTTACCTCATGGGGAACATCAAGTCGATATTTCACAATACATTTATGAAATGATTGTATTGTCAATTCCTTTAAAAAGAGTTCATCCCGGTTTAAAAAACGGAACATTACAATCAGAAGCTATTGATAAACTTCAAGAATTGACAGTCAAAGAAAAAAAAGTAGAAAAGAAAACAGGAGAGACAGACCCCCGTTGGGATCAATTAAAAAAACTATTAACGGATAAATAATATAGTAAAATGGCACATCCAAAGAGAAAGACCTCGAAAACCAGAAGAGACAAAAGAAGAACTCATTATAAAGCAACTGTTGCTCAAATCGCAACTTGCCCGATAACAGGGGAGGCACATTTATACCACAGAGCTTACTGGCATGAAGGAAAAATGTACTACAGAGGTCAAGTTGTTATTGACAAAACCGAAGCTATTGCTTAGTATTTTTTTTATTGTTTAAAAATAAACTCTCACTTGTTGAGAGTTTTTTTGTTATACCTATATTTTAAAGAAATAAGCGATTAGAAATCGATTGAGTTTAGATTTTTTTTTGTAATTTTCCCCCTCTTTTTAACCTATAAAGGAAAAGAAAAACCAGCAAACCCTATGAGTAAAATAACAGCCGCCATAACCGCAGTGGGTGCTTATGTTCCTGATTTTGTGTTGTCAAATAAAGTGTTGGAAACATTGGTTGATACAAATGACGAATGGATAACTTCCAGAACAGGAATTAAAGAAAGACGATTATTAAAAGAAGAAGGTAAAGGAACTTCTTTTCTTGCTATAAAAGCTGCTCAAAATTTATTTGAGAAAAACAACATCAATCCGGAAGAAATTGATTTAGTAATTATGGCTACAGCCACACCGGATATGCCAGTGGCTTCCACAGGAGTTTATGTAGCCAGTCAAATTGGAGCAGTGAATGCTTTTGCCTATGATTTACAAGCCGCTTGCTCCAGTTTTCTTTATGGAATGTCAAATGCTGCAGCTTACATTGAATCGGGTAGATATAAAAAAGTTTTGTTGATTGGAGCAGATAAAATGTCTTCAATTATAGATTACACTGACAGAGCAACCTGCATTATTTTTGGAGATGGTGCCGGGGCAATTTTATTTGAACCTAATTATGAAGATCTCGGTCTACAAGATGAGTTCTTGCGAAGTGATGGTATTGGAAGAGAGTTTTTAAAGATTGAAGCTGGAGGTTCTATTCTTCCAACTTCTCAGGAAACATTAGATAACAAACAACATTTTGTTTTTCAAGACGGTAAAACAGTTTTCAAATATGCTGTTTCAGGTATGGCAGATGTAAGTGAAAAAATTATGCAACGTAATAATTTATCGAATGACGATGTGAATTGGTTGATTGCTCATCAGGCTAATAAGCGGATTATTGATGCAACATCCAGTAGAATGGGATTAGACGAAAGCAAAGTCTTAATAAATATAGAACGTTATGGAAACACAACTTCCGCAACGCTTCCTTTGTTGTTAAGTGATTATGAAACTAAATTAAAAAAAGGAGATAATTTAATTTTTGCAGCTTTTGGAGGAGGATTCACTTGGGGTGCAATCTATCTGAAATGGGCTTACGATAAAAAATAAACAAAACTAAAATAAATCAATAACATCATGGATATTAGAGAAATTCAAAACCTAATCAAGTTTGTAGCCAAATCAGGAGCTACTGAAGTAAAATTAGAAATGGATGATTTTAAAATCACCATCAAAACTACTGAAGCCGGTGCCGCTGAAGCTTCTTATTTCCAACATTATCCTGCTGCACAACCAATGCAACAGATGATGCCTCAACATCAAATGCCTCAACCGGTTTCTCCGGTAGCTGCACCGGCAGTTGATGATAATTCAAAATTCATTACAATTAAATCACCGATGATTGGAACTTTATACAGAAAACCGGCTCCAGACAAAGCTCCATTCGTGGAAGTAGGTGCTACAATTTCTAAAGGAGATCCCGTTTGTGTAATTGAAGCTATGAAATTATTTAACGAAATTGAATCAGAAGTTTCAGGAAAAGTCATCAAAATTTTAGTTGATGATATGTCACCGGTTGAGTTTGACCAACCTTTATTTTTAGTAGATCCGTCTTAATTTGAAAAAATGTAATCATTTGAATTCATTTTCAAATTTTCACTCGAAGCTAAGCCGAACTGAGCGAAGCTAAATTGTTTAATTTTCAAATTAAAATCTATGTTTAAAAAAATATTAATTGCCAATCGAGGAGAAATTGCACTCCGTGTAATTAGAACCTGTAAAGAAATGGGTATCAAAACCGTAGCGGTTTATTCTACAGCAGATGCAGAAAGCCTGCATGTAAAGTTTGCAGATGAAGCGGTTTGTATTGGTCCACCGCCAAGTAATTTGTCTTACTTAAAAATGTCAAATATTATAGCGGCGGCTGAAATTACAAATGCTGATGCTATTCACCCCGGTTATGGTTTCTTATCTGAAAATGCTAAGTTTTCTAAAATTTGCCAAGAACATGGCATAAAATTTATTGGAGCTTCTCCTGAAATGATTGACAGAATGGGAGACAAAGCTTCGGCAAAAGCAACCATGAAAGCGGCTGGAGTTCCTTGTGTACCTGGTTCTGAAGGTTTGTTGGAGTCTTTTGAACAAGCTGCTCAAATAGCTAAAGACATGGGTTATCCTGTCATGCTTAAAGCAACTGCCGGAGGCGGCGGAAAGGGAATGCGTGCAGTTTGGAAAGCAGAAGAACTTCAAAAAGCATGGGAAAGTGCTCGTCAGGAATCAGCTGCTGCATTCGGTAATGACGGAATGTATATGGAGAAATTAATTGAAGAGCCACGTCATATAGAAATTCAGGTTGTTGGTGATGCTTATGGAAAAGCATGTCACCTTTCGGAAAGAGATTGTTCGGTACAACGTCGTCATCAAAAATTAACGGAGGAAACTCCTTCACCATTCATGACGGACGAATTGCGTGAAAAAATGGGTGAAGCTGCCGTTAGAGCGGCTGAATTCATTAAATATGAAGGTGCTGGAACAGTTGAGTTTTTGGTTGATAAAAACAGAAACTTCTATTTCATGGAAATGAATACCCGTATTCAAGTGGAACATCCTATTACGGAACAGGTAATTGATTACGATTTGATCCGCGAACAAATATTAGTGGCTGCCGGTGTGCCAATTTCAGGTAAAAATTATTTACCACAATTGCACTCCATCGAATGTCGTATTAATGCGGAAGATCCATATAATGATTTTAGACCTTCACCGGGTAAAATTACCGTACTACATGCACCAGGAGGTCACGGAGTTCGTTTAGATACACACGTTTATGCAGGATATAGTATTCCGCCTAATTACGATTCAATGATTGCTAAATTGATAACTACTGCTCAAACGAGAGAAGAAGCAATCAGTAAAATGAAACGGGCCTTAGATGAGTTTTATATCGAAGGAATTAAAACAACTATTCCTTTTCACCGCCAATTAATGGATGAACCGGATTATGTTTCTGGAAACTATACCACAAAATTTATGGAAAGTTTTAAAATGAACGATCCGGAATAAATAAGAAAATTCCAATTGTGACAGTCAGGATTTTTTTATGCTATTTGTTTAAAATAGGCAATGTGGTCAAAAATAGTTGGTGGTTTTTTAAATATGATTCATTAAATTACCGCATCAAACTGAAGAGGACATTGGCTCTGCTGAGGAGCAACCAATTAGCAATAAGTTTGACACATATACGAAAAATGAGGCAGTGTAAAAACTGCCTTTTTTATTACATTTTTGTTATGTTTTATGGCTAAAAAAACCTAATTGTTGATTTGATTTTTATAATATAAATACCATTTTAAAAAGTTCTTCCTGTTTTTTAAGCTTAGTCCTCGATGTACATTTAAGTTTCCTTTTAGATGTCCAAAAAATGATTCTAAAGAGTTGGTCGAGTTTGGTATTTTTTCATCTTTTAAATATAGAAACATATTAGGCAATGCTTTTTTGATTACCATAAATGATCTTCTAACCATTTTGTGAGTGTACTAATACCTGCCTGTTTCGATATTATATGATTTTTGATTAATGAAATACCGATAAGTTTCCTCCCATTGCATCAGCTCAATAAGCCACAATTGTCTTTTATACTCTGAATCTACATGATGTATTTTAGCTGCAATTTGTTTGAGCTCAAAACCTGATTTGTGCTTTGGATTTGCTGTAAGCCATATTCTACACATTCTTGAGATATGAACCAAACATCTTTGAAAAGGCACTTTCGGACAGACTTTTTTAATGGCTTTTATAGCAGATTTATCGCCATCAGAAGTTATGCTTTTTATTTTAAGACCAAGATTAATAGGTTCTGCAAGCCTTCAGCAATTTCTTCAAAATGCTCGCCATCAGTCATTCTGTAAAACTGTGTTAGCTTTAAATGAAAGTTCCTATATACTACCAAACAAATATCATTGGGGGAATAGGTCCCATCCAGTACCAAATATATCTGGTCAGTGGGACTGAACTCTAGAATAGGTGCCTTACTTAGCATTTTATAAAAATAGCGTTGCAAAGTGCTTTTGCTATATCCGGATTCAAGTGAAATTTTATCAAAAGTGTCTTTACCAATTACCCAATTCTTAAACCAAATTTCTCTGTTAGAATCCGAAACAGATTTATTACTGGCTGTAAACAATTGTCCACAATCTTTAAACTTAAATCGTTGTCTATTTTGTTGGATACCCATTTAATAGTTTGAAGACTTTTGCAGGTTGGACATCGCTTTTTTTTGAGATTTTCATAAATAAAAAAATTTTATTGAAACGAATTTCAATAAACTTTTGGAAACGTCATATTTTATAATATCTAACAGCTATTTTACCAACTATTTTTGACTATTAAACCTTAAAATAAAAGTGTTATTCCTACTAATAAGTTTATCCCAGCTTGCGGGTAAAAACCGACACCTTCTGTAGTTGCGACAGTTCCCGGATTGGAAAAATCATCATCAAAGGTGTAGAAATACCCATTACTTTCATACTCCAAATTGAAGATATTATTTACCAAGACATCAATTCTTATGGATTTGAATACTTTTTTAGTTACAATTTCATACGACGCATTCAGATCGTTTACAAAATAACTGTCTAATTTTGAACTTTCTGCATCAATATTTCCCATATATTGTTCGCCCACAAATTTTGACAAAAGTGAAACTTGAAAATTTTGAATAGGCATAAACACCAATCTGTTTGCCACAATTAAATCGGGTGAAAAAGCAATATTTGTGGTTCCTAAATCTTCAAAAACTCCGTCCCGTTGAAATACAAAATCTTGATTTTTATTTTGACTCAACGTTACATTTGGTTGCAAAAACCACTTGTTGGTAAGTTTAAAAGTGGCAGCAACTTCCAGTCCAAGGCGGTAACTATCGCCACTGTTGGCTCTAACAGGAGCACCCACATCGTTTAATTCGCCAGTTAAAACCAATTGATCTTTGTATTTCATGTAATAACCATTGACATTCAGTTTTGTTTTTTCGGTGGAGATACGCCAACCCAATTCAAAATCATCCAGTTTTTCAGGTTTGGGATTTCCGTTTTCGTAGTCGTTTCGGTTGGGTTCCCGATTAGCTTTAGCATATGAAAAATAAAAATTGTTGGTTGTGTTCAAAATATAAGTAATTCCAGCTTTTGGATTTAAAAAATTAAACGTGTCGTTTACCAAGCCTGTGTCTGCTCCATTGGCTTTGAAACCTACATTTCTGTATTGAATATCTCCAAACAAACGCCACTTCTGCTTCAATTGATAATTGATTTTTGCAAAAACATTCACATCTGTTTTTGTAGAAAAATCGTCGTAATAACGATCTCTAATTTCGCTTTGAGAAGCATATTGAGCCCAAATAATTTCACCAAAATGAGCTCCTTCATATTTATTTGCTCCACCACCAATAATTACATCTACTTTATCTTTGCAATAATTTACAGAGAAAGTAGTTCCGTAAAAATCATTATCCAACCAACGTCTGCGAATTAAATCAGTCACATCAATTGTCTCTCCACCTAAAACAATGGGTTCTAAACTATAATCTGAAAAGTCTTCATCTTCTTTGTATTGTTCAAAATAGCCTTTTCCTATGGTATAATGCAAAGCAAAGTTACTGTTCCAATGTTCGCCCCAACGCTCGTTCCAATGCAATTGGTAATGATCTTGTTGGTAATTATCGGTCTCGTTGTCATAAAATTTCATTTTCCCATTTTCGTCAAAGTACATTCCGGCAACATTAAACGTTCGATCATTTTCAAGTTTTTCGGGATCTTCCAAACCGTACCAAGCTTGATAGGTTTTTTGAATGCCTCCAAACACCAAACCTTTGATTAAAGTCGATTTGCCTACATAAGCTCCTTGCAAAAAATACGATTTCAAATCAGATGAAGCTCTGTCTATATACCCATCGGAATTGATAGCAGATAAGCGTCCCGCAATTTCAAACTGCTCATTCATCAAACCGGTACTGAACTTCACGGTATGTTTTCGAGTGTTAAAACTACCAAAGGAATTTGAAATTTCACCGTTTACTACTTTTGAATAAGTATCGGTCAATAGGTTCAAACTTGCTCCAAAAGCTCCTGCTCCATTTGTGGAAGTGCCAACACCGCGTTGTAGTTGTAAACTTTCGGTTGAACTCGCAAAATCGGGCATGTTTACCCAAAAAGTTCCTTGGCTTTCGGAATCATTGTAAGGTATTCCATTGATTGTTACATTCACCCGTGTCGCATCAGAACCCCTAACCCGAATTCCGGTATAACCCACACCTGCTCCGGCATCGGTAGTTGTAACAACCGAAGGTAGATAATTCATCAAGAGTGGAATATCCTGTCCCAAATTCCTGGATTGGAATTCTTCTTTTCGAAGATTAGAAAATGTTACCGGAGTTTGTGCTGTTACTCGAACGGCTGATACTAAAACCTCATCAAGTGAAATATCTTTTGTTTTAGTTGTATCATTTACCGTTTCTTGTGAAAATCCGGAAAAAGAAAACAGAAGTGAGCTGGAAAAAAAGCACCTACTAAACGACTTTGTGCCTTTAAGATAAAATTTGTTGAATAAAGTTTTCATTCGTAAAATGTTTACGAATAAAAGGGGTAATTATTCTTGGTTAAAAATTAAAATTGATACTCTTGACAGCCAAACAAACGTGCACTTTTGTTTTTTGTCATTTCCCTAAACAGCATTACCTGTTCTAGGTTCGTTGGGTATGATCTCAGCTCGTTTGTCCTGAATTTAGTTCAGGATATAAGCACCCCTTTGAGACAAGGCAAATTTAGTAAAACAATTTCAATACTAAAAATTAGAATTCACTTTACCTTTTTTCTATTTCCATTAACTCATCACCTTTTTAAACATCCGGTCTTTTCCGATTTTGTTTTATTTCCGATATAGTGCGTTTTGCTTTAATCCGCTTTTCTATAACGGAAGGTGGAATTTTTGTTGGCTTTCTTTTTTTCGGAATAATCAAAGCGTTTTGAATTAGTTTTAAAAACCTTTTTGTGATGATTTCTTTGTTTTTGAGTTGGCTACGATCTTCATCGCAATTTAAAATTAACACCCCTGCTGATGTTAGTTTCGCTTTTAATTTCTCAGAAAGTACTTTTTTTTCATCATCAGTTAAACATTGTGAGTTAAACAAATCAAAAGACAAAACTACTTTAGAAGAAACTTTATTCACATTTTGACCACCTGCTCCACTACTTCTAACTGCTTTAAAATTTAGTTCCGCTATAATTTTAACACTATCCATTACTTTGGCTGATGAGCTGTTTTAAGTAAATCATTTACTGTTTTTACCGGATTAAAAGTAATTAACGGAACCTCTACAAAAACGGTAAGCCATTTTGCCATTGCACCATTCCATAGTCCGGGAAGTTCGTAGGCTTTTAACTCTTTTCCACCCTTGTTTTTATGAACAACAAATCCGCTATTATGGTCAACAAATTCGTTTAAATCAAAGTTGACTCCCCTATAATTTCGAATTCCGCATACTAAGTCGACCGGATTAAAATGGGTTGAACTTTCTAGAATTTTAACTTGTGTTGCATCCGTCTCATCAATTTGAGTTGTTTCAACTATTTGTAAAAAAACAAGGCCTTTTTTATCGCATACCCAAAAAGGTCCACCTCCGGGTTCTCCTTCGTTTTTTACCATTCCACATACTCGTATAGGACGATTTAAATAATTTTTCAAATAGTCAATTTTACTTTCTTTAGTATATTTTGAAAAATCTTCTACAACTTCAAAATGGAGTTTTGTTTGAATAAAAGTAACCACATCATCTAAAAAAACTTTATCCACCTTATCTGTATCTAATTGAGAAAGATACAGGAATATTTGTTGCTGTTTATCTAATAAAATCCCCGCTAATGCTTTTTTGTATAATGCAATTTCATCAATGTGGTTTTGGATAACATTATCAATATTTTTAATAAAAATTATATCAGCATCTAAACGATTTAAATTTTCTATTAAAGCTCCATGTCCACCCGGTCTGAAAACTAATAAGTCATTATCATCACGAAATAAATTGTTCTCCATATCTAATGCTATACTATCGGTAGCTTTATTTTGGTAGGAATAGCTTACGTTTATTTCTGTTTGAAATTGGTTCTCAATTTTAGGTTTTATTGATTCAACAATTTTTTCAAAATCCTCTTGATGCTCTTCTGAAACGGTAAAATGTAAATGTGCTTTTTGATTGGAAGCAGCATAATAAACTGCTTCGTTCAAGTGCTCTTCAATAGGAGTTGCACAATGTGATTTATATTTGTGAAAAGGTAACACGCCTTTAGGTTTATTAGCAAAATCAAATTCGTTTTTAGCCAACATAATTTTAATGAAGGCAAACATCTTACTGTCATAACCCCAGCTTTCATATTCAGGAAAAATAATTTTTACTCGTGATAAAATCTTTTCATAAAACGGTAATTTTTCTATCCCAATTAAAAAAAGTGATAAATTTTTTGCTTTTTTTCTATTGATATAAGCATTGATTGATTCCTCCCCTAATTTAAAATCATGTAAAAAATCAATCAAAAATTTAAACATTCTACTGGCTGCACCGGAAGCAGGAACAAACTTTTTGAGTTTTAACTGATTTTTTTTGTTTTCAAAAAAATTAGCATAATAAATCGCCTCTTCTTTGCTCATCTGTTCAATTCCATCATCTATTTTGGCTATTCTATCTAAATCAATTCTAGGTATTCCTGCTGTTAAAAAATGAATTTGATTTTTTACTTTATCTAATTCTACATTTCGCTGATAAAATTGTATAAAATCAAAAGAATTAAATCCTCTACCTTTTGCCTCTAAAAAATCATTGATTAATAACTTAGCTTTTTGAAATCTCTTTTCTTTAGATCCAGAAATTTTAATAAACGGTTTATTGTATTGAATTAAAGCATCTTCAAAAAGTTTAAATGTATCTTCTCTATTATCCGGTCTGTCACGTAAATCGTCTTTTTCCCATGGAACATCAATATCCGTTAATATAAACAAATCATATTTATGCTTTTTTGCCGCCTTTAGTAATATCGGATTTGTATTTCCATAATAGATGTCCGAAAAAACTTTAGTCACCATCAAGTTTGTATCAGAAAATAATAGTTCATTTGCATTTTGCAATCCTTCATTTTCAAGTTTTGTTTGACCAATAGCAATGGGTAACAAATCCTCTTGTTGACAAATCTGTTTCGTTTTATTCCATTTATCCTGAAGATAATCTCTTGCAAATTCCGGTATCCATATGGTATTAAAATGCTCAGCAAGTTGTTTTGCTAAGGTTGTTTTTCCCGTACTTTCCGGTCCGTAAATAGCAATTTTAATTATGCTTGTGTATTGCTGTTTAAGATTTTCTTCCATTCGATATAGCCATAAAAGGCAATGATTGTGAAAATTAAATATTGTAAACTCGTAAATGTATAACCTTTACAAAAATACAAAGGAATTGAAATGATATCACCAATTATCCAAAAAATCCAATGTTCAATTTTTCGTTTAGCCATGAGCCACATGCCAACAAAAAAAAGTCCTGTTGTTAAAGTATCAACGTAGGCTGTCCATTGTGTAAATTTATCAAAAAACTGATAGATTAAAATAACCCCAATCGATGTAACTATAAAAATAATAATTGCCCATTTCTTTTCATTTTCTGAAATTTTGGCAATTGGAAACACCGTTTGATTATTTTTTATTCGAGTCCAATGATACCAACCGTAAATACTCATAATAGAATAGTAAACATTGATAGACATATCCCCTAACAAAGACCATTTCCAAAGCAAATATATAAAGATTGTCGTGCTAATAATTCCGGTTGGGAATACTAAAATGTTATCTTTTTTAGCATACCAAACACTAGCTAAACCAAAAAGTACTGCTACAATTTCCAAAAAAATATGAAAACTTGAGTATGTTTTATATTGAGAAAAAAGAAAATCAATCATTTTCAAAGAAAGTTACATCATTTTCAAAAGCAGTACCTATCACAACCAAGTCTGCTCCGGCATCGTAGGCTTGTTTAATTCCTTTAAGCGTTCGAATGCCTCCTCCTACTATCAATGGAATCGAAAGACCTTTTGAAACTTCGTGAATCATTTCTAACGGAATGGCTAATTTAGCTCCACTTCCAGCTTCTAAATAAATCAATTTATTACCTAAAAACTGCCCTGCCATAGCCGTTTGACAAACATAACTACTATTATTTCTGTCTAACGGTTCCGTTTGACTTACCCGTTCAACCGCCGTTTGACTTCCACTTTCAATGAGAAGATAACCTGTTGGTATAATTTCTAATGATGTGTTTTTTAATTTTGGAACAGCTTTTACATGATGATCAATTAAAAAAACAGGATTTCTTCCTGAAAGTAAACTTAAAAACAATATTCCATCCGCATAAGTTGAAATCTGAGATGGATTCCCGGGAAAAAGCAAAATAGGAATCGTTAAATTATCTTTTAAGAATTGAATTAATAAGTCAATTTTATTGGTTTCTACAATACTACCTCCAACAAAAATATGAGTTGCCGGAGACGTTTTAATTTTATCTGTCAACAACAATAAACCATCAAAATCTACTTTATCCGGATCAAGTAAAATGGCTAAAAGCTTTCGATTGTCAATTTTAGCTTGTACTATTTCTTGGTATATTTTTTTCATTTTTCAGTTTCCCAAAGCCAAACTAAAGTATAAGATTCAATTTCTGTAAAGAAAACTTCAAATTCTTGTTTTGTGTCATTAAAATCTAATAAACTTGTTGTTTGTTTATCATCCATTTCAAACTGGCGAACAAAAATATGCTCTTTAAAACTAATTCCTATTTCATTTCTTACTTTAAAAACGGCTTCTTTCACTCCCCAAATAACGGTTAATTTGCGAATAAAATCATCGGAATTATGCTCTGATTCATATACAAATTTCTCGGCTGCAAATTTTCGGGCAATTTTTTTGACTAAATCCCGACGCAATTCTAAATCGATTCCAATATTTCTTTCTGATAAAACAATAACGGAAAAATCAAATGAATGAGAGATCGAAATATGTTTACCATCTTTTATATGCGGTTTTCCAAATTCATCATAATATAAATCAAAATCGGTATAACCTGCTTGTTGCAATAACATTCGAACCGCCAAAAAACCTTTCTGATGGCTTTCTGATTTCATTCCTTCCATGCGTGCTAACGAATTGTCTTTCAATGAAACAGAGTGGAATAATTCATTATAAGATTCTGAGATTTTCCATACAAAAACAACTGTTTTTGAATCAACGTTTATTTTTTTATAAAAAGGCATGGTTCTTAAAAAGATATCAATTTGTATTTCAAAACTTTAGCGTATTAAACAAATCACAAAAAACCTAAAAAGGTTTTTAAAATCTTATCTAAATGCGTAAGTTTGCAAAAATTTTTAGCTAATATAACTATTTTATAAATGAATACACAAACATTACCTTATGTTGCGTTCAAAGTGAAAGATATTTCTTTGGCCGCTTGGGGAAGAAAAGAAATTGAATTGGCCGAAGCAGAAATGCCAGGTTTAATGGCTCTTCGTGAAGAATATGGCAATAGCCAACCTTTAAAAGGTGCCCGTATTGCCGGATGTTTACACATGACCATTCAAACGGCAGTTTTAATTGAAACATTAATTGCTTTAGGAGCAGAAGTGACTTGGAGTTCTTGTAACATTTTCTCTACACAAGACCAAGCAGCGGCTGCAATCGCTGCTGCCGGAATTCAAGTATATGCTTGGAAAGGATTAAATGAAGAAGATTTTGATTGGTGTATTGAACAAACTTTATTCTTTGGTGAATACAGAAAACCATTGAATATGATTTTAGACGATGGTGGTGATTTAACCAATATGGTTTTTGATCGTTACCCGGAATTAATTCCCGGAATTAAAGGACTTTCAGAAGAAACTACTACAGGCGTTCATCGTTTGTATGAAAGAATGAAAAATGGTACTTTGTATATGCCAGCCATCAATGTAAATGACTCTGTTACTAAATCTAAATTTGACAACAAATACGGCTGTAAAGAATCGGCTGTTGATGCTGTTCGTCGTGCAACAGATATTATGTTGGCCGGTAAAAGAGTAATTGTTTGTGGGTATGGTGATGTTGGTAAAGGAACAGCGGCTTCTTTTAGAGGTGCCGGATCAATTGTTACGGTTACCGAAATTGACCCAATTTGTGCATTACAGGCTGCCATGGATGGTTTTGAAGTAAAAAAATTAAATACTGTAGTAGGTACTGCTGACATCATCATCACAACTACCGGAAATAAAGATATCGTTGTAGGTTCTCACTTTGAACAAATGAAAGACAAAACAATTGTTTGTAACATCGGACACTTTGATAACGAAATTGATATGGCTTGGTTAAACTCAAAACATGGAACTTCTAAAATTGAAATTAAACCACAAGTAGACAAATACACCATCAACGGAAAAGATATTATTATATTAGCTGAAGGTCGTTTAGTAAACTTAGGTTGTGCGACAGGTCACCCAAGTTTTGTGATGAGTAATTCATTTACAAACCAAACCCTAGCTCAAATTGAGTTATGGAATAATTCATCTAATTACAAAAACGAAGTGTATATGTTACCTAAACACTTAGATGAAAAAGTAGCTGCTTTACACTTGGCTAAATTAGGCATTGAACTAGAAACATTAAATGAAGAGCAAGCTGCTTATATTGGAGTGGATGTTCAAGGACCATACAAGCCGGAATATTACAGATATTAGTATTGAGACTTAGTCTTTTCAAATAAAAAACCCATTTCGAAAGAGATGGGTTTTTATATTTTTAAGATTCTGAAACAAATTCAGAATAAGATTACCCTAAAGCAACTCTTTTGAATCCTGTAATTTCAACGTTGAATCCTTTAACGTAATCGCTAACTTTTTTGCTATCGTCTTTGATAAAGTTTTGATCTAATAAGGCTTTCTCTTGGTCTAAAGTAGTATTATCAGAGATGAAACGTTGAATTTTTCCTGGAATAATTTTATCCCAAATTTGTTCTGGTTTGCCTTCAGCTTTTAATTCAGCTTTAGCATCTTCTTCAGCTTGTTTGATAACTTCTTCAGTTAATTGAGAGAAAGAAATATATTTAGGAACATTTTTTAAAGTCTTTCCTAAACGTTTTGCTTCTTCATTTTCTTTTTCGATTATAGCAATACGAGCAGCAAGTTCAGAAGCAACGAAAGCATGATCAAAATCTTTGTAAGATAATGTATCAGCTCCCATTGAAGCAACTTGCATAGAGATGTCTTTAGTTAAAACGTCACCATTAGAAATTGGTTCAGAAATTGCAGTTAATGCAGCAATTTTGTTAACGTGAACATAAGATCCAACGAAAGCACCTTCTAAAATTTCAAAACCACCGATTTCGATTTTTTCACCGATAACACCAGTTTGCTCGATTAATTTTTCAGCAACAGTAATTCCGTTGAAATCTGAAGCTAAAAATTCTTCTTTAGAAGAGAAGTTGATAGCTTTTTCAACTAATAGTTTAGCTAAAGTTACAAAAGTTTCATTTTTACCTACGAAATCTGTTTCGCAGTTTAAAGTAATGATAGCTCCTTTAGTTTTGTCAGCATTTACAAAAGAAACAGCAGCTCCTTCACTAGACTCACGGTCAGAACGGTTAGCAGCAACTTTTTGCCCTTTTTCTCTAAGGTTTTGTATAGCTTTATCGAAATCTCCTTCAGCTTCAATCAAAGCTTTTTTACAGTCCATCATTCCGGCACCTGTAGTTTGTCTTAATTTATTTACGTCTGCAGCAGTAATTGTTGCCATTTTGTATCTATTTTTAAGTTTTAAATTTTTTTGTAAAAAAACAAATTCCAATAATCAAATCCCAAATTCCAATTTTATTAAATCATCAATTTTTGGAGAGATAATTTTTTGGAACTTGGAATTTTTCCTATTGGAATTTATACTATTTATTCTTCTGAAGTTGTTTTAGCTTCTTCTACTTCCACTGCTGGAGCAGCTGTTGCTACTACTTCTTCCACTGCATCTTCAGTTACAACTGCATCGCCATCTTTTTCAGATCCTCTTTCAGAAAGACCCTCTATGATAGCACCGGTTACTAAAGATAAAATTTTATCAATTGATTTAGAAGCATCATCGTTAGCTGGAATTACATATTCAACCTGACGTGGGTCAGAGTTTGTATCCACCATAGCGAAAACTGGAATGTTTAATTTTTGTGCTTCTTTTACTGCGATATGTTCAGCTTTGATATCTACTACAAATAATGCAGCAGGTAATCGAGACATGTCAGCGATAGAACCTAAGTTCTTCTCTAGTTTTGCACGAAGACGATCTACTTGTAAACGTTCTTTCTTTGAAAGTGTATTAAAAGTGCCATCTTTCTTCATTCTATCAATAGAAGCCATTTTTTTCACGGCTTTACGGATAGTCACGAAGTTAGTTAACATACCACCAGGCCATCTTTCCGTTATATATGGCATGTTCGCGGCAGCAGCTTTTTCGGCTACGATATCTTTTGCTTGTTTTTTGGTAGCTACGAAAAGTACTTTTCTACCAGATGCTGCAATTTTTTTCAAGGCTTCATTAGCCTCTTCAATTTTAGCAGCAGTTTTATATAGGTTAATGATATGAATACCATTACGTTCCATATAAATGTAAGGAGCCATGTTAGGATCCCATTTACGAGTCATGTGTCCAAAATGAACACCAGCCTCTAGTAAGTCTTTAACTTCAACTTTGTTTGCCATTTTTGTACTAGTTTACGTTCTGTTGATTAGCAATGTGTTTTAAGTTTATGTGTTTAAAAGTTTGAGAGTTTATGTGTTTAAAAGTTTATGTGTTTGAGGATTCAACCTCTTAACCTTTTAACCTCTTAACCTTCTAACCTATTTTCAACCCATTTAGATGCTAAACTAATTTTCCGATCGCATCGGAATAATAACAACAATAACTTTTTTAATAATAATTTTAAATTTTTACAGCGAATTAAGCTGCGGCTACTGATACAAGTTCAGTATTAACGTTTAGAGAATTGGAATCTCTTTCGAGCTTTTTTCTGTCCAAATTTCTTACGTTCTACCATTCTTGGATCTCTTGTTAGCAATCCTTCTGGTTTCAAGATAGCTCTGTTTTCAGCTTGCACTTCACACATTGCTCTTGCAATAGCCATTCTCACAGCTTCTGCTTGTCCTGTTGAACCACCACCTTGTACATTTACTTTTACGTCAAAGTTGGTTGCATTTTCTGTCATAGACATTGGTTGCAATACTTTGTACTGTAAAGTAGCAGTAGGGAAGTAGTTTTCAAATTCTCTTTTGTTTACGGTGATTTTTCCTGTTCCTTCTGAAACATACACACGTGCCACAGCACATTTTCTTCTACCGATTTTGTGAATAACTCCCATTACTTTAGATCGTTTAAGTTAACGGTTTTTGGTTGTTGAGCTCCATGTTTGTGCTCAATACCAACATTTACATTTAAATTTCGGAATAATTCGGCACCTAATTTGTTTTTAGGCAACATTCCTTTTACAGCCTTTTCTACTAAAGTTGCAGGGTTTTTTTGTTGCAATACTTTAGCCGTTAGGCTTCTTTGTCCACCTGGGTAACCTGTGTGACGGATGTACGTTTTGTCATCCAACTTGTTACCAGTCAGGTTGATTTTTTCTGCGTTGATAACAATTACGTTATCACCACAATCAACGTGCGGGGTATAATTAGGCTTGTATTTACCTCTTAATAGCATGGCTACTTTCGATGCAAAACGACCTAAGTTATGACCCTCAGCATCTACAACAATCCACCGCTTATCTGCGGTAGCTTTGTTGGCTGAAACTGTCTTGTAGCTTAATGTGTTCACAATAATTTATTTTAATTAAACATTCCATCCCCAATAAAGGGGTTGCAAAAGTACAATTATTTATGATAAAACCAAATACCAATTTAAGAATATTTATTTTAGTGTTTATAAACCGGTAAATTAAGTTGAAATTTGTGTCTATTAGCAAGTTAGCAAAGGATTTAAAAATAGATTTCTAATCAAAATGTACTGCTTTTTAGTTGCTATTTGGCTTAATTCTGTCATTTCTGTCATAGATTAAATCCAAAGCATTCACATCGTACCATATTTTTACTATTTTTACATTTAAAATTAGTTCCATGAAGCCAAAAATAACTTTAAAACAAATTTCAAGAGATTTAGGAATTTCTGTTTCCACCGTTTCTAAAGCGTTGAGCGATAGTCATGAAATTAGTGAGCCTACAAAAATTAGGGTGCAAGAATATGCTAAGCTGCAAAATTATAAGCCAAACACGATGGCTAAGAATTTAAAAAATCAGCGTACAAATACAATAGGTGTAATTATTCCAAATATTTTGAATCCGTTTTTTGCCAAAGTTTTCAGCGGAATTGAAAAAGCTGCCAATGCAAAAGGGTATAATGTGATTACCTATATTTCGAATGAATCGAACAAAAAAGAAAAACAAGCGATGGATTTGTTAAGCAACGGAACGGTTGATGGTTTTATCCTTTCTGTGGCACAAGAAACCCAAACGTTACAAGAATCAACTCATTTTAAAGAAATTCTTCGGGAAGGAATGCCAATTGTGATGTTTGATCGTATTATGGATGATGTCAATTGTGATAAAGTTATTGTAGATGATTTTGAATCTTCTGTTGAAGCAGTCAATCATTTAATGAAATTAGGATGTAATAAAATTGCATTACTTTCCTGTATTGATAATTTAAGCGTTGGAAAACACCGTGCTTTAGGATATGAACGAGCATTGCAGGATCATAAAAGAAGTGTTAAAGATTACTTAGTAATTAAAACGGATAGTGAGGAAGATTTTGATGCACGGTTGAAAAAATTATTGTCGAGTGGTGCAGTTGATGGTATTTTAGCTGTCGACGAACATGCCTCTACTATGGCAATGAAAGTAGCTATTCAAAAAGGAATAAAAATTCCGGAAGAGCTTTGTATTATCGGTTTTGCTGATGGTGTTTGGTCACGTAGATTAACGCCAAGTTTGTCAACAATTAGTCAACACGGACCTGAAATAGGTGCTGAAGCCGCTAAGCTGTTGATGGAAAAATTAGAAAGAAAAGTGGATATACATTCGTATAAAACAATTGTTGTCAAAACAGAATTGAGACAAAGAGATTCAACTAGGAAACTTTAACGGTAGTCCGGAAATTTATACTAAAGCCTTTTTTTAAAAGGTTTTTTTATTTGATTGGAATTAGGAAAAGTTGTTTAAGATTATTTAACTCTGTCAAAGTTTCAAACCTTGACAGAGTTTTAAGCGTTCCTCTGAAAACTGCGACTGCAAACTGAAAACTGCGACTGCAAACTATCAATGAGCCTCCAACCAATTCCTTCCCATTCCCAATTCCAAATCCAACGGAACAGCCAATTTAAAAGCATTTTCCATTTCGTGTTTAATCATCGGTTGAATTTTTTCCAATTCTGAATTGTGTACATCAAACACCAACTCATCGTGCACTTGCAATAACATTTTGGACTGCCAATTTTCACTAACCAATCGTTTGTGAATGTTAATCATTGCAATTTTGATAATATCTGCGGCAGAGCCTTGAATTGGGGCGTTTACGGCATTTCGTTCGGCACCGCTTCGTACCATCGCATTTGCGGAATTAATATCTTTTAAATAACGTCGTCTTCCTAAAACCGTTTGTACATACCCATTTTCTCTGGCAAAATCAACTTGGTTCGCCATATAGGCTTTCAATTTCGGATAAGTGGCATAATAGGCATCAATCAATTCGGCACTTTCTTTTCGGGATAAATTGGTTTGGTTGGAAAGTCCGAATGCCGACACCCCATAAATAATTCCGAAATTCACCGTTTTTGCATTGCTTCGTTGTTCTTTGGTGACTTCCTCCAGTGGAACATTGAACACTTTTGCAGCGGTACTTTTGTGAATATCTTCATTATTTTGAAACGCTTTAATCATATTTTCTTCGCCGGATAAAGCGGCAATAATGCGAAGTTCAATTTGTGAATAATCGGCAGAAACTAAAGTATAATTTTCATCTCTGGCAATAAATGCTTTTCGGATTAATCGACCTCTTTCGGTACGAATCGGAATGTTTTGTAAATTAGGATTGTTTGAACTCAAACGTCCGGTTGCGGCAACCGTTTGCATATAATCGGTGTGAACACGTTGCGTTTTTGGGTCTACTTGATTTGGCAATGCATCAATATAGGTGCTTTGTAATTTCACCATTTGTCGCCATTCCAAAATGTCTTTCACAATTTGGTGTTCGTTTACCAAATAACTCAAAACCTCTTCGCCGGTGGCATATTGACCGGTTTTGGTTTTCTTTTGTTTGGTTCCGCCAATTTTTAATTTATCAAACAAAATATCGCCCAATTGTTTGGGTGAAGCTAAATTGAACTTTTCACCGGCCGTTTCATAGATTTTTTGTTCAAATTCATTGATTTCTTTTTGCATATCGACCGACATTTTTTTCAAAAATTCCACATCCAATCGAATACCTTCGGATTCCATCGCAGCTAAAACAGGAATTAATGGAATTTCTATTTCATCAAACAATTTCTTCGTTTCGGCTTTGTCTAAAATCGGACTGAAAACTTCTTTTAATTGAAAGGTAATATCAGCATCTTCGGCTGCATACTCTTTGATGTCTTCGAGATTGACATCACGCATTGATTTCTGATTTTTGCCTTTTTTTCCAATTAAGGTTTCGATGGATTTTGGCGAATATTTCAAATACGTTTCCGATAAAATATCCATATTGTGCCTCATATCAGGATTGATTAAATAATGAGCAATCATGGTGTCAAATAATTTCCCTTTGACAACAATGCCATAATTGGCTAAAATTTTCAAATCATATTTTAGGTTCTGACCGATTTTTTCAATGGTTTCACTTTCAAAAAAAGGTCGGAATTTCTCAAGTAATTGTTGAGCATCTTCCTGATTTTCAGGAAACGGAACGTAGAAAGCTTTTCCTTTTTCCCACGAAAGTGCCAAACCAACTAATTCGGCATTCAACGCATCAATTCCGGTGGTTTCGGTGTCAAAACAAACCGAAGTTTGATTCATTAAATTCTGCATCAATAATTTTATTGGTAAGTCGCCTTGAATACTTTGATAAAAATGTTCGGTCGTTTCTAAGGTGGCATAAAACGAATTTGTTCTCACTTCATCCGAATCATCATCACTAAAACCAAACAAATCGAATTGATCTTCATTGGATTTTTTAGCAACTGGTTTCTTTTGTCCCGAAGCTTCGGGATGATTTTTGTCATTGCTATTGTCATTGACCTCTCCATTTCCATTGGTGCTGATTTCATCATATTCTTTCCCCGTGCCAAACCATTTATCAAACTGAGCTTTCATTTGTCTAAACTCAAGTTCCTGAAAAATTTCATCTGTTTTTTCTACATCTGGTTTAGACAATTCAAAATCTGCAGCATCAAAGGTGACCGGACAATCGAGTAGGATAGTAGCCAGTTTTTTAGACAACAAACCTTGTTCGGCATTGTCTTCAATTTTTTGTTTGATGGCTCCTTTTAGTTTATCGGTATTGGCTAAAAGATTTTCTATGGAACCGAATTCTTTCAATAATTTCTTAGCCGTCACATCGCCAACTCCCGGAAAACCTGGAATATTATCCACTGCATCACCTTTCATCCCGAGAAAATCAATCACTTGTAACGGATGTTCAATTTCAAATTTCGCTAGTACTTCTGGGATTCCCCAAATTTCAATGTCATTCCCCATTCGGGCGGGTTTGTACATAAAAATATTTTCGGAAACCAATTGAGCAAAATCCTTGTCAGGAGTGACCATAAAAACTTGAAAACCTTCTTTTTCAGCTTGTTTGGCTAAGGTGCCAATTAAATCATCAGCTTCAAAACCTGCTTTTTCCATGATCGGAATTTGCATCGCTTTCAATAATTCCTGAATATAAGGCACAGCAATTTTGATGGCTTCAGGTGTTTCATCACGATTGGCTTTATAGGTAGGAAATAATTCATTTCTAAAATCACTGCCACCTTTATCAAATGCAACGGCCAAGTGATCGGGTTTTTCGCGTTTAATCACATCCATTAACGCATTCATAAATCCCATGATGGCAGAAGTGTCCATTCCTTTGGAATTGATTCGCGGATTTTTGATAAAAGCATAATACCCACGAAAAATTAAAGCGTAAGCATCAAGAAGGAACAGGCGTTTTTGATCGGACATAAAAATAAATTTAAAGAAGGTAAAAATAAGGAATCTTGGTGAAAGTATCCTTTGTTTGAAAGGCTTTAAATTTTAATTATTTATTAACTATTAAGCAGTTGATTCTTTGTTACTTTGCTCAAAAATATACTGTGCTATTTAGATTACTCTTTTTTGTTCTGTTTGTTGGAATTATTGAAGTCTATGCTTTTCAGGCATTTAAGACGATTTCGCGTGTCAAATGGGTTCAATATACTTATATTCTATTAAGTGTAGCTATTTTGATTTATATCATTTATTCTTTTACACAGTTTGATAGAAGAGTCGGACAAACGCAACAAAGTCTTTTTACACTGGGACTGCTTTTAATAACAGTAATTCCTAAAATTATTTTAACATTATTCATGTTTGGAGAAGATTTTTACCGTGTTATTTCAGGGCTGATTTCGCATTTCTTTGTGAGTGGTGAGAATAGTTCATTTCTTCCTCAAAGAAGAAAATTCGTCAGTCAAGTTGCTTTAGGAATTGCAGCAGTTCCATTTTTATCGCTTTTATATGGAGTAACAAAAGGGAAGTATAATTTTAAAGTTATCAAACAAATTCTATTCTTTCCTGATTTACCGGAAGGTTTTGATGGAACAACCATTACGCATATATCGGATATTCACTCGGGAAGTTTTGATGATGCAGAAAAAATCAAGTATGCCGTTGATTTGATAAATGAACAAAAATCAGATGTGATATTGTTTACCGGAGATATTGTCAATACACATGCTACAGAAATGCAACAATGGACAGAAATGTTTAAAGGAATTTATAATCCAAAATTCGGAAAATATTCGGTTTTAGGGAATCATGATTATGGTGAATACATCGATTGGCCAACTCAAAAAGCTAAAGATGAAAATTTTGAAGCTATAAAAGATTTACATCAACAAATTGATTTTAAGTTATTGTTAAATGAACATGTTAAGATTAAAAGTGGTTCAGATGAAATTGCAATTGTAGGAGTGGAAAACTGGGGACATAATTTCAAAAAAGTTGGTGATTTAAATAAAGCTTCGGATGGATTATCAGTGAATGATTTCAAAATTTTAATGAGCCACGATCCAAGCCATTGGGAATATGAAGTGAAAAATAACCAAAAGCATTTTCATTTAACCTTATCGGGACACACCCATGGAATGCAATTTGGAATTGAAATACCGGGTATTATTAAATGGAGTCCGGTTCAATATGTTTACAAACAATGGGCTGGATTATATGAAAATTTAGGACGATATATCTATGTAAATCGAGGGTTTGGATTTCATGCATATCCGGGAAGAGTAGGAATTTGGCCTGAAATTACGGTTATTGAACTAAAAAAAGGAGAAAAAGTAGTGTAATTCGTTAAAAATGCTACATTTGTATATTCTTTATTAAAGAATAGATTTAAATTTTATTTAAAATTTGTCAAATATGTCAAAGTTTGGTGAACTTATTAACGCTCAAGTTCCGGTGCTAATTGATTTTTACACCGAGTGGAACGAATCTTCAGTTGCAATGCATCCAGTTATTAGAGATGTTGCCGCAGCATTGGGTGATAAAGCAAAAGTGATTAAAATAGACGTGGATAAAAATCAGGAATTGGCTGATGCTTTGCGAATCAAAGGACTTCCTACCTTAATGATTTATAAGGAAGGTCAGATGGTTTGGAGACAATCCGGCGAATTAGATGCCAACACTATAATTGGTCTGGTTCAAGAACAAGTCTAATTAATTCTATCGCAGACATATCCATTTTTGGATAAAAATTCCAACGTTTTGGGAAAAGTATATTCCAAATTCTGAAATGCTTTTATACTGTCGTGAAAAACGATTATACTTCCTGATTCTACATTTTTAAGTACGTTTTCTAAACATTTTTCTTTAGAGATTGTGGTGTCAAAATCAGCACTTAAAACATCCCACATGATTATTTTATAGCCTAATTTTCGCAAATAGTTTGATTGTGAGGGTTTTATTTTTCCATAGGGTGGTCGAAAAAGTTTTGAATCAATATTAGTTTGTTTGCTAATTACTTCATCACATTTTTCTACTTCTTCAAAATAAGTGTTATTTTCTGTTTTCCAACCCTTTACATGATTTTGGGTGTGATTTCCAATGGCATGATCTTCCCTTAATAACCTTTTGAAAATTTCCGGATGTTTTGCGATATTATTTCCTATGCAAAAAAAAGTAGCCTTAGCGTTGTAGGTTTTGAGTTGTTCTAGCACCCACTCTGTGATTTCCGGTGTTGGACCATCATCAAAAGTCAGGTAAACTTTCTTTTCAACGTTGGGAATATTCCAAACATAATTTGAAAAAATATATTTAATAAACCGATTCGTTTTTATCCAAAGAAAATTCATAGTTGTTTATAAAAAAGAGCCACTTTCATGGCTCTCGGTTTTATTCATCTTTTCTATTAAAACGATCAAAACGTTTATTATATCCGTTGAATATTTTTTTGTTTTTCTCGTAGAATTCAATATCTTCTTTTTCTTTCATGACATATAAAAGCGATCGGTATCGTTCTAGATTTGTAACAATATCGACGATTCTGTCATTTTGCTCAGAAGGGACAATTCCACTGTAATAATTGAGATTATCTTGGTATTTTGAAGCAAGTTTTTGCAATAATGCTCTGGCCTTTTCTACTTCACCAATATCATAATATCCTCCTGTAAAAGGTTCAACCATTGTATAATAACCATATAAATCAATTGGCATTTTATTGATGGCAAGATCAATTACCTTTTTAGCTTTATCTGTTTTGCCTTCAACAATGAGCTGTTGCATTAATCGAGATAAATTTGTTCTGTAAGTAATACTGTTTCTTCGAGTTTCTGTGTCATGATAGATGTCTGTTCGGTCACCATTACCCCAATCCCATTTCATTACAATGTCATACATTTTATCTGAATCAATCTGACCCATATCAAAAGGACTGTTTTCTTCATCAACAGGAGTTTTAATAGGAACTAATTTGTACACTAATCCATCTAATTGAAGATAGTCTTTCATCCATAAATAATCTTCCTCTGTAAAACTACCTCCTGTAAAATAGATTGGTCTTTTCCAATTGTTGTTTGCAATAACATCAAACATCATTATACGAGCTTTATAGATTGCACGATCTTTTATATCAACATCAATATAAGGAACAATGGAATCATAGTATTTTTCAGTGACAACTTTATTCTTTATAATGACACTTTTGTCAATTGGAATTCTAATTTTATTAGTTGGAAAAAAGTGAACACTTTGGCCACTTTGCATTTCTAACATTGTATTTGGGTCATCACTTTTTATAAAGTCTAAAAAGTTTTTCAATTCCCAACGGTTTTGAGTAATTTCATTATACACACAATAATCTAATTTATCACCTACATAATGGCTTCTGTCAAAAGAAATGGGTAAGGGTTCAGAATCATATGCTTTTGCTTTCATTTGATCAATATGCCAATCCGTCATAAATAACTGGGTGTTTACTACCCGCACATCTCGCCGGATTCCTTCAATCTCTTGGGCATACCACAATGGAAAAGTGTCGTTATCACCAATAGTAAATAATATGGCATTTGGCTCACAGGATTCTAAGTAGCCTTTTGCATTTGCCAAAGCAGTATATTTATTTGAGCGGTCATGGTCATCCCAATTTTGAGAAGCCAATAAAAAAGGTGCTGCAAATAAGGTAGATACAAAAACTAATGGTAAAGCAAATTTTGGTTGCAACCATTTTTTTATGAAATCAAAAATTGCGTAAACGCCTAATCCTATCCATATAGCAAAAACATAAAAAGACCCTACTAAAGCATAATCTCTTTCCCGTGGTTCAAAAGGTCTTTCATTCAAGTATATTTTTAAAGCAATTCCAGTAATTAAGAACAAAGCTAAAAGAACATAAAAGCTTTTAATATCTCTTTTAGCATGAAAAAGAATGCCAAAAATGCCTAAAATAAAAGGCAAAAAGAAATAGACATTTCGACCTTTATTATTTAAAACATCTTGAGGCAGATTTTTTTGAGAACCCAAAAATAGTTCATCAATAAAATCAATACCGCTTAGCCAATTTCCTTCATTGTCATATTTTCCTTGAACGTCACTTTGACGGCCTACAAAGTTCCACATGAGGTAACGAACATACATGTAGCCAAATTGAAATTGTGTCATGAACTTTATGTTGTCTGAGGTAGTTGGTTTTTCAACAATCAAATAATTTCCATAAGATTTCAAAAACGAAACATAATCTTCGGTGTCTAATCTACCTGAACTGTAGGCTTTTCTGAATTGTGAAATAACATCCACCAATTCTTGTTCATGAGCATATTCCGGATTAATTTTGAATTCCAACACATTAGTAAAATCCATATAATTTTGTGCGTGTTCTCCACTCCACATTCTTGGCAAAATTGCTTTGTGTGCATTATGACTGTTTTGAGTTGCGTTTTCATAATTATTTGTTATGACATATTTGCCTAATTTATAATCACGTTCATAGTTTGGAGCTTTGTCTAAATAAGGCTCGTCAGGATCTAATCCGGCAAACATATCTGAAAACTGAGGTCCGTAAAACAAAGGATTTTGAGGGTATTGTTCTCTATTATAATAGGCTAAAACTTCTCGGGCATCTGAAGGTCTGTTTTCGTTGATAACAACATTGGCATTAGCCCGAATTGGTAACATCATCCAGGTTGAAAATCCTATTAATACAAAAAGAATACACAATAATATTGTGTTAAATTGCGGAAGGTTATTACTTCGGGTATATTTTAAACCAAAATAGAAAAAAGCAATGAGAGCTAAAGTGGTAATAATTGTTCCTGAATCAAAAGGTAAACCAAAGGTGTTGACCATAAAGACTTCGGTTTTGCCAAATAGAGCCATGGTTAACGGAAGTAATAATTTATAAATAAACAAAAAGATTGCTACAACTACTAAATTAGCAATAATAAAACTTTTGGATGTTATTGTTTTGTAATTTTTGAAAAAGTAAAGTAAACCAATTGAAGGAATAGTCAACAGAGCCATAAAGTGAACACCAAAGGATAGTCCTATAACTAAACAGATTAACAATAACCATTTGTTGCCTCTGGGTGTGTGCATTTCTTGTTCCCATCGTAAACCCAACCAAAATAATAATGCAATTAATAAGGTAGCCATGGCATAAACTTCTGCTTCAACTGCATTGTACCAAAAACTATCGGTAAATGTAAAAGACAAAGCTCCTACAAAAGAGGCAATTAAAATTGCAATTTCTTCAATAGAAGTAATTTCCTTAAACTGTGCTATTATTTTTTTAAGCAAAATGGAGGATGACCAAAATAGGAACAAAATTGTAAACGCACTTGAAAACACAGACATCATGTTAACCATTAAAGCTACTTTTGAGGCATCTGGAGCAAATAATGCAAAAAAAGCACCCATCATTTGAAATAAAGGAGCTCCCGGAGGATGGCCTACTTGAAGTTTTGCAGAAGTAGCAATGTATTCACCACAATCCCAAAAACTAAGAGTTGGTTCAACAGTTAAAGTATAAGTTATTAAAGCAATGGTAAAGGTTAACCATCCTATTATGGTATTCCATTTTTTGAAATCAAAAGTCATCATTTGTTTATCTTTGTTTGAAAGAAATAATAGCTACAAAGAAACTATTTTTTTACGTAAACAACGTTGGCTTAACAAAATTTTCTCACTACGATTTATTATGAAAACAAAATAAATCAAAAATGGACTTATTGAGCTTGAGTAAGTATTATAAATAGTGTAAATATTTTTCATAAAAAGGCATAAAATATTTGCTTTAAATAAAAAATAGTATAAATTTGCACCCGCATTCAAGCGATTTTTGGTCCATGGTGTAATGGTAACACAACTGTTTTTGGTGCAGTCTTTCAAGGTTCGAGTCCTTGTGGACCAACAGAAAAAACCACTCTTTATGAGTGGTTTTTTTGTTTTTTAAACATAAAAAAATCCCGATTAATTAACTAATCGGGATTTTGAAATATAATTTAAATTATATTTTAAATGTTAAAACGGGTTTAATAGCATGATTTACCAAATCTTCACTGATGCTACCGTTAAAAAAGTGAGATAATCCTTTTCTTCCATGTGTACACATTCCAATTAAATCTGCATTGATATAGTTGGAAAAATTCAAAATTCCTTTTTCTACATTAGCATCGTTAAAAATGTGTGTTGAGAATTTTTTGATGCTAAATTGACCAACAAACTTATCCATAATTTCTTGAGCCACTAAAGTTGATTTGAAACTATTAGGTGTGTTAATCATAACTAAGTTTAATTCAGCTTCAAATTTATTAGCAACTTCAACAACTTTGGCAAAAGGAGCTTTCACTTCATCTGAAAAATCAGAAGCAAAAACAAATTTGTTGATAGTAAAATCGGGAATTTCTTTTTTGATAATTAAGACAGGCACTTCTGAATGGCGAACAACTTTCTCTGCATTAGAGCCAATAAACATATCTTTAAATCCGCTGGCACCGTGAGAACCCATAACTATTAAATCAATATCATTTTTCTTGATTAATTTAAGGATACCATCAAAAGCTAATTCGAATTGAACAATTTCAGATACTTTTAAACCTTCAAGGAAATCAGAATCCATTAGACTTTCTAATTTGGCTAAGGCTGCGTTTTTAAAAAACATGATTTCGGGCAACGCGTGACCGCTAGAAACGGCATCGCCGGTTTGATTAGGTAACTCAAGCATGTGTAGCAAAATAATTTCACCATCATGTTTTTTGGCAATTTGAGCAGCTACTTTTAAAGCATATTCCGCGTGTTCAGAAAAATCGGTTGGAATTAAAATTTTTTTCATAAAAAAAGTCGTGTAAAATAGTTTTAATTTTCGTTGGTTTTTTAAAATATAAAGGTACAAATATTTTTTTCATTTTTCAATGTATTTTCAAATATAAAAAAAATCACTATATTTGCACCGTTATTTGATTAAAATGTGAATAATGAGGGGAGCAGAGCTCCCCTCTTTTTATAAAAATATGACATTTAAAGAAAAAGTAGTTGCTTTATTGAATGATGGACTTGCAGAGAAACCTGCTGTCTTTTTAATTGATTTGACCATTACTGATAGTCAAAAAATAATAGTAACGTTAGACGGTGATGAAGGAGTAACACTTCAGGATTGTATGGACATCAGTAGAGCAATTGAAAATAATCTTGACAGAGAAGAGCACGATTTTTCATTAGAAGTTTCCTCTGCAGGTGTTTCAACTCCCCTGAACATGGCAAGGCAATATAAAAAAAATATCGGAAGAGTTTTAAAAATTAAAACGGCAACTGATACTATCGAAGCAAAATTAGTGGCCGTCAATGATGATTTTATCACTTTGATATGGTCAGCTAGAGAGCCTAAAAAAATTGGTAAAGGGAAAGAAACAGTTGAAAAAAACCTAGAATTACCTTACAAAGAAATTAAAGAAGCAATAGTGACAATAACATTTTAAATTATAATAGATTAGCATGGAAAATATAGCATTAATTGAATCATTTTCAGAGTTTAAAGACGATAAATTAATTGATCGTGTGACACTTATGGCCATTTTGGAAGATGTGTTTAGAAATGCCTTGAAAAAGAAATATGGTTCAGATGATAATTTTGACATAATTATTAATCCTGATAAAGGAGATATGGAGATTTGGAGAAATCGTATTGTGGTTGCTGATGGTGAAGTAGAAGACGAAAACTCTGAAATTTCATTATCAGAAGCTAGAAAAATTGAACCTGATTTTGAAGTTGGTGAAGATGTTTCGGAAGAAGTAAAATTAATTGATTTAGGAAGAAGAGCCATTTTAGCTCTTCGTCAAAATTTGATTTCTAAAATACATGAACACGACAGTACTAATCTTTACAAACAATTTAAAGATTTAATAGGTGAAATTTATACCGCAGAAGTACATCATGTTCGTCCAAGAGTTGTAATTTTGGTAGATGATGATGGAAATGAAATTGTATTGCCAAAAGAAAATCAAATCCCTTCCGATTTTTTCCGAAAAGGAGATAATGTTCGAGGAATTATTGAAAATGTTGAATTGAAAGGAAATAAACCTCAAATTATTTTGTCCAGAACTTCTGAAAAGTTTTTGGAAAAATTATTTGAACAAGAAATCCCTGAAATTTTTGATGGGTTAATCATGATTAAAAAAGTGGTTCGTATTCCGGGAGAAAAAGCAAAAGTAGCCGTTGATTCTTATGATGATAGAATTGATCCTGTTGGAGCTTGTGTCGGAATGAAAGGTTCTCGTATTCACGGAATTGTTCGTGAATTAGGTAATGAAAATATAGATGTTATTAATTATACCAGTAACATTCAATTATTTATTACTCGTGCTTTAAGCCCAGCAAAAGTATCTTCCATTAAAATTGATGAAGAGAAAAAAAGAGCTGAAGTTTATTTGAAATTAGAAGAAGTTTCAAAAGCTATCGGACGTGGCGGCCATAACATCAAATTAGCTGGACTATTAACCGGTTATGAATTAGATGTTATCAGAGAAGGAAGCGTTGCGGAAGAAGAAGACGATGTCGAATTAACAGAGTTCTCGGATGAAATTGACGGATGGGTAATAGATGAATTTGCAAAAATCGGATTAGATACAGCTAGAAGTATTTTAAAACATAGCGTAGAAGATTTGGTTAGAAGAACTGATTTAGAAGAAGAAACCGTTCAAGACGTTATGAGAATATTGAAATCAGAGTTTGAAGGCTAATTTACAAACGAAAATGAACACTAAAAAAGTAATATGTCTGAAGAAAAGAATATAAGAATTAATAAAGTTTTAAGGGAGTTAAATATTTCTTTGGAGAGAGCTGTCGATTATTTAAAAGACAAAGGAATTGCTATTGAAGCAAGTCCAAATACAAAAATCTCAGAAGATGTATATGCAACTCTTTGCAATCAATTTGCAGGCGATAAGGGAAATAAAGAGGCATCTAAAGAAGTAAGTGAGGAAAAACGTAAAGAAAAAGAAGCTTTGCGTATTGAAAGAGAAAAAGAATTAGAATTGCTCAAAAAACAAGAAGAAGATCTTCATAGACAACAAGATGTAATTAAAGCGAAAGCTGTTTTTAGTGGACCTGTGCAAGTAGGTAAAATTGACTTGGATCCTAAAAAAGTTGTTTTTCCTCAACCTGAAAAGATAGTTGAAGTTAAACCAACCCCAGTTGCTGAGATTGTAAAACCTGAACCTATTCAACCTAAACCAATTGTACAAGAAGAAAAAGTAAAAATTGAGCCAAAGAAAATTGAGCCCAAAGTAATTGTTCCAAAAGTTGAAGAGCCTAAAAAGGCTGAACCAAAGGCTGTGACAGATATTCCTGAAATTGATGAAAAATTTGAAACGCAATATCAAAAATTATCCGGAACGACTACCACAGGACAAAAAATTGATTTATCGCAGTTTGATAAGCCTAAAAAGAAAAAAGAAGAGCCTAAAATTCAACCCAGATCTGCAACACAAGGCGCGGCATCTGATGCAAATAAAAATAAACGTAAAAGAATTCCGCCAAAACCGGGGACTCCTGGTGGAGGTCAAAATCAAGGAAATCAACAAGGCGGAGGTACAATTAGACCGAATCATCTAATTAGACCTGGTTTTAATAAAGGGGTTCGCCCGGCTATTGTAGCTAAAGTTGAGCCAACCGAAGAAGAAGTACAAAAACAAATCCGAGAAACTCTTGAAAAACTTCAAGGCAAAGGAAATAAAAGCAAAGCAGCAAAGTATCGTAGAGATAAGAGAGATACACACCGTCAACGTTCTGACGATGAGCTAAAAGCAATAGAAGAAGGGAGCAAAACTATTAAAGTAACTGAGTTTGTTACTGTTGGAGAAATCGCTACTATGATGGATGTGCCAATTACCAAAGTAATCGGAACTTGTATGTCTTTGGGAATTATGGTTACGATGAACCAACGTTTAGATGCTGAAACATTATCAATTGTTGCCGATGAATTTGGTTATGAAGTAGAGTTTATTACTACTGATATTGAAGATGCAATACAAGTTATTGATGATAAAGAAGAAGATTTAGTACATAGAGCTCCAATAGTTACTGTAATGGGCCACGTCGATCACGGTAAAACGTCATTATTAGATTACATTCGTAAAACAAATGTAATAGCCGGTGAGTCTGGAGGAATTACACAACACATTGGTGCTTATAGTGTAACGCTTGAAAATGGACAAAAAATCACATTTTTAGATACACCTGGTCACGAAGCGTTTACAGCAATGCGTGCTCGTGGTGCTCAATTAACGGATATTGCAATTATTGTAGTAGCTGCGGATGATGACATAATGCCACAAACGAAAGAAGCAATCAGTCATGCTCAGGCGGCTGGTGTGCCAATGATTTTTGCGATTAACAAAGTAGATAAACCAAACTCTAATCCGGAAAAAATTAAAGAAAGATTAGCAGGTATGAATTTACTGGTTGAAGATTGGGGTGGTAAAATTCAATCACACGATATCTCTGCAAAAGTCGGAACCGGTGTTAAAGAATTATTGGAAAAAGTATTATTAGAAGCTGAGTTGTTAGACTTAAAAGCAAATCCTAATAAACCAGCTGTTGGTACTGTAGTAGAAGCTTTCCTTGATAAAGGAAAAGGTTATATCTCTACCGTTTTGGTACAAGCAGGAACGGTAAAAATTGGAGATTATGTTTTGGCCGGAAAAAATCATGGTAAAGTAAAAGCCATGCATGATGAACGAGGTAACAGTTTAAAAGAAGCCGGTCCTTCAACACCTATTTCAATTTTAGGTTTAGATGGTGCTCCAACAGCAGGAGATAAGTTTAATGTGTTTGAAGACGAAAGAGAAGCTAAACAAATTGCTGCAAAAAGGTCTCAATTGATGCGTGAACAATCGGTTAGAACACAAAAACATATTACACTTGCTGAAATTGGAAGACGTATTGCTTTAGGACAATTTAAAGAATTAAATATCATTTTAAAAGGTGACGTGGATGGTTCTGTTGAAGCACTTTCAGATTCCTTCTCTAAATTATCTACAGAAGAAATTCAAATTAAAATTATACATAAAGGGGTTGGAGCGATTACAGAATCGGATGTTTTGTTAGCTTCTGCTTCCGATGCAATTATTATCGGATTTAATGTTCGTCCTGCCGGAAATGCAAAACAATTGGCAGATAAAGAAGAAATTGACATCAAAACATATTCTATTATTTATGATGCAATTGATGATTTGAAAGATGCTATGGAAGGAATGTTATCTCCCGAAATGAAAGAAGAAATTTCAGGAACAGCAGAAATTCGCGAAACCTTTAAAATTTCTAAAATTGGAACAGTTGCGGGTTGTATGGTTTTAGATGGTAAAATTTTTAGAAGTTCTAAAATCAGATTGATTAGAGAGGGTGTTGTTATTTACACGGGAGATTTAGTTGCCTTAAAACGATTTAAAGATGATGTAAAAGAAGTTTCTAAAGGCTACGATTGTGGTATTCAAATTAAAGGATACAACGATATTGAAATTAATGATTTAATCGAATGCTTCAGCCAAGTTGAAGTGAAGAAAAAAATAAAATAAATTAAATAAAAAATCCCGAGCAATCGGGATTTTTTATTTTATAAGATACAATTCTATTTGTTAGGTTTGATTAAAAATGCATTAGGGTATTTTAATTTTATGTCTTTTAAATTTCTTTCAGCTTCTATTCTTGTTTTAAAATTTCCTACCCAGACTTTGTATACCGGGGTTTGAAAAAAGATAGAACAATCTATGTTTTTGTTTTCTTTTTTAAAAGCTAATAACGTTTTTTTTGAATTTTCATTATCCCCTGTAAAAATTTGAATTTTCCATCTATCGTTCATTGCAATAGAGGAATTAACTTTTCTTTTTTCATTTAACAGCTGTTCAAATTTAGCATCTTGTTCCACTGTAATATTTTGTCCACTTAGTGTGAAATTTGAAACAAATAAAGTTAATAGAATCAATGTGTAAAGGTGTTTTTTTCTTTTTTGAAATAGCATAATGAATTGATTTTAATACAAATGTACGCGTTATGAAATAAAACAAAAACAAAAAAATTATTTAGAATAAATATAAATTACGTTTTAAGAGTATTTTAAGGTTTTGAGAATAGCTCATAAATCGTATTTTTGTCCGAGTTTAAAATAAATACAGTTGTTTTTATCAAGGACGATAGAAAAAATCATACCAAAATTTGTCGACAAATTATAACTACTTATATGAAAAAGGTGGGTAACCATAATTCGATTTCCGAAGTACTAAAATTCAGTTTAGCTTTAATGCTGACTTTTTCAATTCAACTTTTTGCTCAAGATGCAACTGCTCCAGCAGATGCTGCTGCTCCGGCTGCTCAAACAGCACCTGCTGCAATGGCGTCAGGTGATGCTGCTGCGGGAAAAGCACTATTCAATGCACAATGTGCGGCATGCCACAAGTTGGATGCAAAGATGACAGGACCAGCCTTACGAGGTGTTGGTGCGAAATATGAAAAAGAATGGTTGTACAAGTGGATTCGCAACAGTGCCGAATTAATTAAATCGGGAGACGAACGTGCGAACAAAATTTATAATGAGTTTAACCAGTCTCCTATGACTGCTTTTCCTCAATTATCAGATGCAGATCTTGATAATATCATTGCTTATACAATGGAGCCAAAAGCTGAAGTAGCCCCACCGCCACCGTCACCAGATGGACAAGTTGTAGCTACCGGTGGAATTTCAAATGAAGTTATCCTTGGTGCCTTAGCTTTAGTTTTAGCAATGTTGGTAGTAATGCTTTTCTTGGTAAGAAATGTATTGACTAAAATTGCAAAGGCAAATGGAATCGAAGCTGCTCAAAAAGAACCTTCGCTTCCTATTTGGAAAGCATTTGCTAAAAATCAATTTTTGGTATTAGTAACTGTTATTTTCTTTTTATTGTCGGGAGCTTATTTTGTCTACGGATGGATGATGCAAATTGGTGTGGATCAAAATTACGAGCCCATACAACCCATTCATTATTCCCACCGAATTCACGCGGGTGATAATGGAATCGATTGTAAATATTGTCACTCTTCCGCTAGAGATAGTAAACATTCCGGAATTCCTTCTTTAAATGTTTGTATGAACTGTCATAAAAATATTGGTGAGGTTGCCGAAACAACATTGGCTGAAGGAAAAGAATATGGTGTAGATTATAATTTGGAAATCCAAAAATTATATGATGCGGTTGGTTGGGATAAAGCCAATCAAAAATATACCGGAAAAACACAACCTGTAAAATGGGTGCGTATTCACAACCTTCCTGATTTAGTGTATTTCAATCACGCTCAACACGTAACTGTTGGCGGTATTGAATGTCAAACGTGTCACGGTCCGGTTCAAGAGTACGAATATCAAAAACAGTTTGCTCCATTAACAATGGGCTGGTGTATCAATTGTCACCGAGAAACAGAAGTGAAATTGAAAGACAACGAGTACTACAAAAAAATTCACGAAGAACTTTCCAAAAAATATGGCAAAGATAAATTGACTGCTGCTGATATGGGAGGTTTAGAATGTGGAAAATGTCACTATTAATTAATTTATTAAGAAGCTAATATATATACAGTATGTCATCAAACAAAAAATACTGGAAAAGTGTTGAAGAGCTAAACGAAAATAGCTCTATTGTTGAGACGTTAAGAAATAACGAATTCATCGAACCTATCCCTACGGATCAGTTCTTAGGAGATAAAGAGAGTTTGTCAAATTCTTCTACTTCTAGACGTGATTTCTTAAAGTACGTTGGTTTTAGCACTGCCGCCGCTTCATTGGCTGCATGTGAAGGACCGGTAATCAAATCTATTCCTTATGTTATGCAACCGGAGCAAATTATTCCCGGTGTTGCTGATTATTATGCCACTTCCATGTTCGACGGATTTGATTTTGCTAATATATTAGTAAAAACACGTGAAGGTCGTCCAATCAAAATAGAAAATAATACAATTGAAGGTGCAAAATATACTGCAAATGCTCGTGTTCATGCTTCGGTTTTGTCGATGTATGACAACATGCGTTTGAAACAACCTAAAGTGAATCAAAAAGACGCTACTTGGTCAGAAGTTGATGCAAAAGTAAAAGCTAGTTTAGCTGATGCAAAAGCAACAGGAGCACAGGTAGTCCTTTTAACAGGTACTTTAGCTAGTCCTTCAACAGAAAAATTAGTAAATGAATTTTTAGTAAATAATCCAACTGCAAAACATGTTGTTTATGATGCAGTTTCTTCTTCAGAAGCCTTAGATGCTTTTGAAGCAGTTTATGGAGAAAGAGCTTTAGCTGAATATGAATTTGAAAAAGTTTCAACGATTGTATCTGTTGGAGCAGATTTCTTAGGAGATTGGCAAGGTGGGGGATACGACAAAGGATATGCTCAAGGAAGAGTTCCTAAACAAGGGAAAATGTCAAAGCATATCCAATTGGAAGCAAACATGACATTATCCGGTGCTGCTGCCGATAAAAGAATTCCAATGTCTACAGCAGAACAAAAGCAAGCTTTAGTTAAGATTTTCAGCATTGTTACAGGAACTCCTGTTGCTGTTGGAAAATTATCAAACGAAGCTGAAATTGTTAAAATTGCAGGACAATTAAATCAATCTGGAAGTAAAGGAGTTTTAGTTTCGGGTATCGATGATAAAAATGCGCAATTGTTGGTTTTGGCAATTAATTCTAAATTAAACAGTGAAGCTTTCAATCCAAATCAAACACGCCAAATCAGAAAAGGTTCTAACCAAGCAGTAGCTCAGTTGGTAGCCGATTTAAGTGGTGGAAAAGTGCACACACTTATTATGAGTGGAGTGAATCCGGTTTATACTTTAGCAAAAGGAAAAGCCTTTGCGGATGGACTGAAAAAAGCAAAACTTTCTGTTGCTATTTCTTTGAAAGAAGACGAAACTGCTTCTTTAACAACGATCGCAGCTCCTGCTCCTCATTATTTGGAGAGTTGGGGGGATGTGCAAATTATCAAAGGAACGTATGGTTTAACGCAGCCAACTATTCGTCCGTTATTCAATACACGTCAATTACAAGATAATTTATTGGTTTGGAACGGAAATGCTAAAACGTACTATGAGTATTTAAAAGAATCATGGGCAGGAGTTTTAGTTGGTAAAACTTGGAATCAAGCGGTACATGACGGTATTTTTGTTTCAGGAACTGTTTCTTCAAATGTTGCTACATCAGCAGATTTTTCTGCGGCAGCCTCTGCGTTAGTTCAAGCAAAACCTTCAAGTGGATTAGAGTTAAACTTATATACCAAAACCGGTATGGGTGACGGACAACAAGCCAACAACCCATGGTTACAAGAATTCCCGGATCCGATTACTAGAGTTTCATGGGATAATTACTTGACCATTTCCAGAGCGGATGCTGAGAAATACGGTGTTAAAAATCATAATGTTGCCAATGGTGGATTGAACGGAAGCTATGTAACTGTTACAGTTGGGGGTACAAAACTTGAAATAGTTCCTGTAATTATCCAACCCGGTCAAGCAAAAGGAACCGTTGGTTTAGCACTTGGCTATGGTAAAAAAGCAGCTTTAAAAGAAGCAATGCAAGTAGGTGTGAACGGTTATACATTATATAAAGGATTTAACGCAACTCAATATGCTACAATTGCTTTGGAAAGTGGCGAACATGAATTTGCATGTGTTCAGTTGCAAAAAACATTGATGGGCCGTGGAGATATTATTAAAGAAACTACTTTAAATGTATTTAGTGATCCAAAAATAGATTCTAAAGTATGGAATCAACCACCAATGGTTTCTATGGACCACAAGCCAATTGAAGCCACAAAAGTTGATTTATGGGATAGTTTTGACAGAAGTGTTGGACACCATTTCAATTTATCAATTGATTTAAATTCATGTACCGGTTGTGGAGCATGTGTTATTGCATGTCACGCTGAAAACAACGTTCCTGTTGTTGGAAAAACGGAAGTTAGAAGAAGTAGAGATATGCATTGGTTGCGTATTGATAGATATTATTCTTCTGAGGATACATTTGCAGGTGATAACAAGAAAAAAGATGAGTTTGATGATTTAACTGGAGATAAAGGTTCCTTAAGTGGATTTGGAGAATTAGAGAACCCTGCCGATAACCCTCAAGTTGCTTTCCAGCCTGTAATGTGTCAACACTGTAATCACGCACCTTGTGAAACAGTTTGTCCGGTTGCTGCAACTTCTCACAGTCGTCAAGGTCAAAACCATATGGCGTATAACAGATGTGTGGGTACTCGTTATTGTGCCAACAACTGTCCGTATAAAGTACGTCGTTTCAACTGGTTCTTATACAACAAAAACAATGAATTCGATTTCCATATGAACGATGATTTAGGTCGTATGGTGCTGAATCCGGATGTAAATGTTCGTTCAAGAGGGGTTATGGAAAAATGTTCAATGTGTATTCAAATGACACAAGCTACGATATTAAAAGCGAAAAAAGAAGGTCGTCAAGTGAATGCTGACGAATTCCAAACGGCTTGTTCAAATGCTTGTACAACGGGTGCTCTTGCTTTTGGAGATGTAAACAACAAAGAAAGTGAAGTTGCCAAATTGGTTGAAGATGACCGTATGTATCATTTGTTAGAACATGTTGGTACAAAACCAAATGTATTCTATCACGTAAAAGTTAGAAATACTTAGTCAATTAAATTAATAAGAAATACTATAAAGGATTATGTCGTCTCACTACGAAGCACCCATTAGAAAACCTTTAGTTATAGGTGATAAATCTTATCATGATGTAACAGTAGATGTCGCTGCTCCTGTTGAAGGAAGAGCAAATAAACAATGGTGGATTGTCTTTTCAATCGCATTAACCGCTTTCCTTTGGGGAGTAGGTTGTATGATTTACACCATCTCTACCGGTATCGGAACATGGGGATTAAATAAAACTGTTGGTTGGGCTTGGGATATCACTAACTTCGTTTGGTGGGTTGGTATCGGTCACGCCGGAACATTGATTTCAGCGGTACTTTTACTTTTCCGTCAAAAATGGAGAATGGCGATTAACCGTTCTGCAGAAGCAATGACCATTTTTTCAGTTATGCAAGCGGGTTTATTCCCAATTATCCACATGGGTCGCCCATGGTTAGGATATTGGGTGTTACCAATTCCAAACCAATTTGGTTCGTTATGGGTAAACTTTAACTCACCTTTACTTTGGGATGTATTTGCAATTTCAACCTATCTTTCTGTATCACTAGTATTCTGGTGGACAGGTTTGCTTCCTGACTTTGCAATGTTAAGAGACCGAGCGATTACTCCTTTTACAAAAAGAGTGTATTCCATCTTATCATTTGGATGGAGCGGAAGAGCAAAAGATTGGCAACGCTTTGAAGAGGTATCTTTAGTTCTTGCCGGATTAGCAACTCCTCTTGTACTTTCCGTACACACGATTGTATCTTTTGACTTTGCTACATCAGTTATACCGGGTTGGCATACAACCATTTTCCCGCCATATTTCGTTGCAGGTGCGGTATTCTCAGGATTCGCTATGGTAAACACCTTGTTGATTATCATGAGAAAGGTGTCCAAATTAGAAGCTTATATCACCATTCAGCATATTGAATTAATGAACATTGTAATTATGATTACAGGTTCTATTGTGGGTGTTGCCTATATTACTGAATTATTTGTGGCTTGGTATTCAGGTGTAGAATATGAACAATACGCATTTTTGAATAGAGCTACAGGTCCTTACTGGTGGGCTTATTGGTCGATGATGATATGCAACGTGTTTTCTCCTCAGTTTATGTGGTTCAAGAAATTAAGAACGAGTATCATGTTCTCTTTCATTATTTCGATTGTAGTAAACATAGGTATGTGGTTTGAGCGCTTTGTAATTATTGTAACATCGTTACATAGAGATTACCTTCCATCATCATGGACGATGTTCTCCCCAACGTTTGTAGATATCGGAATTTTTATTGGAACAATTGGATTCTTCTTTGTGTTATTTCTTTTATATGCGAGATCATTCCCTGTGATTGCTCAAGCGGAAGTAAAAACGATTTTGAAATCTTCAGGTGAGTTTTACAAAAAAAGAAGAGAAGAAGAAGGACATCACAATCATTAAGATAATTAGTAGTAAGAAATTATGAGTACTAAAGTTATACAAGCACTATATAATGATGATGACATCCTGATGGATGCCGTGAAAGAAACACGCAAAGCACATCATCATATTGAAGAAGTTTATACTCCTTTTCCGGTTCACGGATTGGACAAAGCGATGGGATTGGCACCAACACGATTAGCGATTGCCTCTTTTATGTATGGAGTAGTTGGTTTATCTTTTTCAATTTGGATGATGAACTTTATTATGATTCAAGATTGGCCACAAGATATTGGTGGAAAACCTAGTTTTAGTTATATTGAAAACATGCCTGCTTTCGTTCCGATTATGTTTGAGCTAACCGTTTTCTTTGCTGCACACTTAATGGTTATTACTTTTTACATGAGAAGTAAATTATGGCCTTTCAAAGAAGCAGAAAATCCGGATGTTAGAACTACAGATGACCATTTTTTAATGGAAGTTGCTGTGAATAATAACGAAGATGAATTAGCCTCTTTCCTAAAAGGAACGGGTGCAATAGAAATTAAAGTAGTTGAAAAGCATTAATATAAAACTATGAAAAGCTTAGTTAAAATTACGTTATTAGTTGGTTTAGCCGTTTCGGTTACCTCTTGTTTTGATAGCAAGAGTCCAAATTATCAGTTTTTTCCAAACATGTATGAATCGATTGGGTATGAAACCTATGCAGAATCGGAAGCATTCAATGGGAAAAATCAATTGCAAGGGCAAACTGCTCAAGAGCCACCTGTTGGAACTGTGAAGAGAGGTTTTGAAGTATATGATTATGAAAATTCAACTGCCGGTTATGAATTAGCAAAGCTTAATTCGATCTCACCTTTGGATTCGATTTCTGAAAAAGAAGCTGCTAAAGGAAAAGAACTTTACGGAATTTATTGTGCCATTTGCCACGGTGATTCAGGAAATGGAAAAGGGAAATTAGTAGAAAGAGAAAAATTTCTTGGTGTTCCAAGTTATGCTGATAGACCAGTTACTGAAGGAAGTGTTTTTCACGTGATAACTTATGGATTAAACTCAATGGGTTCTCATGCTAATCAATTATCTCAATACGAGCGTTGGTTAGTAAC
>NZ_JBIKJL010000086.1:0-5892 GCF_044361015.1 Flavobacterium sp.
GTGGTTTAAAAGAAATCTTCGGAAAAGATTTTGAAAAAATTGCCAAAGAGCAAATATCCTTAATCAAAGAAATTTCGGCTCACATCGAAGGAATCAATTCTAATGTTGAAGCAATGACCGAAGCTCGCAAAAAAGCAAATGTTTTAACTGATGCTCAAAAAATGGCCGAAACATATTGTGACAAAGTAAAACCATACTTTGAAATCATCAGAGAACATTGCGATAAATTAGAGCTTTTGGTTGACGACGAAATCTGGACGATAACGAAATATAGAGAATTGTTGTTTACGAGATAAATTTCACTCATAAAGAAGTAGCCATGAATTTTACTAATTGCCACGAATTAATTTGTGCTAATTAGTGTAATTCGTGGCTATAATTTTTATTAATGAATCATATATGTTTGTTTTTGAATTGTGGCTTTTTTGATAAAACATTAATTTTTTTTATCAAAATGCTACACTATTAAAATAATTTTATATTTTCGTATCGCTTATGAAAATAAATACTTTTTTCAAAAAATAAAAATGCTCCAGGCATTAAAAAAATCTTGACAATATAACCCTTGGAAGTAGAGTGGTATTTAAACAGTGAGTTTTGTGTGTTCAAAAATACTACATCAAAATTTTTTTGATTTTGATCACAACAAATTAAATTTCCAATAAATTTACACTAAAACGGGTGGGATAACGAAAGTTGTCCCACTTTGTTTTTTTATGCAAGTGATAAAATTAATTAGATGTATTTTTGTTATTGTAAAAACATCAACCATGAAAATGCTATTAACAGCACTATTGTTTTTTTGTATAATTCAAAATATTTCTGCTCAGGAACAGTCATCCTATTATTTTGACACAAATAAATCGGAATTAAAAAAGCCAGAAATACAAAAGCTGAATGATTGGATTTTGAGTAACAAAGAAGTCAAAATTGTTGCTATTAACGGTTATGCCGATGAGGATGGAACAATAGGTTTTAATGATACGTTAGCCCAAAAACGAGTTGATTTTATTTATCAATTTGTGAAAGATAAAGTAAAAATTAGAGACGATTTTAAAACCCTGAGTTTCGGAAAATTACACAAACAATCCGATAATAAAGCAGAAAATAGAAGAGTAACCGTTTATTATATTGAAGCAAAAGATTTAGCCAGAGAAGATGAGATTTTAGGAATTGTTAAAGAGGAAATCACTCCAAAACTAAAACCTAAAAAACAATTTCCGGAAGCCATTGTCATTCAAAATCCAAATGGAACCGAATCTACTTTTGAGTTAGATGTAGCCTTTATGCAAGAAGTTGATGCGGCAAAACCCGGTGAAAAACTAAAATTGGAAAACCTTAATTTTCAATTAAATACCTTTGCCATCGTGAGTGAAAGTCGAGGGAAATTATATGAATTACTCATCGTGATGCAACAAAATTCTGAACTTTCTATCGATATTCAAGGACATTTGTGTTGCATGCCGACTGATAGAACCAATTTATCATACCAACGAGCCAAAGCAATTGCTCAATTTTTAAGAATGAACGGAATAGAAAACTCGAGAGTCACTTTTCAAGGTTTTGGAAGTGCGCAACCCATCTATCCATTACCGGAAAAAAATGAAGAAGAAAGAGCCGCTAATCGCAGAGTAGAAATTGAAATTGTTAAGAATTGAAAACAATAATCAACTTAATTTCAGTTCTATTTTTTATCCAACTTTCCGCTCAAGAAAAATTGGACGTTTTTTTCGATTTTAATAAAGCCAATCCCAATGCAAATTCTATTCAAATTTTGAACGATTGGATAAAACAAAATCCAACCGCAGAAGTATATAAAATGGAGGGTTATTGTGATACGGTAGATTCGAAAACATACAATATAAAGTTAGCCGAACTACGAATTCACTCCATCGAAACTATTTTAAAACGCAATAAAATAAAAGTAGTCGATAAATTGGAAAGAATTCCTTTTGGTGAGGATTTCGATTTTTCTTTAAACCAAGATGAAAATAGAAAAGTCCACATTTTTTATCAAGTTCCAATGACAAATTCTTTTTCTGAAAAGATAAAAAATCCAAAAGTTGGTGAGTTGTTAAAGTTGAAAGGATTGAATTTTTATAATATGAGCGATGTTGTACTTCCTGATTTGATACCAATTTTGGATGAATTACTTCAAATCATGAATAGTACTCCAACATTAAAAATTGAAATTCAAGGTCATATTTGTTGTAAAGAAGTTGAAGTTGAAGATATTTCAATCAAAAGAGCCAAAACGGTTTACAATTATCTTTTGACTAACGGAATTTCTAAAAATAGAATTTCATACAAAGGATTTGCTTCCACTCGACCCATTTATCCGTTACCGGAAAAAAATGAGGAAGAACGTGTTGCCAATCGAAGAGTTGAAATTTTGATACTTGAAAAATAATGATTTCTCATTGTTTTTAAATTGTGACATTTTCACATTAATCCTATCTTTGCCCAACAATTATTCTGAATCTGAAACAAGTTCAGATTAAACAACACAACTATGAGTTCAGATGCCAGCAAACGTTATGCTCTTCGCGGAGTTTCTGCCACCAAAGAAGACGTGCATAACGCCATAAAAAATATTGATAAAGGTCTATTTCCCAAAGCATTCTGCAAAATTGTTCCCGATTATTTAACCGGAGATGAGGATTATTGTCTTTTGATGCACGCTGATGGTGCGGGAACAAAATCGTCGTTGGCTTATTTATATTGGAAAGAAACAGGCGATATTTCAGTGTGGAAAGGTATTGCACAAGATGCGTTGATTATGAATATTGATGATTTATTGTGTGTAGGAGCAACCGATAATATCATGCTTTCATCCACAATAGGAAGAAATAAAAATTTAATTTCGGCTGAGGTAATTTCTGCCATCATCAACGGAACGGAAGATTTAATTCAGGAATTGAAATCATTTGGCGTAACGATTCATTCCACCGGTGGCGAAACAGCAGATGTAGGTGATTTAGTTCGAACAATAATTGTCGATTCTACTGTAACTGCTCGAATGAAACGCAGCGATGTGATTGATAACGCCAACATTAAATCGGGTGATGTGATTGTGGGATTGGCTTCGTTCGGACAAGCTTCTTACGAAAAAGAATACAATGGCGGAATGGGAAGTAATGGTTTAACATCTGCTCGTCATGATGTTTTTGCAAAGTATTTAGCCGAAAAATATCCGGAAAGCTTTGATGCTGATGTTCCTTCTGATTTGGTTTATTCTGGTCAAGTAAAATTGACAGATGAAGTGGAAAATAGTCCGATTGATGCAGGAAAATTAGTGCTTTCTCCAACTCGAACCTATGCTCCAATTATCAAAGTGATTTTAGAGAAATATTCCCCAAAAGAAATTCACGGAATGGTGCATTGCAGTGGCGGAGCACAAACGAAAATTTTACATTTTATTGATAATTTGCACATTCTCAAAGAAAATTTATTCCCAATTCCGCCTTTATTTAAATTGATTCATGAACAATCCAAAACCGATTGGAAAGAAATGTATCAAGTGTTTAATTGCGGTCACCGAATGGAATTGTATGTTCCTGCTGAAATCGCCAACGACATTATAGAAATTTCAAAATCATTCAACGTCGAGGCTCAAATTGTCGGCAGAGTAGAAGCTTCCGAACAAAAAAAATTAACCATTACCAGTGAATTTGGTACATTTGAATATTAAACTCAATTTTTAAACCCGCAACTCGCAACTTTCAACCCGCTAACCTTTAAAATATGGACTTACCAAAATTCGTTTTAGCAGACAACACCGATTATCCTGAAGATATTTTTGTGATTCACTTAGATTATCCTCGTTTTTTAATCAATTTAAAAGACGACGAAGTAGAATTTCTTGAAGAAATTGATGAAGAAGATGAAAAAGAATTAGAAACCGAAATGGAAAAACTAATTGAATTGGCCGGGGCTTTTTATGATCGGGAGATGGAAAGATATGAAGAGTAAAAAAGTGCCGTTTTAAATTTTAAAACGGCATTTTTATAGTGTTTCTAACTGCTTATACCTACTCTCCATCAAACTCAAATACTTCATTTTAAATTCATCACTCACAAAACTTTTTCCCAAAACGGCTTCCATTTCGGGTTTGGCATATACAAAAAGTTCTAATGTATTGTCCATCACTTTTTTACTTAATCCACATTTTTCGTAAGCAGTTAAAAAATCTTGGTATTTTAATTTTCTTTTTTTGGCATTCAAGGTCAAAGCCAATTCTTCGGTATCAGCCGGATTGACTAAAGCCGTCGGCACTAAATCATAAGCCGGACATAAACTTAAACCTTGTCCTTCTTTTTCCAACAAAGAAAAATTCTTTAAATGCATATCGGAGTTTCCGGTAAAAAAGCTAAACAAAACTTGCTCATAAAAATTGCTCACATCCAAAAGCGGCGTGCTCGAATATTTTAAAACCAATTTTGCAATTTGCTCATGACTTCCTTTGTATTTATCTTCCGTCAGTCTTTCGCTTAATTGGCACATATCTTCCATGTGAAGTTTGGTTTTTCGCGTTCTATCCACTCGTTTGGTGATGTAGCATAGAGTTTCATCTTGTAATTTCACCAAACTATGTGGAACTACTTTTATACCGCAAACATCAGCCATGTGCATGGTTGCACTCTCCAATTCAGGCAATTGCTCATAATGTTCCGATGGAGGTTTAAGTATATAATCGCCATAAAGTCCAACTATGGTGAGTTTTTTTGTTAAATTTTTTTCTTCTTTTCGAAATAAACTCAATGACACTTTCGCTTGAACTCCTGTTACTGCCATTTGGCTTTGGATAACCTTTGAAGCTAACTCTTGCAGATTATCCAAGCTATAATTTAGTTGTGGTGTTTTTAATTGCCCAAAAAAACGTTTGTTGCAAGCTTCATGAAAATCTGAATTACTGTCAAAAAGTGCTTGATAACAATGCAAACAGCGTTTTCCGTAGAAAGTACTTTTTTCGTGTACTTCCATCGGTTGATTTAAATTTGCTAAATATTTCTTTTTATAGTTCTTCATTTTTTACAACACTAATAGCTCCAATGCAATCTTTACAGCAGGTCAGGAGCAATCCCATTCGGTCTTTATAATTTATTTTCCAATTTCTTTCGGCAAGGTCTAATAACCATCCTTCCGGAATTAATCCATCAAAAAAAGCAAAAAGGGTTTTACTTTGATAGGGTTTTTCGGTTAATGGCAAGGTTAAACTAACCGCTTCAGCTTTTTCGCTTTTTAAATAATCGGAATCGTATTGAAATAAATAGCCGTGATCAGTTTCTAAAACTGTTCCGCAGTATTCATTTTTCATATATACTTTTCCGCTTCTATTCATTCGTTAGTAATTTTTCTCTATCCATTGGAATTGGTCCTAATGTTTCTCCAAATAAGCGTAATACATCATTCACTTTATCCATTCGCAAGGTGTTTTTTCCTTGTTCTAATTCCCGCACAAATCGCAATCCTACTCCGGCTTTTAAGGCTAATTCGGGTTGTGTGAGTTTATTTTGCTTTCGTTTTAGTTTAATGTGCTTACTCAAATCGGTTAAATTTTCTCGCATATTTATACCTTTTAAGTTACAAATATACAAAAATATCGAAAAATCACACCATAAAAGGTATATTTTTTAATTTTATTAATATTTTATACCACTTATGGTATAAAAATAAGAATATTACTAATTTTGAATTAGATAGGGTATAAAATATAAGTTTATTTAAAATAAGTAGAGAGCAATTCCATAGCAGCCGCAAAAGGCGAAAGCGTATTGTTTTGCACGGCTTTTTTCTTTTCGTTTAAGTGTTTAGTAATTTCAGGATGGGTGTAAAAATGATTTTTTAATTGCTCATTAATGGTTTCCATCATCCAATATTGGTTTTGCTCTT
>NZ_JBIKJL010000010.1:0-53199 GCF_044361015.1 Flavobacterium sp.
ACTTAGAGAAACTAAAGTACCTATCAAAAAATGAAATAGCCAAATCGCAGGGTTATCTTAAGGCGGTGGGTGAGCTTGTCGAACCCACCTACAATTTCGGACAATACCCAAAAGACTATTTTGATTTTATCATCATTGATGAGTGTCATCGTGGAGGAGCAAATGATGAAGGAAACTGGAGAGGAATTTTAGACTATTTTGCACCTGCGGTACAATTAGGTTTAACTGCTACACCTAAACGAAAAGATAATGTGGACACCTACAAATACTTTGGCGAACCAGTTTACATTTATTCTCTTAAAGAAGGTATTAATGATGGCTTTTTAACACCTTTTAAGGTAAAACGAATAAAGACAACATTAGATGATTACATCTTCACCAGTGACGATCAGATCATTGAAGGAGAAGTAGAAGAAGGCAAACTTTACAAGGAACCCGATTTCAATAAAATCATTGAGATTAAAGCAAGAGAAGCCAATCGGGTGCAAATTTTTATGAATGATGCCAATCAAAAAGAAAAGGCAATTATTTTTTGTGCGACGCAAGACCATGCAGCAGCAGTCCGTGATTTAGTGAACCAAAATAAAAAAAGTACCGACACCAATTATTGCGTTCGAGTAACAGCAAATGATGGGGAAATTGGTGAAAAGTTTTTACGGGATTTTCAAGATAATGAATTAACCATACCAACCATTCTAACCACATCCCAAAAACTATCAACGGGAGTTGATGCACGTAATATTAGAAACATCGTTTTAATGCGACCTGTTAACTCAATGATAGAGTTTAAGCAGATTGTGGGCAGAGGAACGCGAATGTTTGATGGTAAAGACTTTTTTACCATTTATGATTTTGTGGATGCCTATCATCATTTTGCAGACCCTGAATGGGATGGGGAACCGTTGGAACCTGAAACAACTACCGGAGTAAATGAACCAAAACCACCACAACTCGAAAGAGAGCCTAAAGCAGAAGAAGGTGGTGAAGCAAAAGAGAAACGCAAAAAAATAAAAATCAAATTGCGTGATGGTAAAGAGCGGGAAATCCAACACATGATGTCAACTTCATTTTGGAATGCTGATGGCAAACCTGTTTCCGCAGAAGAATTTTTAAATAGCCTTTTTGGGGAATTACCAAAACTATTTACCAGTGAGAATGAATTGCGAACCATCTGGAGTAATCCAACCACAAGAAAAGTATTATTAGAAAAATTGGATGAAGCAGGATTTGGAAAAGAAGAACTTTACACCCTCCAAAAACTTATTGATGCCGAGAAAAGCGATTTATTTGATGTACTGGAATATGTTTTTAATAGTGATATAAAGCCAATGACACGAGAGGAAAGAGTTAGAGCAGCAGAAGCCACTATTTTCGCCATTCTAAACGAACAACAAAAAGAGTTCATTGAATTTGTTTTAAGAAAATATGTTGAAACCGGAGTAGAAGAACTCGACCAAGACAAACTACCAATTTTGCTAACCAACAAATACCAATCACTAGAAGACGCAAAAGAAATCTTAGGAGATGTAAAAAATATCAGCTCATTATTCATTGACTTCCAAAAGCATTTGTACTTAGAAAAAGTTTCCTAGATTTCAATCCGGTTGAATAATAAAATTTGAGAGTAGAGTATTGTTGAGGTGTTTACGCTCTTTAGTAATAAAATTGGTTAGAAATCGAAAAAGGAATAACTAAACTTGTTAGCAAACAAAATGTAGTAGAATTAGATAGGATTTGAAGAAAATAATCCCATTAACGTACAACAATCGTACAAGTTACAAATAAAAAACCCGTAACTTCTTGTTTATCAAGCATGTTACGGATTTTTAAAGTGGTACCTCCAGGGATCGAACCAGGGACACATGGATTTTCAGTCCATTGCTCTACCATCTGAGCTAAGGTACCGTTGCTAATGCGGGTGCAAATATAGTGCGATTTTTATTTTATCCAAAACAATTATAAAAAAAAATCTATTCGTATCTTCGCCTTTTTAAAATCTATCGGAATGCTTTTAGCTATTGATGTTGGAAATACTAGGATTAAAGGTGCTGTTTATGAGAGAAATACACTTATTAATCAATTTGTATTTTCAAGTTTAGAAGTTAAAAATACTATTAAAAATATTTTAGAAAATAATCCAAAAATCACTGATTTAATTGTTTCTTCGGTTGGAAATGAAAATAGTATTGCTTTTAATTCGTTCTCAGAAATGATTTCTATTCATTTTGTTTCTCACCAGGATATTTTTCCGTTTCAAAATAAATATGCAACACCAACTACATTAGGAATTGATAGAATGATACTAGCAACAGGAGCTACTTTGCTTTTTCCCAAAAAAAATAAATTAGTTATTGATGCAGGAACTTGTGTTACGTATGATTTTATAGATGATGAAAACAGGTATTGGGGCGGAGCTATTTCTCCCGGACTTCGATTGAGATACAAATCATTGCATCAATTCACTTCAAAATTGCCATTATTAACCCTAGAAGAGCCTCTAAATTTTATTGGAAATTCCACAAATCAATCCATTCATTCAGGTGTTGTAAATGGATTAATTCATGAAATAGATGGGTTTATCCGGCAGTATAAAAACAAAAATGAAAACTTTACCATAATTTTAACGGGAGGAGATGCTGAATTTTTGGCAAAAAGATTAAAAAATACCATATTTGCCAATTCAAATTTTCTGTTAGAAAGTTTAAACCAATTTTTTCAATACAAAATCAACAATGATTAAAAAAATTCTTATAATTTTTTGCTTGATATTTTCATTTTTTTCTAATGCTCAAAATGCATCATCCTCACCCTATTCTTTTTACGGAATTGGAGATTTAGTGTTTAAAGGAAATGTTGAAATAAGGTCTATGGGTGGAATAAATATGATAAACGATTCTATTCATATTAATATCAATAATTCAGCGAGTTTGCCTGATATTATGTTCACAACATTTACAATTGGGAGTAATTTTAATTATACAAAATTTAAAACCGAGAGTCAATCAGAAACAGCTAATCGTACTTCAATAGATTATATCGCTTTGGCAGTTCCAATTTCAAAAAAATTTGGTGCCGCTTTTGCTGTTATGCCTTTTACTTCTGTTGGGTATAAAATTCAAAACATTTATACAGATGTTTCAATTCCAAGTATACGTTATACGGGTACTGGAGGAACGAATAAAGTTTATGGAGGTGTTGGTTATAAGATTAATAATAACTTCAGAATTGGAGCAGATATGAATTTTAATTTTGGAAATATTACTACCAACAATATTAGTTTTGTGTCGGATATTCAATACGGAACCAGAGAATTGAATACAAGTGAAATTACCGGATTCAATTTTAATACCAGTTTGATGTATAATAAATTGATAAATAAGAAAACTACTATTTTTGGAAGTTTGATTTATTCTCCTGAAAGCACTTTATCTTTGTCAAATGAAAGAAAGATAGCAGTAGTACAGTTTTCAGAATCCTTTGGAGAAGTAGTGATTAATGAAGAAGATGTTCCTGTTAATGATGCTAAAGTAAAATACCCTTCCAAAATTGCAATTGGATTTGGTATTGGAGAAGTCAGGAAATGGTCTGTTGGAGCTGAATTATCATTTATACAAGCCAGTAACTTCGGAAATAGGTTTGACGATATAGACGATGTTTCCTATGAAAATGTTACTAAATATAATTTTGGAGGTTACTATATGCCGGATTATAGTTCCTTTTCCAGTTATTTCAAGAGAATAACTTATAGAGGGGGTTTTAATTATCAAAACACAGGATTAATTATCAATAATGAGTCGATTAATAATTTTGGCATAACTTTTGGATTAGGCCTACCACTTGGAGGGTCGTTCTCCAATGTAAACGTTGGTTTTGAATTTGGTAAGCGTGGAACAACAAATTCAGGACTAATACAAGAAAATTATTCAAACTTAAGTGTAAGTTTTTCATTGAATGACAAATGGTTTATTAAAAGAAAATATGACTAAAAGAGAAATTTTTAATATTATGAAAACTAAAGTAATTATTTTATTTGCCTTTACACTTGTAACGTTTAATGGCTTTGCCCAAAGTGCTGCAAACTGTGCAGAAAAACTATCAATTTTTGCTGAAATGGCAAAAACAAAAAACTATGGTGAAGAAACCTATAAACAACTTCAAGAGTTAAGAAAAGATTGCCCTTCCTTTGATAAAGCTATATATATTTATGGTGAAAGAACTATCAATTTCAGAATTGACAACGCTAAAACACCGGCAGATAAAGAAAAGGAAGTACGTGATTTTATTAAATTACAAGAGGAATTTAAAACTAATTTTCCGGCTAAAGCATTAGGAATTGAAGTTAAAAAAGCAATGGTACTTTTTGAAAACAACAGTGGTACTTCCGATGAAGTTTACCAACTTTTAGACACAGCTTTCAAAAATGATAAAGATAATTTCAGTAATCCAAAAGCATTATATGTTTACTTTGAAATTTATGTAAATGATTTTGAAGCAAATAAAAACGGAATTAAATTACAAGATGTTTTCACTAAGTATGACCAAATTTCAGATAAGATTGATGAAGAAGAAAAAGTAGTTTCTGATGCACTGGATGTTTTACTGCAAAAAGAAGAAAGTGGAACAGAATTAACAGATAAAGAGAAAATAGCAAAAAAAAATCATCAAATTAATTTAGATGCTTTCGAAACTATTCATTCCAGTATGGATGCTAAGATTGCCCAATTAGCAACTTGTGAACGTTTAATACCATTCTTAGGAGCAAGTTTTGATGAGAATAAAGGAGATGCCGAATGGTTAAAAAGAGCAGCAGACCGTTTAGATAAAAAAGGATGTTCTTCTGACCCGTTGTTTTCAAAAATATCGGATGCATTACATTCTTTAAATCCAACGGCTGAATCTGCTTATAATTTAGGAGTGTCTTTCTATACAAAAAAGAACACAACAAAAGCATTAGAATATTTTAATCAGTCAGCTGAATTGCAAAAAGACAATACTAAAAAAGCAAATGTTTATTATACAATTGCCAGAAGTATTTATGGAACCGGAAATAAAGTTCAAGCCAGAGCTTATGCTGAAAAAGCGTTAGCGGCAAAACCATCCTTTGGAGAAGCTCATGTTTATATTGCTCTATTGTATGCGAATAGTGCGAATGACTGTGGAAATGATCCATTTGAAAAAAGAGCAATTTATTGGTTAGCAGCTCAAACGGCGAGAAAAGCAGGAACAACATCCGGAAATGAAGCGGCTTCCTCTTACGATAAATTAGCTCCTTCTAAACAAGAAATTTTTAACTCAGGAAGAGCAGGTCAAAGTATCTGTTTCAAATGTTGGGTTGGTAAATGTGTTACAGTTCCAAATTTGTAATTAAATGCTTTGCATAAAAAAAATAATAAATTTCAGTGTCACAGTATTTGCTGTGACATTGTTTTTTGCGTGTGAAAGTAATTTTAAAGAAATTCAGAAAATTAATATTTCTGAATTTATGGCTTCTGGAGAAGCGGATTCAGTGAATTTAAAATATACCGATTCCGGTAGAATCAAAGCCATTTTGATCAGTCCGAAAATGTTTGATTACGGTACTGTTCAATACCCGTTTACGGAGTTCCCAAAAGGAATTGAAGTAATACTTTTTGATGAAAGGGGCAAAAAAAACTTCATCAATGCTGATTACGCAATCACTTTTAAGGGCACCGATATTATAGATTTACAAGGAAATGTGAAAATGACTTCTGATGGCGGGCAATTTTTAGATACAGAACAGTTGTATTACGACCAAAAAAATGAATGGTTTTTTACGGAAAAAAAGTTTAAATTTACAGATCCTAATAAAGGACTTTCAACAGGTGAAGGTCTAGATTTTAGTAAAGATTTCAAACGAATTAATTTCCAAAAAGTGTATGGTTTGATAAATAATGCAGAGTAAATCAAATTCAAAAACCTTTAACCTAATACCTTTCATTAAATTATGACTTACCTTAAATACATACAATACTTTTATCTTTTTGCAGCAGGATTTTTTATTTACCAAGGATTTATAAATTTAAATTCTGAAGAAGAAAGTCCGTGGATGATGTTCTTTTTTGCGGCCATGGCTATTTTTATGTTTTTTTTCAGACGAAAGTTTATGAAGAAAATGAATAACCAAGATAAAAAGTAATTCTAGATGGAAGTCAGTATCATCATTATCTGTTTACTGCTTTCAGCATTCTTTTCCGGGATGGAAATTGCCTTTGTTTCCTCCAATAAAGTTTATTTGGGGATCGAAAAACTACAAGAGGGTTTTGTTGCTAAGATTTTGACTAAAATTACTGAGAAACCATCCATGTTTATTGCGTCCATGTTAGTGGGGAATAATATCGCACTGGTTGTTTATGGATTTATGATGGGTGATTTAATTATCAAATTATTGTTTACGGATTATTTACAAATTCATAATTTGCCTTTTCAGATATTGATGATTCAAACCTTGATTTCAACAGCTGTAATTCTTATCACAGCAGAGTTTTTACCGAAAGTATTTTTCCAAATTTACGCTAATAATTGCATGAAAATTTTTGTTGTTCCAGCCTATTTTTTCTATCAATTGTTATATTTTATTTCCGCATTCACTATCTGGATTTCAGATTTTGTTTTGAAAAAAGTATTTAAAACACAAGGAGATGAAACACAATTGTTTTTTAGTAAAGTAGAACTTGGAAATTTTATTTCAGAACAAATGAATTCTGTTGAAGACCACGAATCGGTCGATTCTGAAATTTTAATGTTTCAAAATGCATTAGAATTTTCCGCTGTAAAAGCTAGAGATATAATGATTCCTAGAACTGAAATTGCAGCAGTAGAAATTCATGATTCCGTTAGTGAAATAAAACAATTATTTATAGAAACAGGTTATTCTAAAATTTTAGTATTCCAATCTTCTTTAGATGATATCATTGGATATGTGCATTCTTTTGAACTTTTCAGAAAACCAAAAACAATAAAATCAGTAATGATTTCTGTTGAGTTTATACCTGAAACGATGTTTATCAAAGATGTACTTGATTTGCTTACCAAAAAAAGAAAAAGCGTTGCCATTGTACTCGACGAATATGGCGGAACATCCGGAATGATTACAGTTGAAGATATTGTCGAAGAACTTTTTGGAGAAATTGAAGATGAACATGACAAGGATGAAACACTGGTTGAGGAGCAAATAAACGAGAGGCAATTCCGTTTTTCAACACGTTTGGATGTAGAATATATCAATGAAACCTATAAATTAAATATTCCTGAAGAAGATTCCTATTCTACCTTAGGAGGTTTTATTATAAATCATACCAAAGAATTTCCTTCTAAAGGAGAAAAAATTTCGGTCCAAAATTTTCATTTTGTAATTGAAGATGCTTCGAATAGAAAAATTGAATTAGTGACTTTGACAATTACGAATTAAAGCATTACTGCTCATACTATCCCTATATTTAGGTATACATTTTCTTAGTATTAAAACCAATCAAATTTTATTTAAGTTGGAATAGAGCGTGACATGCAAAAATTAAACAAATTATCTCGATTTCTTTATAATTATTTCATAGATAATTGTATTTTCGCAAACTGAAATAAAAATAAAACATAAATAAAATGGCGATTTTAGGAAAAATTAGACAACGTTCATTTATTCTAATTGTGATTATTGCTTTGGCATTATTCTCTTTTGTATTGGCTGACGTAATTCAAAGTGGTGGCTTTGCTCAAACTTCAACAAATGTTGGTAGTATTAATGGAAAGGATATTGCTTTCGAAGAATTCCGTTTTAAGGTGGGTAACACTGAAAAAGGCGGTCAAGGAATGTCTACCATTCAAGCAGTAAACCGTGTTTGGGATCAAGAAGTAAATGTTGCTCTTTTAACAGAAGAATTAGAGAAATTAGGTATTAGAATAAGTGAAAAACACTTAATTGAAACCTTGAAAACCGATCCAAATTTTGGTCAAAATCCTAGTTTTCAAAATGAATTGAAACAGTTTGATATCAATAAATACAGAGAGTATATCAAAGCAAGTTCTAATCCACAAGAAGTGGAATATTTTGAATCTACTGAAAAGAATGCCAATATTAATTCAAAATATCAAATTTACAGCTCCTTAGTAAAAGGTGGATTTTTCACAACTCAAAACGATGCTAAATTTAAATATAACTTGCAAAATAATAAAGTTACGTTTGATTTTGTAGCGGTTCCCTTTTCTTCAATTAAAGACAGTGATGTAAAAGTTACTGATGAAGAAATAATCGAATATATGAAAAAGAACGAGAAAAAATATAAAGCAGAAGAAACAAGAGAGATTGAATATGTTGTAATTGAAGACAAACCTTCCGATGCTGATAAAACTGAAATTAAAAATAATGTAGCTACTTTATTGAATTCTAAAGTGATTTACAATAGCGAAACATCTACTAACGATACTATTGCTGGTTTTTCAAATACAAAAAATGTAATTGAATTTGTTAATGCAAATTCTGATTTCCCATATGATTCAACGTATGTAGGTAAATCAGATTTACCCGCTGAACATTCTGAGCAAATTTTTAATTTACCGGAAGGACAAATTTATGGTCCTTATGTATATGGTGAATATTATGCCTTAAGCCGTTCTATGGGTAGAAAAGCTGGAGCAAAAGCTAGAGCAAGTCATATTTTAATCAGTTTTACCGGATCAAGAGCCCAACCAAAAGAAGACAGAACAAAAGAACAAGCTAAAGTAAAAGCAGAAGAGTTATTAGGCCAAATTAATGCAAACCCGGATTCTTTTACCATGTTGGCATTTACAGCCTCTGAAGATCAAGGTTCTGCTCAAAAAGGTGGTGATTTAGATTTCTTTGGCCCTGGTCAAATGGTACCTGCATTTAACGATTTCGTGTTCAATAATCCAATTGGAAAAGTTGGTTTAGTAGAAACAGAGTTTGGTTATCATATAATTAAGGTGACGGATAAACAAGATGCAATCCGTTTAGCAACAATTGCTCAAAAAATTGAAGCTTCTGAAAAAACAGCTGAAGTTGCCTATACTAATGCCGTTAAATTTGAATTAGCAGCATCCGAAAAATCATTTGAAGTAGCAGTTAAAGAAGCAAAACTTACTGTTGTTCCCCCTGTACGCGTAAAAGCGTTAGATGAGACATTAGGTCAAATGGGAGCTCAAAGACAAGTAATTCGTTGGGCTTTTGAAAGTGATACTGAAGTGAACGACGTAAAAAGATTTGAAATTGCTAAAGTGGGGCATTTAATTGCAAAACTTAAAAAAGTAAATGAAGAGGGTTTATTGAATATTGAAGATGCTCGCCTTCAGGTGGAACCAATATTGAAAAATAAAAAGAAAGCTGAAAAAATAATGGCAAAAATGAAAGGAACTACCTTAGAAGTTATGGCAACAGCAAATGCTGTTCAGGTTCAAAACGCTGCTGATGTAACGTTAGAGAATCCTGTAGTGGCTACTTTAGGTTATGAACCAAAAGTTGTTGGTTTTGCCTTTTCAACTCCTGCAAACAAGCTTTCAGCTCCAATTGAAGGAAATTCAAGTGTTTTTGTTGTTAAAACAACTAAACTAACAAATGCATTGCCAACTCAAGATTATTCCGCTCAACTCAATGCGTTAAAATCTCAAAATGCATCGGGTGTGAATCGTGTATTCTCAGCCTTAAAAGATAAAGCAGAAATTAAAGACAATAGATTCCAGTTTAATTATTAATTCAAACTATATGTTTAAAAAAAATCCTAACCTTTATAGACTGCACCCAAAAGTTTAGACAAATTTATAATTAATTTTGATAGTATTGAGCTCGATATTTTATTGGGCTCATTTTGTTTAAATTTGATTTAATTCTTTCGTTGTTGCAATAATTAATGTACTTATCAATTTCTTGTTTTAATTGTTCTATTGATTTAAATTTTTGAATGTAGAACATCTCAGATTTTAATATCCCAAAGAAGTTTTCAATAATGGAGTTGTCTAAACAATTTCCTTTTCTTGACATGCTTTGTATGATTCCTTTTTCTTTCAATAAGTACTAGTATCTTTTCATTTGATATTGCCAACCTTGATTAGAATGAAGCATTAAACTTGTGTTGTTTGGTATTTTCCTAAATGCTTTTTTAAGCATCACAACTACTTGATTAAACACTGGTCGTTCTGTTAGTTCGTAACTCATTATTTCTTGGTTAAACAGGTCAATTATAGGTGATAAATACAATTTATTTCCGGACACATTAAACTCAGTTATATCGGTTGCCCATTTTTGATTTGGAGCTGTTGCTTTAAAATTTCTTTCCAATATATTTGGAGCTATTTTACCATTTTCGCCTCTATAAGATTTATATTTTTTCACTCTAATAATGCTTTTTAATCTCAGTAATTTCATTAATCTAAGTACTGTTTTATGATTGATAATTATTGCTCTATTTTGGAGTTCATCTGTTATTCTTCTGTAGCCATAGCGACCTTTGTGTCTTTGATAAATGGCTTTAATTAACTCTTTAATTTCTTTATATTTATCAGGTAATTTATTCTGCTTCTGATGATAATAAAAGCTACTGCGTGCCATATTTGTTAGATCTAGAAGTAATTCTAAATCAAATTTATGCCTTAATTCGGTTATGGCTTGGGATTTCTCCTGGCTTGAGTTAAGGCTTGTAACTTTTTTAGCAATTCATTCTCACAACGAAGTCTTTCATTCTCTTTTAATAGCTCTTCCTCTCTTGTTAAAGGTTTGTCTGATTTGCGTTTTTTACGTTTATAATCACTCATAGAAATTGGTCTGCCTTTAGGTTTTGGTCGTAATCCGTCAATAATAAAGTTAGTAAAATCTTTTTTCCATTTAACAACAATAGCTACATCAGAGATATTAAAACGCAAAAAACTTGCTCGTAAGGAAAGTGATTCTTTCTTGATGGTTTTGAGAACAAGTAATTTAAAATCGATAGAATAACTTTAGTTTATCCTTGGTAATAATTCAACTTGTCCATAAGTCTTGTAGAAGCCAACCCATTTACGAATATTCGATTCGTTTAGACCTCTTAATTTTGAAACATATCCAATTGAATGATGTTTCTTCAAAACTAGTTCTACACATTCTAACTTAAATGCATAGTCATACTTTACTTTTCTTTCCATAAAAAATGCCCCAAATAGTGTATAACTTTTTGGGGCATGTTTATTATTTTTCTACAACGTTTCTTTCAACCAGCCAAAAAATTCTCGTTGCCAAACCAGTGCATTTTGTGGTTTAAGTACCCAATGATTTTCTTCAGGGAACAACATAAATCGGCTTTTTATTCCAAGTAATTGAGCTACTTGAAAAGCCTCTTGTCCTTGCCCAATGGGTACACGATAATCTTTGCCTCCCTGAATGATTAAAATAGGTGTGTCCCATTTTGAAACTAAATTAATTGGATTGAATTGCGTATAGGTTTTTTGAGCAGCAGCATTATCTTTTTCCCAATAAGGGCCGCCATTATCCCAATCTGTAAAAAAAACTTCTTCGGTGGTGCCGTACATACTTTCTAAATTAAATACACCACAATGTGAAATAAACGTTTTAAATCGTTTGTTGTGTATGCCGGCTAAATAGAACACCGAATAACCACCATAACTTGCTCCAACGGCTCCTAAACGCGTTTTATCCACATAATTCTCTTTCGCAACGTCATCAATAGCTGCTAAATAATCATCCATCACTTGTCCGCCCCAATCTTTACTGATTTGTTCATTCCAAGAAACCCCATGACCCGGCATTCCTCTTCGGTTCGGAGCCACTATGACATATCCTTGCGAAGCCATCAATGAAAAATTCCATCGAAACGAATAACTTTGTGTCAACGCACTTTGCGGACCACCTTGGCAATACAATAAGGTGGGGTATTTTTTTGTTTTGTCAAAATTAGGTGGAAGAATCACCCAAACTAACATTTTTTTACCGTCGGTTGTGGTTACATATCGCTTTTCATAAGTAGGTAAAGACAATTTAGCATAGGCTTTGTCATTTACTTCGGTTAATTTTAACCATGTATTTTTCTTTAAATCATAGGAATAAATTTCTTTAGAATGATTCATGTCTGTTCGGGTTACAATGATTTTATCTCTGGTGAATCCAACCAAATCATTCACATCAAATGTACCGGTTGTAATTTGACGAACCATTACAGCTATTCGGGTTAAGCCGGGAAAGTTAACTTCAAATAATTGTTTTGTACCATCCACAGCAGCGGTAAAATAGATTTTTTTACTATCCGGACTCCATTTAAAACCATCAACTGTTCCATCCCAATTGGCAGTTAAGTTCATGTCCATTCCTTTAAATCGAACAATGATATCATTTTTATCAGCTTCATAACCATCACGTTTCATTTGCAACCAGGTCAAATCACCGTTAGGGGAAAAGATGGGATTTGTATCGTATCCTAAATTAGATTCAGTTAGATTTTTGGTTGTTTTGTTTTCTAAATTATACTCATATAAATCAGTATTTGTCGATGTGGCATAGGCAGTTCCAGATTTCTTTTTACAAACATAAATGATGCTTTTCCCATCGGGCGACCAAGTGAAATCTTCGTCACCACCAAATGGCTTTTGGGGAGAATCATAAGGCTCTCCTTTCATGATGTCAATGGTAACAGATTTGTCATTCCCATTTGCATCGGCATAAAAAACATGATTATGATTTCCATCATTCCAAGTATCCCAATGGCGATAATCTAATCCGTTATAGACTTGAACATTTGATTTTTCAAGTTCAGGATAGAGGTCTTTACCCAATATTTTTTCATGTTTAACTTCTTTGTTGGAAAGCAAATATTTTCCGTCGGGAGAAAGGTTTTTATCTATCAAAAGTTCTTTAGTTTCAGAAATTTCGGTTGAAAAGCCGCCATTCACAGAAATGCTGTAAAATTTAGAATCAGATTTATTTTCCTCTAACGAAGGTACAGAAACTTTGTAAATCACATTTTTCCCATCTTTAGAAATGCCTAAAGCAGAAACTCTTCCAAGTTTCCAAAGTAATTCAGGACTTAAAATTTGTTGTGCTGAAACTGCTGATGCTCCCATTAAAAAAGCGAGGATTAAAATTATTTTTTTCATTGTATTTGATTTTCAAAGTATAAAAGTAACTATTTTTTTTCCATAAAAAAAGCCACCTCAACGAGATGGCTTAGATTTATAAATGAATTACTTATTGTTTGATAAACCTTTTCACAGCAGAAGTTTCATTGTTTGACACTTCTAATAAATAGGTTCCAGAAGCAAGATTTGAAACTAAAACTGTTTTGTTTTCAATTTTTCCCTGAGCAATCACTTGACCCAATAAATTCAAGATTTTAAAAGTTGTAAATTGCGTTTCAGCATAAATATGAACTAAATCTCCTTTTATTGGATTTGGATATAATGTAAATGACTCTTTAGAAACAGGTTCTAAAACAATTTCCTGTTCTCCTCTCGCAGTAGTAACTATGTTTACCGTATAATCTTCAACTTCACCAAATGAGAACGTTTCACAGGCTGCTGGAGAAGCATTATATTTCATGGAAACTCTCATTCTTGTTTGACCTAAAAGAGCGGATGTTGGAACAGTTAAACTTCTTGCGATTGGAGTTGCTGTTGTTCTGGTTACATTAACCACTTGCTCTCCACTATCAAGAAAATCCCCATCTCTATTCCAATCAATCCAAACGCGATATCCTTCTCGAAATGCAGTACTAGTCCATGCGGGTGTAATAGTAATGGTATTACTAGTTCCTCTCACTAAATTAGTTGATAAATTAGTAAAGTTACCGTATCCGCCGTTGTTTCCGGATAAATTATTAATAGTACCCAATTGTACTCTATTGATAAACTCATCCGCTGTACTATTTCCTCTTGAAGTACAATACGTAACAGTATTGGCTAGTGCAGTTACGCTTACAGTATTGCTATTAACAGAACTATTTCCTGAAGCATCTTTTGCTCTAACATTAAAAGTGTAAGTTGTAGAAGCTGTTAAACCCGTTACAGAAAATGTAGTAGCTGTGGTTGTAGAACCAATTAATACAGCGTTTCTATATACATCATAACCTGCTACACCCACATTGTCAGTAGCACCAGACCAAGATAAATTAGTAGAAGTTTGTGTAGTCCCAGAAGCTGATAAAGTTGGCGCTGTTGGCGCTGTTGTATCAGGAGCAGGAGCATCAGATGTTGTTACTGAAACGGTATTGCTATTGGCAGAGACATTTCCGGCAGCATCTTTAGCACGAACAAAGAAAGAATAACTAGTTGATGCAGTTAAACCTGTTGCAGTGTAAGTTGTTCCTGTTACAGAAGCTAAAAGAGCACCATCTCTGTACACATCATATCCTGTAACACCAATATTATCTGTTGAAGCAGTCCATGATAAATTTGTGGATGTTTGTGTTGTTCCAGAAACGGTTAAATTCGTTGGTAATGTTGGTGCAGTAGTATCAGCTATAGCTGTTGTCAACGTAAAATTAGCGTTAGAAACATCAAAGAAAATGTGATTATTTCCTTTTACCATGATGCGACAAGTTGAGCTAGTAACGTTTGGCATTGTTACCGCTTGTGACCCATCATTTGGTGTAGCAGTTAATAAGGTTGACCAAGTATTTCCAGCGTCTGTTGAAATTAAAACATCAACATTGGCACAATTTACATTGTTAGCAGTTGTTCCGGCTACATTCCATGTTATAGCTTGAGAACTTCCACCCGCATAGGAAACCGCTGTGTTTGGTGAAGTTACCGTAAATGGACCTGCAGTAGCATTAACAGAAACGATCATATCATCACTATTGTTAGCAGAACCACCCGCTCTGTTGTCACGAACAGTTAATCTGAAATTCATTGTTCTTGCAACAGAAGGAAGAGCTTCTACAGTTATTTCTGAACCTGCTGTAGTAATAGCACCAGCTAATATAGATTGCATTCTTGGGAAATAACGTACCTGCGAAGTGCTTGAATTGTATGATCTGAAAGTAGGTCCTGTAGTTCTGGTTGCACTTGCAGCAGAACTTGACCCCGTTGCAGTTGAAGCAGCATTGTCAAATTGTTCCCAATTAAAAGTTAACACATCTCCATTTGCATCAGTTCCTGCCCCGGTTAGCATAAATGGAGTACTTTTAGGGATAGTATAATCTAAACCGGCATTAGCTGTTGGTACTGTATTTCCGGTCGCAGTATTGGTTTGACAGGTTTTGTTTTTTACATTATTCGTTACTTGTTGAATACTGAAAGCATGAAAATAAACATCAGAATTTGGTTGAACATCCTGATTGGTAATTCCGGCATAGCCCATAATGGTTGAACCTGAACCCGGCTCCATATTGGCACCCGTTCCTTCATTATTAAATGAAAAAGTATGATTGGCTCCAAATTGATGACCCATTTCGTGAGCTACATAATCGATATCAAATAAATCTCCAGTTGGAACGGTTGCTGCTGTAAAAGCACTACCCTTTGAGCCATTTACACATACACACCCAATACAACCTGCATTTCCATTGTTAGAAGCTCTTACAAATAAGTGGCCAATATCATAATTAGCTTCACCAATTACAGAAGTTAAGGTGCTTTGAACTTGACTATTATAACTTGTTGTATATGGATCTGTGGAAGCATTAGTATAGATAACCAAATCAGTATTGGCAATTAAAATCATCCTTACGGCAAAGTCTTTCTCAAAAACACCATTTACACGAGTCATAGTTGCATTGATTGCCGCTAATGCTTGTGCTTTTGTGCCACCAAAATAAGCCGTATATTCACCTGTTGTAGAAACAGCTAATCGAAATGTTCGCAATGTGCTATCATCAGCATTTGGACGTAAAGTAGAGGGGTCGATCTGATCTGCTACCGTATCAATTACACCACATTCAAACGGAGAAAAGTATTTTGCTTTATCCGCTTTTTTGTAAACGGAATACGTTATTAAATCTTCTGTTAAAGGCTCAATAAAAACCGCAGCTTTTCCTGAATTCAACTGCATAGATTGAAAACCTAACGGAGAAATACTAAAATAAACTGTTGAGGTTGGATTATCTATCCCAACACCGATGTAGGATTTAATTTCGGGATAATTAGCTGCCAATTCTGGTGCCAAAATTGAGTTTTCATACACCGTGAATCGTTCCATAGTTCCCTCTGCATTGGGAAAAGAAATTACTTTACCGCTCTTAGTTTGGGAAAATCGATTTGGAGTTGTGGAAAGAAACGTTTTCATACCTTCCACATCTAATTCAAAAACATTGTTTTGTGGAACTCCTGCCTTGCTTTCTAAAAGGGTGGCATTACTATTTAAAGCCGAGGTTTTCCAGAAATTGCTTTTCTCTTGTGCATTGGAAAAGCATACACTTGCCAAAAGTGCAATGGTGAGTAATTTGAGCTTCATAAATCTTGGTTGATTAGTTAATATGTAGCCAAAAGTAAAATTATTTTTATGCCTTTAACGGATGATTCTACTAATTTATTAACAATTTTAAAATTTTATGTTTTAAACATTGTCATATTAACAACACATTTGTTAAAATTTAGTTTTTACAATGGGGGTATAATTAATAAACAACATGTCTTTTGGAAAATATTTTCTAACAAAAAAATAAAAAGTACATTTATGAAAAATTTTCAAACAGATGCAATTAAGTTTTTGGGAACTTAAAAATTGGTTTACAAATGTAGATTTCACTATTGTTGGTAGTGGAATTGTCGGGTTGCATTGTGCTCTTGAATTGCGAGAAAAATTTCCTTCTGCTAAAATTTTGGTGCTTGAAAAAGGTGTACTTCCGCAAGGTGCGAGTACAAAAAATGCCGGATTTGCGTGTTTTGGATCGGTTTCTGAAATCTTAGATGATTTGAATTCGCACACGGAAGAAGAAGTGTTGAAATTGGTTCAAAAAAGATGGGAAGGATTGCAATTACTTCGCAAACGAATTGGCGATGAGGCTTTAGATTTAAAGCCGTACGGCGGATATGAATTGTTTTTAAAGGAAGATGAATCTACGTATGAAGAATGTTTACAAAAGCTTCCGTTTATCAACGAACTTCTAAAACCGTTGCTTAAGAATGACGTTTTTTCGAAAGAAATTGATCGATTTGCCTTTCAGGGAATTCAGGAATATGTACTTTTTAATCCGTATGAAGCTCAAATTGATACCGGAAATATGATGCAAAAGCTTTTGAAAATGGCTACGAATCAGAATATTCTCATTCTAAATCAACAAACGGTTACTTCCTATATTGAAAAAAATAATGAGGTCGAAGTTGCTTTAAGCGATTTTTCTTTTCAAACCAAAAAATTGTTTTTTGCTACCAATGGTTTTGCCAATGAATTAACCAATGGCGAAGTAAAACCCGCGAGAGCACAAGTTTTGATTACTAAACCTATTCCGAATTTAGACATTAAAGGAACGTTTCATTTGGATAAAGGCTATTATTATTTTAGAAATTTTGAAAATAGAATTTTATTAGGTGGCGGAAGAAATTTAGATTTTGAGGGAGAAACCACAACAGAATTAGCTCAAACAGAAATTATTCAGAATAAGTTGGAGCAATTGCTAAAAGAAGTAATTTTGCCCAATCAATCGTTTGAAATTGAACATCGCTGGAGCGGAATTATGGGCGTTGGAAATCATAAAAACCCAGTCGTAAAACAACTTAGTGAAAATGTTTTTTGCGGTGTTCGCTTGGGCGGAATGGGCGTGGCGATTGGTAGTTTAGTTGGAAAAGAATTAGCAGACTTAATTAGGCAGTAATTATGATAAAAAAAATACTCCGTTTTCTTTGGAAAGCAGCCTTATGGTTTTTTGGAATTTCTATTTTTATGGTTATTCTCTACAAATTTGTTCCTGTACCGTTCACACCTTTAATGGGAATTAGAGCCATCGAACAAAAAAAGGAAGGTAAAGAAATGATTTGTAGCCACGATTGGATTCCAATTGAAGAGATTTCACCTAATCTTCAAAAAGCGGTAATTGCCAGCGAAGATGCTAATTTTTTAACCCACAACGGCTTTGATTTTAAAGCGATTGAAAAAGCAATGGAAGCCAACAAAAAAGGCAAGAAATTGCGTGGCGGAAGCACTATTTCGCAACAAACCGCCAAAAATGTTTTCCTATGGCAAGGAAGAAGTTATTTACGAAAAGGATTAGAAGCCTATTTTACGTTACTAATCGAACTCATTTGGGGAAAAGAACGAATCATGGAAGTTTATCTCAATAGTATAGAAATGGGTAACGGCGTTTACGGAGCACAAGAAGCTTCGCGTGTTTGGTATGGAAAAGATGCTAAGAATTTGACTCCACGAGAAGCTGCCGGAATTGCGGCAATCTTACCTAATCCGAGAAAATTTAAAGCTTCAAATTCATCTAATTATATCAATAGAAGAAAAGGATTTATTGTGCGGCAGATGAGTTATTTGGGGAAGATTGAGTATTAAAAAATAAGTTTTTTATAAAATAGATTAATGTTGATTAAACTATATTTTCTTAATCCCCATATTAAACAACGTAAATGCTTGAATATCGGCGTTTTCCTCAATGGTTTTAGAAATTGGTTTTCCTGCTCCGTGTCCGGCATTTACATCAATTCGTATCAAAACTGGGTTTTCTCCGGCCTGTTTGTCTTGCAATTCGGTAGCAAATTTAAAACTATGAGCCGGTACAACTCTATCATCGTGGTCACCAGTTGTGACTAAAGTTGCCGGATATTTTGTTCCTTTTTTCACGTTGTGAACCGGTGAATAATTCTTTAAATAGTCAAACATCTCTTTGCTGTCATTGGCTGTTCCATAATCGTAAGCCCAACCTGCTCCGGCTGTAAAAGTATGGTAACGTAACATATCTAACACACCAACTGCTGGCAAAGCTACTTTGGCTAAATCAGGCCGTTGTGTCATTACTGCACCCACTAATAAACCACCGTTTGAACCACCGCGAATTGCTAAATAATCTGATGAAGTGTATTTTTGAGCAATCAAATATTCACCAGCTGCAATAAAATCATCAAAAACATTTTGTTTGTTCATTTGCGTTCCGGCATCGTGCCATTTTTTTCCATATTCACCACCACCACGTAAATTGGCTACAGCATAAATTCCTCCATTTTCCATCCAAACCACATTGGCAACACTGAAACTTGGCGTTAAACTAATATTAAAACCACCGTAACCATATAATACAGTTGGATTTTTACCATCTAATTTCAATCCCTTTTTATGTGTAATAATCATCGGGATTTTTGTTCCATCTTTGGAAGTATAAAACACTTGTTTACTTTCGTAATCGGCAGAATTGAAATCTACTTTTGGTTTTTGATATTCTTTTGATGATCCCGTTTTTGGGTCATACGAATAAATTGTTCCGGGAGTAATGTAATTTGAAAAGGAAAAATACAATTCTTTATCGGTCTTTTTCCCTCCGAAACCTCCAGCAGAACCAACTCCCGGTAATTTCACTTCACGAATTGCTTTTCCTTCATAATCATATTGAACCACTTGTGAGATAGCATCTTTCATATAATTTGCAAAAATATAACCGCCTCCGGTTGAAGGAGATAACACATAATCGGTTTGCGGAATAAAATCTTTCCAGTTTTCCGGTTTTGCGTTTTTAGCATCAACAGTCACCATTTTTTGATTGGGTGCATTCAGATTGGTAACGATATATAACTTTGAACCTACATTATCAATAATGTAATTGTTGCTGTTGAAATTATCAACAATCGTTTCTAATTTACTATTTGGATTACTTAAATCTTTTAGGTATAATTCGTTTCCGGTGGTAGAATTAGCAGCTGTTACTATCAAAAATTGCTGATCTTCGGTCACACCACCACTTACATATCTTCTCTTTTCGTTTAAGCCAAAAATCACTTTGTCTTCTTTTTGAGAAGTTCCTAATTTATGGTAATATAATTTGTGTTGATCAGTTTTGGCAGAAAGTTCACTTCCTTCCGGTTTGTCATAACTGGAATAAAAGAAACCATCATTTCCCATCCAAGAAATTCCGCTGAACTTGACATCAACAAGCGGTTGTTCCAATACTTTCTTTGAAACGGCATCCATGATAATGATTTTGTTCCAATCGCTACCGGCTTCAGAAGTGGAGTATGTAACAAGCGAACCATCTTTTGAGAATTCTAAATTAGCCAATGAAGTCGTTCCGTCCGCCGCAAATGTATTTGGATCTAGGAAAACCTCTTCTTTTCCGGCTTTGTCTTTTCGATATAAAACCGATTGATTTTGCAAACCGTTATTTTTGTAGAAATAGGTATAATCACCTTCTTTAAAAGGTGCAGAAATACGTTCGTAATTCCACAGTTTCTCTAATCGCTCTTTGATTTGATTTCGATAAGGAATTTGAGAAAGGTAACCAAAAGTAACTTCGTTTTGGGCTTTTACCCACGCACCTGTTTCTGCTGAACGGTCGTCTTCCAACCATCTGTAAGGATCATTTACTTCCGAACCAAAGTAAGTGTCTTTTACGTCGCCTTTTTTTGTTTCGGGATATTTAATAGGAGAATTTGTTTGTGCATTCATACTAATTACACAAACAATTGCCAATGCTGAAATAGATTTTTTCATTTGAAAATTGATTGATATTGACAAATATAATCAACTCAAATGTTAATTTTAGTTAAATAGAGGTCTGTATTTTGGCCAAAGCTTATACATCAAAATACCATTTAATACAGTTACTAGAAGTGCTCCGCTAATTCCCGGAATGTCTAAAAACAAATGAAACAACAAAATATTCGCCGAAATCGGAACTAAAACAACCAAGGCAAAAGCCACCCATTTATTCAACAGTAGCAGAAGTCCAATCAAAATCTCAATCACACCAACCACTTGTAGAACATAACCGGTTGAAGCTAACGAATTAATAAAATTGGCCGCATTTTCCGGTAATTCAGGAGCCGGAATAAAAGTTAGAAATTTGTTAAGTCCGAAAACAACAAGGATTGCTCCAAGCAGGATTCGCATCAGTTTGGTAAATTGTGAATTCATAAGCTGTCGTATTTTTTGGTTAGAAAATTTAATAAAATAACTAAGTTAGTAAAAAATACTTTATAAAATTCACAAAATGAAATAAAAAAACCAAACCCTAGCGTTTGTAGGGTTTGGTTGGAAAAGATAATTTTTAAATAAATTTAGATTATAACGATAGGAAAAGAAACCTCAACATCGGTTGAACCACCGGCATTACTAATGTTGCCATCTGAAACACCATCGGCATTTTTGTTTGGTAAATGTCTTAGAGTAATTGTGATTATTCCAGTTCCAGGATTTGCTCCTGTTGCAAATGTAAATTCTAATCCAAGTGGATTTCCTTCAGTATCAAAATCCGAATAGGTAAAGTTTCCTAAACTGTTTGGAATTTGATAAAACACTTGGTGTTCCAAATCTTTCTCTTCAATTTCTTCAGTGATATTTTCAGCAGGATTTACCAACTCATTCAAAAACTGAACAGAACCGGAATAATTGGTTGAAGCGGCAAAATTTCCACTTACGGTAATTATCGGTGCATTTGGGCCATCGCCATCAGCATCTCGTGAAGTTAATGTGATGGTTTCTCCGCCACCCACAAATGTTGCGGTTAACGTTGTTATTAATTCTTCTTCCACCACCGGAGAATCGTCGTTGCTGCACGAATTGAAAGTGAAGATTGCTGTTAAGGCCAAAGCCATGATTTTTAAATTTTTCATTTTTGTGTTTTTAATAATTAATTTTTAATTGTAATTGTATGTTTCTACCCATTTCATCAACAAAAAAACGTTGGCGATTTAAGTAGTCACGGTAGTCTGTGTTTAACATATTTTGAACGGATAAAGCGATGGTGGTATCCAATATTTTGAAGGCCTTGAACTTCATTTCCGAATAAAAATGGAACAATTGATACGCTTTTGGCGGTGTGCTGATGTCAACGATAACGGGAACAAATTCGCCATCTACAATGATATCGGTTTCAAAATTAAAGTCAGGATATCGATGCTGACGAAAAACCGATTCGGATTGAAGTTCTAAAAGCAATCCATTCCATCCTTCCTTTTTGTATTGAATGGACGTTGAAATCGTCATCGGCGGCATATCAATCAACGGCTGACTTTCAGATAAATCTTCGCCATTGACATAGGCAAACGAAAATTTGTGTTGCCAATTCGAATGGATGTTCCATTGCGAATGAAAATCAAGTCCAAACAATCGAGCATTGGTTTGTTGAAACTCCCAAACGGGAAAAGCTCCGCGAATCGTGGTCTCAAAACCAATGGGTCGCAAATATATAAAATTGGAAATGTAATGTAAAAACGGATTGATTTCCATTGAAAAGGACTTTCCATTTTTCGATAAAGAAGAAGAAAATTTAAGTGATTCTTCTTTTTTCAAACGTAAATCACCCAACTCAATTTGACCGGTAGAATGATGTAACCCATCGGAGAAAAATTCAGACGGATTTGGATTTCTGTTGGATAAACTAATGTTGTTTAACCATTTCCAGTCCTGCTGAAAATCTTTTCGAACACCTAAACTCGCAGAAATGTTGTGAAAGGTAAATTGCGGCTTAGTTCGCCATTGGTTGGCAGTTTCGTCAACAATAATATCTGCAAAATCATCTTGATAACCTCGTTCTTCCCAACGTGATTTCAAATAATCTTTTGAAGCTTCGATAGTTGAAAAATCATAGCGAACTCCTCCATCAACAATTAAATCTTCATTGATTTCATACGTTCCGATACCATAAAAACCTGCATCAAATCGAACATAAGTTGGAATTAAAGGTCTCACGCCGGTTCTTGGATTGGCAAAATTGTTTTGAAATAATCCGCTAATTCCGGTTTTTAAAGTAAATTGATTCCACTCTTTTTTATAGTCCGATTGAAGAGAATGTGTGGTCAATTCTAAATCCAAAGCGGCTTTGTTCGCGTCCTCACCCAACCTCAAATCAAGTTCATTTCGGTTGTTAAATTGAAGCGAATAAAAAGTAGAAATCGAACTGCTTTCATCCAATTTTTGCAAATAATTCAACTTGAATAAATGATGTTGAATCACTTGTTTTGGATGTTGAATCGAATACGTAAAATCATTAATTATATACGGAATTTGGTTGTTAATGGAGTTATACAAATCGGTTACATTTCCAATGTGCGAAGCACTCAAAATACCAATCTTAGCATTGTATAAACTGTAGAAAGCAGAAAGTCCATAGTTTTCTTTCACATACGAAACATCACCTGAAAAATTCAGTTCTCGGTTTCCGGAATTGGATAAAACGTAATCCGGAGATTCCCTATCACCAAAATAAGTGAACGTTCCCAACGCATTCCATCGCCAACCTGCTGAATTTCCTTTGTGAATACTCGAACTTATCGTTCCGCCACGACCATTGGATGAACCGCTGACAATCGTTCTGCCAAACAAGGTGTCTTGCTTCACACTGGTTGACTCGATAATTACCATTCCGCCAACAGCATCACCACTGTATTGCAAGCCCGAAGCTCCTTTAACAACTGAAATTTTTCCGGCAGCGTTTAAATCAAAATTCGGAGCATGTTCCGTTCCCCATTGTTGATCTTCCAGCCGAACTTGATTGGAAAAAATGGGCACTCGACTACTGTGCAAACCGTTAATCACCGGCTTGACAATGGTCGTACCTGTTCGTAAAAGCGAAACGCCGGGGACTTCCTTCAACGCATCTGCCAACGTTTTGGAACTATTTCGCTCGATTGACGCTTTTGAAATGCGTTGTTCCGATAAACTACTGCTGACTTTGGCTGTTTTTTGTTTGACGGTAACCGATTCTAATTTCGTTTCGGATGGTTTCAATTGCACATTCAATACCACATCTTGGGTTATATCCACCAACGTGTCGCAGGTGGTATAACCCAAATAGGAAATATACACCCGCAATTCGCCTTTAGGCAAACCATTGATTTCGAATTCGCCAATGGGATTACTGACGGTATTAAAATATTGAGTATGAATGTGACTTCCGGTTAACGGTTGGTTTTTTTCGTTCGTGATTTTTCCACTTAACGTGAATTGACCATAGCTCGAAAATCCAAACATCAACAAGAAGAAAAGGATAAAAAAGTATCGCATTTTTCTGGTTCAAAATATAAAACACATGAAGTCATAACTATTTTGTAGCAAATGACTGTTTTTTGTTTCTAAGATTTTAAACGGTTTGCGGCGGTCCGCGATGTGAAAAAAGGGAACCTGAAAAGGTAGAAATAATGGCTTGTTCCTTAATTAAATAGGGAACAGGTTTAATCGGTAAATCAAATCGATACGTTAGTACCTCCGGTTGGGTGTAAAACCAAAAATGAAAATCACAGATGGAACAGCTCTCTTCCGAATGTTGATGCGAAAAACCTTCGTGCGAATGATGACAGACTTCGGTTTCCTCAACATCATCAGCCACTAAATACTGATAGCTATGCAATGACTGAAACAGTATTGTGAACAACACTGCCGACATTAAATAGAGGTTGACTATAGCTATTTTTTTCTTCATCAACAGCAAAGATAGCAAAAAAGCCCCTGAAAAGGAGCTTAAATTACTTTTAATCTTTTGTTAAACTAGTTTGTTAGCTACCAAATACTCTGCAATTTGAATGGTATTGGTTGCCGCTCCTTTGCGTAAATTATCAGAAACAATCCACATGTTTAGGGTGTTGGGCTGACTTTCATCACGGCGAATTCGGCCAACAAAAACATCATCTTTGCCTTGTGCATAAATAGGCATCGGATAGGTTTTAGTGTCCAAATTATCCTGAACGGAAACGCCGGCAGTGTTGTGCAAAATCGAACGAACTTCATTAACATCAAAATCATTTGAAAACTCTACATTCACCGCTTCACTGTGTCCGCCAACAACCGGAATTCTGATGGCGGTTGCGGTCACGGCAATGCTTCTGTCGCCCATAATTTTTTGCGTTTCGCGAACCAATTTCATTTCTTCTTTGGTGTAGCCGTTGTCTTCAAACACATCACATTGCGGAATGGCATTTCGGTGAATTGGGTACGGATACGCCATTTCGCCTTTCACACCGGCATATTCATTTTCCAATTGTTGAACCGCTTTCACACCCGTTCCGGTAATGGATTGATACGTAGAAACGATGACACGCTTGATGTTGTATTTTTTATGCAATGGTGCCAAAACCATTACCATTTGAATGGTGGAACAGTTTGGATTGGCGATGATTTTATCTGCTGCAGTTAATTCGGAAGCATTGATTTCCGGAACCACTAATTTTTTAGTAGGATCCATTCGCCAAGCAGATGAATTGTCGATTACTGTTGTTCCAACTGCTGCAAATTTTGGTGCCCATTCCAACGACGTTTCTCCACCGGCTGAAAACAAAGCAATATCAGCTTTCCTATCCACAGCGGTTTGTAACCCCACTACTTTATAGGTCTTTCCTTTAAATTCTATTTCTTTTCCAACAGATTTTTCGGAAGCCACAGGAATTAATTCCGTCACTGGAAAATTCCTTTCGGCTAAAACGTTAAGCATCACTTCGCCAACCATTCCGGTTGCGCCAACAACAGCAACTTTCATATTTTTATTTATTTATTTTTGAAGTACAAAAGTATGTAGAAAAAAGAGAATAGAATATAGAAAAAAGAAGGAAATGCAGATAGGTTCTAACTAGCCCCGATAAGAGCGGTATCCTTTTTTGAAAAAAAAGATATAGCGGATAGCGGGAGGATACTTCCTGATCAAACGGATGCCGTGTGCTCCAAATATAAAAAAAAGACCCTGAAACGAGTTCAGGGTTAAATTAGAATATGCTATGTAGTGGTATTATTTTTTTAATAAATCTCTAATTTGAGTAAGCAATTCTTCTTGAGTTGGGCCAGCTGGAGCAGCTTCAACTGGTTTTTTCATACTATTGATAGCTTTTACCATGATGAAAATTACAAATGCAATTACCAAGAAGCCTATAGCTGCCGATAGGAATTTTCCATAAAGAATTCCTCCTCCTGTTTTTAAATCGGCTAGGTTTTCAACTTGTGCCGCTTTTAGGGCTGGATCTAGTAAAGCTGGAGTAATAACATCTGACACTAATGAATCAACAATAGCGCCAAATGCAGCTCCAATAATAACTCCAACTGCCAAATCCATGGCATTACCTTTTGCAATAAAGTCTTTAAATTCTGAAATCATTCCCATTTTTGTTTTGTTTTATTTGTTAATAGAGCACTAAAATAATAAAATTTTAAATAATTCAAAAAAAAAAATTATTCTCTAAAAAAAACGCGTTTTACCCGTTGCGAAATACTCGTCAAAATTTCATACGGAATTGTGTTTAGTTGCTTTGCCATAAAATTAACCGTTGGATTTTCACCAAAAATGATAACAATATTTCCTTCTTTGCAATCAATGCCAGTTATATTAACCATAAGCATATCCATGCATATACTTCCTATAATTTTGGCGGGGGTATTATTTATTAATACGTAACCAACACCGTGTCCCCAAGCTCTACTAATGCCATCTGCATACCCAATGGGGATAGTAGCTATTTTGGTTGTTTCAGTAGCTATAAATCTTCTGCCATATCCTACACTTTCGTCTTTTTCAATAGTTCGGATTTGTGAGATTACTGACTTTAAAGTGCCTACAATTTCGAGTTCTTTTTGTTCTTCCGCATCATTAGAAATTCCATACAATCCTATTCCTAGTCGCACCATATCGTATTGCGCTTCAGGATAATTGGTAATGCCTGAGGTGTTTAAAATATGACGGATTAGCTTTGCTCCGTTCGCCGTTTGCTCGGGTGGGTTTATCTTTAATTCGGTTTGTAGTTGTGTTGACAATTTTTCAAACAAAGCAATTTGGGATTTTGAAAAGGCATCGTGTTTCAAATCGTCACTGGTTGCCATGTGTGATAAAATGCTTTTGATTTGAACATTATTATTTCCTTTAAGAATTTGAATTAACTCTGGTAAGTGTTCTTCTTCAAATCCCAACCGATGCATTCCGGTATCGATTTTGATATGAATAGGGAAGTGTTTAAGTTTCTTTTGTTCGGCAATTTTTAAAAATGCTTTTAGTCCTTTTATCGAATATATTTCGGGTTCTAATTGATGTTGAATTAGGGCAGAAAAGCTGGTGCTTTCTGGATTTAAAACCATTATTGGAACTGTAATTCCAGCACTTTTTAAAGAAATTCCTTCATCGGCAAAAGCCACACCCAAATAATCCACTTTGTGATGTTCGAGTAACTTCGCTATTTCAAATCCACCATTACCATAGCCAAAAGCTTTGACCATGACCATCATTTTGGTTTTTGGCGCTAGTTTTGATTTGTAAAAATTGAGATTATGGCTAATAGCGTTGAGGTTAATTTCCAAAACTGTTTCATGTGTTTTTTCTTCTAGCAAGGATACGATTTCTTCAAAGTGAAAATTACGCGCCCCTTTAATGAGTATGGTTTCGTTTTCAAAATTCAAGTTCTCAAAAGAAGTAGTAAAATCATTTATATTCTTGAATGCTAAACAATTTATGAACTTGTTTTTAAACTGCGAAATTGTTTCACCAATGCCAATAACTCGATTAATTTTATTGGAAATAATTAATTGTGAAACCTGTGAATATAATTCTTCATTATTCAATCCGCTTTGAAAAATATCGGATAAAATAACAGTTTTCTTTTTATGTTGTTTTTGATTTTCTAAAAAGTCTAAAGCAATTTTAAACGATTGAAAATCAGAACTGTAGCTGTCATCAATAATTGTAGTATTGTTGATTCCATTTTTAACTTTCAAACGCATTTCTACTGGGTACAATTGCGCCATTCGAGTTTGAATGACTTTTTGGTTGTATCCAAAATAAAGCATCACCATCATACAATGAATAGCATTTTCAATCGAAGCTTGGTCATGAAAAGGAATGGTAATTGTGAAAGTATCTTCTTGATACGTTACATACAATATGGTCAATTCATCGGTGTTTTTTTTAGTAATATAAACATCCGCACTTTTATCGTCTGAACACCAACTGAAGGTATTAATTTTTGGGTTTATAAAAGCAATTATGCTCTTATTTTTGTTTAAAATCAGCACTTTTACTGAAATGAAAAGTTTTAGTTTTTCTTTTATTTTTTCGGCTAGACTCGAAAACCCCTCGTCGTGAGCCGAACCAATGTTTGATAAAATTCCTATGGTAGGTTGAATGATTTTTTGCAGTTTTTCCATTTCATTGGTAGTGGAAATTCCGGCTTCAAATATTCCTAAATTATGTTTTTCTTTAATGCCTAAAATAGAAAGTGGCACACCCACTTGAGAATTGTAACTTTTTGGACTGCGGATAATATTATAATCGGGACTTAACAAGAAATTCAACCACTCTTTGATAATGGTTTTTCCGTTGCTACCTGTAATTCCAATTATTGGGAAATCAAATAAACTGCGGTAATAAGAGGCAAATTTTTGAAGTGCGGTTAACGTATTCTCAACAAGTAAAAAATTGACATCTTGAACGGGTTCAACTTTTTCGGAGACAATAAAATTTCGAACCCCTTTTTCAATCAACTCAGCAATATAATGATGTCCGTTGTTATTGGGACCAACCAAACAAAAAAACAAAGTCTGTTGGTTATTTTGCAGGGAGCGACTGTCGAGGGATACGTTTTCAATACTATTTTCAGAATGACTGCCTGAAAAGGCGGCATCGAGCAATGTAATAATATCTTTTATAACAAGGTTCACCGGTTAGGATTTAGGTTTGTTTGTGTTTTCCGTTTTGTGTTCCGCTTGTTCGCGAAGGGCATGATAATAGGCTGCTCTGCTTAAAGGTTCATATTCTTCCGTTTCACCCAACATGACTAATTTATCATTATCGGCTTTTCGAAAACTGTAATTGGCTAAATTCCCGGTGCGGGTGCATACGGCGTGAACTTTGGTGACATATTCTGCTGTTGCCATTAAAGCGGGCATTGGCCCAAACGGATTTCCTTTAAAATCCATGTCTAAACCGGCCACAATTACGCGAATTCCTGAATTGGCCAAATCATTGCAAATGGTCACTATTTCATCATCAAAAAACTGAGCTTCGTCAATGCCAACTACATCACAACTTTGGGCCAAAATACGAATATTGGCAGCCGCCGGAACTGGAGTCGAACGAATTTCATTGGCATCATGCGAAACCACCATCTCATCGTGATAACGCGTATCGATGGCAGGCTTAAAAATCTCCACTTTTTGTTTGGCAAATTGAGCTCTTTTCAGTCTTCGAATAAGCTCTTCGGTCTTTCCCGAGAACATCGATCCGCAGATGACTTCAATCCAACCAAATTGTTCTTTATGATTTACAGTATTTTCAAGAAACATTTTCTACTTTTCTAGCGGTGAACAACATATTTTTATGTTATTTTGTATCAGTAACAAATTTATAAAATTCTAAACGCTATACTCAATATAATTTTAAAAGTTATGAAGAAAAAGTTAGAAGCCGATTTAATCAGCATTGCCCACCGAATTTTAAAATTAAAAGGCAAAGAAGATGTAATACAATTACATCAGGAAGCTCAAAAATTATATGAAAAACTAGCCATTCTTAGTTTTTATGAAGAAAATTTTAATGTATTGAAAGAAGAAATTTCTGCCGAAGAATTGGAAGAAAAATTAAATACAGTAGCCGTTGCCCAACCTATTGTGGAGATGGAAGTAGTTACGGTTGAGCCAACGCTTGTTCAAGAAACTCTAATTGAAGAAACAGTGCAAGAAGAGCCCCTAGCAGAAGTAACGGCTGTTGAGGAAGTAGTTTCGGAAACTGTGGAAGAATTAACCGAAGAAGAAATTGTTCCTGAACCTGAAATAGTAGCAGCAACGGAAGAGGTGTTGGAAGAAGAAAGTAAAACAGAAACAATAGAACCTCTTTTCAATCCTATTTTTGAATTATCAATAGAGGTGGAGGATGAGAAAACAGCTCCAAAATTAGAGCAAAAACAAATTTTGTTCGAAGACTTATTGGGCTCAGATTATAAAGAACCGGATTTTGTAAAAGTAAACGACGTTCCGAAAGAAGTGGAAAGAGCTTCTGAAATGGCCTTTGAAAAAACGGAAGAAACTTTTGTGCCTGAAATAAAAGCAGAAGTTTTTGCGGCTAAAATCGAGCAAAAAATTGCATCGTTAAACGATACTTTAATCAAAGGCATTAACATTGGACTAAATGACCGAATTGCTTTTGTAAAACATTTATTTGCGGGAAGTAACGAGGATTTTAACCGCGTGGTTTCTCAAATCAGTACCTATGATTCACTTGAAGAAGCACAAAGTTTTTTGGAGGATATGGTAAAACCTGACTATAATTATTGGGAAGGAAAAGAAGATTATGCCACTCGTTTTATGAATTTGATAGAGAAAAAATTTGCCTAAATGTCCAAACTGTACATCGTTCCCACACCCATCGGAAACCTGGAAGATATGACTTTTAGAGCCATTAAAGTGCTCAAAGAAGTAGATTGTATCTTGGCAGAAGACACCCGAAACAGCGGGAAATTATTGAAGCATTTTGAAATTGTTACGCACATGCAAAGCCACCACATGCACAACGAGCACAAAACGGTGGAAGGACTGATTAAGCGGTTACAATCCGGAGAAACGATTGCTTTGATTTCCGATGCCGGAACACCTGCCATTTCCGATCCGGGTTTTTTGTTGACTAGGGCTTGTGTCGAAAACAACATCGAAGTAGAATGTTTGCCCGGAGCAACGGCTTTTGTGCCGGCTTTAGTGAATAGCGGATTGCCTAATGATAAGTTTGTGTTTGAAGGGTTTCTTCCTGATAAAAAAGGTAGACAAACCCGTTTTTTGGCTTTAGCCGACGAAGTCAGAACGATGATTTTTTATGTGTCTCCGCATAAATTAACAAAAACACTCGCTGAATTTGTAAACTATTTTGGGGCAGATAGACCGGTTTCGGTGTCCAGAGAATTGTCTAAACTTCATGAAGAAACCGTTCGCGGTACAGCCACAGAAGTCCTAAAACACTTTGAAAATAAACCCGCTAAAGGAGAAATTGTAGTGGTGGTAGGCGGCAAATCAATCAAATAAAAATATAACTTTTTTGATACAATAAGCTCAAAAAACAATTATAATGAAACAATTAAGTTACATTAAGAGGTTAAACAATCCCTTGATTTCTGCTTGTTGCTCGGAATTAATAAAAGCAGCATCTGCAAATTCTCCCCATCTTACAATAGCCTCTCGGCATTCCTGAATAAGTAGAGTCGGTTTTTTAAGATGTACATTTTTTGCAACAGTCAAAACATCGGTTAAGTTGAGATCATCTTTTTTTCCATTGATGGTCATTTGATGTGATTTTAACCAAAAATTGGAAGGATTATAAGCAAATGTAATATCATAAGCAGGAGAAAGTGACCATTTTCCCTCCGGATTCATGAGAAATGAGATGTTTTTGGTGTGATCATCTTGGTTTCTGGCCATGATGTTAAAAACCATTCTTCGGAACAATTCTTCCATGTCGGTATAGGGCAGTTGCATTTGCCGCATTATTTGAAAGGCTTGTTCATAGGAATAGGCACCGGGCATATTGTAATCAAAGTGAGCTAATCCACAGAGGGTTTGCGTGTGCAATTTTTGATTATTAAGGCGGTCAAACCGTTTGGTCATAAAATGGGCCCGCTGATTTTCTTTTTTTAACTGACTTTCCATCATGGGTATACCGGCCGCTTGAGCCATTAAGTAATAGGCATATTCAATGTTTCCATATCCTTTTGGATCGCCTAATTGATGATTGGTTACACCGTCAAATTTGATAAGCCAATAATCATAGCCTGCTAAACCATCAATTTGACCGGAGCGGACTTCTCCGGTGGAAGGGTTGTAGGCAACAATAGCTTTTGCTCTGGCACCGCCGGCAGAACTTCCTACTTGAAGGAGGTCAGAAAATCCGTTTTCAGATTGTAAATTTGTTTTGAAGTTGGCTCGTTGGTCCAGCACTTCTCGGGCAAATTGCACTAAAGCTTCAATTTCCAAGGGGTTCGAAGGGGTGGCGAGTTGCCCGGATTCGGGCTCAAATTCCAAGGCTCCCATTCCGCGTTTGCCAATGTAACATAGGCGGTCAACCGGATTAAAAAGTTGGGCGGAACGACCTTGTTGAGCCAGCCATGCATCGATTACCTGATTCCCGAATTTATCCGGCAAACTATCGGCTAATAAACCAGGTAATCCTTTAAAGGTTTCATAGTTCAAAAAGGGAAAAGAATACACCCGACGACCTTTTCGGGCATCTTCAATAGGTAACATAAGGGGGGATAAATCAAATGGAAGTTTGACAAAGTCTTTATCAAACTCAAAAAAACCAACATTTTTTGATTCATCCCAAAGGATAGCACCTACCCGATGATTCCATATTTTTATAGCTGCTAGGGTATTCATGGTTATTTGGAAGGAGAGGCTTTTTTACGGTATTTTGCTCGTTCTTCCATTACTTTCATCGGACTGATTTCAGGCTCTTCATTCAAGTAGTTGAAGAGGTCTAATTTACCTAAAGCCCGCATGAGCTGCACCATGGTTAACAAATTAATGGCTTGACCGGTTTCCATACGGCTGATGGTTATTCGACTTAAACCACATCGTTCTGCCAGCTCTTCTTGGGAAAGATTCTGGTTTAAACGCATTTGTTTCAAACTGGCACATAGTGTCTTTACTACTACAGCATCAGTCATCGCATACCATTTTTTATTGTAACTAGTTTGATACATAAAATTCAATTTAACAGAATAATGAAACATTTAATATACAAATTTACTTCTTTTTTTCGAATTTAACCCCCTCTCTCCCAATTTTTTCTCTCCTCAAAGTAATGGTATTAAACGAAAACACATTAAATTTGTTTCTATCATGAAATACTAACCGCCATTCAAAATTTTATACTATGCGTTGGACATTAAAAACAAAACCGGAGGCTCACCTAGTTTCATCCTTAGCCGCTCAGCTAAAGGTGGACGAGCGTATTGCTACGTTGTTGATTCAAAGAGGAATTTCTACCTACGAGCAGACACGTCAATTTTTCAAACCTATTTTAGCGGATTTACACAATCCATACTTGATGAAAGATATGGACAAAGCGGTCAATCGAATTGAAACAGCGATGGCAAACCAAGAGAATATTTTGGTTTTCGGCGATTATGATGTCGACGGCACTACGGCGGTTTCTTTAGTTTCGGCTTATTTAAGAAGCTATTATCCGAATGTGGCAACCTACATTCCTGATCGATACGACGAAGGCTATGGCATTTCTTTCAAAGGAATTGACTTTGCAGACGACAATGGGTTCTCGCTCATCATTGCTCTCGATTGCGGAATCAAATCAATCGACCATGTGGAATATGCCAACGAAAGAAACATTGACTTTATCATTTGCGACCACCACCGACCGGGAGATAATTTGCCCAAAGCCATTGCCGTTTTAGACCCTAAAAGAGACGATTGTTCCTATCCCTACGACGAATTATGTGGGTGCGGAGTGGGTTTCAAACTCATTCAGGCTTTAGCTCAAAACAGAGGCCAATCCATAGATGACTTACTGCCGTATTTGGATTTGGTAGCTACAGCCATTGCTGCTGATATCGTTCCCATGACGGGTGAAAACCGAATTTTAGCCAAATTTGGATTGGAAGTCATTAACAAAAACCCCAGACCCGGCATAAAAGCCTTGATTCAAAACCTTAAGAAAAAAACACTGACCATAACCGATGTGGTGTTTATCATCGCTCCCAGAATTAATGCCGCCGGAAGAATTAAACACGGCAACCATGCGGTAGAATTATTAACCGAATTCAACCTGGAGCAAGCCGAACAATTTGCGGCCGAAATTGAAGGATATAACATAGACCGAAAAGAATTGGACAAACAAATAACAGTGGAAGCCCTCGCTCAAATTGAAGAAAATCAGGAAAAAGAGAAGTTTACAACGGTTGTCTATCACGAAAAGTGGCACAAAGGTGTTATCGGAATTGTGGCTTCCCGTTTAACTGAAACCTATTACAGACCAACCTTGGTTTTTACCAAAAGCGGTGATAAACTTGCTGCCTCAGCCCGTTCCGTGAAAGATTTTGACATTTACAATGCCTTGGAAAAATGTGCTGAACATTTAGAACAGTTTGGCGGACACATGTATGCCGCCGGAATGACCTTGAAAGAAGAAAATTATGCGGCTTTCAAAGAGGCTTTTGAAAAAGTAGTGCAGGAATCCATTCATCCGGATTTATTGATTCCGGAAATTTCGATTGATGCTGAAATTGAATTGAAAGAAATTAACCCAAAACTCATCCGACTTTTAAACCAATTTGAACCGTTTGGCCCCGAAAACATGACGCCCGTTTTCCTGACAAAAAAGGTCTTCGATACCGGTTACGGAAAAACCATCGGGCAAAATGACGAGCATTTGAAATTATTTGTCAAGCAAAATAATTCGGAAGGATATGGTGTAATTGGTTTTGGGTTGGGAAACAAATTGGAACGAACCAAAGATAAAACCCCGTTTGATTTAGTCTATTGTATTGATGAAAACGAATTCAATGGAAATGTAACGGTTCAATTGCGAGCGAAAGACTTAGCTTAACTAGTCAAACTTTTTCAACTCAAATTTTTCCCCGTCAAAAACTCCATAGGTAAAATAACCAATCCAATCGCCTAAATTTACGTAAGTGGAATTTTCACCTATCTCTAATTGCAAAGGCAAATGACGATGACCAAAGACAAAGTAATCATAATGCTTTTGGGTGAGTTTTCGTTTGGTATATTGCACCAACCACTCGTTTTCTTCGCCTAAAAATTTCACATCTTCGGCACCGGAAATTAATTTGTTTTTGACAGAAAGATATTGAGCTAGTTTAACACCAAGATCGGGATGTAACCAACGGAAAAGCCATTTCGAAAACGGATGAACAAACACTTTTTTCATGCGTTTGTAACCTTTGTCACCCGGTCCTTTTCCATCGCCGTGACCAATTAAAAACGTTTTGCCGTCAAAAGTATAGGCTTGATTATCATGAAAAACGGGAATGTTTAATTCTTTTTCAAAATAATCTGTCATCCATAAATCATGATTGCCTACAAAGAAATAAATCGGAATACCGCGGTCACTCAGTTCGGCAAGTTTCCCTAAAACCCGAACAAATCCTTTTGGCACCACCGTTTTATATTCAAACCAAAAATCAAACAAATCACCCAATAAAAACAAAGCCGTTGCGTCGTGCTTGATCTCATCAAGCCAAGCCACAAATTTTTGCTCCCGCGGAAAACTCTGTTCTGGCGTTTGAGCTCCAAAATGTTGGTCGGAAGCGAAATATAGTTTAGTGGGTTTAACCGTTGTCATATTCTTTTTATCTGGTTGAAACAAGTCGCAATGTAACTTTTAAAAGGGTTATGTATTATCCGAGGCATACCATTCCGCAAAGGAACTCTCGGTTTCCTGCAATTTTAACGAATGGAGTTCAACATCGTGGGGCAATCGGCTTGTAATTCTTGCTGCAAAATCAATCACCATGTTTTCACTCGTAGGCTGATAGTCAACCAAAATCACATGATGGCCTCTGTTTTTAAGCTCATTGGCCAACTCCACATGGGGCGTATTTTGATTAAAAACAGTGGCATGGTCAAATTGATCCACGATTTCTTCTTTGACAATTTTTTTTAAATCGCCAAAATCAATCACCATTCCATATTTCACGTTGGTTGCATCTTCAATAGGCGTTCCGATAACCGTAACCGACAATTTATAACTGTGACCATGCACATTTTTACACTTCCCATCGTAGCCGTAAAGTGCATGACCGGTTTCAAAGCTAAACTGTTTGGTAATTCGTATTGTTGCCATTGGAAATTAATTTAGGTGCAAAGGTATGAATTGCTACTGATTTTTGCCTCTTTTTTTGGCAGCGTAATACATCCAATAAGCAATACCAATCAAAAGCACAAAAGGAATAAAAGAACCGATGATTACCCCAATTTGATAACCTTCATCCGGTGAGTTTTTGAGTTTTTCTTCGATAGATGGTTGAAGTATAAGGAACAATAATTTCATGAAACAGTTTATTTACATTGAGTTGTTTTAAAGTTAAAAAAGAACGGATTTCCGTTAACATATACTTAACTTTTGCAAGTATAAAAGTATAAAATAAAAGCAAAATTCCTCGCATAAATTTACAATTTATTCAACAAATTAGAAATAATTTAATGTAGAGATTGGACATGTTAATTGTAGATTAACGTTCATTTTTCTTTTTCCAAATAGTTTTGCAAGAACTAATATTAACAGAAAATTAACGATGAAAAAATTACTATTAATTGCTTTTATCACCTTGTGTACTGCTGTAACTTCAGCTCAAGGAACAGGAGTTATTACAGGAAAAGTAACCGAAAGTGAGCAAGGTTTTTCACTTCCAGGAGCTACCGTAAAACTAAATGCGGGCAACAGGTATGCAATATCTAATCAAAACGGTGTGTTTGAATTTTTGAATGTTCCGATGGGAACTTTTGAAATAGAGATTACGTACATAGGCTATCAACCACAAAAACAAACGGTGACTGTTGAATCGTCAAAAAATGTTTCAATCAATTTTGTTTTGGTTCCAGGAAACGATGAGTTGACTGAAGTTGTTATTATCGGTGACCGTTTAAGAGGGCAGGCCAAGGCAATCAACCAACAAAAAACCAACAAAAACATTACCAACGTAATCTCTTCCGACCAAGTGGGTCGTTTTCCGGATGCAAATATTGGCGACGCTCTAAAAAGAGTACCGGGTATTACCATGCAAAACGACCAAGGAGAGGCCCGAAATATTATTGTTAGAGGTATTGCACCTGCTTTAAACTCGGTAACCTTAAACGGGGATCGTATCCCTTCGGCTGAGGGAGATAACAGAAATGTTCAGATGGACTTGATTCCTGCGGATATGATTTCAACAATTGAAGTAAACAAAACGCTTACTTCAGATATGGATGCAGATGCTATTGGAGGTTCAGTTAACTTAATTACTCGTGCAACACCCAACGGACCTAGAGTCTCTGCTACACTTGCAGGAGGTTATAGCCCAATTCGAGATAAAGGGAATTACACTGCCGGTTTTGTTTTAGGAAACCGATTTTTGGATAAGAAATTAGGAGTTGTTTTTAGTGCCTCTTACAATAACAATAATTTTGGATCTGATAATGTGGAAGGCGTTTGGGTTGAGGGAGAGAAAAATCAGGTATACATGGAAGAATATGACGTGCGAAAATACGATGTACAAAGGGTTCGTAACTCATTTGCACTTGCAACAGATTACAAGTTCAATGAAAACAACTCCATTTATGTAAATGCAATGTATAATTTTAGAGATGATTATGAAAATCGTTACCGAACGAGATTCCGCGGTATTGACCCCGTTTATGATGCAAACGACGACATCATTGGTTTTGAAGGCGATGTAAGAAGACAAACTAAAGGGGGAATCGCAGACAATAAAGATGCTCGTTTAGAACGTCAAGTAGTACAAAATTATGCGATGGGTGGCGAACACCTATTGAGTTCAAAACTGGATATGGATTGGGCAGTAAATTATGCACAAGCAAGTGAAGATAGACCCGGTGAAAGATATATTGAATACCAAAATAGAGGATTAGACATTAACCAAGATTTATCAGATACCAGATTTCCGCTACTTACTTCGCCTGACGCTGACGTAGCAGAAGATTTTGAGTTTAGAACGTTATCTGAAAATGATAACTATACAGAAGAATCTGAACTAGGATTAAAATTAAATTTTAGATTGCCTTTTTCTGTTATCGCTGACCAAAAAGGGCGTATACGTTTTGGAGGACGTGCCAGAATTAAAGACAAAAGTAGAGACAATACCTTTTTTGAATATGAACCAATTACTGAGTTCGGAAATTTAAATGCAATTCCAACAAGCTTCTATGGCGGTGAAGACTGGCAAGCAGGATCACAGTATGTGCCTGGAACATTCGCAAGCAATTCATTTTTAGGTGGTTTAGATTTGAATAATGCAGCATTATTTGATAAAGAGGATATTCCGAGCGAATATTTAGCATTGAACTACAAAGCAAAAGAAGATATTTATGCAACCTATATTCGTTGGGATCAGGATTTTAATGCTAACTTATCTATGATTGTTGGAGTACGTGTTGAAAATACATATATCAATTATTCAGCCAATTATGTGGAAGATGAAGAAGATTTGGTTGGTGAAGTAAACAATACAAATTCCTATACAAATGTGTTGCCAAGTTTGGCATTCAAATACAATGGAAAAAATAATTGGGTATACAGAGCAGCATTTACTACTTCTTTGGCAAGACCTAATTATTATGACTTAGCTCCATTTATTAGTGTAATTCCAGACGATGATTCTGAAATCGTAGCCGGAAACCCAAATTTAAAAGCTACGTATGCCTATAACTTTGACTTAATGGTTGAAAAATACTATAAATCAGTAGGTCTTTTGTCGGGTGGCGTTTTTTATAAAAACTTAAACGATTTTATTTATACCTACCGTGATAATCAATACACCAATGTTGAATTTGCTACTGATTTTCCGGGTCAACCGAATCCAATACCTGAAATAAACCCAGGTAATTGGGGATTAACACAACAAAGAAATGGCGAAAGTGTTGACGTATATGGATTTGAAGTTTCCCTTCAAAGACAATTAGATTTTATTCCCGGTACATTCTTTAAAGGATTAGGGGTTTATTTAAATTATACATTTACCGAGTCAGATGCCAAAGGAATTACAAATTCTGATGGTGAAGAAAGAACTGATGTGCCACTTCCGGGGACTGCTCCACACATGTTTAATGGTTCGTTATCTTGGGAAAATAAAAGGTTCTCCGCCCGAATCTCCTTAAATTATGCCGCTGATTATTTAGATGAATTGGGTGGTGATGCGTTTGATGATCGATACTATGATGAACAGTTGTTCTTAGATGCCAATGCATCCTATAAAATTACCGACAAAATACGTATTTTCGCTGAAGCAAATAACTTGACCAACCAACCGTTGCGTTATTATCAAGGAATTGCCTCAAGAACAATGCAAATGGAATATTACCAAGCACGTTATAATTTTGGTTTAAAATTCGATTTGTAAAATTAATTTAGCAATTTAAAATGTTTGATGGGGTCTGTAAAACCCTGTCAAACATTTTTTAATTTTTTATTCTATGAAAAAGAAATTATTCATCGTTATATTTTTTTTATGGGTGCAAGTGACATTGGCTCAAGACTATTTAAAAGAAGAAAAATCGGGCTACAAAGGCGGCTTTATCCCCGAATTAAAGCTAGTAGAGGAAAGTCTGAACTTTTTGGTATTGGGTGATTTCGGCAGAAATGGCGAGTACCACCAAAAAGACGTAGCCGTGCAAATGTCGAAAGCAGCCGCCACAATCGATTCTGAATTTGTCATTTCTGTTGGGGATAATTTCTATCCCAATGGGGTTCAAAGTACGCAAGACCCGCACTGGGGAGCTTCCTTTGAAGATATTTATTTCAACCACAACCTGCAAACCGATTGGTATGTAGCTTTGGGCAATCATGATTACAATGGTAATATTCAAGCCCAAATTGATTATTCAAAAATCAGTAGACGTTGGAACATGCCCGCCACTTACTTTAAAGAAACCGTAGAATTGGAAGACGGAAGCAAAGCATTGCTGGTGTTTATCGATACCAATCCGTTTATAAAAAGTTACCACTCCAAAGGCGATGAAATGGAAGAGAATGTCAAAACACAAGACACCCTCGCTCAAAAAAAGTGGTTGATAGAAACCTTGCAAACAACCGACGCCTCTATCAAATGGAAAATAGTTGTAGGTCATCATCCAATGTATTCCGGTGGTAAGCGAAAAACGAGTCAGGATACCAAAGATATTGAAACGGTTTTTGCACCTATTTTCGACCAATACAAAGTAGATGCTTATTTGTGCGGACACGAACATGATTTGCAAGTAATCAAACCTAAAGGACGTTATACCATGCAATTTTTATCCGGTGCCGGTTGCGAAGTTCGTCCTACAGGAACCAGAGAAGGAACGCTTTTTGCCTTGTCGGAACCGGGTTTTATGACCTTTAGTCTCACACCAAAGTTGATGCTGGTGCAACTGGTCAATGCCCAAGGAAAAATTGTTTATACCCAAGAATTAAAAAAATAACGATGAAAAAAGTATATATACTTGCACTAACTTCAGGATTACTAACATTTTCTTGCAGCGATAAATTAGCTCCGCTAAAAAAAGACGCCATCGCTCCAACAGTGGTCACGCAACCACTACCGCATGATACCGATGATCCCGCTATTTGGATTCATCCCACCGATGCAACCAAAAGTGTAATTATTGGAACGGATAAGGACACGGATGGCGGTTTGTATATGTACGATTTAAAAGGAACTATTCTTAAGAAATCCATTGTTTTACAAAGACCGAACAATGTCGATATTGCCTACGGTTTAAAAGTAGGAGAGTCAACCATCGATATCGCAGTAACCACCGAACGCGAAACCAATAAAATCAGAGTGTTCGCAATGCCCAATTTGGAACCGATTGACAACGGTGGAATACCTGTTTTTGAAGGTGAAACCGAAAGAGACCCGATGGGAATTGCGTTGTATACGCGACCTTCCGACGGTGCTGTTTTTGCAATTGTGGGCCGAAAGTTCGGACCATCGGGAACGTACTTATGGCAATACGAATTAAACGCCGGCGTAAATGGAACCGTGTCGGCTACTTTGGTTCGAAAATTTGGAAACTTTAGCGGTAAAAAAGAAATTGAAGCGATTGCGGTGGACAATGAATTTGGTTTTGTTTATTGTTCAGACGAACAAGTTGGAATCCGTAAATACTTTGCCGATCCGGCTAAAAATGTCAATACCGAGTTAGTAATTTTTGGTCAAAAAGACTTCAAATCCGACCATGAAGGAATTGCTATTTACAAAAGTTCGCCAAACACCGGCTATATTTTAGTCTCCAACCAACAAGCCAATACTTTTGTGGTTTTTGCTAGAGAAGGTACCAACGGCAATCCAAACCAACACCTAAAATTGGCTGAAGTATCAACTTCCACGATTGAATGCGATGGTTCCGATGCCACTGCCATAAATCTCGGACCGCAATTCCCCAAGGGAATGCTTGTAGCCATGAGCAACGGAATGACATTTCATTACTACAATTGGGAAGTCATTCAAAAAATAATAAATGGCAAACAGTAAGAAATAAAAAAACTAATTGTAACCAGTACTTCACTACTTGCAGTTTGACTTTTGAAATTTGGAATTTGGAATTTGGAATTTCTATTTTGGAATTTCGATTTTAGAATTTGGATTTTCTACTTTATTTCCCTTATATTTGCCACCGCTTGGGGATGTAGCTCAGTTGGCTAGAGCGTTTGGCTGGCAGCCAAAAGGTCGTGGGTTCGAGCCCCATCTTCTCCACTTATAACCTCGTAAAGTCTTTATTTACGGGGTTTTGTGTTTTTAGAGGCAAAACTAAGGGTATTTTTATTGATAAATTAAAGCCCGTTAAGCTAAGAGTTCACAACAATTATTTAATAAAAACTCCCCAATTTTTATAATTATTGGTATTGCGAAACTAGTATACTAAATCCATTCCTAATTCGTTAAATTAAAATAGCATTTAGTTCTTTATTCATCATTCACAAAACCTTAAAATTGAAATATAATGAAAGTACAGATTATTTTCCTATTGCTTTTTATTCATCTGAGTTGTTTTAGTCAAATCAAAGTTGAGCAGAGAGATCCGTTGTATCAACATGATTATGAATCAGAACTTATACAGGAAAACAGTTCCATCATCATTTCAAAATACAAATCTTCTACCATCAATGAAATTAGTTTGGTTTTAAAAACAGAAGCAAAGAGATGTCCGGATGGTTATGGTATCGAACTAACTCTTTCAGATGGAGAAGTTTTGAAATTTGATAATTTGGAAGTCAATTGTTCAGCTTTGGAAGCAAGAAAATTTAATTTAATGGGAAGCATTATCTTAACCCCGGAATTGTATAAAAAATTATCCGAAAGTGAAATTACTGAATTTAGGTTAGGCAACCAGAAAGTTACGGTTGTCTACAAAGAAAAAGAAGAAAATCTAAAAGGGTTATTTAAATTTTCAGAAAGTTTTTAAACAATATTTTACATTTATTTTCAAAAAAAAACTCAGTGAAAATGGCTTTCACAGAGTTTTTTATAATTATTTAGAAACTAATTAGTAGAATAATTTTATTACTCATCCGGCAACGGATCACCTACTTTGATATCACAGCGGTGATGAGGTTGTCCATGAGCCGGGTTGTTCTTTGGCTTGGGTGTGTTGGCATCAGCCGTGGCAGTAGTAGCCGGTTTAGGTTGTGGGGTTGAGGCAGGAGTGGCATTCATCGTAGGAGCAGGAGCAGGTGCCGGTTGTGTACTCTGCACCGTTTTAAAGAACGATTTTGGAGCCTCTGCAGGAGTTGGAGCCGCAGGAGCAGGAGCAGGAGCAGGTGCCGGTCCGGATCCGTCTAATGGTGCACCAACAGCAATATCACAACGGTGAAAAGGTTGTCCGTGAGCCGGGTTTAATTTTGGAGCTTCTCCCTTAGAACCCGCAGCAGCAGTAGTAGCGGGTGTCTCAGGGGTCGTGGTTTCAGCAGCAGCATCCGGAACAGAAACTTCTGTTGGCACAGCCGGTGTTTCAGCAGGAGCTTCTTCTGAATTTTTACAGGAACTTAAAAAGAAAGTACTTCCTGCCAATAGCAATAAAAAAGAGGTTGATTTCATAGCATTGATTGATTTCTATTTTCAAATATAATAATAAAAAACAAAGAGAGGCTTTATTTTAACAAGTTGTACTAAAAATAAGCCCGCAACTGCACATTGCCCGTGTGAATCGTATCACTGGTTTCACTCTTTCGCCCTTGATAATTCACATTGACGTCTAAAAAACGGGTCAAATTCTTTTGAATCAACAACCGCCAAGTTTGGTTTCTCCCGGGTTGCAATCCTTCCAACATTTGAAAACCCACAGCCGATAATTCATCTCCCACATAATCATTGGCGTAAAAAGAGACTTCTCCATTCAGCGTAAATTGTTTTTCACCGGCATAGGTAAAAGAAGTGCCAAACCGATTTTGACGCAAGGTTTCCAATTCTCCCATCTGATTTTCTTTGTTTTGGTAGTCATAAAACAAATCCAAACTGGCATTTTTAGTGAATAAATAGCTTACACGGGGAGCAAACTGATAACCAAAAATCTCAAAATCACGGTTGAGGTAATTTTCTGATTCCGACAGGGAATTGATCGTTTTGGCGTTGACTAAAAACAGCCAACTCTTTTGTAACAAATGGGTATATTGCAACTGATGGGATTGATTAATCGTCTTTTGAAAACCCACCGAAAGCAGATTCTGCGACTTACTTTTCACAAAGGTATAGGTAACAGAATGGTTTTGTTTCCCCCGATTATAGGACAAATTGTTCATGAAACTGTTGTTCAGCCCCAATAAATCAGTTTCATCCTGCTGAAAAGGATTCAAATTGAATTCCCCCGAAGCACGGTCCGTTTTCCGATCTACTAAAAACGTAGTCTGGTTATAAAAATAAGAAAGGAACTTTTTAAAACCCGTTTGGTTTTGCCATTGCAAGGGATTCAAGGTCAAGGCTTGTGAAAATTTAATTTGATGCGTATTCACAAACACCTGATTGGGCAAATACACCCGCACATATTTTGCCTGATCGGGAAAAGGAGCCACTTCAAACTCAGCCAGCTCCTGAATGCCGTTATTGTTATAATCATTCCAAGTATACACGCCTTGTCCGGGGTCTACTTCTATATAGGTAAACTCCTGTTGGGCTAACGTTCCCGAAGAAGTTTCATAAACAGTAGTCAATTGAAGCAATTGGATAAAAAACCTGTCGTTATACAAGATGCGGGAATTTAACGAAGGCGAATCATCCAGGGTTTCATCCTCAAACTGTAAATTGCGGTAGTTGACAAAAACAGATAAATCACTTTTCGCTGTTTGCAACAAACGGGAGTTTAAATAGTAGGAATGAGAACGGTTCACCCGTTGCACAAAGCCATTTTGCAAACTGTCATTCACCCGATGCAAATAACCCACTTCCACAAATACTTTTGTTGAATCACCCCGCCCAATGAAACTGCCAAACTCAGAAAACCGTTGACTGAGGGCAGAAAGTGATTGGGTAGCCTTAATTTTTTCTTCATTGTCTTCCGTCCGAAAACTACCGCCTGCCCAATTTTTGTTCCAATGGTATTTCACCCGACTATCACTGCGGGCAAACGAAGTGGTGGAATAGGTGCCGTCACTTTTCAAGAAACTGCTGTTGTTTTGAAAGAGCCATTTTTTATAGGAATACCGAGCGTCAAACACATGCCGTGACCCTGAATAACTATCGGAGAAATCCAGCTTTTCAAATTGGTACTTCGCAAAGTCGTTTTCAGGAGCATTAAAATGTAACCCGGAAACCAACAAACTTTGATTGCCCGTGGTACTGGTCAAGTTCCAATCACGGTCAAATTCAATGGTAAAAAGCCGTTCTATGGTTCGGAACTCCTGTTGGATAAATTGGTAATTGGCAAAAGCATCCAAGGTCCATTGCTTTGTAAACAAACGTTGTTTGCCGTTAAACCGACCTGCAACACCTTGATTATTGGCATCATCGATACCCGAATACAAATTCAGGTCATTGTTGCTCAACCCTAACTCAAAATCGACCATGGTTTTTTCGGAAGGATTGTATTTTCCCATCACGGTGGCAATCTGAATCTTAACCGGAGCTATTAATCGAATAATCGGTTCATAATTTCCTTGGGGTACGCCGGCAATAGGTTCCACATAGGCATAAATCCTTCCCACAGCCTGATTGTTAGCCAAGATATAATTCCCTTGATTATTCCCAACGAGTGAAAACCGTACATTGTATAATTCTTCTAACGGATCATTTGAAAATTGATAAACATCCACCCCGGAAATAAGTACTTTTCGATACAATATTTTATTTACAGAAAAGCTGTCTAAATAGGCCGATGGAGCAACCATTTTAGATTGATCGTCTCCGGCTTCCTTTAAGATTTCCACTTGTTCCGTAGAAAGATTTTGTTGTAAAGGTTGGTTCTTTACGTCATTTTCAGAATACAGAAACCCACCGATACTCCATTTTTCACGCTCATGCAGTACTCCGCCGTAAGCAACAAAACGAGTAAAATTGCGGTCGGAAAATTGGTATTCAATAGAAATTCGCATTTCAGAAGTAATAGGAAAAAGGGAAGTAAATGTCACTTCACCGGCATTGTAATCAATCGTATACTGATTGTTTTCACCGCGTTGCAATAAAAGGCCGTTCACAAAAACACGTTCCGAACCGGAAATAACCAACACGTAGGATTCGCCGTTGTTGCCTTTTAATTTATAGGGTCCCTGATTGCCTTCCAAACCCGTAAAGGCACTTTTGGCATATTGCCCCCGAACCAACGCCCCGGAAGCAAATACGGAAGTTTTGTTTCCTTCATTGCCAAAATGGAATTGTGTTGAGATACCTTGCACTTTCTTGTTGAAATTCAGAAACCTTGATTGCCTGTTTTCTAAGAATAAATCACCGGCACGAATGTTCCATTTATCAGAAAACAATTCGATAAAAATCTGGTCAAATTCATCCAGTTTTTGCGAATAACCGCCTTCCTGTAACGGAATGTTGCTGTCTTGAATAGAAGCCCGTAAACCCACTTTATCAGACAATTTCCCCGAGATTTGGAGGTCTAAATTAGAATTAACCACAGCATTTTGATTGCTCCCTATGGTCACCCCACGGGTGATGCTTCCGGAAGTGGTGAGCCCGTCAAATGGTTTGAAATTGTTGATGCGATCATTGGAAAGTGAATACAATTGACCGTTTCCGCGGGCATTTGGAACTACTTTGCTGTTGTCGTAAATGCTATAGGTTTTGGTTAAATAGTCGGGAAATGTCAAGTAGCGGACCGTTAAGGTATCGTTGGATTGGAATTTTTTTTTAAAAACTATTGTTCCTTTTTGATAATTGATGTTGTAAAAAGTTGTGTCAATCGAATTGCCATTTCCGTCTAAAACTTTGAAGAATTGCTTGTTAATACTAACTTTTTCAAGCGAAATTGTATCCGTTGAAACGGTGATTTTTTTCTTTTTATATGGTGTTTCGCTTTCCTGAGCCCACAACCCGGAAACCATCAAAAAGAACATCCCTAAAAAGCCATTTTTCAACATAATTATACAAACTCTAAAAATTCAAAAGTAGTATTTTTGAGAGTCAAAATATGGGTTCTTTCAATTAACTTGAAACCTACTAAAAATAATTGTAAATTTTCTTTTATCCTGTTCATTACCCTATCACAAAAAACTAAGTGATTTGGATTACCTCATTTTAAAACAAAAAAAAGAGCTGTTTAATAACAAAACAGCTCATTTAATGAAAAAATAATAACCTTTATTATTTTGGCATTACCACAGTATCAATGGCATGAATTACACCATTTGAAGCGGCAACATCTGCAAGTACAACCTTTGATTTTCCACCATTTGCGTCCGTTAACACCACATTACCGTCTACTAAACTCAACGTAACTTTTCCACCTTGTACGGTAGCAACTTCGAATTTACCTTTGTTTGTGTTTATAGCTTCAATTACTTGAGCAGCTTCAAGTTTTCCTGCTACAACGTGGTACGTTAAAACAGCCGTTAATTTGTCTTTGCTCTCTGGCTTTAATAATGTTTCTAACGTTCCAGCAGGAAGTTTTTCAAAAGCAGCATTGGTTGGTGCAAATACAGTGAAAGGACCTTCACCACTCAAAGTTTCTACCAATTCTGCCGCTCCAACAGCCGTTACTAATGTACTGAAATCAGCATTTCCAGCGGCAACACCTACAATGTTTGGTGTTTCAACAACTTCAACAGCTTCTTCTACAGCTTCTTCTACAGTTTCAACAACTTCAACAGCTTCTTCTTTTTTAGCTTCACCACAAGAAGCACCAAACATTCCAACAAGAGATAAGATAGTTAATGATTTAATTAATTTCATTTTGTTTTTTTTAAAAATTAGAGTATAAAGATAGCGCTTTATAATGTTTGTTTAATTTATTTAACAAAAAATTAAACAAAGTTTATCAGCGACAGTAATAGGTTATTGGAGTTCGCTACTTATTATGAAAAATTATCTAGATACATCCCCAACTCGTTGTTGTAACAAAAGAGGTGAAAACCCAAAATGTGAAACCAAGACCTACTCCAGCGTCACCACCTGTAATGTATCTCTACTAATCTGCTTCACTAAAACCGTTTTATTTGCCTCCACCATTTGTGCGGCTTTTTCAGTAAAATGACGAATGGTGTAGAGCGATACATTTTCATTATATGACACTTTAAATTTTTTGGAAAGTATCGTTTTTAACTCGGGGAAATGACCAAATTTATCCTCTATACAAACAGAAAAACTAATGGCGGTATTCTGAATCAAACTGACTTTAATTTTATAGTGATGAAACAAGGCAAAAATTTCGCTGATGTTTTCCTCCATAATAAAGGAGAAATCAATAGTCGAAAGTGAAATCAACAGCTGGTTTTTCTTCACAATAAAACAAGAAGTATGCGGTTCTAAATCAGCTCCTTTTGAAACTTTTGTTCCCGATAACAGCGGATTCACAAATGACTTAACAAACAGTGGAATTTCTTTGCGTTGCAAGGGTTGCAATGTTTTGGGATGAATCACTGTTGCTCCGTAAAAGGCTAGCTCTATCGCTTCCCGATAAGAAATTTGGTTGAGCAAAATGGCATTTTCAAAATAACGGGGATCGGCATTCAACACACCGGGAACGTCTTTCCAAATGGTCACACTTTCGGCATTTAAACAATAGGCAAATATGGCCGCAGTATAATCCGAACCTTCCCGTCCTAGTGTTGTTGTAAAGTTGTTTTCATCGGAACCTAAAAACCCCTGTGTTATATTCAGAGCTTTTTTCTTTACCCCTTTTGAAATCAGCTTTTGCGTTTGTTCCCAATCCACTAAAGCATCACGGTAAGTTGCATCGGTTTTAATGAACTGACGCACATCAATCCAATTGTTTTTTAAGCCACTGTAATTAAAAAAATGACTCACGATGGTAGTCGAAACCAATTCACCATAACTCACAACTTGGTCATAGACAAAGTTATAATTGGGCGATTTATTATGACTTAAAAAATAATCCAAATCTTCAAAATGCGAATTGATGGCTTTAAAAACAGGATGCTTGTCGTCTTCAAAAAGTTCCAGCAATATCTGATTGTGATATTTTCGAACCTCTTGAACAGAAGCATTCAAGGCTTCTGATTTGTCGAAATAATTTTTAATCACAACTTCTAATGCATTGGTAGTTTTTCCCATTGCGGAAATGACTAACAAGACATCTTCATAGCCTACTTTTTCTAAAACAGACAATACGTTTTTTACACCTTCGGCGTCCTTAATGGAAGCTCCACCAAATTTGAATATTTTCATGCGTTAGCAGTTAAATTAATTTCTTTATTTCAATTATCGTTATTTATCATTCAAAAATCGCTTAATTCCTTCTTCATCCATATGGGCCACACGCCAATCAGTCAATACTTTTGCTCCTGACTTTTCGTAAAACTGAATGGCCGGTAAATTCCAATCCAATACATTCCATTCGATTCGTCGGACACAGTCTTTTTTACCTTGTTCAATAATTGCAGTATATAAAGCCAATCCTGCACCTGAACCACGGTGATTTTCTTTTACAATCAAATCTTCTAAATGAATGGTTTTGCCTTTCCAGGTTGAATAGCGATAATAATACAAAGCCATTCCAATAATTTCACCCTTTAACTCTGCTACATACGAATAAAATAAAGGCTTTTCACCGAAACCATCCCGAACCAAATCATCCACCGTAACAACTACAACATAAGGTTCTTTTTCAAAAATAGCCAATTCTTTTATTAATTCGAGCACTGAAGGCATTTCGTTGGGTGTTCCTTTTCGGATAATCATCACATAAAATATTTCAACAAAAATACAATTCTAAATTCATTTTAAACTAATTATCATTCGTATCACAAAAATTTAGATATTTGTGCCACAAATACAACTACAACGTTTTCGTAATGGAAAAAAGAAACACAACCCTCGGTGAATTTATCATCGAAAAACAAGAAGAATTTCAGTACTCAACCGGAGAGCTATCCAGAATCATTAATTCCATCCGTTTGGCGGCAAAAGTGGTTAACTACAAGGTAAATAAAGCCGGATTAGTTGACATCGTAGGAGCTGCCGGGGAACAAAATATTCAAGGGGAAGACCAGCAAAAATTGGATGTTTATGCCAATGAAGTATTTATTCAAACCCTTATTAATCGCGAAATTGTATGCGGAATTGCTTCGGAAGAAAATGATGATTTTATCACGGTGGCCGGAAGCGACAACGGTCATAACAACAAATATGTAGTGTTAATGGATCCGTTAGATGGCTCTTCAAATATTGATGTAAACGTTTCACTGGGAACTATATTTTCTGTTTTCCGACGCAAAACACCAATGGGTACTCCTGTAACCATAGAAGATTTTCTTCAACCGGGAATCAACCAAGTTGCCGCAGGTTATGTGATTTATGGAACGTCAACTATGTTGGTTTACACCACCGGACATGGCGTAAATGGATTTACACTAAACCCGGCCATCGGTACATTTTATCTTTCACATCCGAATATGAAATATGCTGAAACAGGGACAATTTATTCGATAAACGAAGGCAATTATGTTCATTTTCCACAAGGGGTGAAAGATTATATTAAATACTGTCAGTTGGAAGAAGAAGACAGACCTTACACCTCGAGATACATCGGAAGTTTAGTCTCAGATTTTCATCGAAATATGATAAAAGGCGGAATCTATATTTACCCAACCAGTTCAAAAGCACCCAATGGGAAATTACGTTTGTTATACGAATGTAATCCCATGGCTTTTTTGGCAGAACAATCCGGTGGCAGAGCCTCAGACGGTTATAATCGCATTATGGAAATTCAACCTTCTGAATTACACCAACGTGTTCCCTTCTTTTGTGGAAGCCTAAAAATGGTGGAGAAAGCAGAAGAGTTTATGGAAAAGTATAAATAAAAAAGATAGAACAAAAAAGCCCCGAATTTCAGAGCTTTTTCTTTATTTATTCATGTGTTGCATTTCAAAAATAAAGGTATCTAAGTCAACGTTGTGAACTAAAAGGGCGAGAGCCTTGTCAACTATATAGGTTACATTTACCGGAGTAAAACCCAAATACAAAGCATACCGAGTCAAAATATCTTTTTGTCGTGGCCCTAAAATATGATCAGCATAAACCATTCGACCTAAATCATACAATCGTTCTAAACGTTGAATATATAAATACGGTGGATCAACTGGATATTTTGTCGGATTTTCAAGGATTTCCTGGTATTCCTCCGGAGAGATATCCAACTTTAACGCAATACGGTCTAAGAATTTCTTTTCATCATCCGTAAGGACGTTGTCAGAAAGTGCAATTTTAACAAAAGAGGAGAAATAACCTTTATTTCTTTCTTTAAAACCGCTATCAAATAAATCTGAAAATGACATAATTTTTGTGTTTATCTATACTACAAAGATAATTCTATTTTCAAATTATTCCGCCTATTTGTTTAAAATATTTAGCGGAAAAGTACACCTTAAACATCAATTTTGAAGTTTTTGTGAGAAGCGTTTCAAAATATATTGTAAGTTTGAATTCCCTAAATTTTAAATTAATATACGATGTCTGAATTTTGGTTGTATTTTGAGATTGGACTCAAACATGTGTTGGATTGGAATGGTTATGACCATGTTTTGTTTCTAATAGCCTTAACGGTTCCTTATGCCTTTAAAGATTGGAAAAGAGTGTTGATTTTGGTTTCGCTTTTTACACTCGGACATACTTTGGCATTGCTACTTTCCGTTTATGGAGTGGTTGTGATTAAAGCTAATTTAGTTGAGTTTCTCATTCCGATTACTATATTGATAGTGGCTTTATTTGACTTATTCACGGCAGGAAAATCCGGAAAAAAAGAAAGCATCACTTTTGTTGCATTTATAACTACCTTCTTCGGAATTATTCATGGGCTTGGCTTTTCGAATTATTTCAAAACTATTTTACCGGGAAATAGTTCGGAAAAATTACTGCCTTTACTGGAGTTTGCGTTAGGAATTGAAGCAGCTCAGCTTATTGTTGTTTTTATTGTTTTACTTTTGTCCTATGTTTCTCAAACAGCTTTTCGTTTTTCAAAACGGGATTGGACCTTGGTGATGTCATCTTTTGTGATAGGAGTTGTGTTGCCAATGATTATTAATAGTGAAATTTGGAATAGATAAATTCCTAACAACAGTTGTTAAAAAATGAATAAAAAGAAATTAAATAAATACGACAAGGCCTACCTTCGCATTGCGAAAGAATGGAGTAGATTGTCTTATTGCAAACGCAAACAAGTAGGAGCCATCATTGTGAGAGATAGAATGATTATTTCAGATGGATATAATGGAACTCCTTCTGGATTTGAAAACTGTTGTGAAGAGGAAAGCGGAACAACAAAATGGTATGTTTTACACGCTGAAGCCAATGCCATTTTAAAAGTGGCCGGTTCTACTCAATCTTGTGAAGGTGCAACACTCTATATTACATTGTCGCCCTGCAAGGAATGCAGTAAACTGATACATCAATCCGGAATAAAAAGGGTGGTTTATCATGAAGGATACAAAGACGACAGCGGATTACAGTTTTTATTAAAAGCCGGCGTTGAAGTAGAATTAATAACAGATTTAGAATAACTATTTTTTCCGTTAGCCGGAAAATAAACTGTGAAAATAAAAAAAATATATTGGCCAATTGTTTTCTTTTCTGCCATTGCATTAGGTGTTGTGATTGGAGGAAAACTCAATTATTTTTCAAATAAAACGACTTTCACTTCTGGAAATTATAAAAGTAAACTGAACAAACTAATCGATTTTATTGAACGGGATTACGTTGACCAAGTCGATACCGACAGTATAGTAGATTTAACGGTTAATGGCATTCTTGAAAAACTTGACCCTCATTCTGTCTATATTACCAAAAATGAATCAAACCTAGTATCAGAATCCATGCGGGGTGATTTTGTTGGAATTGGGGTTAATTTCTACATGTACAAAGACACCATTACAGTAATTAAACCCTTAAACGGTGGACCCTCTGAAAAAGCCGGTATCAAATCAGGAGACCGTATTTTATTTGCCGACAATTACAAACTTTTTGGAAAAAAACTGCCTAATGATTCTTTATATTCTAAATTAAAAGGAGAAATTGGTTCAGAAGTTACCTTGACAGTTTATCGAAAAAGTGAAAATAAAAAGCTTACCGTAAAACTAAAACGAGATGTCATTCCTATTAAAAGCGTAGATGTTTCCTTGATGATAATCCCAACAACGGGTTATATCAAAATTAATCGTTTTGCCGAATCTACTTTTCAGGAATATAGAAAAGGAATAATAAAACTTAAAAAACAAGGAGCAAAAACTATTGTTTTAGATGTTCGTGACAATGGTGGAGGCTATTTAGATCAGGCAGTTCAAATTGCCGATGATTTTTTAGTGGAGAATGCACCTATTGTTTCGACCAAAAATAAAAAAGGAAGGGTTGATAAAACAAAAGCAACCAATAATGGCCTTTTTGAAAATGGAAAAGTCATCATTTTAATAAATGAAAACTCCGCTTCAGCCTCAGAGATTTTAGCAGGAGCCATTCAGGATAATGACCGCGGATTAATTGTAGGTAGGCGCTCTTTTGGAAAAGGATTAGTACAACGCGAAATGTCTCTAGGCGATGGTTCTGCGGTGCGATTAACTGTTGCCCGATATTACACCCCTTCCGGACGTTCAATCCAAAAACCTTATGTTGAAGGAAATGAAGATTATTTCAACGAGTTTGAAAAACGTTTTTATAATGGTGAGTTTTATGAAAAAGACAGTATTAAAGTAGCCGACAGCTTAAAATATAAAACACTCAAAGGGAGAACAGTTTATGGTGGCGGCGGAATTATTCCGGATATTTTTGTGCCTTTACAAGGAAAGCACGGTGATGAAGCCTTGGAAATGTTAATGCAAT
>NZ_JBIKJL010000040.1:0-24420 GCF_044361015.1 Flavobacterium sp.
GCCGACAGCTTAAAATATAAAACACTCAAAGGGAGAACAGTTTATGGTGGCGGCGGAATTATTCCGGATATTTTTGTGCCTTTACAAGGAAAGCACGGTGATGAAGCCTTGGAAATGTTAATGCAATCGGGGGTAATAAGTTATTTTGTTTTTGAACAAATAGACAAAAACCGCACTGAATTTGAAGGAATTTCTTTTGAAACGTTTTACAAAAAAGCGGAAACAACTGATTTATATGTGCAACTTTTTCAGGATTATTTAAAATCCAGCGGTGTAAACTTTTCATTAAGTAGTCATAAAGCAATGGTAAAACATTACATCATAGCTGAATTTGCAAGACAATTATTTGATGAAGAAAAATACTTTGAAATCAGGTTAAAAAATGATTCAATGATTTTGGAAGTTTTAAAGCAATAAATTAGAAATTGATGTCAGTTGATTTTGAAGATTTTATTTATGATGCAAATTCCTTTTCATTTGTTTTCCGTGGAAAAAGAAAATCTTTTAAATAGACAGATGTTGAAAAAATTATTGGATACAAAATTGATTTATATTCAGAAGATGTAATTTGTTTGGAATTATTTTTTAAAGATTTTAAACTTCTTTTTAACGAAGAAAACAAAGGTTGGGATGAATTTTTAAATAAAATGCATCAAAATTTTCCTCAAATTAATCAAAATTGGCGATTTGATATTGTGAAACTTGCTTTTGCGAGAAATGAAACGATAATTTTTCGGTTAGTCAGATAACAGACAACCGACAACTATTTCTTCAAACTATCATGCACCTGAACATGATTTCCATCATTCCACAAAGTTAAAATGTCTGTCGCTACTGCAGCTCCGCTTCCTGCTGCAATAGGTAATTGACTTCGCCAACCCGCTAAAACACCACAAACGTAAATTCCGTCTTTTACTAAATGATCGGTGTTGCGAAGTTGAATTCGGTTTTTTTCAGGATTTGTTTTTTGATGTGGAATGACAAATTCTTCCAAGCCTTCAATCGTAAAAGGATTTCCGGCTCCAATACCGATAACAACTAATTTTGTTTGATATTTGTTTTTGTTGGTTGTAACAGAATAATTTCCGCGATTACCTTCAATTTTCATTACTTTTTCGTCTGGAAATTGGTGAATATGTGGATAGGTTGATTGAAGATGAGCTAAACTTTCACTTAAAAGATCACTCCCTAGTTTTCCGGCAGCAATTCCGTAAGCATTATTAAACAAAGCTTCTTGAAGCGAGGAAGCTTTTTGATGGGTAATGAGTCCGATTTTTTTATCCGAAGCAAAAGGCTTGTTTTGAGCAGAACCAAGCAAAAGGGAACAAGACACACCTGATACACCTCCACCAATGATAAGTAAATCAAACATTTATTCTTGGTCTTTTAGTTTGTCTTCAATAGTTTTTGACATTCTAAAGATGAGTAAAATCAAAATGGCACAAAAAGCAGCTACAATACCAATCAAGGCAATCATACTTTCTTGTGCAAAAAGATTAGCATAATCTAACTGTGTTAAGTTGAAAATGATTAAGCCAAAAGCCAACACCAATAAAATAGAAGTAAACAGTTTCATCGTTACAATTTAAAGAAACAAAAGTATTAAAAATCAATTTATTCGAACAATCCTTTAACATTAGCAGCAAATAATTTAACAGCGATAGCTAAAAGGACAACACCAAATACTTTACGTATGACGCTCAGACCATTTTTTGTCAATAATCGTTCAATCTTGGCAGAGGATTTTAAAACACCATAAACCAAAATAATATTTAAAATGATGGCAATAATAATGTTTACTGTTTGATATTCTGCTCGAATAGATAAAATAGTTGTCATCGTTCCTGCTCCGGCAATCAACGGAAAAGCGATAGGAACAATTGAAGTGGATTCATTTTGTTCATCTCGGTAAAGTTTTATTCCTAAAATCATTTCCAATGCTAAAAAGAAAAGCACAAACGAACCGGCTACGGCAAACGAATTGATATCAATTCCGATTAAACTTAGAATGGTTTCTCCCACAAATAAAAATGCAATCATCATAATGCAGGCTACAATTGAAGCTTTTTCAGAATGAATGTGGCCAACTTTATTGCGTAAATCGATAATAATAGGGATACTCCCTATTATATCAATAACAGCAAATAAAACCATGGTTGCAGTAAAAATTTCTCTTAAATCTAATTCCATTACTAGTTGATATTTGTTGCAAAATTACCCTTTTTAATGACTATTTAACTATATTACCATCGAATAATTAGGCTAATTTCAAACGGCGTTTCAAACATTCCTTTGTACCTTTGCCATTGTAATTTTAGTATCATTTGTATGTTTCAACTAGGGAAAACCATCGTGTCTGAAGAAATTCTGGAAAAAGAATTCGTCTGCAATTTAACTGCTTGTCACGGGGCATGTTGTATAGATGGTGATGCGGGAGCTCCTTTAAGTAAAGAAGAAACACAAATTTTAGAAGAGATTTATCCCAAAGTAAAACCCTTTCTTCGCAAAGAAGGAATTGAGGCAATCGAGGCACAAGGTGCTTGGGTAAAAGGCGAAGATGGCGATTTTGAAACACCACTAATTGATGGTAAAGATTGTGCTTACGTAATTTTTGATGGAAAAACAGCGTTGTGTGGCATCGAACAAGCCTATAATCAAGGAATTGTCACCTGGAAAAAACCCGTTTCCTGCCATTTATATCCTATTCGAATCAAAGAATTCTCTGATTTTTCTGCAGTCAATTACCATAAATGGGATATTTGCAGCCCCGCCTGTTCGTTGGGCAAAGAACTGGAAGTACCGGTTTATAAATTTGTCAAAGAAGCTCTTGTGCGAAAATTTGGCCAAGAGTGGTACCAAGAACTTGAAAAAGTAAGCCAAGAATACCAAAAAGGAAGGTAAATTTCGTCGAATTTTTCCTTTTAAACATTTCTTAAATTTTATGTGAGTTCCTTCGGGAGTCCAATAAAAACATTTTTAAATAATTGATTAGCAAATGCTTGTGATTGAAATTTACAACTGCACATTTTATTGTGCTTTGTTAAAAACTATTCCTGATTGTGAATAAGTTTGCCTTTCATTTACCGTTTTGAATTGCAATCTTTGTAACTCTCATTTCAGATAAAATAATCTTCATAACAACATATAAAAAGAAAAAGATGGCAGCAGTAGAACCGATTTTGCAGGAAAATAAAGATAGATTTGTAATTTTCCCAATCAAACATCATGATATTTGGGAATGGTACAAAAAAATGGAGGCGAGTTTCTGGACCGCAGAAGAAATTGATTTGCACCAAGACTTATCCGATTGGAATACCAAATTAAACGGCGATGAAAAGTTTTTCATCAAACATATTTTAGCATTTTTCGCAGCTTCTGATGGTATCGTAAACGAAAACTTAGCAGAGAATTTCGTCAACGAAGTGCAATATCCGGAAGCAAAATTTTTCTACGGTTTTCAAATCATGATGGAAAACATTCACAGCGAAACCTATTCGTTATTGATTGATACCTATGTGAAAGATGAAAAAGAAAAAGACCAATTGTTTCATGCTTTAGATGTATTTCCCGCCATTCAAAAGAAAGCCAATTGGGCATTGAAATGGATTGGTTCCGATTCATTCGCAGAACGATTAATTGCTTTTGCAGCCGTAGAAGGAATTTTCTTTTCAGGGGCTTTTTGTTCCATTTTCTGGTTGAAAAAACGTGGGTTAATGCCAGGTCTGACTTTCTCAAACGAATTAATTTCGCGTGACGAAGGCGTTCATTGTGACTTTGCCGTGCATTTACACAACCACCATTTGGTCAATAAAGTATCAAAAGCAAGAATTACCGAAATTATCACTGACGCTTTGACTATTGAAAGAGAATTTATTACAGAATCGCTTCCGGTAAGTTTAATTGGAATGAATGCTACCTTAATGACCCAATATTTAGAGTTTGTTGCCGACCGATTATTAGTAGAATTAGGATGCGAAAGAGTATACAATTCATCCAACCCATTTGATTTTATGGACATGATTTCGCTACAAGGAAAAACCAATTTCTTTGAAAAACGTGTGGCGGAATACCAAAAAGCAGGGGTAATGAGTACCGATTCAGATTCACAAAAAATTAGTTTCGACGCTGATTTTTAATATAATTTAAACTCCGTCAGAGTTTAAAACTCTGACGGAGTTGAATAATAATACCGGGATTAGCTTCCCAAACTAACTAACAAATAACCCAAAACAGTAAAAGGGATTTTCTGTTTTAAAAACATGTAGAAGTATGTATGTAGTAAAAAGAGACGGCCACAAAGAGCCGGTAATGTTTGACAAAATCACGGACAGAATTAAAAAATTATGTTACGGATTAAATGATTTAGTAGATTCTGTAAAAGTAGCCATGCGAGTAATCGAAGGATTGTATGATGGTGTAACGACTTCAGAATTAGATAATTTAGCAGCCGAAACTGCTGCGTCAATGACGATTGCTCACCCCGATTATGCACAATTAGCAGCACGTATTGCTGTTTCCAACTTACATAAAAACACCAAAAAATCGTTCTCAGAAACAATGGCAGATATGTACTTTTACGTAAATCCACGTACGGGTCAACAATCGCCTTTGCTTTCCGAAGAGGTGTATGAAGTAATCAAAGCCAATGCAGAAGAATTGGATTCGATGATTATTTATAACAGAGATTTTAATTATGATTATTTCGGTTTCAAAACTTTAGAACGTTCGTATTTGCTAAAAATCAACGGAAAAATTGTCGAGCGACCCCAACATATGTTGATGCGTGTTTCGGTTGGAATTCATTTGAATGACATCGAAGCGGTAAAAGAAACGTACGAGTTGATGTCGAAAAAGTTTTTCACACACGCCACACCAACCTTATTTAATGCCGGAACACCAAAACCACAAATGTCCTCGTGTTTTTTGTTAACCATGAAAGATGATAGCATCGATGGAATTTATGATACGTTAAAACAAACTGCTAAAATTTCGCAATCTGCGGGGGGAATCGGTCTTTCTATCCACAATGTTCGTGCAACAGGATCCTATATTCGAGGCACAAACGGAACATCTAACGGAATCGTACCAATGTTGCGTGTGTTTAACGACACCGCTCGTTACGTTGATCAAGGTGGAGGAAAAAGAAAAGGAAGTTTTGCTATTTATTTAGAAACATGGCACGCGGATATTTATGAATTTTTAGATTTGAAAAAGAATACCGGTAAGGAAGAAATGCGAGCCAGAGATTTGTTCTTTGCTATGTGGACATCCGATTTATTCATGAAACGCGTACAAGACGATGCTTCGTGGACGCTAATGTGTCCAAACGAATGTCCGGGATTGTGTGATGTTTATGGTGATGAATTTGAAGCGTTGTACCACAAATATGAAGCAGCCGGAAAAGGCAGAAAAACGGTTCGTGCTCGCGAACTTTGGGAGAAAATCTTAGAATCGCAAATCGAAACAGGTACGCCTTACATGTTGTACAAAGATGCGGCAAATAGAAAATCAAACCAGAAAAATTTAGGAACGATTCGTTCATCGAATTTATGTACGGAGATTTTGGAATATACGTCACCCGATGAAATTGCAGTTTGTAATTTGGCCTCTATTTCATTGCCAATGTTTATTGAAAACGGCAAATTTGACCATCAGAAATTATATGACGTAACCAAACGCGTCACAAGAAACTTAAACCGCGTAATCGATCGAAATTATTATCCGGTTCCGGAAGCGGAAAATTCCAACATGCGTCACCGTCCAATTGGATTAGGAGTGCAAGGTTTGGCCGATGCGTTTATTTTACTTCGTTTACCGTTTACGAGCGACGAAGCCAAACAAATGAACCAGGATATTTTTGAAACCCTCTATTTTGCAGCCGTTACCGCTTCCATGGAAATGGCTAAAGAAGAAGGAGCGTATTCCACGTTCAAAGGTTCGCCCATTTCTGAAGGTGAATTCCAATACAACCTTTGGGGATTAAAAGACAGCGATTTATCCGGAAGATGGGATTGGGAAAGTTTACGTAAAGAAGTAGTAGAACATGGTGTGAGAAACTCCTTGTTAGTCGCTCCAATGCCAACCGCTTCAACATCACAGATCTTAGGAAATAACGAAGCTTTTGAGCCTTACACTTCTAATATTTACACACGTCGAGTACTTTCAGGAGAATTCATTGTAGTAAACAAACACCTTTTGGAAGATTTGGTAAAACTTGGATTGTGGAATGATACCTTAAAACAAGAAATCATGCGTCATAATGGATCGGTACAAAATATCGATGGAATTCCGCAAGACATCAAGGAATTATACAAAACGGTGTGGGAAATGAGTATGAAAGACATCATTGATATGTCGCGTCAAAGAGGTTATTTCATTGACCAATCGCAGTCGTTGAACTTGTTTATGGAAGGAGCAACCTACGCTAAATTAACTTCTATGCATTTCTACGCTTGGCAGTCAGGTTTAAAAACAGGAATGTACTATTTGCGTACCAAATCGGCTGTTGACGCCATTAAGTTTACCTTAAATAACGACAAAAAAGCTGAGCCTGTTGAAGTGATTGAGCAAGTTGTTTTAACTAAAAGATTAGAAACGATAGCTGTTTTAAACGAACCCGTAGAAATGTCTCCCGAGGAATACCGTGCCATGATTGAAATGGCTAAAAATGCAGGTCCGGAAGATTGTGAAATGTGTGGTTCGTAAAACTTACTTCTATTTAAAACTAAAAGCCATATAGAAAAAATGAAAACAGAAGTTATTAAAAGTTTAACAAATAATTTTGAAGACCATTCTCAAAACACAGAAAATGGAATTGAGTTTTGGTTTGCAAGAGATATTCAACATTTGTTGGGATATTCTGAATGGAGAAATTTCAATAAAGTAATTCTCAAAGCTAAAACATCCTGTGAAGCTTCTGGAAACTCAATTTCAGACCATTTTGTTGACGTCAACAAAATGGTTCCAATTGGTTCAGGAACAGATAGAGAAATTGATGACATCATGCTTACTAGGTACGCATGTTATTTAGTTGCTCAAAATGGTGATCCGAGAAAAGAAGAAATTGCATTTGCACAAAATTATTTTGCGATACAAACAAGAAAGTTTGAAGTAATTGCCAAAAGAATAGATGACTGGGAAAGATTAAACGCAAGACAAAAACTTACTTTATCTGAAAAGGAACTTTCTGAACTTATTTATGAGAAAACAGGTAACGATAAAAACTTTGGTATTATTAGAAGTAAAGGAGACCAAGCTCTTTTTGGTGGTAAAAACACCAATCAAATGAAAAAAACACTTGGTATTCCAGATAATAGACCTTTAGCTGATTTTTTACCAACTATTATTATAAAAGCTAAGGATTTTGCCACTGAAATAACAGTTTACAATACTAAAGGGAAAGGATTAGCATCAGAAAGTGCAATTTCAAGTGAACATGTAAAAAATAATAAAGGCGTTCGAAAACTATTGTTAGAAAGAGATATCGTACCTGAAAATGTGCCTCCTGAAGAGGATATTAGAAAGTTAGAAAGAAGAGTAAATTCCGAGACTAATAATTTAAGTAAAAATCCTGATAAATTATCTTAAAGTCATTAAGCAATAAACAGTTCTTAATTTTGAGAGCTGTTTTGTTTTTTTAAATAGAAATATGTTAGAAAATAGTTTTGAATTTAATTTTGAAAAACAAATTTTTGACGTTTTTAAACATCAAAAATTAATAGGTTTGTCTGATCTGGAAGAATATTTCAAAATTCAGGCTGAGATGATAGAAAAATATAGAGAAAAATATTTAAGCAATAACGATGAACTCGAAGCAGAAGAAATTGAGAAGCAAAATGATAACCTGATGTTATTACTATCAGAGATTAAAAACTGCAATAGTGATTTAAAATTATTTACAGCTAATTTGTTCATATTTCATCCGAACATAAATAATCCAACAAATGAAATAGCGAATATCTTAGATGAAAAAATTACAACATATAATCAAAATTTTTCAGATTGGATTTATTCTGCTAATGTTAGTTGTTGTTATGAAAAGCTATATAATTTTTGGGATAGAATAGGAGATGTTTTAGCATTGTATTTGAAAATAGAAATTAAAGAATTTCAAATAGGTTTTTATAATGTAATTGAAAAGATTGACCAAACTAAAAGATATTCTACTGATGAAGATTTTATTTTTTTGAAAAATTTTGCTAAAAATGAATTTAAGGAATTTAATTCTAAAAGAAAGAAAATTGTTCATTATTATCAATTTGAAACCGAATATGAATATGAAATTATTTATAGATCCAATGATAATGAGGTTAAGATTAAGGATCTATGGGACTGGAAAAATGGAATGCCTGAATATTTCAAAAACCACTTAAAGTTAAGTATAAATGGATATTTACATTGTTTCAAATTCATAAGTAAGCATTTTTAATTACCATCATGAAACCAAATGTCTTCCAAAAAATAGCTTTTTTTGTTTACTTTCTAATAATAGCTATAATTATAGCTTTTTTGGTTCCTTATGAACTGAGAACTAATACAACGTATCATGGTTCATTGTTTTCTGACTATGGGTCAATGAGTTATTTTAGGTTTTTAATTTATTTAACAATTCCTTCAGCAATGTTCTATTTTTCATACAAATTACTTGAAAAAATGAGTGATTTAGAGAAGAAGTTGTATGAGAAAAAAGCAAGGAGAGAATTATATATTTTTAGTTTTATTATTGTCATAGAACTATTAATATTTTTGTTTTTAATAATGAATAATAGGTATTCGGAAATTAAAAAGGTAGAATATGAAAATGAATATAAAAGCATTCTTTCTGAAAAAAGAAAAAATCATGTAGTTTTTGAAGATGAATATGTGGTAAATAATAAACTATACTCTTTAAAAAAATTGATAGAAATCAATAAAGACAATATAAACTCAGAATATTTAGAACTTAAGAGCGTGACAAGAGAAAAATTATTCCATACTGATAAAGGTTTATATGTAAGAGAAAGCGAGTATACTAATAAATATAGTAATTTTTTCATGAAAAATTTTGATGAAGATTTTGATGAATTAATTAGAAATAAAAAAATATTTGAAGTGAAATATGAGAAACATTCACCTTTAATGTTGGATTTAGAAAGTAAAGTAAAAAGATTGGTTTTTTATTCAGAATATGAAATTCAGAAAAATGTTATTAGTTCTTTTTTTATTTTATTATTAGTTTTATATGTAATCAGACCTTTTCTTTTTTCTTTCAAATCAATGATTAAAGAAGTTAAGAATAAATAAAACCAAATCATATGTCAAAAGATAAAAAAGGCGTCTATACAGGAATCATCGAGAAAGATGAAAATGGAAATTATTTCTGTGGCGAATATTTGTTGGATTATAAATACACCGAGGCCGGTTTTAAAATTGGAGATAAAATAAATATCAAAACGGTGATTGAAAACCCAAGTGATATCAGTTACAACAAGTATCCTAAAAAATCCAGAAACTTCTTTTTGGCTAATGAGAAAAAGTAGTGCTTATTTAATTCGCTCCTAGTAATAAATGCTTTATTAACTCAAATTTTTAATTAATGGAAACTTCTGTAAGGAAAAATAAAATTACGCCTCAAATGTATGCTTCAAAAAGTAAACGTTTTGCAAACTTTGTGATTGATTATATAGGTCAATTAATTATTGGTGCTGGCTTTGGAGTCTTAATGGTAATTTTAGCAAATATAACCGGTGATTATGAATATGTAGCATGGATTGATAATATGGGGAATTTGGGCGAATATGCGATGGGAATTGTTATTTTAATTATTTATTACTTGGTTTTTGAATCCTTAACAGGAAGAACATTGGGAAAATATATAACCAATACTAAAATTCTAACAGAGGAAGGACAAAAACCTGAAGTAGATAAAATTCTATACCGAACGCTATCAAGAATGATCCCCTTTGAAGCATTTTCATTTTTTGGAGAAGCTGGTAGAGGGTGGCACGATTCAATTTCAAAAACAGTGGTTGTGGATTTAAGTAAGTATAATTTGGAAAATGAGACGGCAAATTCCATTAACGAAATAGGTCAGGAAGTATGATGCAGTGGGAACAACTTTTATCACTAAAAAGACAGGGAGATACTGGCAAACGTTTACGTTCGGAACAAGACGATACCCGTCTGGGATTTGAAGTAGATTACGATCGAATCATTTTTTCTGCTGCTTTCAGAAGTTTGCAGGACAAAACGCAGGTAATTCCACTATCAAAAACCGATTTTGTGCATACACGTTTAACGCATAGTTTAGAAGTTTCTGTTGTGGGTCGGTCAATCGGAAGATTGGTAGGAAAAAAAATCATTGAAAAATATCCCCATTTACAGGAAGTCCACGGCTATCAAATGAATGATTTCGGGGCAATTGTGGCCGCGGCTTGTTTGGCACATGACATCGGCAATCCACCTTTTGGACATTCAGGTGAGAAAGCCATTGGAGAGTATTTTAAAACTGGAAAAGGACTGCAATACAAAGAGCAATTGACTCCCAAACAATGGCAGGATTTGGTGGATTTTGAAGGGAATGCCAATGGTTTCTCGGTGCTAACAGGTTCACGACCCAGCATTGAAGGAGGACTTCGGATTTCGTATGCAACTTTGGGAGCATTTATGAAATATCCCAAAGAAAGTTTACCCAAAAAACCTACTCAAAACATAGCCGATAAAAAATATGGTTTTTTCCAACAAGACAAAGAATTTTTTAAAGAAGTAGCGGAAGAATTAGGATTGATTTCTAATAAAACCTGCGACAATATTGGCTATGAAAGACATCCATTAGCTTATTTAGTGGAAGCAGCTGACGACATTTGTTACACAATTATCGATTTTGAAGATGGAATAAATTTAGGTTTAGTGAATGAAGATTTTGCTTTAGAGTACTTGATAAAGTTAGTAAAAGACAGCATTGATGTTTCTAAATACAATTCGTTACAAACTAAGGAAGATAGAATTAGTTACCTACGTGCTTTAGCCATTGGAAGCTTAATTAATGATGCAGTTCGGATTTTTATTGAAAATGAAGAGAGTATTTTAAAAGGACAATTTCCTTTTGCCTTAACAGATAAAAGCAAATACAAAGCACAGATGGATGATATCATCAAATTGAGTGTTAAAAAAATATACCAAAGTCGTGAAGTTATAGAAAAGGAGATTACCGGGTATCACGTTATCAATAATTTATTGGATAAATTTATAACAGCATTCAATAATCAATACCATGGTAAAATGTCTAATTATGATATTTTATTGTTAAAAGTATTGCCTGAAAAATACCAAGTGAATAAAGACACGTTATACGAGCGTTTATTACATATTTCACATTATATTTCATTATTAACGGATGGTAATGCTATACTGCTCAATAAAATAATATCTTCAAACAACAGTTAAAAAAAGCATAGATTTTTTTATATTTAATCAAAAAGATGAAAATAATTATATATTTGGCATTTAAAATCACAAACAACAACTTTATGAAAAAAATTACTCAATTGATTTTGATGCTTTTTGCAGTAGTAGCGACGGCTCAACAAGAACAACAAAAAATTCAAGAGTATTTGAATACAAATTTTAATGAATTAGGAATTACTTCTCAAGATATAAATGATTGGTTTGTTGAAAGTGAAGCAACTTCATCTTCTACAGGAATTACTAATTATTATATAAAGCAACGTTATCAAGGTATAGAAATATTTCATGCTCAAAGTAATTTTTCTATTAAAAATGGAGAAGTGTTTTATGTAGGAAATCGTTTTGAAAGTAATTTAGTACATCGCGTAAATACGACAATACCAAATTATACAGTGACACAAGCATTGGCAATTGCTTATTCTTTATTTGAAATTACACCTTCTGATGTATTTTCAATTCAAGAAACCATTCGAGCAAATTACTATAAAATTAATGATGCAATAGGCTTAAATGAGCCTGTTTTAGCAAAGTTAGTATATCAGTTAAATAATGAAAATAAATTAAGATTAGCATGGGATTTTACATTCTATAGCCTTAACCACAAAAATCTATGGAGCATCCGAATAGATGCAATTTCCGCGGAACTACTTGAAAAACAAGACTTAGTAATCAATTGTAGTTTTGGGACAGACCATAAAAATCATAATCATTCTTATTCATTTTCAAAAAAAATAATTAAAGCGGAGGCGTTGCCATTAGAAACAATGTCTGGCTCTTACCGTGTTTTTCCATATAATATTGAAAGTCCAAATCATGGTTCAAGACAATTAATATCAACTCCTCACGACATTTTAGCGTCTCCTTATGGTTGGCATGATACCAATGGAGCAATAGGAAATGAATATACAACTACCAGAGGGAATAATACTTGGTCAAAAGAAGATATTGCCGGTCTTAATGGAAATGGTCAATCCGCCAATGGGGGGACAGAATTAATTTTTGATTTTCCTTATGGCGGAAATAGCTCTCAACCTACATCGTATACAAACGCTGCTATTACCAACTTGTTTTACATGACAAATATTATGCACGATGTTTGGTATCGATATGGTTTTGACGAAGCGAATGGGAACTATCAAGCAAACAATTATGGTAGAGGAGGCACAGCAAATGATTATGTATTTGCAGACGCTCAAGATGGTTCAGGTACAAATAATGCTAATTTCTCTGCTCCAATAGATGGACAAAGAGGAAGAGTCCAAATGTTTTTATGGGATGTGGGTCCACCAACATTGTCATTAATAGTAAATTCACCAACAAATATTGCTGGGTCTTACCCAACTCGTGTTAATAATTTTAATCCTGGTTACGTTGCTTTACCAACTGCTCCAAACGGAATTACCACTAATTTAGTTTTGTATAATGATGGTTTACCGGATAACACGGATGCTTGTACACCAGCTATCAATGCGGCTGAAATTGAAGGAAAAATATGTGTTGTTAGACGCGGAACTTGTTTATTTGTTGAAAAAGTTAAAAATGCTCAAAATGCTGGTGCTGTAGCTGTAATTGTTGTTAATAATGTGGAAGGTAATATTATTATGGGTGGTGGAGATGCAACTATTACAATTCCTGCTATCAGTGTAACTAAAGAAATTGGGGATGCAATAATTGCTCAAATCGCTTTAGGAACTGTAAATGCTACATTACAAGATCCAATTGAAATATTTATTAATGCCGATGGTTCTTTTGATAATGGAATTATTTCTCACGAATTTGGTCATGGTATCTCCATCCGTTTAGCCGGTGGTAGAAACAATTCCAGTTGTTTAGGTAATGCTGAACAAATGGGTGAGGGTTGGTCCGATTGGTTCGCTTTAATGATGCAATTGAAACCAGGAGATGTTGGAACTGCTATTAAAGGGATTGGAACTTTTGCAGTTAGCCAGCCAATTGATGGAGTTGGAATTAGAACTTATCCATATTCAACTGATATGAGTATCAACCCAATGACATTCAATAGTACGAATACAGAAGCGGTTCCTCATGGTGTTGGTTCTGTATGGGCAACTACTTTATGGGATTTAACATGGGCATATATAAATAAATATGGTTATGATTCAAATATTTATACCGGTACTGGAGGGAACAATAAGATTATGCGTTTAGTACTTGATGGATTGAAATTACAGCCTTGTTCTCCAACTTTTGTGGAAGCAAGAAATGCATTAATTGCTGCAGATCAGGCTACAACTGGCGGACAAGATTTTTGTATGATATGGGAAGTGTTTGCCAATAGAGGTTTAGGTTTAAATGCCTCTTCTGGAAATAGAAATAGTTCTACCGATCAAGTGGAAGATTTCACAATGCCACCAGCTGGTCCAAACTGTACCTTGTCGGTTGATTATTTTGCTACAAACGATGTGTTTAAAGTATATCCAAATCCTTCCAATGGAATGTTTACTATTCAGGTAAATCAATTCTCTGGAAAAGTTGCCATTCAAATTGTTGATTTAAATGGTAGAATCGTTTACCAAGAAAATGAAGTTAATTTTAATAATACTAAAAATATTAATTTAACACATCTTCAATCAGGAATGTATATAGTAAAAGTAAATGCAGATGAATTAAACTTTTCTCAGAAGATTATTAAAAACTAATTAATGAGATTTTAATATATAAAACCCGGATTCCGGGTTTTTTTATTTTAAAAAACTAAACTACGCCAATGCCTAATGACAATCTGTTTTCTAATGTCATGTTTTTGTAGATTTCCGATTTCCAGTAATTATTGAAAAGCATACCTAATTCTGTTCGGCTTTTTCAGCTTCTTTTTAACAGGTTCCCTTCTTTATGGTAAATCGCTTTTTTCACTCCGTACGAACCCAAATCGGCTAAACGTTGGTTTAAAACGAAGATGGTTTTTAAAGTTAAAAGCGAAAAATAAAAATTTGCATTCCAATTTTTTCGGTTATACTCACTCCCAATTCCCAAAAAAACATAAGCCGGAGCAAAAAACTTTGAAATTGGAGTATCTGTATTCGGATAGGCATAACCATTCGTAAATTTTGTATTGAAATTAAACCGGGCAGAACTGAACCAATTGGAATTAAGGTCCGTTTTATAACCATAGTTTGAAAGAATCGAAAAGCCATCATCTGTTTTTCGAAGCTCTCGATCATCTTGTTTGTTGATACCGTATCGAATGCTCATTTCATTATTCCATAAGACATTTATTTGGTATATTTTCTCGAAAAATCACCCTTAAATAAGCCTGAAATAGAACTGTTTCCTCCGGCATTCCATTTTAGAAATGCAATTTGAGTAATGTCTAATCCTACTATTTTTTTCTGAACCCAATAAGTAGTGTCTTTAAGGGTATAATCTTTCACTGTTTGTATAGGTTGTGAAAAAGAACGCAAGATGAGAGTAATAAAAATAAAGTGGTGAAATAGATTTCATAGACAAAATAGTAATAAGACTTTTGCAAAAGTCACCATTTTGAATAAGTTGACAAAATGGAGACCAAACTTTCAACGTTAATTTTACTAAAACGTTGTAGTTCATCAATGGTACCTTGTTCAATAAATTCATCGGGAATTCCTAAAACCTGAACCTCATTTTTGTACTTGTTTTTAGCTTTAAATTCCAATATTCCTGACCCAAACCCACCTATAATTGTTCCATCCTCCAAGGTGATAATACTTTCGTGTTCCTTAAAAATTGAAGTCAAAAGTTGTTCATCCAATGGTTTTACAAAAGGGAAATCATAATGAGAAAATTCATTTTGAGCTGAAATTAAAGTTAAAGCAGCTGTCACATTTTTTCCAATAAAACCATTGGACAAGACGGCTACTTTTGATCCTTTTTTTAACAAACATGCTTTTCCAATTTCTGTTTTTTGAAAGGGAATTTGCCAATCGACAATTTCTCCCCTTCCTCTTGGATAACGGATAGCAATCGGATGATTTAATCCTAATTGAGCGGTATAAAGCATGTTTCGTAATTCAATTTCGTTTCTGGGGGAAAAAACAATCATATTTGGAATGCAACGTAAGTAGGATAAATCAAAAACACCGTGATGAGTAGCTCCGTCTTCACCTACTAATCCTGCTCTATCTAAACAAAAAATGACCGGAAGATTTTGCAAGGCAACATCATGAATCACCTGATCATATGCCCGTTGTAAAAAAGTAGAATAAATGTTACAAAAAACGACCATTCCTTGGGTAGCCATTCCAGCCGATAATGTCACTGCATGCTGTTCAGCAATACCTACATCAAAAGCTCTTTCCGGAAAAGCATCCATCATAAATTTTAAGGAGCTACCGGTTGGCATAGCAGGAGTAATGCCAATAATTTTCTTATTTTGTTGAGCCAATTCTACTAAAGTCAAACCAAAAACATCTTGAAATTTAGGAGGTAAATGACTTTCTTCTTTCAAATGAATTTCACCGGTTAATTTATCAAACTTACCGGGCGCATGGTATTTTACTTGATCTTCTTCTGCTTTCTGAAGTCCCTTTCCTTTCGTGGTTATGACGTGCAAAAACTTTGGACCTTTTACTTTTTTCAATCGTTCCAATTCAGCAATAATTGCAAAAATATCATGACCGTCAATCGGACCGGAATAGTCAAAATTTAACGATTTAATCATGTTGTTTTGTTTCGGATTTTTGCCTTTTTTCACAGCCGTGAGATAATTTTTCAACGCACCTACACTAGGGTCAATTCCAATGGCATTGTCATTTAAAATCACTAACAAATTAGCATCAGTAACACCGGCATGATTCAAACCCTCAAAGGCCATTCCGCTCGCAATGGACGCATCGCCTATCACAGCAATATGGTGTTTGTTTTCACTTTTGAGTTGGGAGGCAATTGCCATTCCCAAAGCAGCAGAAATAGACGTAGAGGAGTGACCAACACCAAACGTATCAAATTCACTTTCACTTCTTTTTGGAAATCCAGAAATCCCACCTAATTGACGATTGGTATGAAAAACAACTTTTCTTCCGGTTAATATTTTATGACCATACGCTTGATGGCCAACATCCCAAACCAATAAATCGTTTGGGGTTTGAAAAACGTAATGTAAAGCAATGGTTAATTCAACAACACCCAAACTGGCTCCTAAATGACCTTCTTTTACAGAAACAACGTCAATGATAAAATCTCTTAATTCCTGAGCAAGTTGTGGTAATTGGTTTACGGTTAATTTTCGTAAATCATTCGGAGAATCAATATAGGAAAGTAAATTTTCAACCATAGCACAAATGTACGAATTGAAATTGTATTTTTGTTTCTATGGAAAATCCTTTCACCGACGAGTATTTTATGAAAAAAGCTTTACTAGAAGCAGAAATTGCTTTTGAAAAAGGCGAGGTTCCCGTTGGGGCTTTGATCGTTGTTGATAATAAAATCATTGCACGAACGCATAATTTAACCGAATTGCTCAACGATGTCACCGCTCATGCAGAAATACAAGCCATTACTTCCGCAGCCAATTTCTTAGGTGGAAAATATTTAAAAGGATGTACGTTGTACGTAACGTTAGAACCATGTCAAATGTGTGCCGGAGCATTGTACTGGAGTCAAATTTCTAAAATCGTGTTTGGAGCTCGTGATGAACAACGTGGTTTTATAACTTTGGGAACTCAATTACATAAAAAAACCCATGTAATTTCAGGAGTTTTGAGTCAAGAGGCATCCGATTTGATGGTGCGTTTTTTTGCATTGAAAAGAAAATAAATTAACATAATTTTTCTTCTTAAAAGATTAATTACTTTTAACACAATATTTGGAATACTTTTTGTGTTATCGCAATTAAGTATACCTCATTTTTTCGTTCCACTTTTAATCTTATTGAACAATGTCAATCAAACGTTTGGTGCAACTATTTGTTGCTGTTGTGGTGCTACATTCTTGTGGCAAAAAAGTTTCTACTGAAGAATTTAATTCCGATTTTTCATTGTTCAAAGACTATATTCTGAATTTCAGTTCAGGATTGGTTTCATCAAATACTGATATTCGGGTCACGCTGGCTTTTGATAAAGCTGAATGGCAACCCAATCAAGAAATTGATCAAAGTTTATTTGATATATCTCCTGCTGTAAAAGGAAAAATGATGGCATTGACTTCTAATACCATTGCGTTTATTCCCGAAAAACCTTTAGAACAAGATACAGAATACCGGATTGTTTTCAAATTATCCAAGCTCATCAAAACACCAAAAAACCTTTCTGAATTTAAGTTTTCCATTAAAACACTGAAACAGGATTTTATAGTTAATGTATTGGATTTACAATCGTATAATAGAGAATGGCAATTTTTGAACGGAACCATTCAAACCAGTGATCAAATGAGTTTTGAAACCGTGTCTAAGTTAGTAGAAGCGTCTCAAAACGGAACAAAATTAAAAATAAAATTTGATAAAGAATTTAGCCGAGGAACAGAATTTAAATTTATCATCGACAGCATTAAACGGGAAGTCGAAGATAGTAAAATTAAAATTTCATGGAATGGAAATCCATTTGACATCGACCAAAAAGGAATGGTAGATTTTGATATTCCGGGTAAAAATAATTTTAAAATTGTGGGCTTAGAGGTTGGCGATGATGATAATCAGTCGTTGTTTATCAATTTTTCTGACCCTATTAAAAAAGGGCAGGATTTAAGAGGATTAGTTTCAGTAGAAACTGCTATTGCCACTAAATTTTCTATCGAAGGAAATATATTGAAAGTGTTTTTTAATGAACCACTTAAAGGAGATTTATTAGTGGAAGTTTTCCAAGGTATCGAAAGTGAGGAAGGCTATAAAATGAAAGAAACACAAACACAAAAAGTTGCCTTCAATGAAATAAAACCGGGTATCCGTTTCATGAAAAACGGAACAATTTTACCTAGTTCCAATAATTTAAAAATCAACTTTGAAGCGGCTAATTTGAAAGCTGTTGACGTAAAAATTTATAAAATTTATAAGAATAATATCCTTCAATTTTTACAAGACAATGACTTAAATGGGAAAAGAAATCTGAGAAAAGTTGCCTCACCCGTAGCAAAAAAGACAATTAATTTAGTTGATAAAAAATTACCCAATTACAGCAAGTGGAACAGTTTTGCTTTAGATTTAGCCAAAGTTATCTCTCCGGAGCCGGGAGCCATTTATCGCGTAGAATTGTCTTTCAAAAAAAGTTATTCTTTGTATAAATGTTCAAGTTCAACTACTGAAACGGAATCAGAGGATGAAGAAACGGAAGAAGTGCGTTCTAACGATGATGATTATTATGATTATTATTGGTATGATGATTACGATTGGTACGACAGCAAAGATCCTTGCGAAAATGATTATTATAGTCGAGGACCAATCGGGATGAATGTACTGGCTTCAGATTTAGGGGTTATTGCTAAAAGAGGAGAAAACGGTTCTTATCTTTTTGCGGTTACAAATATTGTTAACACCCAGCCGGTTTCTGGTGCAACAGTTGAACTTTATAATTTTCAACAACAAAAATTAGCATCAGGTATAACAAATGTAGAAGGAATTACTAAATTCGAATTGAACAAATATGCCTATTTTGCCATAGTAACAAAAGGGAAACAATCTACCTATGTAAAATTAGATGAAGGCTATTCGCTTTCCGTAAGTAATTTTGATGTTTCCGGTGAAAAATTACAAAAAGGACTCAAAGGTTATATTTATGGTGAAAGAGGCGTTTGGCGACCTGGCGACACCTTGTTTTTGAGTTTTATGTTGAATGATGCTGCGAGCAAATTGGATAAATCGCATCCTATTAATTTCAAACTTAATGATCCAAACGGTAAATTAACCTTTCAATCGGTACATAAATATAATGACCTGAATCATTACAAATTTATTATTCCCACTCGGGATAGTCATCCTACAGGAAATTGGGAAGCAGTTATCAGCATAGGTGGAGCTAAGTTTTATAAAAGTATCAAGATTGAAACTATTAAACCCAATCGGCTAAAAATTAAAAATAAATTTGATTCTGAAATTTTATCAACCTCCAAAATAAATACAAGTCAAGTTGAAGTGACTTGGTTACATGGTGCTATTGCAAAAGATTTAAAAATGGAAATGCAAGCTAAAATCATGCAACAAAAAACCACTTTTAAAGGATTTGCCAATTATAATTTTGATGACCCAATCCGTCAATTTGAAACGGAAGAAACAACTGTTTTTACAGGAAAAGTGAATAGTGAAGGAAAGGCAACCGTAAATTTTCAACCTAAAGTAAGTAGCCAATCACCGGGTATGTTAAAAGCCAGTTTGATGACAAAAGTCTATGAAAACGGTGGTGATTTTAGTGCAGATGTGATGGTGGCGACACTTTCACCATATAAAACATATGTAGGTTTAAAAACACCCGATCCAAATAAATATGGTTTAATAGAAACCGGAAAAATGAACCGCTACGATATTGTAACTGTAGATGAAAAAGGAAATCCGAAAGCAGTACAGAACTTGAAAGTTCAGGTTTATAAAGTGGAATGGCGATGGTGGTGGGATGCGAGTTATGACAACCTTTCCAGTTATGTTTCTAATAACTCAACTTCGTCCTACAAGAATTTTACAGTTAGTACAAATACAAGTGGAAAAGCAAGCGTGCAATTTAAAAATGAAGAAAATGAATGGGGTCGTTATCTGATTCGGGTAACTGATGAAACAGGTGGACACGCTACCGGTTCTACTGTAATGATTGATTGGCCATATTGGTCTGGAAAAATCAGAAATACCGATGCTTCTAATGCTTCTATGTTGATGTTTTCCACCGATAAAAAAAATTATGCAGTGGGTGAAAAAGCTAAAATATCCTTTCCCTCCAGTGCCGGTGGAAGAGCATTAATTTCATTAGAAAATGGTTCTCGTGTGGTAAAAACCTTCTGGGCAACCACACAAAAAGGAGAGACCAAATTAGAAATTCCGGTTACGAGCGACATGGCTCCAAATGTATTTGTAAACATCACGTTATTGCAACCGCATGCGTCCACGTTAAATGATTCACCGATTCGTTTGTACGGTATTGTGCCGATAGAAGTAATCGATAAAAACACGATTATAGAACCACAAATCAGTATGCCTGAAATCTTGAAACCGGAAGAAAAAGTGAACATCCGCGTAAGCGAAAAATCAGGAAAAGCGATGACGTATACCTTGGCCATTGTGGATGATGGTTTGTTAGATTTAACTCGATTCAAAACACCAAATGCGTGGAATAGTTTCTACACCCGAGAAGCGTTAGGTGTAAAAACTTGGGATATTTTTGATGAGGTAATAGGAGCGTATGGTGGACGAATTAACCAAGTTTTCAGCATCGGAGGTGATGAAGATTTAGGAGGAAGTAAAGCCAAAAAAGCCAATCGTTTTAAACCGGTTGTAATTTACCTTGGCCCATTCAAATTAGAAAAAGGACAAGCCAAAATCCATCATATCAAAATGCCAAATTATGTTGGTTCTGTTCGAACAATGGTCGTGGCTGGCGATATTAATTCAAGTGCTTACGGTTCAGCAGAAAAAACAACGCCGGTGAGAAAACCTTTAATGGTCTTGGCTTCGTTACCAAGAAAAATTTCTCCTTCGGAAAAAGTAACACTTCCGGTAACCATTTTTGCGATGGAATCTAAAGTTAAAAATGTTTCGATACAAATCAAAACCAATAATGGTGTTCGGGTAATAGAAAGCAGTTCTCAAAAATTAACTTTCACTCAACCGGATGAAAAAATGGCGTATTTTAATTTGGAAGTAGGCAGTGCCACCGGATTAGCTAAAGTACAGGTTATCGCCACTTCCGGAAGCGAAAGAGCAACCTACGAAGTAGAATTAGACATCACTAACCCAAATCCGGTAACTACTGAATTTACCGATGTAGTTTTGGAACCGAATAGTTCAAAAACAATTGCCGTTTCAACTTTCGGAGTCGCTGGAAGCAACAAAGCCCAATTGGAAGTTTCATCTTTCCCAACCATAGATTTTAGTCGTAGAATACAATATTTAATTCAATATCCACATGGTTGTTTGGAGCAAACCACATCGAGTGTGTTCCCTCAATTGTATTTGGCAGATATTTTCGATTTGGATCAAAACCGTAAAACCGAAATTCAGAAAAACATCAAAATCGGTATCCAGAAATTGGGTGGTTTTCAAATTGCCAATGGTGGATTCTCCTATTGGAGTGGACAAAATTATGCAGACGATTGGAGTTCCTCCTACGTGGGGCATTTCCTCATTGAAGCCGAGAAAAAAGGCTATGTATTGCCACTCAATTTCAAAGCCAAATGGATTGGTTACCAACAAAAAGCGTCCAAAGAATGGCGATTTGCCAAAAACGGTAACGATTTTGCTCAAGCCTATCGTTTATACACATTGGCCTTGGCCGGTTCGCCCGACATGGCTTCGATGAACCGTTTGCGGGAAACTATCGGAATTTCCAACGAAAGTAAATTGCGTTTAGCTGCCGCCTATGCGTTGGCAGGGCAAAAACAAGCGGCACAAAGTGTCTTTAACCAAAGTAAAATTGACGATACTAATCCAAATAGTTACTACTATTACGGTTCGCCTGAACGCAATCAAGCGATGGCATTGGAAACGCTAATTTTAATTGACAACAAACAAAGAGCCTTCAAAATGGCAACCGATTTGGCCAAAAACATGGCTTCCGACCAATGGATGAGCACCCAAACCACGGCTTATAGTTTATATGCTATGTCCAAATTTGCTCAACAAAACGGTGGAAAAGGTGTGGAAGTAAATTTTTCTGTGAATGGCAAACCGCAAAGCATCAAAACTGCTAAATCGTTGGCAAACAGAAATTTGGAAATAAAAACCGGAAGCAATTCCATCACCATAAAAAACACCAAATCCAATACGTTATATGTGCGAGTGTTAACTAGCGGAATTTTACCGATTGGTCAGGAAAAAGCAATGCAAAGTAAGTTGTTTACCAATTTGGTCTTTAAAAGCAGAAGTGGAGCTCCGGTGAACGTGACTAAAATTACTCAAGGCACTGAGTTTATTGCCGAAATCACTATTAGAAACCAAACCAACGAACGCGTGGAAAATCTGGCATTAACCCAAATTATCCCATCCGGTTTTGAAATTGTGAATACCCGTTTCACCGATTTCGGCAGTTTTGGCAACAATGTGGCTGACCATATCGATATTCGTGACGACCGCACCAATTTCTATTTCGCACTCAAAGCCAACGAGTCCAGAACGTTCCGAGTGCTGTTGAATGCGTCGTATTTGGGTCGATACTATTTACCTGGTATGCAAGCCGAAGCGATGTACGACAATACGTATGCGGCGAGAACATTGGGGCAATGGATAGAAGTAGTGAAGGAGTAGTAACATTCCCCTCCTCTGGAGGGGTGTCCGCCCCGGCGGACGGGGTGGTTTTCGATTTTCCTTTTTGTAGTGTCATTCCAACGCAGAAGAACATGATCGATAGCGAACTGACGAAGCAATCGCATCACACACCCCGCTGTGTCATTTCGACCAGAGGGAGAAATCGCATAAAGTATCTAATGGAGGTAAAACAAAAATAGTATCTTGCGTTATGTGATTTGCTTTGCCTGTTCGCTTCGCTCGGGTCTCCTGCGTCGAAATGACACGGCAATAAAACTAATTTTATGAAGCTAATCCTGCTTTCCGCTGCAAGTCCTCGCCCTGAACCCGGTTTTTTTAAGTGGTTTGCTGGAGCTCCCAAGGTCGCTCAGCCTCCCACTAAAAAACTCGGGTTCACGGCTGTGGGCTTTTCGCTGCTATCAGGGCTAGGGGTTGGTGCAATTACCCGTTTCAAAATTGATTTTCAACAGAAAAGTACTATTTTTGAGAGTAGAAATAAATGATTAAACCTTCACAAATCACCTAAAGTTTGGTTGGATATATGAAGGTTTGTATCGTTTATAAAAGAGTTGTGCGACACTTTCGAGCGACAGAAAACCGGAAAAATAAGCAAAAATTTATGTCAAAATACCATAAATTGGTATATTTGTAAAAAACATTAAATTATGGCACGAAATACATCAATATTAATTGGAGAATATTACGAAAGTTTTATCAACAGACAAATTGCAACTGGAAAATATAATTCTGTTAGCGAAGTGGTTAGAACTGCTTTGAGATATTTTGAACAGGAAGAAATGCGAACTAAATCTCTAATTGCAGAATTAGAAATCGGTGAAAAAAGCGAAAAAATTCGAAATTTTGACCGAAAAGAAAATCTAAAACGCTTAAACGAAAATTTCCAAAAGTAATGGCGGAATATATCATTAGCGAAAAAGCATTAGACGATTTAAATAATATTTGGATTTACACAGCCGAAAATTGGTCAGTTGAACAAGCGAACCGATATTATAATTTGATAATGGACGAAATAGAATTTGTGGCAGTAAACTTTGAAACAACTACAGATTTTGGAAGCATTCGAAAAGATTATAGGTATTCAAAAGTGAAATCACATTTAATATTTTGCAAAAGAGAAGAAAATTCAGAAATGGAAGTTGTAAGAATTTTGCACGAAAGAATGGATATTAAAAATAGAATTAACGATTAAAAAAATAAGAAGCGATCGCAAATAGCTAGAGTTTCGTTAGGCTTGCAAAGCCAACACCCGAGCCAACGGCGAACGGACGAAGTAATGAAACTCTGCTCTTTCGTCTCCTGACTTCGGAGTAAATTACTATCATGAAACCTTGTTAGTAGAGGATTAATGGTTGCTGCAATTACCCGCTGTGTCATTTCGACCAGAGGGAGAAATCACATAAAGTATCTAATGGAGGTAAAACAAAAATAGTATCTTGCGTTATGTGATTTGCTTTGCCTGTTCGCTTCGCTCGGGTCTCCTGCGTCGAAATGACACGGCAATAAAATTAATAGTATGAAGCTAATCCTGCATATCCGCTACAAGTCCTCGCCCTGAACCCGGTTTTTTTGAGCGGTTTGCTGGAGCT
>NZ_JBIKJL010000082.1:0-7137 GCF_044361015.1 Flavobacterium sp.
CACTCGGTCGCATCGCTTTTTCAAGCAATTTAAAATCAGGTCTGTAATAACCTCCAATTTCTTGTTTTTTGCCTTGAGAACCAATTAATTCGGCATTGATTTTTTCTTCATTTTCTTTTAGTTCCTTGGCAATAGGAGTGAAGAGTGCTTTTAATTCGGCATCTTTATTTTGTTCTGCTAAAGCTTGAGCCCAATAGAATGCCAAGTAAAAATGAGAACCTCTGTTGTCAATTTGTCCCACTTTTCTTGATGGTGATTTATCTGTTTCTAAGAATTTTTCTGTTGCTGAATCTAACGTTTCTGATAGTACTAATGCTTTTGAATTATTTAAAGATTGGCCTAAATGTTCTAATGAAACGCCAAGTGCCAAAAATTCTCCTAGTGAATCCCAACGCAAATAACCTTCTTCCAGGAATTGTTCTACATGTTTTGGAGCAGAACCTCCGGCACCTGTTTCAAATAATCCGCCACCATTCATTAACGGAACGATGGAAAGCATTTTTGCAGAGGTACCAACTTCTAAAATTGGGAATAAATCAGTTAAATAATCGCGTAAAACATTTCCGGTTACCGAAATAGTATCTAATCCTTTGATGATTCGTTCTAAAGTATATGTGGTTGCGTCAACAGGATTCATGATTCGAATATCTAAACCACTAGTATCATGGTTTTTTAGATAAGTCATTACTTTTAAAATGATCTGTCTGTCGTGAGCTCTATTTTCATCTAACCAAAAAACAGCCGGTGTATTTGATAGTCTCGCACGGTTAACTGCTAATTTCACCCAATCTTGAATTGGTGCATCTTTTACCTGACACATTCTGAAAATATCACCTTTTTCGACAACTTGTTGCATTAATACTTCACCATTTCCATCAATTATTTTTACAACACCGTAATCATCCAATTGTAAGGTTTTATCATGTGATCCGTATTCTTCCGCTGCTTGAGCCATTAAACCCACATTAGGTACGCTTCCCATTGTTTTTGGGTCAAATGCACCATGTTTTTTACAAAAGTCAATCGTAGCGGTATAAATTCCGGCATAACATCTGTCTGGGATTATAGCTTTTGTATCTTGTGGTTTACCTTCAGCATTCCACATTTGTCCGGAAGTACGAATCATAGCCGGCATCGAAGCATCTACAATTACATCAGACGGAACATGAAGATTAGTGATTCCTTTTTCAGAATTGACCATTGCAATAGCCGGTCCTTTTGACATTGCTTCATTTAAAGCAGCTTCCACTTCACCTTGTTCGGGATGACCTGCAATTTTTGCATAAACATCTCCTAATCCATTTTTAGTATTTACACCAAGCTCTTTGAATAGTTCAGCATATTGTTTAAAAACTTCCGCAAAAAACACATCTACTATTGCTCCAAACATAATTGGGTCGGAAACCTTCATCATGGTTGCTTTCAAATGAACTGAAAACAATACGTTTTTTGCTTTTGCATCTTCAATTTCGTTTGCAATAAATTGTTTTAGAGCATTCAAATTTAAAACAGCACTATCAATAATTTCACCTGCTTTTAGTGGAGCATTGTCTTTTAAAAGTTTACTTGTTCCATTCTTTGCTTCAAATTCAATTTTGAATGTTCCAGCTTCCTGTATAACAATTGACTGTTCACTACCATAAAAATCACCTTCGTTCATGTGAGCTACATGTGTTTTAGAATCGGCACTCCATGCACCCATACTGTGTGGATGTTTGCGAGCATAATTTTTAACTGCTTTTGGAGCACGTCGATCAGAGTTTCCTTCTCGTAAAACAGGGTTAACAGCAGAACCTAAAACTTTGGCAAACTTCGCTTTTACTATTTTTTCTTCCTCCGTTTGTGGATTTTCAACAAACTCTGGAATGGCATAGCCTAATTTTTGTAATTCAGTAATGACCTCTTTTAACTGAGGGACAGAAGCCGAAATGTTTGGTAACTTAATAATGTTTGCCTCCGGAGTAGTGGCTAATTGACCTAATTCTAATAAATCATTATTGATGCGTTGGTCTTCTTTTAAATAGTCAGGGAAATTGGCAATGATTCTTCCTGCTAGTGAAATATCTCGGGTTTCAACTGAAATGTTAGCCGGGGCAGTAAAGGCTTTTACAATTGGTAAAAAAGAATGAGTAGCTAGCATAGGAGCTTCATCCGTAATTGTATATATAATTTTGGATTTTGACATGATAGAATAATTTGTTTGTGTTTTTTTGTAATCTTTCCCAAAAAATCAGGATTACAAATATAAGAAAAGGTTCGTAAAATTATCCTGAAAGAGATAACGAAATCGTTTGATTTACATAAATGTCATTCAAAAGACTTAAAATTATTAAATTGACAAAAAACAGCTCAAAAATTGAGAATTGTTAACTTTAAATTTTGAAATGATTTAAACGGATATTGTTTTTATTGTAATATTCAATTTGTTTTTTTTCTAAATTGTTATTTAAGTAAATAAGAAATCGTTATTTCTTTGTTTAACTTTGTGGAAGTTATGCAATATATATTTCTACTTATTTTCTCCTTTTCCTTCGCTCAACAATCCACCAAAGTTGATTTTAAAACAATGAACGCCACTTTGGCTCCAAATGCCACTGATAAATCCATTTCCGGCGAGGTCAACTATGAATTTGAAGTTTTAAAAGCGATTGACACCATTGCCATCGACGCCATCAAAATGGATTTTACAAACGTAAAAATCAATGGTAAATCAGTCAACTTTAAAAATACAACTAAAAAACTCCAATTATTCGAAGGTTTTAAAAAGGGTAAAAACACAGTAACTTTTACTTATACCGCCACTCCCAAGCAAACGCTTTACTTTATCGGAGAAGGTGAACCTTCGACAGGCTCAGGTCAAATCTGGACCCAAGGTCAAGGAAAATACACCAGTCATTGGTTACCCAGTTTTGATGATGTGAATGAAAAAGTGATTTTTAACATTTCCATAAAGTTTAGCGAAGGGTATACGATACTTTCCAACGGAGTTTTGAAAAATAGAGATCATAAAAGGAATGGATATGAGCAGGGATTTACAACTTTTAATTACCAAATGTCCAAACCGATGTCTTCCTATTTGGTCATGATGGCAATCGGTAAATTCACCAAACAAACCGCGAACACTAAATCCGGAACACCGTTAGAATTTTATTTGGATGAAAAAGATTCCGATAAATTTGAAACCACCTACCAATATACCACGCAAATTTTTGACTTCTTCGAACAAGAAATAGGCGTGAAGTACCCTTGGGAAATCTACCGCCAAGTTCCTGTTCGTGATTTTTTATACTCCGGCATGGAAAACACGACATCCACCATTTTTGCTCAGGATTTTGTGGTGGATAAAATTGGGTTTACTGATAAAACGTACATCAATGTCAACGCTCACGAATTAGCTCATCAGTGGTTTGGCAATTTAATCACTGCACAATCCGGTAAGCACCATTGGTTACAGGAAGGTTTTGCCACGTATTATGCGTTGTTGGCCGAAAAAGAACTGTTTAGTGATGATCATTTTAACTGGGAATTATATGAAATGGCCGAACGTTTGCAACAAGCTTCCAAAGAAGATACAATCCCTTTACTAAACGAAAAAGCCAGTTCGCTTACCTTTTACCAAAAAGGAGCTTGGGCTTTGCATTATTTGAGAGAATCTATCGGAACTGACAACTTTCAAAAAGCAGTAAAGAACTATCTGAAAAAATACAGTTTCAAAAACGTAAATACCGATGATTTTTTAAATGAAGTAAAAGCTGTTTCTTCATTTGATACCGAAAATTTTAAACGCGTTTGGTTGGAACAATCCGGTTTTGAAGTGAATCAAGCGTTGACTTTACTGCGTAAAAATACGTTTATGAAATCGTATTTGGAGTTGGTCGATTTGCAATCCAAACCATTAGCAACTAAGAAAACGCATTTTGAAGACCTTTTAAAAAATGACGCTTTTTATCCCATCAAAGAAGAAGTAATATTTCAATTAGCAGAAGTGCCTTTTGAAGAAAAAGAAACACTTTTAAAATTGGCTCTGGATTCAAAAAATATAAAAGTCCGCCAGGCCGTTGCTCGTATTATGGTTGAAATTCCAATTTCTTTTCAAGCGGATTATGAATCGCTTTTAAACGATGAATCCTACATCACTAAAGAAATTGCATTAGGAACTTTGTGGAATTTATTTCCCGAAAAACAAGCGGATTATTTAAATCAATCCAAGGAGTGGATCGGCTTTAATGATAAAAACCTTCGGATACTTTGGCTCACCTTAGCATTGATGACCAAAGACTATCAAAACGAAAATAAAGTGAATTTTTACGATGAATTACTGAATTACAGTTCGCCAAATTTTGAAAGTTCTATTCGTCAGAATGCGTTAACCAATCTGTTGTTTCTGAATCCGAATGATCAAAATATCTTGCGGAATTTAGTCAACGCAACCACGCACCACAAATGGCAGTTCACTCTTTTTGCCCGCAATCAAATACGTGAATTAGTCAAAACCGACCGACACAAAAAGTATTTTGAAGAAATGCTTCCGAGTTTACATGCGGCAGAACAAAGTCAGTTAAAAAGGTTGTTGCAAAACTAACCCATCATTTGAATCACTTCCGTTTTTAAATAACTAATTGCCATATAACTGGGCGATTGTTTGTCCAATAAATCACTTAGAATTACCTCACGTAGTTTGTGCGATGATTCTACTTTTTCACTCATATTTGCTTTGCGAATATTTTGAATAATGGTGTTTTTAGCTGTTGTGATAACCGTCCAACAATCTTCAGTCAAATAAATTTGCTGGGTTAAATTGTGTTCAAATTCTTGTTCAATTTGCTGAATCAAAAAAGTTTCATAGGCATTTTTATCATCCGAAAAGGGAGCTACACGAATCAATAATTTCGCCGGATTGATGCGTTCCAAATACAAAACCATGCGTTCATATGCTTGTAAACGTAACGGTAAAGCATCTTTTTGTAATTCTTTTTGCAGCAAATAATTGCGGCGTTCCTGCTCACTTTTGTTGTGTAAATTGAAAAAGGAGTAAGCCACAATTCCCGTGATAATAGCCGGTAATGTAAAGGATATCAGTTCAATTAGTTTAATGGATTCCATAGTTCTTTTTAGTTTATTTTGGAGCTATTTCCCGCTATCCGTTCCAAAATTTTCTTGTAAAATCTTTTTTTCTACTGTCAAAAAAAGAGCTCCCTCTCGTCGCTTTTTTTTACCAAGAAAAAATAGCTTTTACAAAAAAATGTTTTCCACTGCTATCGGGGCTAAAACGTCTCCTGCAAAAATAGAATTTTAGTTGATAAATCGTAACAATTTTAATTGTAATAAATCATTAGTAAGCTTATTTTTGAACTTTGCTAAAAATACTATGATAAACGAATACATCAATCAACTCAATGAAGCCCAACGTGCACCAGTACTCCAAAAAGACGGTCCCATGATTGTCATCGCCGGTGCAGGTTCCGGAAAAACCCGAGTTTTAACAATGCGAATTGCTTACTTAATGAGTTTGGGAGTGGATGCCTTCAATATTTTGTCGCTGACGTTTACCAACAAAGCTGCTCGCGAAATGAAGAAACGTATTTCGGATATCGTAGGTAGCAACGAAGCGAAAAATCTATGGATGGGAACATTTCACTCGGTATTTGCTAAAATCCTTCGCATCGAAGCAGAGAAATTAGGCTATCCAAGCAACTTTACTATTTACGATGCTCAAGATAGTGTCCGCCTAATCGGGGCAATCATCAAAGAAATGCAACTCGACAAAGATATTTATAAACCCAAACAGGTTTTTAGTCGCATTTCTTCCTATAAAAACTCGTTGATTACAGTTAAAGCGTATTTCAATAATCCCGAATTGCAAGAAGCAGACGCCATGAGCAAAAAGCCTCGAATGGGTGAAATTTATAATAATTACGTCGAGCGTTGCTTCAAATCGGGAGCGATGGATTTTGATGATTTGTTGTTAAAAACCAACGAATTATTGAATCGTTTTCCGGATGTTTTGGCCAAATACCAAGACCGTTTTCGATATATTTTGGTGGATGAGTACCAAGATACCAACCATTCGCAGTATTTGATTGTTCGTGCTTTGTCCGATCGTTTTCAGAATATCTGTGTGGTAGGGGATGATGCTCAAAGTATTTATGCATTTCGTGGAGCAAACATCAACAACATTTTAAATTTTCAAAAAGATTATGTCGATGTGCAAACTTTTCGCCTGGAACAAAATTACCGTTCCACGAAAAATATTGTACAAGCGGCCAATTCCATTATTGATAAAAACAAAACCAAGTTAGAAAAAGTCGTTTGGACGCATAATCAGGACGGACCCAAAATAAAGGTCAACCGCAGCATTACCGACGGGGAAGAAGGTCGTTTTGTAGCTTCTACCATCTTTGAAGAAAAGATGCGAAACCAAATGAAAAATGGGGAATTTGCTATTTTATATCGCACCAATGCTCAGTCTCGTGCCATGGAAGATGCGTTGCGAAAACGCGACATTCCCTACCGAATTTACGGCGGTTTATCGTTCTACCAACGTAAAGAAATCAAAGATGTATTGTGCTATTTACGTTTGGTAATCAATCCAAAAGATGAAGAAGCATTAGTCCGTGTCATCAATTATCCCGCTCGTGGAATTGGCGATAGCACCGTTGAAAAACTAACCGTAGCAGCCAATCATTACAAGCGGTCCATTTTTGAAGTGATGGAAAATATTGATAAAATTGACTTAAAACTCAACTCGGGGACCAAACAAAAATTGGAGGATTTTGTCATGATGATTAAAAGTTTTCAAGTCATCAACGAAAATCAGGATGCGTTTTATTTGGCCGAACATGTCACTAAAAAAACAGGATTAGTTCAAGAATTAAAAAAAGACGGCACACCGGAAGGAATAGCCCGAATTGAAAACATCGAAGAATTACTAAACGGTATCAAAGACTTCACCGAAGGTCAAAAAGAAATTGACGGTGCTCGAGGAGCGTTGTCAGAATTCCTGGAAGATGTGGCTTTGGCAACTGATTTAGATAAAGACACGGGTGACGACGACCGTGTGGCGTTAATGACCATTCACTTGGCAAAAGGCCTTGAATTCCCAACCGTTTTTGTCGTGGGAATGGAAGAGGATTTGTT
>NZ_JBIKJL010000042.1:0-20581 GCF_044361015.1 Flavobacterium sp.
GATTTGCGTCGCTTATCAATTTTGATTTTAAAGGAGATGCAAACAAACCCTATCAAGAACTCTTTTCAAACTATTCCAACATTTTGAATTCTGATTTAAAAGGGTTGAGTGTGATGAATTATGTGACTTCGCACGATGATGGTTGGCCGTTTGACAAAAAAAGAGAAAAAGCGATTGATGCCGGAACTAAATTATTATTAACTCCCGGAATTTCACAAGTGTATTATGGCGATGAAACCGCACGTTCGTTAGAAATAGCTGGAGCTGAAGGCGATGCTACGTTGCGTTCATTCATGAATTGGGAAGACATTCCAACCAATGCAGCAACGAAAATCGTACTGACTCATTTTCAAAAAATTGGTCAGTTTCGAAAAAATCATCCTGCAGTTGGAGCAGGTGTTCATAACGAGATTTCTAAAGCACCTTTTTATACGTTTAGTAGAACTTTTACCAAAGGAGATTTTACAGACAAAGTCGTGATTGGTTTAGAATTGCCATTTGGGAAAAAAGAAATCAATGTGGCTGGAGTTTTTGAAGATGGCACAGATATTCACGATGCATTTTCAGGTTTGACAGCAACTGTAAAAGAGGGGAAAGTCGTGATTGATAGTCAGATGGGAATCGTTTTGTTGGAGCGGAAGTAAACGCCTCTTATCGAAGTATTTGTTATAAATTTGCATAATGCTCTCCGAATTCAAATAGCTTATAGGATTCAGAGAGCATTGTGCTACTATGGAGAACATAATGTCGTTAGATTAATTTTTTATAATTGATTAACAACAAAGGATTATGAAGAAGACAATATTACTTTTATTATGGATTCAACTTGGTTTTGCACAAAAGGTTGACCACAATGAAAAATTAAGTAGTTTTTGCAAGGTTTGGGGATTTTTAAAATATTATCACCCCGAAATGTCCAGTGGAACTAGAAATTGTGACGAAGAGTTCTTTAAAGTATTAAAGCAAGTTGAACAGGCGGAAACCAAGCATGAGCTCTCTTTAGTTTTTGTTTCATGGATTGATGGCCTGGGAAAAATTAAAGAAAATAACCAAAAAGACAACAAAGTCTATTTTGAGAAAAATTTTAATTTATCATGGATAGAAAATAAAAGCTATTTTGAAGACGAACTAATTGATAGACTTAAATATATCAGAGACAACAGATATGATAATTTAAACTATTATGTTAAACAAGACAAAAATGGCTACTTAAGTTTTACCAATGAAAAGATTTATCAATATGATGTTGCCAAAGATAAAAATCTAAGGCTTTTAAGTTTATTTAGGTATTGGAATATGGTGGAGTATTTTTATCCATATAAATATTTAACTGAAACAAAATGGGATGCCGTTTTAGTTGATTTTATTTCCAAATATCAAACTGTGGATACTAAAAATGACTACGAACTACTAGTTAGGGAACTTGTTGCATCGCTTGATGATACACATGCTTTTTTAAAAATAGATGAAACAGTTAAGAAGCGTGTTCCTTTTAAAATTTCGGATATCGAAGGAAAGGCAGTTGTATCAAAAATTGATAATGATTCTTTAGCTCACATTAGCAATATCCAATTGGGAGATATTATTTTAGAGGTAAACAATAATCCAATTAATAAATCTTTTGAAGAATATAACAAATACGTTCCAGCATCAACTATTTCTTCAAAAAAATTACTTACATATGCCTATATTGTAAATGATTCCAAAAATGATAGTATTAAACTAAAAATCAATAGAAACGACAAAATAATAGAGGAAAAAATATGTTTATATAAGCTAGAGGAAGTTTTTAGACCAAAACCAAATAATAAAGCTTGGAGATTAATTGATGCAAATACGGGATTCATAAATTTTGGTCTTTTAAAAGAAAATGACGTTTCTAAAATGCTTAACGAATTATTTAACTGTAAGTATTTGATATTCGATTTAAGAAATTATCCAAACTATCATACATACTTATTTGCTAAACTATTTGATAACAGAAAAATTTTCTGTAATTCTATCAACGCATCCCTCAAGTATCCCGGAAAATTTTTAACTACTCAAAATTTAATGGGTATAAAAAACAGTAATAACTTTCAAGGGAAAATCATTCTATTGGTTAATCAACTAACTATAAGCAGATCAGAATACATGGCAATGGTATTTCAATCACATGATAATGTTACAGTTATTGGTTCACAAACTGCAGGAACTAATGGTGATGTAGTTAATTTTAATTTTCTTGAAGGATATTCTACTGGTTTTACTGGAATTGGAATATTTTACCCAGACGGTACCGTTATGCAAAGGAAAGGTCTACATATTGATGTTCCTGTACCAATTACCATTAATGGCCTAAAAAACAATAAAGATGAAATTTTAGAAAAAGCTCTTGAATACATCAAGACCAATTAATTTTATGAATAGTTATTAAAACTAGACTTCACGAATTGAAGTAGGATATATAAAAGTAGAATGTTGCTTTTAAAATTCTATATTTAATAAGTTTAATCCAACTTTTACCAAAGGAGATTTTACTGATAAAGTATCGGATTAGAACTACCATTTGGTAAAAAAGAAATCAATGTTTCATCCATTTTTGAAGACGGAACGGCAGTTCATGATACTATTTCAGGTTTGACAGCTACTTCAAAAAGAGGGGAAAGTGGAGATTGACAGTCAGATGGGGATTGTTTTGTTGGAAAGAAAATAGATTAAGATACTTTTCCCTACTATAAAGCGTTTATAATCCGAAGAAGGTTTATAAACGCTTTCTTTTTGAAGACTTTTTGAGCCGAGTTTTATTCCTATATTTGAAAAAGTAAATCCTAAATTACCTTTGAATGACTTTTGAAAGAACCTTTTATTCCAAAACACTTCTTTCAACACTACTCCTGCTAGTTATTACAAGTTTATTTGTAGGTTGTACGACCTACCAAACTCAAATGGGAAGTCAGGCCACTTCCTTTTACAACAATCAATCTTTAGACACGACAACTATTGCGTATTCAGTAATTCTAACCGGAAATGCGGCCAACACCTTAAACGATGAAGCGACGCCTAATTTGAATTCTCTAAAAAAAAGATTGGAAAATGCTTCTGAAAACAGCTCGCTGGTATTTTTAGGGGATAATATTTATCCGACAGACGATTCTCCCATTAGGAATTTGGAGACTAATGTTCAAGCGACAGAAAAAATAAAAAAACAACTCGACCTTTCACAAAAATTCAAAGGTTCCGTTTTTATGATTCCAGGCAAAGCAGACTGGGGCTATGGCTTGAACGGATTATTATCCCAAGAAAAAATCATTCAAAAATATCCCAATAAAAAGAGTGAATTACTTCCCAAAAACGGCTGTGGAATTGAGTCAAAATCACTCAGTCCAACCGTTGAATTGATTACCATTGATTCGCAGTGGTTCATGGAAGATTGGGACAAACATCCGGAAATAAACAACGGATGCACCATTAAAACCCGAGAACAATTTTTTGAGGCTTTTGAAACGATGCTTCTACAAAACCAACAAAAAACGATTGTGTTAGCCATGCATCACCCCATTTTTAGCAATGGTGTTTATGGTGGAAACTATTCATTAAAACAACAATTATTTCCCTTCGACAATTCAGTCCCACTCCCTATTGTAGGATCGTTTATTAATTTGATTCGGAAAGCGAGTGGTTATAATTCTCAAGATATTCAAAACATCATTTACAGTGCATTGGTTCAGAGAATTAAAATTACGGTTCAGAAATACGACAATATTTTAGTAGTTTCCGGTCACGAGAATAATATGCAATACTCGAAAAGAGACGGTATTCAACAAATCATCAGCGGATCCGGAGCGTATGTTTCACCTGCAAAAGCAGTGGAACCCACCGATTTCAGTTATGGCGGTTTTGGCTACGCAGTTTTGGATGTTTATGCAAACGGTGCTTCCACTATTTCTTATTACACCACTATCAACAGAAAAGAAGTGTTGCTTTTTAAGCAAAAAACCAGAGAACCTCAGTACAACAGCAAAAATGAATCGTATCCTAAAATATTTGAAGCAACTAAAGAAACATCGGTTTTTGGAAAATCGGTTATAGAACGAGGTCCATTTTACAAATTCCTTTGGGGCAACCATTATAAAAAGTACTATCAGCAACAAATTTTAGTCCAAACAGCAACCTTAGACACCCTGTATGGAGGTTTGAAACCCATTGGTTTGGATACTGAAAACACTACTGGTTCCCTTTACTTTTCAAGTAAAAAAGGAAAAGAATATGTGATGGTTCCCTTGCAAAAAGATGCCGCTTCCTTCTTTAATTCCCTCGTTTACAAAAACCAATTAACAAAAGATAAAAGCAAAAATGAACTGACGGAAAGTTTTCTAATGGATTATTTTACCGCCATTCACCCTTTTATGCCGTTGGTTCTCCCCGATTTGTCAAAAGCAATTGGCGTTCAAGCCATGCAGCCGGAATTACTCTACATTCCCAAACACAAAGTTTTGGAAAACTACAACGAAAATTTTGGTGATGCGTTGTATTATCTGAGTGAAAAACCTGCAAACAGTATTGGAACCGATGCCATGCTTCACTTGATTCATACCAACAAAAGCCATCAGGTGGACACCCAAAATTACCTACGTGCCCGACTTTTGGACATGCTTATTGGCGATTGGGACAGAAATGCTGAAAATTGGCAATGGAGTGTGCATCAAGAGCAAGGCAAAACCATTTACAGACCCATTCCCTTAAACAGAGATCAGGCATTTGCAAAATATGATGGGACTTTTTTAGGACTTTTGAAAAGCATTCCTGCCATGGGTCAGATGCAATCCTACAGTTACAATTTGAAACAAATTAAAAAATTCAATTTGCAAGCTTACACACTCGATTTGGCACTTTTGGCCGATTGTGATGAAAAAACGTGGCTTGATCAGGTGCAATTTATCAAAGAAAATCTAACCAACGAACAAATCAATCAAGCCTTTGCAAATCTTCCTTCGGAAATAAAAGATGAGACCACCTCAACGTTGAAAATGTATTTAAAAAACCGTTTGGATAAATTGGACCGCAGTGCCAAAAGCTATCACAAATTATTAGAGAAAAAAGGAGTCGTTGTCGGAACTCTTGAAGATGATGTGTTTGTCATCAATCGACTTTCGGGCGGAAGAACAACTGTGGTAGTTTATAATGGCAAAAAAGTCCCCGGCAACATTGTTTTTGAAAAAACCTTTTCGAAAAAACATACCAAGGAAATTTGGTTATTCGGATTGGAAGGAAAAGACGAGTTCAGCATGGAAGGCAGTGAATTTAAAAACATAAAAATCCGAATGATTGGCGGACTCAATCAAGATTCGTATGTAGTTGAAAACGGTAAAAACGTCAAAATTCATGATTTCATGACCAACAATTCGAGCTTAACAGTCAACCACAAAACAACCGTATTGCTTTCGAATGATTATGAAACCAACACTTATAATTACAAACGGCCCAAGTTCAATCAGTTTTCGGCCATTCCCTTAGTGGGCTACAATCCGGATGACGGTATACGTTTGGGTGCAAAATTCGATTATACCCAAAACGGATTCGTAGGAAATCCGATTTCACAAAAACATACCGCCACCGCTCGCTACTTTTTTGCTACGGAAGGGTATGACCTGAACTATTCAGGTTATGTGAAAAAAATCATTCACAAATACGATTTAGTGATTGATGCCATGGCCACAAGTTCCAATTTCGTTCAGAACTTTTTTGGTTACGGTAACGAAACCGGAGCATTTAAAGAGGAAGGTTTGGATTATAATCGGGTGCGAATTGCGATGCTAAAAGTCAATCCTGGCTTGTCGCTTAAAGGAAAACATGGTTACATGTTAACGGCACGATTGAATTTTGAATCCTACGAAGTGGAAGATACACCCAATCGATACATTTCAGAAAACACCGTTAATCCCAGTGTGTTTGAACGACAAAGTTTTGCAGGAATTGGAGTCGCTTATGATTTTAAAAACTATGACAATTTTCTGGTTCCCACACTCGGACTTGGTTTTCACTTTTCGGGGTATTGGAATACGAATATTTCAGATTTTGCACAAAATGTACCAATGGTTCAGTCGCAACTCAATTTGGTGTATAAACTAATTCCATCGGCTCAATGGGTTTTTGAAACAACGCTTCGTACAAAATCACTTTTTGGAACTACCTACGAATTTTATCAAGCGGCTTCTGTTGGTGGCGATTATGACTTGCGAGGTTTTCGAGAAAATCGCTTTACCGGAAGAACGGCATTCACGCAAACTTCCGATATCCGATATTCCATCGGGCAAATTAAAAATCCATTTGCACCGGTTACCTATGGAGCTTTTGTAGGGTTTGATTACGGCAGGGTTTGGATTCCAACGGAAAACTCCGATAAATGGCATACCTCAACGGGAATCGGTATTTGGTTTACCAGTAGTAATTTTATTGCTTCAAAGGTATCGTATTTTTATTCGGAAGATGGGGGGCGAATTGCGTTTGGGATGAAGTTTAATTTTTAATTTTTTTTGAAACATTAAGAGGTTAAGACGCTTCGCTTGGTTTCATTAATAAGGATTAAATTTTAACCGCAGGAGACTAAAAGTTGTGAGATGCTACTATTGGAACGCGGATTGGAAAGGATTAGCTTCGCTAAACGCGGATTGGAACGGATTTTTTAGAGGATGGCTGCCTATGGCAATCAGCATAGTAAGAACAAAAGAATTAATGATTGTAAATTGGATTTCTCTGCGATTACATACTAAGTCAATGACGCAAAGAAATATGGTTTATATTGATAGCCGCTGATTCGCTGATTTATATTCTATTAATCAGCGAATCAGTGGCTAAAAATTAACTTAATCTTGATACTTACTGATAAGTTTTGTGGGATTTGTTTTTCACCTTTGTGTAAATCTTTATCCATGAAAATTAAATTATCGTTGGTGGTTATCTTAGCTTTGTTACTTCATAACTGTTCAAAAATGAAACAACCGCTCAATATTGGTCACAGAGGTGCGATGGGTCACGAAACAGAAAACACCATTGCTTCCGTTAAAAAAGCATTGGAGTTGGATATTGATATGATTGAAATTGATGTTTTTCTGATTAAAAGTGGCGAGTTGGTTGTTTTTCATGATGAAATTTTGGATAGCCTAACCGACACGTCGGGAAGTATTAAAGATTTTACTTGGGACGAACTACAAAAAGTAGTTGTTAAAGGAAATCATCGCATTCCTACGTTGGAAGAAGTCATCAAAACGATTGATCAAAAAGTGCCATTAAACATCGAGTTAAAAGGAAAAAATACTGCAAAACCAACCTTTGAATTACTGCAAACTTTCTATAAAAAAGGTTGGAAGAAAGACGCTTTTGTTATCTCCAGTTTTTTATGGGATGAATTAGAAACATTCCGAAAATTAGATGCTGAAATAGCTCTTGCTGTCTTAACGGAAGAGAATCCGCTGGAAGCCATTGCCATGGGGAAAAAATTAAAAGCGGTAGCCATTAATCCGTGGTGGAAAACACTAACCAAAGAAAATGTCAAACAATTACACGAAGAAGGTTTTAAAATTTACACCTATACCGTGAATGAACCCGACGACATTAAAACTGTTTCTGAATTGGGAGTCGATGGTATTTTTTGTAATTTCCCCGAAAGATTAAATTGATGTATGATGTATTGATTGTGGGTGGTGGTGCCGCCGGTTTTTTTACGGCAATTAATCTTGCTGAAAAAAATCCGAAGATTAGCGTTGCGATATTGGAACGAGGAAAGGAAGTACTCACGAAAGTCCGCATTTCCGGAGGTGGCAGATGCAACGTGACGCATGCTTGTTTTGTTCCCAATGATTTAGTAAAATTTTACCCCCGTGGCGAAAAAGAATTGCGAGGACCATTTCATCAATTCTGTTCCGGTGATACGATTGAATGGTTTGAAAAGCACGGCGTCGAATTGAAAATAGAAGAAGACGGACGCATGTTTCCGGTTTCGGATTCATCACAAACCATCATTGATTGTTTTTTAAATGCTGCCAAAAAATACAACATTGAAATTTTAACCGGTCAAAGTGTGCAGTCCCTTTATCAAGCCGAAGACTCTTGGAAAGTGGAAACCCATCACCAAACCTTTCGATGCAAAAACCTCGTATTAACAACCGGAAGTAATTCGAAAATTTGGGAACTCTTGGAAAATTTAGGCCATACGATTGTTCCGCCTGTTCCCTCTTTATTTACATTTAACATCAAAGACCCAAGAATAAAAGATTTAATGGGTGTTTCCGCTTTTGCTTCGGTGAAAGTACAAAACTCCAAACTTGAAGCATCCGGACCACTTTTAATTACCCATTGGGGAATGAGCGGACCGGGTATTTTGCGACTTTCTGCTTGGGGGGCAAGAGAATTATTTGCTGAAAACTACCAATTTGTGTTGGAAGTTAATTGGTTGAATGATGCTACTTTGGAAGAAACCGAAAACCAGTTGAAAGAATTAAAATTGGAACATGCCAAAAAAGTAGTCAGTAAAAAATCGCCATTTGAATTTCCAAACCGCTTATGGGAAAGTTTGGTTTTAGCTTCTGAAATTTCTGTAGAAACCAAATGGGCTGATTTGACAAAAAAGCAGCTTCAACATTTAGCTTTACAACTCACGAATGGAAAGTTTCAGGTAAACGGAAAAAGTACGTTTAAAGAAGAATTTGTTACCGCCGGTGGTATTGATTTAAAAGAAATCAATTTTAAAACTATGGAAAGCAAACGATTACCCAATGTTTATTTTGCAGGAGAAATTGTCAATATTGACGCGATTACCGGCGGATTTAATTTTCAAAATGCGTGGACGAGTGGATTTATTGTGAGTGAGAGTATCAAATTCTAATTCATAACCCTACAATTTTAGTTCATTCAATTATAATTCCCTAAAAATCAATTATATTTGAGCCACCTAAAACCAATATTTCATGAAAACAAAATTACACATTATGATGTTGTTTGTTTTGTTTATGTCCTTTTTAGGGCAAGCACAAACACAATTAACAGCCTGTGACACTAACTATAACGGAATTCAAAGGTTCGACTTAAATGAAATAATACCATTATTTCTGAACGGTCAAGACCCAAGTCTATTTGAATATTCTTTTTTTGTCTCTCAATCGGATGCCTCTACCCTTTCAAATCCAATTGAGAATCCAACAAGTTATACCAATATTTCCAATCCGCAACTGCTTTGGGCTTGGCTTTTAAATATTCAAACAAATCAAGCCACTATAGTTACATTTAGTCTAGTTGTAAATCCACTGCCAACTTTAATAACAGAAGTAGCTGTTGCCTGTGACGACAACAATGATGGCATTGCTATTTTTGTTTTAAATGAGGCTATTCAAATAACTTTAGAGGCAAATAATGCGACTCCCAACACGATGTCGGTTCTGTTTTATTTAACTCAAGCAGATATGGAGAATCAAACCAATCCAATTGGTACTATTTTTCAAAATCAATTTCCAAACCAAACTATTTATATTCGAATTGATAATTTACTAACCGGTTGTTATTGGGGTGGTCAATTCTTTTTGTTTGCACAGGATTGTACTACTTCTTGTGTTGCTCCTACTAATTTATCTACTACAAATAATACAGAAACAACCGCAGTATTAGGTTGGATTAATGCAACTAATGCAACTGCTTATGAAATTTTTGTAGTTCCAACAGGTTCTCCAGCACCAGATGCTAATTCGCAAGGAATAATTGCAAATACAAATCCGTATGTTTTGGTTGGTTTAACCTGTAATACGTCGTATACGTATTATGTAAAAGCGTATTGCAACAACCAAACCGTTTCGGAATGGTCTGTAGGCAGCACGTTTATGACTTCAGAATGTGGAAATACCAATATTCCTTATGTGACTGTTAATACATCCTCATTTACGACAGAACAACTATTAAACAATGTGATTCTGAATTCAAGTTGTGGGGTAATTTCCAATGTAATTACGCAAGGACAATGTGGTGTAGGCTATTTTAATGGTAACCAAACTAATTTCCCCTTTGAACAAGGAATGATTATTAGAAGTGGACAAGCTAATTTTACAGAAGGTTTTTATAGTAGTGGCACGAGCACTTCCACTTGTTCACAGTTTACTGACCCTGATTTAACAGCAATTTTACAAGCTTCGGGCCAAACTGGGAGTGTTAATGATGTGAGTTCAGTTAAATTCAATATTGTGCCGACTGGAAATATTTTAAGTTTTAATTTCATTTTTGCTTCTAATGAATACGGACAGTATCAATGTCAGTTCTCGGATGTCTTTGGATTTATTTTAACTGATTTAACCACTGGGCAATCACAAAACATTGCGATAGTGCCTGGAACGACTACGCCTATTTCGACGACTACAATTCGCGATAATATGTATAACATGAGTTGTGCTTCTGTAAATCCACAGTTTTTCAGCACGTACAACATCAATAATCCGTTGAGTGTTGTGAACATGGCGGGTTATACGGTTCCTATGACGGCTATTGCTTCAGTAATTCCTAATCGAGAATACTCTTTGAAACTAGCCGTTGGCGATTTTGGAGATACTGCTTTTGATTCGGCTGTGTTTATTGAAGGAGGAAGTTTAGCGTTGGGCAATCAATGTAGAAATAACATTCAACTGGTTGCTTTTTTAGATGCCAACAACAATGGCGTGAAAGATACCGGCGAGCCTAATTTCACCAATGGAAATCTAGTCTATCAAGTGAACAACACAGGTGACACTACTACCGCTACGGCTTCTAATGGTGTGTTTTATCTTTTCCCAGAGGTGGATTTGGATAGTTATGATTTCAACTACGAAATTTATAGTGAACTTGCGGGTTATTATGCCACTCCAATTTCTTTTGACGATGTGATTTATTCCGATACAGGTGCAAACGTTTATTATATTCCGATTGTAAACACGACGCCTTATAATGATGTGGAGGTTTCTATTGTGGGAACGAATCAACCTACTGCAGGATTTACGTATCAAAATAAAATTTATTATACCAATAATGGTATTGCTGCTGCCTCTGGAACCTTAACTTTTGAGAAAGATGCAGCTTTAACGGTTACTGGAATTTCGGTTGCAGGAACTGTCAATACGCCTACTGGATTTACGTATGATTATACTGATATAATGCCAGCAGAAACGAGAATAATAACGATAAGCATGAGTGTTCCTGCAATTCCGACAGTAACTATTGGCGATTTAGTGACAAATATGGCCTCTATTACTGCGACGACAGTTGATGCGAATATGAATAATAATTTGGCCTCGTTGACTCGACCTATTGTGGCTTCATATGATCCGAATGATAAGAATGAGGCTCATGGTAAAAATATTGAAATTGGTTCTTTTTCGAGTGATGATTATTTGTATTATACGATTCGTTTTCAAAATACAGGAACGACGAATGCTACTTTTGTTCGCTTAGAAGATGTCTTGGATGCACAAGTTGACCCTGAAAGTTTACGCATGATTTCGGCTAGTCATACATATACCTTAGAACGGGTGAACAATGAATTGATGTGGAAATTTGACAACATTCAGTTGGTTCCGAAATTGGTGAACGAAAACGCAAGTATTGGTTTTGTTCATTTCAAAATTAAACCGAATGCAGGTTATACTGTTGGAACTGTAATCCCGAATACAGCCGAGATTTATTTTGACTTTAATCCGGCGATTGTGACCAATACTTTTGAAACGGTATTTGTGGAGAATTTAAGCACGGCTGATTTCACTTATTCTGATTTAGTTTTATTCCCTAATCCTGCTAAAGATTTAATTCAAATTCAATTGAAAAATAGTTCTGATTCTATTAAAGGAATGATTATTTATGACGTTTTAGGCAAGGTATTTTATAGCAAACAAAACATGAACATGGAACAAACAACTATAGATATCTCTCGTTATACAAAAGGAGTTTATATAGTAGAAATAAGCACCGTCAATAATCAAAAAGTACTTCAGAAATTTGTAAAACAATAAACGAAAGTTACATTACTTTAAAAGGATCGGAAGATAATTTCGGTCCTTTTTTATTTAAAACCAAGCATTTCGATATTCCCAAACTTTCACTAAAAACAAACCAAGAAAAATCATAGAAACCAAAAACTTCATAAATGTGGAAGCTAAAAAACCAATAAATGATCCTGTAGCAGCTTTAAATGCTTTTTTAGAATCTGTAGAATCGTTAATTAGTTCGCCCACAAATGCTCCCACAAATGGACCAATAATGAATCCGAGTGGAATGGGTGCTAAAATGCCAACCACTAACCCGATGTTGGTTCCCAAAATACCATATTTGCTTCCGCCAAATCGCTTGGTCCCTTTTGCAGGGATGATGTAATCAAGAATTCCAACGACAATGGCAATTACCAAGGTAATTCCCAAAACTGTATAGCTCACAGGAACGGCTTTTGTTAAATATAATAACAGCAAACCCACCCAACTTATGGGCAGTCCAGGCAAAACAGGAAGGAAACTTCCAAGGACACCAACAATCATTAATACAAAACCTAATAAAAGAAGTACGTGTTCCATAAATTATTTTCTTACTTTTGGAATATCAAAAATACATTTTGTTTGATTATAAACGAAAAATGAATAAATTTCTTTTTTTATTTTCTTTTTTATTTTTATTGACTTCCTGCCAATACATAGAAAAGCGTGTGCCTTCTGAAGAAGAATTGCTGCAACAACGATTGAAAGAAATTGATTGGAAGGAAGTGACTGTTTATCCCTCAGTGGCGGAATGTGACAGTCTTTTAGACAAAGAACAAAAAAAAGAATGTTTTTTTAATTTTATGACTGTTCTTATTCAGCAAAAAATTGCTCCGGATTCCATCAATCAAAAGGCAAAAATAATTGACACCATTCAAGTGAAAGTATCCGTTTATCCAAATGCTACCATTTCTTTTGAACCGCTTTTCCCTTCGGATAGTTTAAATTATGACAAAATTATAATTGACAGTCTTATTAAATCCCGTTTAACCGGTTTTCCAAAAATAGAACCTGCTCAAAAAGAAGGAATTCCCGTAAAAACACAATTTATTCTGCCGGTAATCCTAAAAATGGAATAGCTTATTTTAATTTGTGTAAATACATATTTACAACATTTTCAATCCCTAAATAAAGTGATTCACAAATCAAGGCATGACCAATGGAAACCTCTAATAATCCGGGTATATTTTGTTTAAAAAAACCAATATTATCCAAACTTAAATCGTGTCCGGCATTGATTCCTAGACCTAATTGATTGGCTAACACAGCTGCTTCAACATAAGGCTGAATTCCGCTATGATTTCCCAAACCGTATTGATGAGCAAAATGTTCTGTGTATAATTCAATTCGATCCGTACCGGTAATTTTTGCCGCTTCAACCATCGTTAAATCCGGATCAACAAAAAGCGATGTTCGTATGTTATTTCTTTTGAATTCCTGAATTACTTCCGTTAATAATTCTTTGTTTTTAATCGTATTCCAACCGGCATTAGAAGTTAAAGCATTATCAGCATCAGGCACCAAGGTTACTTGTATTGGATTTACTTCTAACACTAAATCAATGAACTTTTGAACAGGATTCCCTTCAATATTAAATTCGGTATAAACCACCTTTTTTAAATCTCTCGCATCTTGGTATCGAATATGTCGCTCATCCGGACGTGGGTGAATGGTTACTCCATGAGCTCCAAATTTTTGAATATCTTTAGCCACTTGCACCACATTTGGCACATTTCCACCTCTTGAATTTCTTAATGTAGCAATTTTATTAATATTTACGCTTAACTTTGTCATACTCTTTTGAAACTATTTTATTAGAAACAGCATACAAAAATACAAAGTTAAACAGGCTCAATAATCGTATTTTTTGATTATTTTGCAACGAAATTAAATCGCTATGTTAGAAATAACAAATTATATCAACAACGACTTCAAACCCTTTGACAGTGGGGAGAAAATAAATTATGTTCAGGATTTTTTTGCTGACTTGACTTTTTCTCATTTCCCAGTTGTAGAGGAAAGTATTTATATTGGAAGTATTGCGGCTGATGATGTGGTTACTTTTGAAACACAAAAATCGATTAAAGATTATCGATTCACTTTAGAAGGTTTTTTTGCAAGAACTAATATGATATGGTTAGACGTGTTAGAAGTTTTTGCTCAAAATAACACTAATTTAATTCCGGTTTTAGATGATCAAAATAAATATGTTGGTTATTATGAACTCAATGACATTGTTCAGTTTTTTGCCGAAACTCCCTTTTTAAGAGAGCAAGGAGGCATTATCATTGTAAAAAAACCATTGAATGATTTTTCCATGAGCCAAATAGCTCAAATTGTAGAAACAAACAACGGAAAAATATTAGGCCTTTTTATTTCTGAAGCTACTACCGAATTTGTTCAGGTGACTATCAAAATCACTTTGGGCGGAATGAATGAAATCATTCAAACTTTTCGAAGGTATAATTACGAAATCGTTTCTGAGCATCAGGAAGATACCTACTTGAGTAATTTAAAAGAACGTTCAGAATATTTAGACAAATATCTTAATATCTAAACTATGAAGATTGCTATTTTTGGACAATATTATCAAAACGATACCCGCCCAATTATTAAAGACATTTTCGTTTTTTTTAATAGTAACAATGTTGAATTAGTCATAGAAGAATCTTTTCTGAAAATATTGTATGAGGAAGAAATAGTTAAAAAAGAGTATACAACTTTTGCTGTTTACAAAGATTTAGATAGTAGTTTTGATCTTTTGATTAGTATTGGTGGTGATGGTACAATTTTGAGAGCGATTACCTATGTTCGAAATTCAGGCATCCCAATTTTAGGAGTAAACGCAGGAAGGTTAGGGTTTTTAGCTAAAGTTCAAAAAGAAAATATCGAAACTTTTTTGCAATTAATTTTAGATAAAAATTATACCGTCTCCAAAAGAACCCTTTTGAGTATTGAAAGTAATCCAAAAAATGATGAAATTAAAGAAATAAATTTCGCTCTAAATGAAATTTCCGTCAGTAGAAAAGACACGACGTCAATGATAACTGTGGAAACTTATTTAAACGGTGAATATTTAACTTCTTATTGGGCTGATGGATTAATTATCTCCACTCCAACAGGTTCCACCGGATATTCATTAAGCTGTGGCGGACCGGTTTTAACCCCAGATGTGAAAAGTTTTGTTATTACTCCGATAGCACCTCACAATCTTAATGCTCGTCCATTGGTAATACCTGACAAAACAGAAATTGTACTAAAAGTATCTGGAAGAGAAGCAAACTATTTAGTTTCTTTAGACAGTAGAATCGCCACTATGAATAACGAAACCATTTTAACCATAAAAAAAACACCTTTTAAAATTAACATGGTTGAAATTCAGGATGAAACCTTTTTGAAAACGCTTAGAAACAAACTTTTGTGGGGTATGGACAAGCGAAATTAACCGATAATTATCAAAATATATCTTCTCTTCTATACTACTACCCTTTTATTTCCGTTTTTTTTGAAATTAATTTGTGATAAATAAGCAAATAGTTGACTTTTACCTAGTCATATTTGTTATATTTGCACGCTATTTCAAAACGGATGAATAGATTAGTGTTTTTATTGTTTTTTATGGTATCAAGTACTGTACTTAAAGCCCAAATTAATGAAATTGGTGTTTTTTTAGGTGGCAGTAATTACATTGGTGATGTTGGTCCCACAAATTATATTGCTCCTAACGACATGGCAATAGGATTTGTGTATAAATGGAACAGAAGTACCCGTCATACGTATCGTTTTTCCTATACTTATGGCCAATTATCGTCAAACGATGCCGATTCTGATGTTCCGGATAGAAATTTGAGAGGGTTAAGTTTTGAAAATAAAGTAAATGAGTTTTCTGCCGGATTGGAATTTAATTTTTTTGATTTTGATTTGCATAAATTAAGCTCTGAATTTACACCCTATGTTTACACCGGCATAAGCTATTTTTCATACAAAGAATTGTTTTATTTCAATAACGAAGTGAAAGAAGATTATTCAGAAGGTGCATTAGCAATTCCTATCGTATTAGGTGTAAAAGCAAAATTAAACAGAAGATTTATAATTGGTTTAGAAGCCGGTGCCCGATATACTTTTACAGATAATTTAGATGGTAGCAATCCGAAAAATGAAAATTTGAACACATTGAAATTTGGTAATATAAATAGCAACGATTGGTATGTATTTACCGGATTTACATTAACTTATACTTTTGGGGAAAACCCTTGTTTTTGTCCGCAATAAAATGACCTTAGAAGACCAAATAAATAAAAGCAACTTACCAAGACATCTAGCCATCATCATGGATGGGAATGGTCGTTGGGCTAAACAAAAGGGCTTGCTTCGTGCTTTAGGTCATGAAAGTGGTACAAAAGCAGTTCGCGAAACAGTGGAATCTTGTGCTAAATTAGGTATTCAAAATTTGACTTTATATGCTTTTTCAACAGAAAATTGGAATCGCCCTAAATTAGAAGTGGACACTTTAATGAATTTATTAATCAAATCATTGAAAGATGAATTAAAAACACTTCAAAAAAATGAAATTAAGCTGAACTCTATTGGCAATTTATCGCTCTTACCGAAGTCAGCACAAAATGAACTTTTAGAAGTCATTAACAAAACCAAAGAAAATAACCGCATGACTTTAACTTTAGCTTTAAGCTATGGATCAAGAGAAGAATTGGTTTCAGCTATAAAAGTGATAAGTGATAAAGTTAAAAATAATATAATTTCGTCAGAAACTATTGATGAAACGATTATTAATCAACATCTTTACACACACAATTTACCGGATGTTGATTTATTGATTAGAACCAGTGGAGAACATCGAATAAGTAATTTTTTACTATGGCAGATTGCCTATGCCGAATTATATTTTACAGATGTTTTATGGCCTGATTTTAGAGAAGAAAATTTATATGAAGCTATTATTAGTTATCAAAAAAGAGAACGTAGGTTTGGAAAAACAAGTGAACAGATTAAATAAAAAAGTAGTATTGAGAAATATTACTTCCTTTTTTGCAATACTTCTAATAGGAAGTATTTTTCAGGTAAATGCACAAAATACTACTCCTTATGAAAGGGGTTCCCAGTATATTCTAGGAGATGTACAAGTAACCGGTAAATTAAGCTTTAATCAGCAAACCGTTATCACATTTGCCGGATTAGAAAAGGGGCAGAAAGTTATTGTTCCCGGTGAAGAAATCAGTTCAGCCATTAAAAAACTTGGTAAATTAGGGCTTTTTAGTGACATTGATGTTTACATTAATGAAATTAGAGGAGACAGTATTTTTTTAGAACTAAGCTTGGTCGAACTTCCCAAATTAAGTCAAGTAAAAATTGTTGGTCTAAAAAAGAATAAAAATGAGGAGCTTTTAAAAGAGCTAGCATTAACCAAGGGCAAAGTTGTAAATGAAAATTTACTGACAACTTCTAAAAACTTTATTGAGAAGAAATATCGAAAAGACGGTTTTTACAATACAAAAGTTTTCGCCACTATTACTCCAGATACAACCAATGGAAATGAAGTAAAAATGCTCATTAACGTGGACAAAGGCACCAAAGTAAAAATTTCCAGTATCGCCATTGAAGGCAATGTAACTCAAACTGAAAAAAACGTAAAGAGTGCGATGAAAAACACTAAAGAGGAGTCTTTTTTTCGTTTTTGGAAATCATCTAAATTTATTCAACAGGAATACAACGAAGATTTAGTAAATATAGTTAACAAGTACAAATCGGTTGGTTATCGCGATGCTCGTATTGTTTACGACAGTGTTAAATACAAAAAAGAAGACAATACTATTGCCATCAAATTAAAAATTGAAGAAGGCAGAAAATATTACTTTGGAAACATTAAGTTTTTAGGAAACACCATTTACACCGACCAAGGCTTGAATCGTGTTTTAGGAATTAAAAAAGGAGAAACTTATAATGGTGTATTGCTTCAGGATCGCATTGCAAACAAAAAGAATCCTGATGCAGAAGACATTACAAACTTATACCAAAATAATGGTTATCTATTTTCTTCAATCAATCCGGTAGAAGTTCGTACAGCAAATGACACGATAGATTTTGAAATCAGAATCATGGAAGGCCCACTAGCCTATTTTAATAAAATTACCGTTGTTGGAAACGACAAAACAAATGACCATGTAATTTATCGAGAATTACGCACAAAACCAGGTCAGAAATATAGTAAAGATGCTTTAATTAGAACCATTCGAGAAATTGGGCAATTAGGCTTTTTTGATCCGGAAGCTATTGATCCCAAGTTTAAAAATGTGGATGCCTCAGCAGGAACGGTTGATATTGAATACAATTTAGTTGAAAAAGGATCCAGTCAAATTGAACTTCAAGGAGGTTATGGCGGTGGCGGTTTCATTGGAACCCTAGGCCTTTCTTTTAATAATTTCTCTGTCCGAAATATTTTTAACAAAGAAGCCTATAAACCTTTACCCATGGGTGATGGCCAGAGAATGTCCTTACGTTTACAAGGAAGCACTTATTTTCAAACGTATAGTTTAACTTTTTCCGAACCTTGGTTTGGTGGAAGAAAACCAATGCAGTTTTCAACTTCTTTTTCCTATAGTAAACAATTTTTAAATAATTTTCAAACAAATGATGTCGATAAAAGCAGAAGTTTTAATATCACTTCTATTGCCATAGGAACTGCAAAAAGACTTAAAGTTCCCGATGATTTCTTTTTACTTTCTCAAGGATTAAGTTTTCAATATTATGATTTAAATAATTATGCTACTTCTTTGTTTACTTTTCCCAACGGATCTTCCCGAAATCTATCCTATTTTATTTCCTTAAGCAGAAACAATAAAGGAGTGAATCCAATATTCCCGGTTTATGGCTCTGAGTTTTCGATATCGGCTAAATTCTCTCCACCTTATTCTTTCTTCAATAATGTGGATTACAAAGATTTACCCAACCAGGAAGAATATAAAGTAAAAACGACAGAAGTAATACCAGACCCAATTACAGGAGATGATATGCCAATTGGAACCTATCTTGATGATTCAGGTAATCCGGTTGAAAATTACCAAGATGCCGCTGTTAACCAAGGAAAAGTCGATCAAGAAGCTTTCTATTGGTTAGAATTTTATAAAATTAAAATAAAAGGTGATTGGTATACAAAACTTGCTGGAAAAAATCAAAATGCTTTAGTTTTAAGAACATTAGGAGAATTCGGTTATTTAGGAGCTTACAACCAAGATAGAGGTGTGATTCCATTTGAACGTTTCTTTTTAGGAGGTGATGGTTTAGCGAATTTTTCTTTAGATGGTAGAGATGTTATTCAGTTAAGGGGTTATCCGAATTTATCCCTTTCAGGACAAGATGGTGGTGTAATTTATAACAAATTCTCAATGGAATTACGTTATCCATTAACGCTAAAATCTGCTGCCTCAATCTATATGCTTACTTTTGCAGAAGCCGGAGCCTCATTTAATTCTTTACAGGAATATAATCCATTTGTAATGCAACGATCAGCCGGTTTTGGTTTAAGAGTTTTCATGCCAGCATTTGGATTATTAGGAATCGATTTCGGCTATGGTTTTGATGCTGTGCCAGGACAAACACAAAAAAATGGTTGGGAAACACATTTTATCATTGGACAACAATTTTAATTGTTAATTTCTGTTATATTTACATTATAATTTATAAAAATATGAAGAAATTAATTTTTTTACTGTTTTTAACTCTTACAAGTGCCTCAATTGAAGCACAGTCGAGAGGTATTAGAATTGGTTATATTGATATGGAATATATACTTCAAAATGTTCCTGACTATACTGAAGCTAAAAATCAATTAGAACAAAAAGCTCAAAAGTGGAAATTAGATATTGAGACTAAAAAGAATGAAATCAATACCTTAAAAGAGTCTTTAAATAACGAAAAAGTACTTTTAACCAAAGAATTAATCGAAGAAAGAGAAGAAGAAATTACCTTTCTTGAAAACGAACTTTTAGCTTATCAACAAAAAAGGTTTGGACCAACCGGAGATTTGGTTGTTCAAAAAGCAGTTTTAGTAAAACCAATTCAAGATCAGGTTTTTACTGCTGTACAAGATATTGCTGAAGTAAAAAAATATGATTTTATACTGGACAAATCTTCTGATTTAACTATCCTTTTTGCCGCTAAAAGACATGATATTAGTGACCAAGTAATTCGGTCTTTAACCAGAGCTTCTAAAAGAGAGCAAATGAGTAAAAAAGAACTCAAAGCATTAGAAGAAAAAGAACGCATTCAAGATTATGCCGAAGACATTAATCCTGATAAAGAAGCTAGAAAAAAGATTCTTCAAGACAGACAAAAACAACGTGATAGTATCATGGAAGCTAGAAAATCACTTTCTGAACAAAAGAAAAAAGATTTTGAAGATAAAAGGAAAAAACTAATTGAAGAACGTGCAGCAAAAAAGAATGGCACAGTTTCTGATAAAGACAAACAAGAAAACGCTGAAGAAGGTTCTGAAACAACTGATAAGTCTTCGGAAGCTGTTGAAGAAAAAAGCAAATCTGACGAGCCAAAAACAG
>NZ_JBIKJL010000007.1:0-70745 GCF_044361015.1 Flavobacterium sp.
TTTTTTCCATTTTTGTTTTGGGAGGAATTCTGATTGGAGGTTTCACCTTTGGTTCTACAACTTTTGTTGACATGCCTTGGCAAAGTTATTATGATGCTGTCATTGTGAGCGAATTCCCTATTTGGTTAGTAGTCCTTTTAAGCATTTTAGCAATAGGCATTCCGTTTTTCTTCCTTTTAATATTAGGATTGAAATTATTGATAACAAACATGAGATCTATTGGCAATGTTGCAAAATACACTTTGTTAGCTTTGTGGTTAATTGCCGTTGGGATTTTAATTTCTTTTGGGATAAAACAAGCAACTGAAGTAGCTTATAGTGGCAAAGTTGTTCAAAAAGAAGTGTTAGCATTCAATCCATCTGATACTTTAGACATCCAATTTAAATATAATGATTACTATGCTAAAGAATTCAGAAACAATGATTTTGAAGTCACACAAGATGAAAATGGTAACGAAATCATTTATTCCAACGATATCAGCATAGAATTTATGCACACTGATGAAGCTCAGCCTTATTTACAAATAGAGCGACGTTCTGAAGGAAACTCAATGAGTGAAGCTAAAAAAAGAGCGGAAAAAATCAATTACGGATTTAAATTTGAGGGAAATAAATTAATTCTGGACAATTATTTTGTTACTGATTTTAAAAGTAAATACCGAAACCAAGAAGTAGAATTGTTTTTATATTTACCAAAAGGTACAATAGTAAGACCAGACGCTAGTTTGCAAGATTATGATGAATCCAACAATACCTTTTTCAATTTACATTATAGTGACGAAAATTATATCTATAAGGTTGAACAACAAAAAATATTTTGTTTAAATTGTCCTATTGAGGAAAATGAATATAATGATATCTCGAATGATACAATTCCAAATACTTCTTCTACTTCTGTAACAATTGACAAAAACGGAATACAAATTAAGGAAGAAGATAAAGCGGAAGAAAAGCGAGATTTCAAAGGCTTAAAAATTAATGAAGACGGAATAATCATAAAAACTAATTAATCATGATTAAATTAATCGTATACATTACAAAAATTATTGTTGCAATTTTAGTAGCATTAGTAGTAGCCTCTTGCCAATTTTCTTTCGATTTAGGCGATAGCATCAAAGGAAGCGGAAATGTAATTTCAGAAAACCGACCTGTAAATGCTGACTTTACAAGTATTGAAGTGAGTAGAGGAATCGATGTCATCGTAGCTCAAAGCAACATAAAATCAATTGAAGTTAAAGCAGATGATAATATAATTGAACACATCTCAACTGATATTAATAATTCCGTTTTAACTATTACGTTAGACAAAAGTGTAAAAAATTTAAGTTCAAAAAAAGTTTATGTTTCATTACCTAACATCGAATCCCTCAGATCAACGAGCGGTAGTTCGATAAGCAGTAAAAACATATTAGTAGTAAAATCGATAGATGTGAAATCAAGTAGTGGCAGTGAAATCAATATTGATGTTGAAGCGGAAAAAATCATCTGCGAAAGCAGTAGTGGCAGTGAAATTAGTGTAGAAGGTAAAGCTATAAAATTAGAAGCATCTTCTTCAAGCGGAAGTGAAATTGAAGCTCAAAATTTATTAGTAAATGATATTATCGCTAATTCGTCCAGTGGAAGTTCAATAGAATTACATCCAATAATAAGTTTGAGTGCTAAAGCTTCAAGTGGCAGTGATATTGTTTATTTTAACAATCCAAAGTCATTAATAAAAAAATCTTCTTCAGCTGGCTCAATAAAATCAAATTGATCCATAACAACTTTAATTTGATAGGTAAATACATATCTTAACAAACATCCCACCTTAAAATCGGGATGTTTTTTTTACATTTGTTCCATAAACAATTTCGAAAATGAAAAATACCATTATCCTACTCACTGTTATTTTATTTTCCACTGTTGCATGGAGTCAGAAAAAAGAAAAAATAAAAGCCTCTAAAATTGTCACTGTTTCACAAAAGGAAATTGGCAATTTTGACAGTTTAGAAATTCTTGACAATATTGATGTTTTTTTAGTAAAAGGAAATTCATGTGCAATTGAAATTGAAGCCGACGACAATACACATGAAATTATTGATTTCAAATTAAGTGGCAGTACTTTAAGAATTGGGCTGACTCATGATATAACAGGAGCAAAAAAAACAAGTGTCCGAGTAACGTATACTGATAGTTTTAAAATGTTAGTTGCCAAAGGCGAAGCTGACGTAACAGCACTTGCAGAAGTAAAACTAGATGATATAACTTTTAAATGTTATGATGAATCGCGTTTGTTTTTAAATGCAAACTGTAAAAATTTCACTTTAATTGCTAACGACAAATCTAAAGTTGAAATTAATTTAAAATCTGAAGATACCGTTTTAGAATTAAGTAAAAACGCCTATGTTAAGGGACTAATAAGCACGCTTAAACTAAAATGTGATATGTATCAGAAATCAATCGCAATAATTGAAGGCGATGTAGATGATTTTAAATTAAGAATGGATAACTATTCCAATTTTACAGGTAAAAATCTAACTTCTAAAACGGCTTCTTTAATTGTTGAAGCTAATTCTAAAAACAGTATTCTAGTAACAACTAAACTTGTTTTAGAAGCCTCCGGCAAATCAGAAACTCATTTTTATGGCGAAGGAAAAGTTGAATTGAAAAAATTTGATGAAGAAGCTACTTTATTCAAAAAACTATTGAAATAAGGCCAATAATTTTTTGGTTAAACAAATTAAAAAAACCACTTAAATAACAAAAAAAATCCTTTTCAATTGGAAAGGATTTTTTTTTAGTCGGGGTGGCAGGATTCGAACCTGCGGCCTCCTGCTCCCAAAGCAGGCGCGATAACCGGGCTACGCTACACCCCGAAAAGCAAATTTCAAAATCGGGATAATTTAAAATCATATTCCTTATTTGAGGTTGCAAATATAAAACAAATAAAATGTTTTACAAATCAAAACTCAAAAGAAAATTTCAATTTTTTTATTTATTAAAACTAATCAACAATTAAGAATTATTTTTCTATTAAAACTTACCTTTGTACTTCTAAATTGAAAAAAATTAAGTCATGTCAAATACGATAGAAAAAGTAAAATGTTTAATTATAGGATCTGGCCCTGCAGGATATACTGCTGCTATTTATGCCGCCAGAGCAAGTATGCAACCCGTATTATATCAAGGAACTCAACCTGGTGGTCAATTAACAACCACTAATGAAGTTGAAAATTTTCCAGGTTATCCTAATGGAGTTACCGGTCCGGAAATGATGATTCAACTTCAGGCTCAAGCCAAAAGATTCAATACCGACATTAGAGATGGTTGGGCGACAAAAATTGATTTTACTGGACCTATTCATAAAGTTTGGATAAATGACACCATAGAATTACATTGTGAAACGGTCATTATTTCGACAGGTGCATCAGCAAAATATTTAGGTTTGCCTTCAGAACAACATTATTTGAAATTAGGGGGCGGTGTTTCCGCTTGTGCCGTTTGTGATGGTTTTTTCTACCGAAATCAAGAAGTTGTGATTGTAGGTGCCGGTGATTCAGCTTGTGAAGAGGCACATTACCTTTCTAAAATGTGTAAAAAAGTAACCATGTTAGTGCGAAGTGAAAAGTTCAGAGCTTCTAAAATCATGGAAGCCAGAGTTAGAAAAACTGAAAATATAGAAATTTTATTAAATACTGAAACCATAGAAGTTAAGGGAGACGGACAAGTGGTTAGTTCAGTCTTAGTAAAAGAAAGAACAAGTGGCGTTGAAACTGAAATTCCGGCTACCGGATTCTTTGTTGCCATTGGACATGAACCTAATACCGCAATCTTTAAAGATTTTATTGCATTAGATGAAACAGGATATATCAAAAATATTCCCGGCACATCTAAAACTAATGTCCCCGGAGTTTTTGTGGCCGGTGATGCCGCTGATCATGTTTACCGACAAGCAATAACTGCAGCCGGTACAGGTTGTATGGCAGCTTTGGATGCAGAAAGATATTTAGCATCAAAAGAATAATCATAACAAATGAATAAAATTATCCCGACTTGTTCGGGATTTTTTATTTGTAAATTTTCCTTAAAGAAATAATTTATATCCTTCCATTTCACATTTCTTTAAAATCAATTCTGTTTTTTAAATATTCTGTTTTTTTAAAACGTTTTCGTTAGTAACTCCTTAAAAAAAGATTTGCATTACTAATTCTAAGTAGTTAAATTTTCCTAAATTTGTAGGGAATAAAATAATAAATAAATTATGCTGATTATTGGAATTGCAGGAGGTACCGGGAGTGGAAAAACAACTGTTGTTCATCAAATCATGAATGAACTTCCTGACACCGAGGTTGGAGTAATTTCTCAAGACTCCTATTATAAAGAAACACATAATTTAAGCTACGAAGAACGAACAAAAATTAATTTTGATCATCCCAGAGCCATCGATTTCGAATTATTGGTTAACCATTTAAAAGAACTTAAAGCGGGTAATATAATTGAACAACCAGTTTATTCTTTTGTCACGCATAATCGAACAGATGACACTATTATTACTCATCCCAGAAAAGTAATTATTGTTGAAGGTATTTTAATTCTGTCTTATCCGGAACTTCGTGATATGTTCGACATTAAAATATATGTTCATGCTGATTCTGATGAACGATTAATTCGAAGATTAAAACGTGATATTGCAGAACGAGGACGTGACATGAATGAGGTTATAAATCGCTATCAAACCACGTTAAAACCAATGCACGAACAGTTCATTGAACCAACCAAAGCCTTTGCAGATATTATAATTCCGAACGACAAATACAATACAGTTGCCATCGATGTGGTTCGAGCCGTAATTAACCAACGAATATTATAAATATGAACTTTATCCAACGCTATAAGGAAAAACACCAATGGTTCAAATATGTCGGAAACCGATATGTTTTAGTGCTGGTTTTTTTCGCTTTTTGGATGCTTTTCCTTGATAACTATTCTTATATTGAACATCGCGTTTTAAATAAAGAATTGGATGAACTTGAAACCAATAAAAAATACTACCAAGACGAAATTAAAAAAGACTGTCTTGATATAAAACGATTAAACAATCCTGATCAAATTGAAAAATATGCTCGCGAAAAGTATTACATGAAACGCGACAGCGAAGATATTTATATCATCGAATTTGAAGAGGATTTGTTAGAAGAAGAAAAAAATAAATCTCTATAAACGATGTCTAAGCATCTATTCAACGAATTTGAACCTGTTTCATCCAAACAATGGAAACAGCAAATTCAGTATGAACTCAAAGGGGCTGATTATAACGAAACTTTAGCTTGGGAAAGTCCGGAAGGTATTAAAGTAAAACCTTTTTACCACGCCGATGAAAATCAGTTAAAATTCGAATCACCAATTTCAAACGGATTTAAAATTATTCAAAACATTTATGTTTATGATATTTCAAAGTCTAATGAAAGAGCAGTAGAAACGATTAATAGAGGAGCAGAATCAATTCGGTTTACGCTTGAATCTGACACTGCTTCTTTAGAAAAACTGATGGAAAATCTTCCGAAGGAAAACATCATCTATTATTTTAATGTGTTATTTCTGTCGGCTGATTTTATCAACAAAGCCGCCTCTTTTGCCTCTCAAAACAACTACAAAATCATTGTTTTACAAGATGCTATAGGACAATTATCAAAGGACGGAAATTGGTTTGAATCTTTAGAAAAAGATTTTAACCAACTGCAATCTGCAGCAGCGTTAAATTTTCCGTTCCTGAGTTGTAAAATTGATTTATATCAAAATGCAGGAGCAAATATCATTCAACAATTGGGTTATGCCATGGCTCATGTGAATGAATATTTCAATCGAATTGAGGGAATTTCAACACCAATAACTTTTGAAGTTTCTGTTGGAACCAATTATTTTTTCGAAATAGCAAAATTACGTGCCTTGCGATTACTTTTTGATTCGTTAGCAAAAGAATATCAGTATACCTTTGATTGTCATATCATTGTCACTCCTACCAAACGCAACAAAACTTTATTCGATTATAATGTGAATATGCTTCGTACTACTACAGAATGTATGAGTGCTATTTTGGGAGGTGCCGATGGGATTTCTAATTTGGCTTATGATGCTCTTTATCACAAAGACAATGAATTCGGGGATAGAATTTCCAGAAACCAATTATTGGTTCTAAAGCATGAAAGTTATTTTAATCAAGTGCACAACCCCGCAGACGGAGCTTATTATATTGAATCTTTAACCGAGCAATTAGCTGAAAAAGCTTTGGATTTATTTAAAGATATTGAAGCAAACGGCGGTTTAATTACACAATTAATAGTAGGAACAATTCAACGGAAAATCAACGAAAGTGCTCAAAAAGAACAAGACTTATTTGATTCCGGAAAAGAAGTTTTGTTGGGAACCAATAAATATCCGAACAAAAATGATAAAATGGCAAAAGAATTAGAACTTTTTCCTTTTGTAAAAACGAACGCCCGAAAAACGTTGATAACGCCGATTATTGAAAAACGTTTAGCCGAAAAAACAGAACAAGAAAGATTATCCTTAGAAGCATAATTAGATAAATTAACATAACGGTTTCAATAGAATTTATAAAATGAAACGAAAAAATATACAACAGTTAACCTTGAAAAGTGCAGTAAAAAAAGCTTATACTAGTTCTGTTGCTCCTTTCAGCACAGCTGAACACATTGAATTAAAACCATCTTATCATAAATCTGACGTTGAAAAATTAGAACATTTAGGTTTTGCTGCCGGATTTGCTCCTAACCTAAGAGGTCCTTATGCAACGATGTATGTTCGCAGACCGTGGACCATTCGTCAATATGCCGGATTTTCTACCGCCGAAGAAAGTAATGCTTTTTACAGAAGAAATTTAGCAGCCGGTCAAAAAGGACTTTCAGTAGCGTTTGATTTAGCCACACACCGAGGATATGATTCCGATCATGAACGTGTGGTTGGTGATGTTGGAAAAGCCGGTGTCGCCATTGATTCAGTGGAAGATATGAAGATTTTGTTTGACCAAATTCCGTTAAACGAAATGTCGGTTTCCATGACAATGAACGGAGCGGTTTTACCAATTATGGCTTTTTATATTGTTGCTGCCGAAGAACAAGGTGTGGCTCCAAATTTACTTTCGGGAACGATTCAGAATGATATTTTGAAAGAGTTTATGGTGCGAAATACGTACATCTACCCACCTACTCCTTCGATGAAAATTATTGCCGATATTTTTGAATATACGAGCAAAAACATGCCAAAATTCAATTCGATTTCGATTTCCGGTTATCACATGCAGGAAGCCGGAGCCACCGCAGATATTGAATTAGCATACACATTAGCAGATGGTTTGGAATACATCAGAACTGGATTGGCAGCCGGCATGGATATTGACACTTTCGCTCCTCGCCTTTCGTTTTTCTGGGCAATTGGCATGAATCATTTTATGGAAATTGCCAAAATGCGTGCAGGTCGAATGTTATGGGCAAAATTACTCAAACAATTCAATCCGATAGATGAAAAATCATTGGCTTTGCGAACCCATTGTCAAACATCAGGTTGGAGCTTAACGGAGCAAGATCCATTTAATAATGTGGCCAGAACTTGTATTGAAGCAGCCGCAGCCGCCTTTGGAGGAACACAATCTTTACACACCAATGCATTGGATGAAGCCATTGCTTTACCAACAGATTTTTCAGCTCGAATTGCTCGAAATACACAAATCTTTTTGCAAGAAGAAACTAAAATTTGTAAAACGGTTGATCCTTGGGCAGGAAGTTATTATGTAGAAAGTTTAACTAACGAAATTGCTGAAAAAGCGTGGTCTTTAATTGAAGAAGTAGAAGAATTAGGTGGTATGACAAAAGCCATTGAAGCCGGAATTCCGAAATTGCGAATTGAAGAAGCCTCTGCCAGAAAACAAGCCAGAATTGACAGTGGTCAGGATATTATTGTGGGTGTTAATAAATATCGTTTAGAAAAAGAAGACCCATTGATGATTTTAGATGTTGATAACCAAATGGTTCGCAAGCAGCAATTGGAACGATTGGCTCAAATAAAAGCGTCTCGTGATACGGAAAAAGTAAAAGCCAGTTTGGCAAAATTGACGAAAGCTGCAAAAGCTGGAATGGAAAATTCAAAAGATTCTGATAGCCATCAGAATAAAAATTTATTATCTTTAGCCGTTGAAGCAGCTAGAAACAGAGCTACTTTAGGCGAAATCAGCGATGCTTTAGAAGAAGTTTTCAGCAGATATAAAGCACAAATCAGAACATTTAGTGGCGTGTATAGTAAAGAAATTAAAAATGATGTAAGTTTCGAAAAAGCGAAACAATTAGCCGATGCCTTTGCTAAGAAAGAAGGTCGTCGTCCCCGCATTATGATTGCGAAAATGGGGCAAGACGGTCATGATCGCGGAGCAAAAGTTGTTGCAACGGGTTACGCCGATGTTGGATTTGATGTGGATATTGGTCCGTTATTCCAAACACCTGCCGAAGCGGCCAAACAAGCCGTTGAAAACGACGTGCACATTTTAGGTGTTTCCTCTCTGGCTGCCGGACACAAAACATTGGTTCCACAAGTAATTGAAGAACTTAAAAAATACGGTCGTGAAGACATTATGGTCATAGTAGGTGGTGTGATACCTCATCAAGATTACCAATTTTTGTTTGATGCCGGAGCGGTTGCCGTTTTTGGCCCCGGAACTAAGATTAGTGAAGCGGCGATTAGTATTTTGAAGGTTTTATTGGAAGATTAATAGTTGAAATTACATAATTCAAAAACACTGACTTAGAGGTTGGTGTTTTTTTGTTTAAAAATTTCGCATTCCAAACCAATCAAAAAATTCCCTAACTTTGTAACACAACTCAAAAGCGATGACAACAATCACCATCAAAATAAACGAGCGTACAAAAGCGGGCAAAACGTTAAAGAATTTGATTGAGTTATTTTCGAAAGAAAATAAGGATATTGAAATCATTTCTGATAATGCAAGTCCGTATGATTCAGAATTTGTAAAAAAAATCAAAAAAGCTGAAACGCAAAAAGGTGTAGAAATAGATCCTAAAAATGTATGGGAAAGTTTAGGATTGAAATAAAACCGGAAGCTCAAAAGGATTTAGAAAAACACTTCAAGTCCGGTGATAAGGCTAGTATTAAAAAAATTGAAAGAATCTTAGTGGAACTTTCCGAAAATCCGTTTGAAGGAATTGGTCAACCGGAACCTTTAAAACATGAGCTCAGCGGTTATTGGTCTAGAAGAATAAATCAAAAAGACAGAATTATATATCGAGTTGATGAAGAAATTGTTACTGTAATAATTCTTTCTGCATTGGGTCATTATGGAAAAAAGTAGCGGCTTAAAAACTTAATAATTTTAAGTTTATTTCACTATTTTTATCAAAAAAACAAAATGCTCACCCTTTCCTTCACCCCATTCCCAGTTCTCGAATCCAATCGTTTGCTGTTACGAGCAGTTAAACCTGAAGATGTGAACGAAGTTTTTGAATTGAGAAGCGATCCGGAAACGATGAAATTCATTCCACGTCCGCTGCTCACTTCAACGGAAGAAGCTATGACACATATTGAAATGATTACCAAAAAAATTGCGGAAAATGAAGGAATCAATTGGGCAATCACTTTAAAAGGAAATCCAAAATTACTCGGTGTTATTGGTCATTATCGCATTCAACCTGAAAATTATCGCTCAGAAATTGGATATATGTTGTTGCCCGAATACCAAGGTCAAGGAATTGTAAGTGAAGCTATTAATATGGCTTTAGAGTATGGTTTCAATGTGCTAAATTTTCATTCAGTAGAAGCGGTAGTGGACCCGGAAAATCATGTTTCTGCAAAAGTCTTAGAGAAAAATGGATTTGTAAAAGAAGCCCATTTTTTAGAAAACGAATATTGGGACGGCAAGTTTTGGGATTCAGCGGTCTATTCGCTTTTAAAACGAGATTTTGTTAAGAAATAAGCTTTTTAACTCAATTAGTTTTAAAACATTTCTATTTTTACAGTATGTCTAAACTTCCACATTTGCAAACTACCATTTTCACTGTCATGTCTAAAATGGCGGCTGATTATCAAGCCATCAATCTCTCGCAAGGTTTTCCGAATTTCCCGATTGATGTGCGAATGACGGAAATTGTAGCTCGATTGGCCAAAACCGACATTCATCAATATGCACCGATGACTGGTTATCCGCCGTTGTTGGAAAAAATTGCTCAACTGACTTTGGATCATTATCAACGAAAAGTGAATCCGTCAACCGAAATTTTAGTCACCGCCGGAGCAACCGAAGCGATTTTTGCCTCTATTCAAGCTTTTGTGCAGCAGCAAGACGAAGTCATCATTCTGGATCCGAGTTATGATTGTTATGAAATGCCAATCATTTTGAGTAATGCAAAACCCATTCGGATTGCGTTAAAAGAAGATTATTCACCCGATTTTGAATCAATTAAGAATCATTTATCGACGAAAACTAGAATGCTGATTTTAAATAATCCACACAATCCATCGGGAAAAATTTGGACAGAAAATGATTTCATTCAGCTCGAAAAAATTATTGAAAATTATCCTGATTTATTGATTTTATCGGATGAAGTGTATGAATTTATTACGTTTGAAAACAAACACATTTCCATCAACACCAGAGAAAAACTAAAAGACCGAAGTTTGATTGTTTCCTCCTTCGGAAAAACACTTCACTTAACCGGATGGAAAATTGGCTATTTGATTGCTCCTGAAAATCTTTTGAAAGAAGTCAAAAAAGTGCATCAATATTTGGTTTTTAGCGTCAACAGTTTGGCACAAGCTTCCATCAACGAATACCTTGCGATTTTTGATGTTTCAGAAGTAGCGTCATTGTACCGACAAAAAAGAGATTTCTTTCAAAACATTTTAAAAGAAACCACTTTTGAATTATTACCCTGTGAAGGAACTTATTTTCAAGTTGCTTCTTACAAAGGCATTTCAACTGAATCTGATTTGGATTTCACTAAACGATTAGTAACTGAATTTGGTGTTTCAACCATTCCACTATCCATTTTTTATGGTGATAATACCGATTTAAAACGCATTCGCTTTTGTTTTGCCAAAGATGATGAAACACTCACAAAAGCAGCAGAACGATTGCATAAATTAAAATAAAAACGTTACATAAACTATAAATTACTTTCAGAATTATAGCTATTTTATATCTTTACAAAAACCAACTATTTATGAATTTTTCAGCAAAAATGTTACGTGATAATGCCCTTGAAGGCAAAGTAATTGTCGTAACCGGTGGCGGTAGCGGACTCGGAAAAGCGATGACCAAATATTTTTTGGAATTGGGAGCAAAAGTAGCGATCACCTCTAGAGATTTAGAAAAACTAAAAACCACAGCCGCCGAACTAGAAAAAGAAACCGGAAGTGTTTGTTTGCCTTTACAATGCGACGTTCGTCATTATGACCAGGTCGAAGCAATGCTGGCAGACGTTTTAAAAAATTTCGGTAAAGTTGATGTACTGCTAAACAACGCCGCAGGTAACTTCATCTCACCTACCGAAAGACTATCTGCCAATGCATTTGATACGATTATAGACATTGTACTAAAAGGTTCCAAAAATTGCACATTAGCTTTTGGTAAGCATTGGATTGACCGCAAACAAGAAAGTTCTGTTATCTTAAATATTGTTACAACGTATGCTTGGACCGGTTCTGCTTATGTAGTGCCAAGTGCCACAGCAAAAGCAGGTGTTTTAGCAATGACTAGAAGTCTAGCGGTTGAATGGGCAAAATACGGCATTCGAAGTAACGCAATTGCACCCGGACCTTTTCCAACCAAAGGGGCATGGGATAGATTATTGCCGGGTGATCTAGCCGAGAAATTTGATATGGCCAAAAAAGTGCCTTTGAAAAGAGTGGGGGATCACCAGGAATTAGCCAATTTAGCTGCTTATTTAGTATCTGATTTTTCTGCTTATGTAAATGGTGAAGTTATTACCATTGACGGTGGTGAATGGTTAAAAGGTGCAGGTCAATTTAATCTATTGGAAGCTATTCCTGAAGAAATGTGGGATATGTTAGAGGCTATGATTAAAGCCAAGAAAAAAGATTAATTCAACAAAAATTTATTTCTCTTTTTTCGATTTAGAAGCTAATCATTTGAAGGACAAAACAATTAACATTTGTTAACAACTTGAACTTGAAAAACCCGTAAATAATCGTAATTTTACGGCTCAAAATTTTATAAAATCAATGGGTAAAATAATTGCAATTGCTAACCAAAAAGGAGGTGTTGGAAAAACTACAACTACCGTAAACTTAGCGGCTTCTTTAGGTGTTTTAGAAAAAAAAGTATTACTGATTGATGCTGACCCTCAAGCAAACGCAAGTTCAGGATTGGGGATTGATGTTGATTCTGTTGCCATTGGTTCCTATCAAGTTTTGGAACACAGTAATACTGCTGCTGAAGCAATAATGAAATGTTCAGCACCGAATGTAGATATTATTCCGGCACACATTGATTTAGTTGCCATCGAAATAGAATTGGTTGACAAAGAAAATCGTGAGTATATGCTGAAAGAAGCATTAGCGTCTATAAAAGACCAATATGATTACATTTTAATTGACTGTGCTCCATCGTTAGGATTATTAACCCTGAACGCATTAACTGCTGCTGATAGTGTAATTATTCCTATTCAATGTGAATATTTTGCATTAGAAGGTTTAGGTAAATTATTAAATACAATCAAAAGCATTCAACGATTACACAATCCCGATTTAGATATTGAAGGATTATTATTAACTATGTTTGATTCCCGCTTGCGTTTATCAAATCAAGTGGTAGAAGAAGTACAAAAACATTTCAATGACATGGTATTTAAAACCATTATACAACGAAATGTAAAATTGAGTGAAGCTCCAAGTTTTGGGGAAAGCATCATTAATTTTGATGCAACCAGCAAGGGAGCAAACAATTATTTAAGTTTGGCAGAAGAGATTATCAAAAAAAATAGCTAGTATTTTATGACACAAGCCATCAAAAAGCAAGCATTAGGAAGAGGATTATCCGCTTTATTAAAAGATCCTGAAAACGATATTAAATCAGTTAATGATAAAAATGCCGACAAAGTTGTTGGTAATATCATCGAACTTGAATTAGAGGCAATTGAAATTAATCCGTTTCAACCACGAAGTAATTTTAATGAAGAAACACTTCAGGAACTGGCTTCCTCCATTAAAGAATTAGGCGTAATTCAACCTATTACTGTAAGAAAACTAGAATTTAATAAGTATCAATTAATTTCAGGAGAACGAAGACTTCGGGCTGCAAAAATAGCTGGTTTAAAGGTCATCCCCTCCTATATTCGAATTGCCGATGATAATGAATCATTGGTGATGGCTTTAGTTGAAAATATTCAACGTCATGATTTAGACCCTATTGAAATTGCTTTATCTTACCAGCGGTTGATTGATGAAATTCAATTAACACAAGAGCAAATGAGCGATAAAGTTGGAAAAAAACGTTCGACAATTGCAAATTATTTGCGATTATTGAAATTAGACCCAATTATCCAAACCGGAATTAGAGATGGTTTTATTTCCATGGGACATGGTCGAGCTTTGATTACAATTGAAAATGAGGATATACAATCAGATATCTATCATAAAATTATCAGTCAAAATCTTACTGTGCGTGAAACTGAAAATGTCGTAAAAAGTTATCAAGAAAGTTTAAAACCAAAATCAGGAAAGACATTAAAAGCTATTCCACTTTTTTCTGTTTCAGAATTGGATAAAAAGGAAATCGGTACCACGTTAGGCACAAAGGTTGATATAAAAATTGATGCGAAAGGAAAAGGAAAAATCACCATTCCATTCAAATCTGAAGCTGATTTTCAACGCATTATAGCTTTAATAAAAGGATAGTGCATAGCTTAAGAATCATATTTTTTGCTTTTTCCCTTTTGGGGATAACTTTTGCTAATGCTCAAGTTCAAATTGAAGAATTTGGTCAAACTCAAGACACGGTAAAATACAAACCAATTGACCCTTTGGCACCTTCAAAAGCTGCCTTTTATTCTGCTATACTACCGGGTTTAGGACAAGCATACAATAAAAAATACTGGAAAATCCCCATTGTTTATGGTGGATTAGCTGTTGGTTATTATTTTTATAATGATAATAATAACTTTTATAATGAATTCAGAGATATTTATAAAAGACGTTTAGAAGGTTACACAGACGATAAATATTACGGCATTTACTCTGATAATGTATTGATTAATGCTCAGCGTACCTATCAAAGAAATCGTGATATTTCACTTATGGTTATGATTGGTATTTATGTATTAAACATTATAGATGCAAATGTTGATGCTCATTTAATCCAATTTAATGTCAACGAGAATCTATCCTTAAGACCTGAAATTAATATAAATGACATCACTAGTAAACAAAATTTAGGGTTAGTATTAAACTATAAATTCTAATGAAAATAGCACTGTTAGGTTATGGAAAAATGGGAAAAGTTATTGAACGAATAGCTTTAGAACGCGGACATGAAATTGTATTGCGAAAATCGAGTTCCGATTCGTTTGAAGGATTAGAATTGGCAGATGTCGCAATTGATTTCAGTATTCCAAATGCAGCCGTTTCAAATATTTCCTATTGCATCGAACAAGGAATTCCTGTAGTTTCAGGCACTACGGGTTGGTTAGAAAATTATCATACGATGGTTCAGCTTTGTCATTCGAAAAAAGCAGCATTTATTTATGGTTCTAATTTTAGTTTAGGAGTTAACTTGTTTTTCGAATTAAATGATTATTTGGCTAAAATGATGGCTAAATTCAATCAATATAATGTTTCGATGGAAGAAATTCACCATACTCAAAAACTTGACAAACCAAGTGGAACTGCCATTTCGTTAGCTAATTCAATTATAAATCATACCGATAAAAATAGTTGGAGTATTGAAAACCCATTAAAAGATGATTTATTTATTGATGTTAAAAGAGTGGATAATGTTCCGGGAACTCACACTATTTTTTATACCTCAGCAGTAGATACTATCGAGATTAAACATACTGCTCACAATCGGGATGGTTTTGCCTTTGGTGCAATTATTGCCGCGGAATGGATTGTTGGTAAAACCGGTGTTTTTACAATGAAAGATGTTTTAGGATTAAAATAATAATTAAAAGTTAAATTGGTAACAATTTAACCTCAGATACAACTAATAGAATTCAGGCAGTTTATTAAAACAAACTTAAATTTTTATAAAATGACATTATATCAGTGGTTTTTATTTTTCTTAGTGATTCAACTAGTGCATTATATCTGCACTTGGAAATTATATCAAAGAGCAGGTCGTCAATCTTGGGAAGCTGCCATTCCGGTTTATAATGCCGTTATATTGATGAAAATAATTAATCGCCCGTGGTGGTGGACTTTTTTATTATTTATCCCTATTGTCAATTTGATCATGTTTCCCGTGATTTGGGTAGAAACCTTAAGAAGTTTTGGTAAACATTCTTCATTAGATACCTTTTTAGCGGTAATAACATTTGGCTTGTATATTGGTTATGTCAATTATACCCAAGAAGTTACCCACATAAAAGAACGTTCATTACACCCTAAGAATCCAACAGCAGATTTTGTAAGCTCTATTCTATTTGCCATAGTTGTAGCAACGACAGTGCATACGTATGTCATGCAACCCTTTACTATCCCTACTGCATCTTTAGAAAAATCGTTATTGATTGGAGACTTTCTTTTTGTAAGTAAATTTCATTATGGGGCACGAACTCCAACAACGGCAGTTGCTCTACCAATGGTTCACGATAGCATACCATTTGTAAAAACAAAATCCTATTTTAGCTGGCCACAACTACCCTATTTTAGATTTCCGGGTATACAAAGTGTTGAACGAAATGACATCGTGGTTTTTAACTGGCCAAAAGATACCGTTTATAAATTTTTCGACAGATCAGGAAAAAGAGCAGACAAACCACTTGATAAAAAATCAAATTACGTTAAACGCTGTACTGCCATTGCAGGAGATAGTCTTCAAATTATAAAAGGAGATGTTTTTGTTAATGGAAAATTACTCCCGCTTCACGACCGTCAAAGAGTACAATTTTCTTATAATGTTGAAACGGATGGCTCACAATTTAACGAAGAATATATATTTAAAGAATTACAAATCACCGATGGTATTTATGTTAATTCACAAAATTCATATACTTTTTCAGCATTAACAGACGAAAATGTAAACCGTTTGAGAAATAATCCAATGGTTAAATCAGTGACCAAAAACATTGATACTATTGGTAATACAAAAGTTTTTCCCCATACAAAAAGTTGGAATGCAGATAATTTTGGGCCAATTTACATTCCTCAAGCCGGAAAGACGGTGGTTTTAAACAAAGAAACGTTACCATTTTACAAAGAAATAATCACCGATTATGAAAAAAATGAGTTGCAAGTAAACGGAGATGAAATTAAAATCAATGGAAAAGTAGTAAGTTCTTATACCTTTCAAATGGATTACTACTGGATGATGGGAGATAACCGTCATAATTCTGAAGACAGCCGTTATTGGGGCTATGTTCCGGCTGATCATATTGTTGGAAAACCGGTGTTTATTTGGATGAGTTTAGACCAAAATGAACCCTGGGGGAAATTATTTGACAAAGTTCGTTGGGAAAGAATGTTTACTACCGTTGGTGGTAGCGGAAAACCTGTATCCTATTTTATCTATTTTGTAATTGCCTTGGTAGCTTGGTTTGGTTTTGATTATTTCAGAAAAAAAAGGAAAAAATCTGCTGAATAAATTTCTATATGAAGGCTTTATTATATCCAACCTACTTTCCGTCAGTTAGCCATTATGCAGCGATGGTTCAGGCTGATTCGATAACCTTTGAAACGGAAGATAATTTCCAAAAACAAACTAATAGGAATCGAATGTATATTTATAGTCCGAATGGAATTCAATTGCTCAATATACCTATAAAACATTCTAAAGAAGCTCACCAAAAAACGAAAGAAGTAAAAATAGAGCAAGATTTTAATTGGCAAAAACAACATTTCAAATCACTAGAAGCTGCCTATCGAACATCCCCTTTTTTTGAATATTTTGAAGATGATATTCTTCCGATATTTAAAAAAAAGCAAACTTTTCTATTAGACTTAAACCTAGAAGTTTTTGAGGTAGTTAACCAGTGTTTAGGGATAACTTTACCATTCGAAAAAACTGCAGAGTACTTTCAAAACAGTCCTGATTATATTGATTATCGAACTATAGCTAACGGTAAAAAAGACCAAACCAGTTTTGAACCTTACACACAGGTTTTTGAAAACAAACATGGTTTTTTAAGCAACCTAAGTATTTTAGATTTACTTTTTAACGAGGGTCGATATTCCTTAGATTATTTAAAAAATCAGAAGTTATAATTATTCAATTTTCTTAAATGCTAAACGCGTTACAATTGGAAAATGATCTGAATTAACAAATTCAGAATGAGTAGTAAATTGTTTAACCAAAAACAGTTTGTCAGTAAAAACATAGTCTATTCGACCCGGATAATATTTAAAATTATATGATTTTCCAAAGCCTGAACCTGCTTCTTCAAAAGTATCATTTAAGTCACCTTTAATACTTCGATATACAAAAGAATAAGCACTATTATTTAAATCCCCACAGATAATAACAGGATGCTTACAATCTAATTTATGCTTTTTAATTATCTCAGCTTGTTGTTGTTGCGTTTTAAAAGAGCCACTCATTCGTCTGAAAATACGTTTGGATTGATCTTGAGAAACACCTTGAATATTTTCATCAATTTCATGCACATCAGGTGTTATTTTAATTGATTGTAAATGTATGCTGTAAACCCTTATCGTATCTTTCCCTCTTTTAATATCAGCATAAACAGCATTATTTGTTGAATTTGGAAACTCAATAATTCCCTCTTCAATGATGGGATATTTTGAAAAAATTGCCTGACCTAATTTGGTGTTTTTTCCTTCAACAAAAATATATTTATGTTTATAAATTCTAAAATCAACATCATTATTTCTAGAATATTCCTGCAGACATAAAATATCCGGATTTTGTTCTTTAATAAAGGAAGAAACTTGACTACTCACATCTTCACGTTCAATCCATTTATATAAATTGAATAAACGAACGTTATAACTCATTAGCACAAAATCTTCATCTTCAACTGGTAAATTAGTTTCCGAAAATTTATAAAATTTAGTCACAAATGTAATTCCTAATAACAAAACAATCCCGGAAAGCAACATTTGTTTTTTGAATTGTAGTAACCAATACACAAAAAACAATAAATTAAAAATCAACATCAATGGTAAAACTAAAGTCAGCACAGAAAGTATCGGAAACAATTTAGGAGCCAAAAAAGGAAAAACATAAGCAATGAAGGTCATTATAGTTAATACTATATTGAAAAAAAGCATCACTTTATTAAACCAATTTAGGTTTTTCATTTTTTATTTTTTCCTTACCAAATTAAATACTAAAATCAACTTTTTCCAGCTTTAAACAAAAATTCTTTTTCGTCTTTTGTTAAACTATCATAACCTGATTTACTGATTTTATCTAAAATTTCATCAATCTGCTGTTGTGATTTATCTTTTGAACTAGGTTTAGGTTTTGTATATGTTGTGTTTTTATGTACTTTTTTAAACGGTGTATTCTTTTTAGCTTTAAACAAATTTATAATACTATCCATTAAGGAAGTGAATCCTTTTGTAATATCTGTTCCTTTTTTAAGTTGACTAGCGTATAAATAGCCAAATAAAGCTCCTCCTAAATGAGCAATATGACCGCCCGCATTTGAACCGGAAAGTCTAATTAAATCCAGAAAAAAAAGAACAATTGCAATATGCCATAATTTTACATTTCCAATTAAAAGTAATCTTACTTGCAATTGAGGTGCATAGGTTGTAACACCAAATAAAACAGCCATAACAGCTCCGGATGAACCTATTAATGGTACGGTAATATCCGCAAAACGCGGAAAAATTAAAAATCCAATAATAAAAATTAAACCTGAGAATATTCCGCCCATTAAATAAAGACTAAGTAACTGCTTTTGTTTGAAAAAAGTAAGAAATAATCTGGCACAAAAGTTTAAAATCAATAAATTAAAGAGAATATGAAAAAAATCTTCATGAAAAAAAGAATAAGTCAAAATTGACCACGGCTTCCAAATTAATTCACCTGGATGAGAGGATAAATTTACATAGTGTAAAAAATTAAATGAGATTGTAAACAATGAAAGTATTCCTTGTAGTGCAAATGGAATAGCAAACAAAGCCACATTCCAGTAGATTAACTTTTCAGTTACGCCACCCATTATATATTGTTGCTTTATTTCTTTTAAAATACTCATCTTTATTTCCTTTTATCAATTACCATCCACCTATATAAATTACCTTTATCAATCCCACCGCTTTTCATTAAACTGATTTTTCTTCCAAAACCACATCATTAAAAATCCGGTTAAAGCGCCACCTACGTGAGCAAAATGGGCAATTCCACCACCTCCGAAAATAGATTCTCCTTTTAATCCCATTAATAAATCACCTAAAACTAATAACGGAACAAAATATTTCGCTTTGATGGGTATGGGTAAAAACAACAACATCAATTCTGCATTTGGAAACATAAAAGCAAAGGCAACAATTACACCATACAATGCTCCTGATGCTCCAACAGCTGCGGTTTGATATTTGATTGCTGCACGAACAATAATATTATATTGCTCTTGATTAGCATTTACTTTTTCAAGAATATTATTTAAACTTCCTTCAATAATTTTATTATTAACATCAAATTGATTAGTATGATCAATATTCATTAATATGTGCATATCAGAATCTGAAATATTTAATTCAGAAACTTGTTGTAACAATGAATTAATCTCATAATAGTTCATTCCGGTGTGTAGTAAAGCTGCCCCCAATCCACAAGAAATATAAAAAAACAAAAACTTTTTCCATCCCCAAAAATGCTCCAAAGCCGAGCCAAACATGATTAATCCGAACATATTAAAGAAAATATGCATCAAATTAGGCAATTTAGCATGCATAAACATATGTGTAATGGGTTGCCACCAATGAAAATTATCATTTAAAGGATAATAAAGTGCCAAAAGATCATTAGCAGCTGTCGCAATTGTATTAGAAGCAATAAAAAAAATCACATTGATAATTACCAATTGCTTTACGGTTTCAGTCATTCGCATCATATCGCAAATTTTTTATCTAAATCATCCACACTAATAGTGATGAATGTGGGTTTGTTAAATGGAGAAACATCCGGCTCTTTGCATGCAAAAAGACCGTTTACTATGTTTTCCTGCTCTTTTTCTGTTAAATATGTTCCTGTTTTCACGGCTAAACTTCGTGCCATTGATTTGGCAATAGAATCATTTTGACTAAAACTACTTTCAGGAATTCCATCTTGTAAATCATTTACTAACTCATCTAAAACAATAGAAACTTCACTTTCTGTTACTTGAATTGGAATTCCTGAAATGATAATTTTATCACTTTCAATTACATCAAAAATAAATCCTGTATTTTCTAAAGCTGCTTTTAACTCTTTCATCAAATGAATTTCATTAGTAGAAAAATAAATTTCTAAAGGAAATAACAAATGCTGACTGGAGGCTTGTTGAACTGTCATGTTCTTCAAATATTGCTCATACAAAATTCGTTGATGAGCTCTTTTTTGGTCAATCACCATCATGCCGGATTTAATGGAACTCAAAATGTATTTTTTCTGAATTTGATAAGTTCTGTTTTTAGATTCCTCTATTTCTGTAACGTTAAAAAGGGAGCTTGATACTGCTTCCTGTTCAAATGGAAATGATTCTATTTCCTTTGTGTCGTTTTTTAAACCAATATACAAACTTTCCCAATGAGCATTTTCCGTTTTTCTTTCTCTGTAAATTGAACCACCAAAATTCATTGTTGCTTTATCCTCCGCAAACGGATTAAAATTTGAATTAACCTGAATTAATGGCGTCGAAGCATCTTTATTTTGGTAATGATAAGGTGTGTCTAAATTGGGGTCACGTTCAAAATCCAATACAGGAGCCACATTAAATTGACCTAAACTATGTTTTGCAGTAGAACGTAAAATTGCATATAATGCGTGTTCATCATCAAACTTGATTTCGGTTTTGGTAGGATGAATATTGATATCAATCGTATTTGGTGGCACTTCTAAATAAATAAAATAACCTGGTTGCATACCATCTTTGAGTAAACCTTCGTAAGCAGCCATCAATGCATGATGCAAATAACCGCTTTTAATGTATCTATTGTTAACAAAAAAGAATTGCTCACTTCTGTTCTTTTTTGAAAATTCCGGTTTTGAAATAAAACCATTTACTTGAACAATTTCAGTCTCTTCAAAAACAGGGACTAATTTTTCATTGGTTTTCCCTGAAAAAATAGCGACTATTCGTTGTCTTAAATTTGAAGAGGGTAAATTAAACAACTCACTTCCATTATGAATAAACGTAAAATGAATGGAAGGATGAGCTAAAGCAACTCTCTGAAATTCATCAACAATATGGCGATGTTCTACAGTTTCAGACTTAAGAAAATTACGTCGTGCCGGAATATTAAAAAACAAATTCTTTACGGCAAAAGATGTTCCCTTTGGCAAAACAGAAGGATCTTGCGTTATAAATTTACTTCCTTCAATTATAATATGCGTTCCTAATTCATCAAACTCTTGTTTTGTTTTTAGTTCCACATGAGCAATTGCGGCAATTGATGCTAAAGCTTCTCCTCTAAATCCTTTGGTATGAATTGTAAACAAATCTTCCGCATGACGAATTTTAGATGTTGCATGGCGTTCAAAACACATTCTGGCATCGGTAACGCTCATTCCATTGCCGTTATCAATTACTTGAACCAATGATTTTCCTGCGTCTTTTACTATCAATTTAATATCTGTAGCTTTCGCATCAACTGCATTTTCTAACAATTCTTTTACCACAGATGCCGGTCGTTGAACGACCTCACCGGCAGCAATTTGATTAGCCACATGATCGGGAAGTAATTGTATGATACTAGACATTATCTTTTGCTAAATATGGAAAGATCGAAATCGATAATGAATAAAAAAATGAATAGTAATACTAGGATTATAGCGATTAATCTGAAATTTATTTCTCTATTACCACGGTGTCTACTGTTATTTCGGGCATCACTCCAATGAGCTCTAAAATCATTATAATTAACCGTATCTCGGTTTTTATAAAACTTAGACTCAAAATCATACAAGTTTCCCCGCTCCTTTCCTTCATAGTATCTTGGAGTATAATTGAAACTTTTATTTTTGGGTAATTTGAATAACGATTTTTTAATCATTGTTTTTAGTATTAACCTTCAAAGTTAAGTAATTCTCAATAGACTTGAAAATTTGAATATGTGAAAGTTTTGTTACTTTTCAAAAAAAAAGCCAAATTCAATCGATTTTGGCTATAAAATAAAAACATAAGTTAAGTTATCTAAAAGATGTCATTTTAATAGCTGCCACAGCAGCCTCAACTCCTTTATTGCCGTGTTTTCCTCCACTTCTATCAATTGACTGTTGAAGGTTATTGTCTGTTAAAACACAAAATATAACAGGTGTTTTTCCAAGTAAATTTAAGTCTTTAATACCCTGGGTAACACCCTCACAAACAAAATCAAAATGTTTAGTTTCTCCTTGAATGACACTACCAATGGCAATAATGCCAGCTAAATTAGGATATTTTTCTAACATTTTTCTGCAACCATAGATAAGTTCAAAACTCCCGGGAACATTCCAACGAATAATATTTTCCGGTTTCACCTTGCAATCCAATAAAGTCACTAAAGCTCCTTGAAAAAGACCTTCTGTGATTGTTTCATTCCACTCAGAAACAACAATCCCAAACGAAAGCTGACTAACGTTTGGGAGTGAATTTTTATCGTACTGCGATAAATTTTTATTTTCGGTAGCCATAATTTATTGTGTCATTCCAATTAAGCCATCAATATTACGAGCTTCCGGTGCCGATTCATATTTATCTTTGATTTCTGTAAAATATTTTAATGCTTCTGCCTTTTGTCCTAACGTTAAAGCAGTTTGACCGGCTTTAAGCAAAAAGATAGGCGTTGTCATTTCGTTAGCATTCATTTCGGCTGCTTTTATGTAATATTCTAAAGCTTCTTTTAACTGATTTTTTTGAGCAAAAGCATCACCAATTAATCCAACAGCTTGTGTACTTAAAATCAAATCATCCGATTTAAACTTATCCAAACTTGTTATAGCTTCTGTATTTTTTCCAAGGTTCAAATAAGAAACACCTGCGTAAAAATTAGCTAAATTTCCTGCATCTGTTCCTGAATATTCATTAGCGATTTTAATAAAACCATATTTTCCGTCTACTCCATTCAAAGCAGCATTAAACAAACTGTCTTGACCGGTTGTTCCATCAATTGCTTTTTGAAAATTTTGTTGAGCTGTAAACATTTCTTCCGCAGCATCTGTTTCTTTTGGCTCAACAATAAACTTTTGATACATTAAATATCCAATAGTAATTAAAGCGATAGCACCAACGATCCCAAAAATATATTTTTGATTTTTAACAACCCACTCTTCAGTTTTAGAAGCTCCTTCATCTAACTTATTAAAAACACCGGCTGTGGTACTGTCTTTTGCATCGATATCAACATTTTGTTCAATATCTTCTACTTCCTTTGGTTTTGGAGATTTAAATCCTCTTTTATTGTAAGTTGCCATTTATATTTAATTTAATGAGCCGCAAAAATAAAATTTTTATTCCTATTTGAAAGTAATTTTTTAGATATTTTTGAATATTTTGTATGGCTTTGATTTTGTATTGCAATTATTCCTTTAAATCAGATTACTTTTGCAGGGTATATTACAAAACAAACTGAACATTTTAATACGTCTTATTGTGTTTTTAAAACGAATTTCACTTTTCAATTATAAAAATTTTTCTGAAACTCAATTTGAGTTTGACAGCAAAATAAATTGTTTTGTTGGAAAAAACGGAGTAGGAAAGACCAATGTTCTTGATGCAATTTATCATTTAGCTTATGGCAAAAGCTATTTTAATCCGTTGGCTATACAAAATATTAAGCATGGAGAAGAATTTTTTGTTGTTGAAGGTGATTTTGATAAAAACGGTCGTAACGAACAAATTGTCTGTAGTTTAAAAAAAGGACTCAAAAAAATATTAAAACGCAATGGGAAAGTTTATGAAAAATTCTCTGAACATTTAGGTTTAATTCCCTTAGTCATCATTTCTCCTACTGACAGCGATTTAATCACAGAAGGAAGTGAAACCCGAAGAAAATTCATGGACAGTGTGATTTCACAACTCGATTTATCCTATTTAAATCAACTCATCCAATACCAAAAAGTTATTGTACAACGCAATGCCTTATTGAAATATTTTGCTTTAAATCAGACATTTGATAAAGATACTTTGCAGATTTACAATGAACAATTACAAGCTTTAGGGCAAACTATTTTTGATAAAAGAAAAGAGTTTATCGAGAATTTTCTACCTATCTTTAACAAGCATCATCATGCTATAACTGATTCTGCTGAACTAGTCAACTTGATCTATGAAAGCCATTTGTTTGTAAATAATTTGGAAAAATTATTAGAAGTTAACTTAGCAAAAGATAAAGCGCTACAATATAGTTCTGTTGGCGTTCACAAAGATGATTTGTTCTTTGAAATCGATGGCTATCCAATTAAAAAATTTGGCTCACAAGGACAACAAAAATCTTTTTTAATTGCTTTAAAACTAGCTCAATTTGAGTTTTTAAAGAAAAATAGTGGTCAAAAACCTATATTGCTATTTGATGATATTTTTGATAAATTAGACGAATTTAGAGTAAGTAAAATTGTCGAAATGGTTAACCATGACGAATTTGGTCAGCTTTTCATTTCTGATACTCATCCTGAACGAACAGAAAATATTGTAAAATCGACACATCAGAGTTATAAAATTTTTAAATTATAAAATCATGATTCAAGCTAGTACACTCCAATTTATTGACGATTTAAAAAACAACAATAACAAAGAATGGTTTCATGAAAATAAAAAACGGTATGAACTTTTTAAAAAAGAATACCAAACTTTGATTGCTGACTTATTACAAGAAATGAAACCCCTAGATGCTAGTCTGGAATTACTGGAAGTGAAACATTGTACTTTCAGAATCAATCGTGACATTCGCTTTTCAAAAGACAAATCACCCTATAAAAGTAACATGGGAATTTGGATGACAACCGATAGAAATCGAAAAAATGCACCCGGATATTATATCCATTATGAAAAAGGAAGCAGTTTTATTGCCGCTGGAATTCATTGCCCTGAACCTGATGATTTGAAAAAAATTCGAAAAGAAATTGCTTTTTTTCAGGAGGATTTAGAAGAAATCTTAGCTAATCCAGGCTTTAAAAAAGAATATGGAAGTTTTGATAGAGACGAATCCAATGTGCTTAAAAAAGCTCCAAAAGATTATGACCCTAATCATCCCGCCATTGAATTTTTAAAATTAAAAAGTTTCACTGCCACTCAAAAAATAAATGATTCGCTCTTTACAGATAACGATTTTGCGAAAAAAATGGCTGAAAAACTTATAATTTTAAAACCTTTGACCGTATTTTTGAACCGTGCTTTAGAAACTATTGAATAAGAGAATAAAATGCAAATTCATACAAATTTTTCATTAAAAAAGTATAACACCTTTGGTATTGAAGCCAAAGCCAGCCAATTCGTTTCAGTTCAATCTGTTGATGAATTGATTACCGTCTTAAATGAAAATCCAACAACTAAAAAGTTTATACTTGGGGGCGGCAGTAATATGTTGCTAACACAAGATATTGATGCTTTAGTGATTCATTTAGACCTAAAAGGAAAAAAAATCATTGATGAAAATAACGATTTTGTTTGGGTTGAAAGTCAAGCCGGTGAAAACTGGCATGAGTTTGTGATTTGGACAATTGGTCAAAATTTTGGTGGTTTAGAAAACTTATCTTTAATTCCGGGAAATGTAGGAACTACTCCCATTCAAAATATCGGAGCCTATGGTGTTGAAATCAAAGATACCTTTGTGTTGTGTGAAGCTATTCATATTGAAACGCAAGAGTTGATGATTTTTACTAATGAAAAATGTAAATTTGGGTATCGCGAAAGTATTTTTAAAAACGAAGTAAAAGATGAATTTATTATAACTTCACTAGTTTTTAAATTAACCAAAAAAAATCATAAACTCAATACTTCTTATGGGGCGATTGAAACTGAATTGGAAAAACAACACATTACTAATCCAACGTTAAAAGACGTTAGTAATGCTGTTATTTCTATCCGTCAAAGTAAATTACCGGACCCGAAAGAGTTAGGTAACAGTGGAAGTTTCTTCAAAAATCCGATTGTATTGAAAAGTGATTTTGAGTTAATTCAACAAAAATTTCCAACGATGCCTTTTTATGAGGTTTCAGAAACAGAAGTGAAAGTTCCGGCAGGATGGCTTATAGAACAAGCCGGATTTAAAGGAAAACGTTTTGGTGATGCCGGTATACATAAAAATCAAGCCTTAGTTTTAGTAAACTACGGAAACGCAACCGGTCAGGAAATATTGGCAGTAGCAAAAGACATTCAAGCAACAATTGAAACTGCTTTTTCTATTTCCATTGAGACAGAAGTCAATATTATTTGATGTTTAAATAGGGCTTATTTCTTAAATTAACTTTAAACAACAAACAATTAAGTGAACACTTTTTTGTATCTTTACCACGTAAAAAAAACACTTGAAAAATGAAATTGGTCTTACTTACAATTGGTCTTCTTGCACTAGCTTTTGCTGGAATTGCTATAAAAATATGGGCAAAAAAAGACGGAAAATTTTCCGGTACTTGTGCCAGTCAAAGTCCGTTTTTAAATAAAGATGGCGAAAATTGTAGCTTTTGCGGAAAAACTCCCGAACAAATGAAAAATTGTTCTGAACCTTCACATTCTTAATCCAGAACCAGACAATGCTCGACATTTTATTTTATAGTTTAATTGGAGTCGTAATCATTCAATTATTCTATTATATTTTTGTATTTGGTAATTTTTCGTTTACTAAAAGCCAGAAAAACAATCCAAAACGCATTCCTATATCCGTTATAGTTTGTGCTAAAAATGAAGCAGAAAATAGTAGAAAATTTGTACCCCTTTTATTAGAGCAAAATTATCCCGATTTTGAATTAGTTCTAATTGACGATTCGTCTAAAGATGAAACGTTAGAATTATTTGAACAATTTGAAAAACAGGATTCCCGCGTAAAATTGGTTAAAGTCAAAAACAACGAAGCCTTTTGGGGAAATAAAAAGTTTGCCTTAACCCTCGGAATTAAAGCCGCTAAAAACGAATATCTTTTGTTTACAGATGCTGATTGTTATCCAACTTCAAAAGAATGGATTAAGGAAATGAGCTCAAATTTCACCTTAAAGAAAACAATTGTTTTAGGATACGGAGCCTATGAAAAAATACCTGATTCGTTTTTAAATAAACTGATTCGTTTTGAAACAATGTTAACGGCTACTCAATTTTTTGGGTGGGCAAAAATGGGTAAACCCTACATGGGTGTTGGACGAAATTTAGCCTACAAACGAGAAGAATTTTTTAGAGTAAACGGGTTTATTGACCATATGAAATTGCGTTCCGGTGATGACGATTTATTTATCAATCAAGCTGCTGAAAAAGAAAATACAACAGTTTGCTTTTCAAAAGAAAGTTTCACTTATTCCATGCCAAAAACGACTTATAAAGAGTGGTTTATACAAAAACGCAGACATGTTTCAACGGCTACTTATTACAAAATGTTTGATAGGTTTCAATTAGGGCTATTTTTTCTGACACAATTATTATTTTTAGTGTTGGCCATTCTTTTATTGTCCATTAATTTTCAATGGATGTTTGTATTGCCAGTTGTGTTAATTCGATACACTTTTGCTTGGACATCAATGGGTTTTGCTGCTTCTAAACTAAACGAAAAAGACGTTATCTATTGGTTTCCGGTCATGGAAATTGCTCTTATTTTCACTCAATTAAATGTGTTTTTTACTAATATTTTTTCAAAACCTGTTCATTGGAAATAAAAAAAATCATAGAAAAAGCCATTAATGGCGACCAAGTTGCCTTTACTTCATTATTAGACATGTATTGGAACGAAGTCTATGGTTTTATGCTCAAGCGAACAGAAAACGAAACCGATTCTGAAGATATAACCATAGAAACTTTCTCCAAAGCATTTGATAAAATTGCCAGTTATAATTCAGAATTTCAATTTAACACTTGGTTAATTGCAATTGCCAAAAATGTCCACATTGACATGCTTAGAAAAAAGAAATCTACGCTTTTTGTGGATATGAATTACGAAAAAGACTTTCAGGCTTATAATGTTGCCGATACTACACCATCTGCTGAAGACAAGTTGATTACAGAACAAAATTTATCTCGTTTATTAGCCTACATAAAAGAATTAAAACCTCATTATCAGGAAGTTATTCAACTTCGGTACTTTCAGGAATTAAGTTATCAGGAAATAGCTGAACATTTGAATGAACCTCTAAACAATGTGAAAATAAAATTGCTTCGGGCAAAAAAATTGTTGGCAGAAATTATTTTAAAAAGATAATTCAACAAAGCCTAAAAAACATTAAACTGCTAAAATCCCTAATCTTTTTCTATCTTTGCTTTTCTAAATATTGCACTATGAATACTGTTTTAGAAAACATTCAACCACCAATTGGCAAGCCAAAATGGTTACGTGTTAAACTACCTACCGGAAAAAAATATACTGAACTACGCGGTTTAGTGGATAAATATAGCCTAAATACTATTTGTACTTCTGGCAGCTGCCCAAATATGGGTGAATGTTGGGGAGAAGGCACTGCTACTTTCATGATTTTAGGAAATATCTGTACGCGTTCTTGTGGTTTTTGTGGTGTAAAAACTGGTCGTCCGGAAACAGTAGATTGGGATGAGCCTGAAAAAGTGGCCCGTTCTATTAAAATTATGAATATCAAACATGCTGTTATTACCAGTGTAGACAGAGATGATTTGAAAGACATGGGTTCCATCATTTGGTTCGAAACGATTCAAGCCATTCGACGCATGAATCCTGAAACAACGTTGGAAACCTTAATTCCTGATTTTCAAGGGAACGAACGCAACATTGACAGAATTATTGAAGCCAATCCGGAAGTTGTTTCTCATAATATAGAAACCGTACGACGTTTAACTCGCGAAGTTCGTATTCAAGCTAAGTTTGATAGAAGTTTAGAAGTGTTGCGGTATTTAAAAGCTCAAGGAATTAAGCGTACAAAATCAGGCATCATGCTTGGTTTGGGAGAAACAGAAGAAGAAGTAATGGAAACAATGCGTGAACTTCGGGCAGTAAATGTTGATATTATAACCATTGGTCAATACCTGCAACCGAGTAAAAAACATTTGCCTGTGAAAGAATTTATCACTCCGGAACAATTTAAAAAATACGAAGACTACGGAAAAGAATTAGGTTTCCGCCATGTGGAAAGTGGAGCTTTAGTTCGTTCATCCTATCATGCTCAGAAACATATTTTGTAGTTTTTATTCCAACTGTAAAAATTCATTTTTAGGATACCTAACTTGATATTTGATTTGCAATTTCTTTTCTGTTTTAGAAGGCAAGTTGAATATCCATTTGACAATATTAGTATTTTTATCAACAGATGCTTCTGCATAATATTCTTCTTCTACTGTAATTTCTTTATCATTACTGATTGGTAATTGATCTAAAACAGTAATTTCCACAGGATATGGTTTATTGTTTTTAACAATAATATCATATGCTCGATTTTCTTTTTTATAGTTACTTAATAATTGTTTAGAACTGAATTCTTTTAATTTTTTACGATTAATAACAATTCCTTTATCTTTTCCTAAAGAAATATCTAGTGTATCAGATGCTGATTGTAAATCTAAAAGTGATTTTCCCAAATAAGCTCCTTCGAAAAATAAATTCAATTCACCATCAAACAAGTTCAATTCTTGCCAATTTGTTACTTTTGCAGTTAAATAAACACTTTCGTCTAGTTTTGGGACAGCATAATAATGATATTGAGCCGGTAACTCAAATCGTTTAATTTCTGCAATGTACTTTTTACCATCGCTTAAAACAGAATATGGTTCTTTTATTTCATAAATTATTGTGGTGGGTTGATAGTTTACCGCAGTTTGTAATGCTATAGATTCCTCTTCATAAACAACTTCTCTTTTCTTCGATTTTTTGATACCGCCGGCTACTACTACTACCTCATCCAATTGGACATCTCCCTCTAAATCAACATTTATTATTTTTGAATTAGCATTAACTAATTGAGACTTCATTCCAACAAAAGAAAACTCTAATACACTATTTACATTTGGTACTTTTATACTGTATTTACCGTCAAAATCTGTTGAAGTACCAATTGAAGTACCTTTAACAATTACATTAGCTCCCGGTAATGGAATACCGTCTTCAGAAACAACTCCGGTAATTGTATTTCCAATTAATTGACCATATGCTTGAACTGAACCTGATGGTTTTTGACGTTGATTTAAATTTAAATACCAAGGTTGTAATGTCGGTGCTAACCCACTTTCCGTTGGATTTCCATTTGAAATTGTTAATGATACATCATTCCAATCTTCGCCTGAACTTTGAAAAATATTTGCTTTAAATAATAATTCAATTGGACTATTGATATCTTCAACTCTTAAATCGTAATTGGAATACCATCCTGCATTCATCACATAATAAGTTATTTCAAAAGATGCATTAGAAATTTCTCCTTTTGATGAAACAGTTACAACTATATCACTTGTAGCTGTTTCATTTGATTCGTTTAACGACTTTAATTGTTTATCCAACTTAGTTATTGTACTATCAATCGTGGACATTGTAGATTCAACATCTGATTTTTGTTTTAACAATTCAATCAAACGCTGACGTTGAAAGTCTACAGCTTCTTTCAAATCAGTCATTTTCAAACCTGCATTAGTTCCGCCAATAACCTGGTTTTTAGCTAAAATAGACTCTTCATTTTTTAAAATCGTTAATATATTATTTTCAAATATTCTTTTTTTATTTAAAAGTAATTTAGCCGATTGCAATTTTTCAATTTCCACCCTGTTTTTTTGTACTGCTAAATGATTATTTTGGTGAACAACAGATTGAATTGTAAATGCCCCTTTTCCTTTTACTTGAATACTTTCTTTATCTACTTTTGGTGAAATTCCGGAAAAAACCAATTCAGACTTACCACTTGAAAAAGATGCTTTTGCAGTTCTTAAAACTTGAGCTCCTTCTGTAAATACAATTACTTTTTCAATTTTTGAAGTAACCATTTTACTTTTACTTTGACCTAATAATGAATTAGTTGAAATTATCAAAAGAACAATTAAGGTTAAAAAAGCTTTCATAAATAAATGTTTTACTACAAATATAAATACAATTAAGGTTGAAATCTATTGAAAAATGAAGAAATAGTTTTTTAAAAACAGTACTTTTATGCTCGAATTTTGAATTTTATGATAAAACAAAAAATTGCCATCAACGGTTTTGGTCGTATCGGAAGAAATGTTTTCCGTTTATTATTAAATCATCCAACCATAGAAGTGGTAGCAATCAACGATTTAGCCGATACTAAAACGATGGCTCATTTGTTGAAATACGATAGTATTCACGGTATTTTAAATGCTACTGTTTCGTTTGATCATGAAAATATCATTATAGATGAAAAGAAAATTCGCTTTTACAGACAAAAAGATATTCAAAACCTACATTGGGAAGCTATAGACTTTGTTATTGAAGCAACCGGAAAGTTTAAAACGTTTGATGAAGCCTATTTACATATTAAGGCAGGTGCAAAAAAAGTAATTCTTTCCGCACCACCGGAAGATGATCTAATAAAAACGGTTGTTTTAGGTGTAAATGAATCCATTTTAGACGGTTCAGAACTTATTGTTTCAAATGCCAGTTGTACTACAAACAACGCTGCTCCTATGATTAAAATCATAGACGAGTTATGTGGTATCGAACAAGCTTATATTACTACTGTCCATTCCTACACCACCGATCAAAGTTTACATGATCAACCACATAAAGACTTGAGAAGAGCTCGTGGTGCCTCACAATCAATTGTGCCCACAACAACTGGAGCTGCAAAAGCTTTAACTAAAATTTTTCCAAACTTAGTGAATAAATTAGGAGGAAGTGGGATTCGAGTTCCAGTTCCGGATGGTTCTTTGACTGACATTACTTGTTATGTTTCCAAAGCGATAACTATTGAAGAAATTAACACAGCTTTTTTAATGGCTTCTCAAAATAACTTGAAAGGAATACTTGCTTACACTGAAGACCCAATTGTTTCCGTGGACATCTTAGGAAACCAAAATTCTTGTTTATTTGATGCTCAATTAACTTCTGTTATTGACAAAATGGTAAAAGTAGTAGGCTGGTATGACAATGAAATTGGATATTCATCGAGAATTATTGACTTAATTGGTTACATTTCAAATAAATAGTTAATTTTATGCCATCAAATTTTTCGATTTTTTGGTATGAAGTATTTTATTTTAACCATCCTTTTCTTTACTACAGCAATAAATGCTCAAAAAAAAACTAACCCTAAAGTAGCATTAGACAGCACTAATTATTATATAGAGTTAGCCAATTTTCATAAAAAAAATAATAATTTCAGAAGTTCACAAGAATATATTCAAAAAGCCATTGAATTTGCTGAAATTAAAAAAGACATTCAAGCCCAAGCAGATGCTTATTCTTTTCTAGGCAGTGTTTATTTTGAATTAAAAAAAATCGAAGATGCCATTCAAACTTTTGACAAAAGCATCAAACTCTATAGCACACAAAAACCCTCCTCTAATCAAGCCTATGCGTTATATAATTTAGGTGTTTGTTATGTTGAAATGAAAGATTGTTCTAAAGCAGAATTTTATTTTAAAGGAGCAGAAAATATTTATGAAATTATTGAAATTCCGGAAGCAAAGGAAATGGTCAACCTTCAAAAGGGAATTGTTTATAGAGCAAAAGGTGAAAATTAATTGGCTTTATCTATTTTAAACACCTTTATCGTTAAACCGGATGAAGAAGACCATTTTAAAACCAAAGCGGAAGCACTTTACCAAATTGGACTAATTGAGGCTGAAAATAACCGAAACAATCTAGCCATAAATTACTTAACCAAAGCGATGGAATTAAGTACAAAAAATAAAAATTTTGAACTTAAGGCTAAAGTGGCTAAATCATTAAGTGGAGTTTATGAAAAAATGATTGATATAAATAATTCGTTCAAGTTTTTAAAACAACACATTCGAATTAGAGATAGTATCAAAGAAATCATGAGCAAACGTGTTGGTACTGAAGATTTCTTGAGCTTTAAACAAGCGGAACAATTAAAATCTATCGACCAACTGAATCGCGAAAATAAAGAGCAACAAAGAGCAAATAAATTTTCTAAATTAATAAGCATCTTAAGCATCGCATTAATCTCAATTTTATCTTTATTAAGTTTGTCTTTGTATAAAAATAATATCATCCGAAGTCAATCTAATAAACAATTACAAGCCAAAAACCAAGAATTACAAATTGCTAAAGACAAAGCTGAAAAAGCATCAAAAGCAAGAGCAGAATTTTTATCAACCGTGAGTCACGAGTTACGAACACCATTGAATGCCATCAATGGAATTACCCATTTATTAATTGAAGAAAATCCAAAAAAATCACAATTACAATACCTAACATCTCTTAAATTTTCCGGTGATTATTTACTCACTTTTATCAATGATATTTTAGAAATAAACCGTGTTGAAAGTGAAAATATTGAAATTGAAAGTATCAATGTTAATGTCAAACAACTTTTAAGTGATTTACACAATTCATTTAAAGATTTAGCCAGTAAAAATAACAATGGATTTATTTTAGAAATTGACGAAAAAATTCCTGACCATTTAATTGGAGATCCAACAAAGCTTTCACAAATTTTCATTAACCTCATCAATAATGCTTTAAAATTTACTAAAAACGGAAAAGTTAGTATTAGAGCAGCTGTTGTAAAAACTGTGAATGATATTTCAACCGTACATTTTGAAATTGCTGATACCGGTATTGGAATTTCAATTGAAAAACAAAGTTCTATTTTTGAAAGTTTTTCACAAGGTTCTATTGAAATAAACCGAATATATGGTGGAACCGGTTTAGGTTTAGCCATTGTAAAAAGATTAGTTAGTTTACTTGGCGGCGAAATTCAATTAATTAGCAGTCAAGGTATAGGATCCACTTTCTCTTTTGACATTGATTTTAAATTAGGCCAACAAACATTTGTAGAAGTTAAAAAACAGTATGACGAGAGCATTTTTGTACACAAAAAAGTTTTGGTAGTAGAAGACAATAAAATCAACCAAATGATTACCAAAAAAATGTTGGAAAATAAGGAAATCATTTGTGAGTTAGTTGACAACGGTGAAGAAGCAATCGAGTTGGTTAGAAACAACCAATATGACTTAATACTCATGGATGTTCACTTGCCTGGCATTAATGGAACGATAGCCACTGAAAAGATTCGTATATTCAACAAAACGATTCCGGTAATTGCTTTAACCGCTATTTCCTTATATGAAAATAGAGAAATGTTACTTTCGTTTGGGATGAATGATGTTGTAACTAAACCATTCAATCCTGATAATTTTTACAAAGTTATTGCCAATCAGCTTAGTTCGATTTAAAAATAAAGCCATCTTTCATTACGAAAATTACATTTTCCAATGTTTTAATATTTAGCAATGGGTTTTCATCTACTGCAATAATATCCGCTAAGAAGCTTTCTTTGAGTTGCCCCAAACTATTTTCCATTCCCAATAATTTAGCGTTAGTTATAGTTGCAGCTTGAATAGCTTCCTTTGCATGCATCCCTGCTTCAACCATATAGCCAAATTCTTTGGCATTTAAACCATGAGGAAAAACACCTGCATCTGTTCCAAAAGCAATTTTTACTCCTCTATTATATGCTTTTGCAAATGTATTTTGAATTTGAGGTCCGACTTCTAAAGCTTTTGGCCGAACAATTTCCGGATAAAACCCGGTTATTTTGGCTTTTTCAGCTACCTCTTTTCCGGCAGTAATAGTAGGCACTAAATATGCATCATACTTTTTCATCATTTCCATTGTTTCCTCACTCATAAACGTACCGTGTTCAATAGTTTTAATTCCTCCTAAAATTGCCCTTTGCATTCCTTCATCTCCATGTGCGTGAGCAGCCGTTAACATATTATAATCTTTGGCAGTAGCCGTAATAGCTTTAATTTCATCGAGGGTGAACTGGGGATTTTTTCCGTTTTTTGCTACACTCAGAACACCTCCCGTTGCTGTAATCTTAATTACATCAGCCCCTTCTTTGTAACGTTGTCTTACAGCTTTTACAGCGTCTTCCGGTGAATTAATTACTCCTTCAACCGGACCCGGGTCTCCCATTAGCTTTCGAGAACTTCCATTAGTTGGGTCAGCATGACCTCCTGTTGTAGCAATGGATTTTCCCGCAGCAAATATGCGTGGACCAACTACAATACCTTTATCAACAGCTTTGCGAAGAGAAATATTTACTCCTGAACCACCTAAATCACGTACAGTAGTAAATCCAGCCATTAATGTTATTCGAGCATAACGGGTTGAAGCAAAAGCAACATCAGCCTCATTATCAGTATATTTAGCATCATAGTTAGTAGAATTAAACTCATTTTCAAGATGCACATGCATATCTATAAGTCCGGGTAGCACAAATTTATTCTTTAAATCAACTTCTATATCATTCGGATTAATTGGAGCAACATACCCATTTACGACTTTAATAATCTTATTGCCCGAAACCACAATTGTCATATTAGTGAGTATTTTTCCTGTTTGTGCGTCAACTATTTTTCCACAATGAAGGTATGTATCTTGCGCAAATAAAATGCAAGAGAATAGGAATGTAAAAAGAAAAGCGAAGTTGTTTTTCATACTATTATTTTTAGAAGGCCTTTCAAAAATACAAATCTTATCGATTGAAAGACAATTGTTTTAAATAATAATTGAATTATATTAATAGCCCTGATTGTAACGAAAATCCTCGCAGAATAGAAAACTATTTTTTGCTTAGAAGAGATTGCAATGAAAAGCAGGAGTAACTCCTAAAAACTTAAAATAAATTCTTTGATAAACTTTCGAACATGAGGTTCTGCTTTTCGGGCAGCTTCAAGCACTTCATTGTGATTAACTTCATTAATATTTTCTTCGTCACCCATATCAGTAATGACAGAAATACCCAAACAATCCAATTCCATGTGTCGAGCCACAATAACTTCAGGAACAGTTGACATTCCGACGCAATCTGCTCCAACATTTTTTACCATTTTATATTCTGCCAGAGTTTCAAAAGTTGGCCCTTGAAGTCCTAAATAAATACCCTCTTTAAGATCAATTTCGTTTTGTAACGCGATTTCTTTGGCTCTTTTCATCAAACTTCTCGAATATGGTTCGCTCATATTAACAAACCTCGGGCCAAATCGATCATCATTTGTTCCACGTAATGGATGATCAGGAAAAAAATTAATATGATCTTTAATAAGCACCACATCTCCTACTTTATAATTAGGATTTACACCACCGGAAGCGTTTGAAACTAGAAGTTTGTTAACGCCTAAATATTTCATTACTCTTACTGGAAAAGTAACTGTTTTCATATCATAACCTTCATAAAAGTGAAACCGGCCTTGCATGGCTACAACACTTTTTGAACCAATTTTTCCAAAAACCAAAGCTCCTTTATGACCTTTAACGGTGGAAACTGGAAAATTTGGAATTTCAGCATAGGGAATCGTAAATTCAATTTCCATATCATGGGTAAAAGAACCAAGTCCTGAACCAAGTATAACTCCAAATTCAGGAGTATAATTAGTTTTATTCTTTAAATAGTTAACGGTTTCTTGAACTTTGTCCCACATAATCGATTATTTTTTTATTGAAATCATCACTATTAGATAAAAAAGAACTTTGAATAGGCAAAAAAAATAACTGGTTTTTAGGCAATTTCCCCTTTAAACGCACATAGTCTTTTTCAGTTGTAATGATAGGTTTCTTTTTAGCTTTATTTATAATTGTTTGAATATCTGTCTCTGAAAAATCATGGTGATCAGGATAATCGAGCACCTCGTCATTTAGACTTTGCAAATATGCAAAAAAGGGTTTGGGTTTCGCAATTCCTGCAACAAGTAATTTATCAACAGTTCGAAAAGAAGCGACAGAACGAGAACCTATTTCTGAGCTTAAGCTTTCATCATAAGCAATTGTAGAAAAATAAACTACCTGATTTTCAGAAACTTTTAATTTATTCAAACATTTATTTTGTTCAAATTCAGATAAATTTGTTGGACATTTTGTCACCACAATTATATTGGCTCTTTTTGCTCCATTTCTACTTTCTCTAAGATTTCCTGTTGGTAAAATAAAATCTTCAGAATACAAATCTGAATAAGCAGTCAATAAAATATAAAAACCGGCTTTTACTTTACGGTGTTGAAAAGCATCATCTAATAAAATTAACTCTGGTTTCTTTTTTAAAGAAAGTAATTTTTCAATTCCGTTTTTTCGATTAGCATCAACCGCCACTTGAATAGCTGGAAACTTTTGATGCATTTGAAAAGGTTCATCCCCCAAACTTTCAGGCGTTGATGCTGCATCTGCCAACAAAAAACCTTTCGACTTTCGTTTATATCCACGACTTAAAACTGCAATTTGATAGTTTGAAGAAAGCAAACGAATTAAATATTCAATTTGTGGTGTTTTACCGGTTCCTCCAACGCTTAGATTTCCAACAGCAATGATAGGGATATCAAAGGAATAAGATTTTAAAATTCCGATATCGTAGCACCAATTACGAATAGAAGTAATGAATCCATATAAAATGGCAAAAGGAAAGAGTATTTTTCGCAACAAAATCATGTTACGAAAGTAGGGATTTTTTATCTTTGAGAGAAATAATCTCAATTTGGATTTTTAGCCATCTCAATTATGAAACTCAACACTATTATAGAACAGTTAGAAATGCTTGCACCGCTTTCTTATGCTGAAGATTTTGACAATGTAGGTTTGCTTACCGGAAATAGTGAACAGGAAATTAACGGAATCCTGGTTTGTCACGACGTCTTAGAAAATGTTCTAAACGAGGCTATAGAAAAAAAATGCAACCTTATTGTATGCTTCCATCCAATTATTTTTTCGGGTTTGAAAAAAATTACCGGAAAAAACTATGTTGAACGAGTAGTTATTAAAGCGATTAAAAATGATATTGCTATTTATGCCTTGCATACCGCTTTAGACAATCATCAAAATGGCGTGAATAAAATTTTTTGTAACCAATTAGGATTAAAAAATACCAAAATATTGATTCCAAAAGAGAAATTCATTCGAAAATTAGTCACTTATACTATTTTGGAAAATCATGAAGAACTCCGAAATGCACTTTTTGATGCCGGTGCCGGAAATATAGGAAATTATGAAGATTGCAGTTTTAATTCGAAAGGAATTGGAACGTATTTAGGAAACGAGAACAGTAATCCTGAAATTGGAGAACGATTTGAATTTGTAGAAAATGAAGAAATAAAATTAGAAGTCACTTTTGAAAAAGAGTTAGAATCGAAAATTTTAAAAGCGTTGTTCAAAACACATTGTTATGAAGAAGTGGCTTATGAAATTTATGAATTACAAAATCAGCATCAAAATATTGGTTTAGGAATGATTGGTGAATTAGAAACCGAACTTTCAGAATTGGATTTTCTTCAATTTGTAAAAGATAAAATGCTATGTGGAAGTATCCGACACAGTGAATTTTTACATAAAAATATTAAAAAAGTAGCAGTTTTAGGCGGTTCAGGTAGTTTTGCCATAAGTAAGGCAAAAAAAATGGGAGCTGATGCTTTTTTAACAGCTGATTTGAAATATCACCAGTTCTATGAAGCTGAAAATCAATTACTTTTAGCTGATATTGGACATTATGAAAGCGAACGATACACAAAAAATTATATTGTTGATTTTCTTATCAAAAAAATCCCTAATTTTGCCATCATTTTATCAGAACAAAATACAAATCCAGTTAAGTACTTTTAGATTATGACAAACGTAAAAGAAATGAGTGTAGAAGAAAAGTTAAGAGCACTCTATGACTTGCAGTTAATCGACTCAAGAATTGATGAAATCCGAAACGTAAGAGGAGAATTACCGCTTGAAGTGCAAGATTTAGAAGATGAAGTAGCGGGTTTGAAAGCACGTAACGAAAAGTTAAAAGCCGATTTAGAGCAAATTGATGATCAAATCAAAGGCAAAAAGAATGCTATTGAAGCTCACAAAGAAGGAATTAAGAAATATACTGAACAACAAAAAAATGTTCGCAATAATAGAGAATTCAATTCTTTAACAAAAGAAATCGAGTTTCAGGAACTAGAAATTCAATTGAGCGAGAAGCACATTAAAGAAATGAAAGCTTCTGTTGAATACAAAAAACAACAAGTAGCTGATTCTCAAGAACGTTTAAATGCAAAACAATCGCATTTAGAACACAAAAAAGCGGAATTGGGTGATATCATGGCCGAAACGCAAAAAGAAGAGGAATACTTAACCAAGTTATCAAATGAATATGCTTCAAATATTGAGCCTCGTTTGATTGCTGCTTATAACCGAATCAGAAATAGTGTTAGAAACGGATTAGCGGTAGTTTCCATCGAAAGAGGAGCATCTGCCGGATCATTTTTCACCATTCCACCACAAACGCAAGTTGAAATTGCCGCCCGCAAAAAAATCTTAACCGATGAACACAGTGGACGAATTTTAGTTGACAACGTTTTAGCTACAGAAGAGAAAGAAAAAATGGAAAGCATTTTTGCTAAGATATAAGCATACAAACCCCGGATTCGGGGTTTTTTTATGAATAAAACGCTCAAAAATAGTATAACAAAATCCATTGGTGCCTACATCAATCTGTTGAGCCATACCTTTCCGAAAAGTGCCACGAAATTAGCCTATAAATTTTTTAGTGAGCCTCGAGTTGGAAAATTAAATGCCGATTCACTTCCTCCCATTTTACAACAAGCGGAACGAGAAATAATACAATTAGAAAATTATCAATTTCCTGTCTATATTTGGAAAGGTAATGAAACAAAAATCCTTCTCGTTCATGGTTGGGAGAGCAATGCTGCCCGTTGGAAACCTATCTTTCCTTTTCTTCAAAAATCAGGAAGTACCATTATTGCTTTGGATGGACCCGCACATGGATTAGCCAGTGGTGTAGAATTCAGTGTACCAAAATATGCTGATTTTATTCATGAAGTAGTTTTAAAACATAAACCTCAAATCATTATTGGTCACTCCATTGGTGGTTCAGCTTGTTTGTATTTTCAGCATCATTATACTTCACTTTCACTAGAAAAAATGGTTTTGATGGGAGCACCTTCCGATTTAGAAGTATTATTGGAGAATTATGCCAAATTACTTGGGCTAAATACTAAAGTAATCCAACTTTTGGATGCCTATTTCTTAAAACGATTTAATATTAAGACGAAAGAATTTCTGGGGGAAAAACTAGCCTCCTCCCTATCCTTGAACGGAATTATTTCGCATGATCGTGAGGATGATGTTGTGCTATTTTCAGAAAGCAAAAAAATTGCGGAAGGTTGGAAGCAAGCCAAGTTTATTGAAACAAAAGGATTAGGTCACAGTATGCATGATGAAAAATTGTATGAATCAATTTATTCATTTCTATTTCAAAAGCTTTAGAGTATCTTTGCCCTATGGAAGAAACCGGAAAACGCATCAACAAATTTTTATCTGAATCAGGCTATTGTTCTCGAAGAGAAGCAGATCGATTAATTGGTGAAAGTCGAGTTACCATCAATGGTGTCGTTCCGGAAATGGGAACCAAAGTTTTTGATACAGATGAAATTCGCGTAGATGGCAAACTTATTCGAGAAAACAGAGAAAAACCTATTTATTTAGCCTTTAATAAACCTGCCGGAATTGAATGTACAACCAATCAAAGCGTTCGAAATAATATTGTCGATTATATTAATTATCCAGAACGAATTTTTCCAATTGGTCGATTAGATAAAGCCAGTGAAGGTTTGATTTTTATGACAAATGATGGTGATATTGTCAATAAAATTCTTCGAGCCAGGAATAATCACGAAAAAGAATATATTGTTACTGTTGACAAGGCCATTACTGACAATTTTATAAAAAAAATGAGTAATGGTGTGCCCATTTTAGACACAGTTACAAGAAAATGTAGTGTTGAACAAATCAATACTACCGTTTTTAAAATTGTTTTGACGCAAGGTTTAAACCGACAAATTCGTAGGATGTGTGAATATTTAGGATATGAAGTAATTGCACTAAAACGCATACGAATTATCAATATTTCATTGGATGTTCAGTTAGGTCGATACCGAGATTTAACTGAGGTAGAAATTCAAGAATTAAATCAATTGATTGAACCTTCCAGCAAAACAGAAGAAGCAAGTTTGCCAAAAGTAGAACCTCGAAAAATTCAACCTAAACGTAAATTTTAAATCCAAATTTTACTATTTTAAAAATAATTTCTATTTTTGATAAAACATTAAATTTAAAATTATGAAAAAACTAGTATTTTTATTGGTTTGTATTTCTGCTTTCCTTTTCAACAGTTGTAGTGATAGCGATAGTGATTCTCCTCAAAATTCAACTTCTTTTGTGGTGGATGGAATTACTTATGACTTACCAGCAACACAAGGAATTGTCAATGTCGTTTCACCAGATGCAATCGAAGTAAATGGTAGCATGTATAACCGTAACACTTTTATCATTAATGGTATTAAAGGAATGACGGATGTAGCAACAGTTACATTTGATTTATTTTTAAAATCAGGACAATCTTTAGCCGGTGATTATCAAATTTCTACTGATCAAGATGAAGATAACCCAATTGATTTAGAAAATATATTAGCCAGTCAAAACAGAGCCTGTTTAGGTTGGACTTCCTTAGTTGCAAAAACAAACATTATTTCTCAGTCGTCCGTTAGTGGAAATGCTCCAACCGGAACTGTAAAAATCATTTCAAACGGAGGAAATAATTATACAATTCAATATACCGGTAACTTTAAGAATATTGATCAAGTAGAAAATATTCAAGTGACTATGAATATAACCGGAGCAGTTTCAAATGGTAGTTAATTATCAAAAATAGTATGAAATAAAACCCAAGCCATCACTTGGGTTTTTGTTTTTATTTACTTTTTATTTTTCATTCTTTTTTTGATCTCTTGCTAATAAAGTATTTTTCAATAACATTGCAATAGTCATAGGACCAACTCCCCCGGGAACAGGCGTAATAAAGGAAGCCTTTTTACTCACATTTTCAAAATCTACATCACCTGTAATTCTGTACCCTTTTTCATTAGTTTCATCCAAAACTCTGGTAATTCCCACATCGATTACAACGGCATCATCTTTAATCATTTCCGCTTTTAAATAATTTGGCACACCCAAAGCCGTGATAATAATGTCCGCTTGAGTGGTTATTTGAGCAATATTTTTAGTGTAACTATGTGTCAATGTAACTGTTGAATTTCCCGGAAAACCTTTTCTTCCCATCAAAATACTCATTGGCCTTCCGACAATATGACTTCTACCAATCACTACAGTATGTTTTCCTTGTGTTTCAACTCCGTAACGTTCTAATAACTCTAGTATTCCAAAAGGAGTTGCCGGAATAAATGTACTCATATCTAACGCCATTTTTCCAAAATTCTCCGGATGAAAACCGTCTACATCTTTACTAGGATCGATAGACATAATTACATGCTGCGTATCTATTTGTTTTGGCAAAGGCAATTGCACAATAAAACCGTCAATATTATCGTCCTCGTTAAGTTCTTTAATTTTTTTAAGCAGTTCAGTTTCAGAGGTGGTACTAGGCATTTTAATCAAAGTACTTTCAAATCCAACCCGCTCACACGATTTTACTTTACTTCCAACATAGGTTAAACTTGCTCCGTCATTACCAACAATTATGGCTGCTAAGTGAGGAACTTTTTCACCATTAGCTTTCATTTTTAGAACTTCCGCAGCAATTTCATTTTTAATGTCTTCTGCTATTTTTTTTCCATCCAGTAGTTCCATTTTATTTAGTTTAGTAGTTATGCATTTACTTTTGCATTATAAAAAGTTAGTTGTGTTTTTATAAAAAAATAAGACGCGAAAAATCGCGTCTCAGTAGTATTATTTCATTCCTTTCATTCCGCCCATCATTTTGGCGAGATTTTTACCGCCTCCGCCTTGCATCATTTTCATCATTTTACTCATTTGATCAAATTGTTTCATGAGTTGGTTTACTTGCTCAACTTTAGTTCCTGAACCTTTTGCTATTCTAATTTTTCTTTTACCGTCAATCACTACGGGTTTCGTTCTTTCTAAAGGAGTCATTGAATGGATAATCGCTTCAATGTGTTTGAAGGCATCATCTTCAATTTCTACATCTTTCAACGCTTTACCGGCTCCGGGAATCATACCAACCAAATCTTTCATGTTTCCCATTTTCTTAATTTGTTGAATTTGAGCTAAGAAATCATCAAAACCAAATTCATTTTTGGCTATTTTCTTTTGTAATTTTCGGGCTTCTTCTTCGTCATATTGTTCTTGAGCACGTTCAACTAATGAAATTACGTCGCCCATTCCCAAAATTCTGTCAGCCATACGAGAAGGATAGAAAACGTCAATCGCTTCCATTTTTTCTCCCGTTCCAATAAATTTAATTGGTTTATCTACAACTGATTTAATTGAAATTGCAGCTCCACCACGGGTATCCCCATCTAATTTGGTTAAAATAACACCATCAAAATTCAGTCTGTCATTAAATGCTTTTGCGGTATTCACAGCATCTTGACCTGTCATGGCATCGACTACAAATAAAGTTTCTTGTGGTTGAATTGCTTTATGAACATTAGCAATTTCGTTCATCATTTGCTCATCGATGGCTAAACGTCCTGCAGTGTCGACAATGACAACATTAAATCCGTTTGATTTGGCATACTTAATTGCATTTTGAGCTATCTCAACAGCATTTTTATTTTCAGATTCTGAATAAACTTCCACCCCAATTTGGTCACCAACAACATGCAACTGATTAATTGCCGCCGGACGGTAAATATCACAAGCTACTAAAAGTGGTTTTTTGCCTTTTTTAGTTTTTAAAAAGTTGGCCAACTTTCCTGAGAATGTCGTTTTACCCGAACCTTGTAATCCCGACATTAAAATAACGGATGGATTTCCGGAAAGGTTTATACCAACTTCAGAGCCACCCATTAATTCCGTTAGTTCATCTTTCACTAACTTCACCATTAATTGACCCGGTTGCAAAGACGTTAAAACGTTTTGACCAATGGCTTTTTCTTTGACAGCTGTCGTAAAATCTTTAGCAATTTTAAAATTCACGTCGGCATCAAGTAAGGCACGACGCACTTCCTTTAAGGTTTCTGCAACGTTTACTTCGGTAATTTTACCGTGACCTTTTAAAATATGGAAAGCTTTGTCGAGTTTATCGCTTAAATTACTGAACATAAAATGGATTTTCTAATGATGAAGTGCAAAGATAACACAATCCAAATAAGCATCAAAAAATGATTTTAGCAAATTTTTAAATTTTATGGTAGGGTTTCTTCAACATAAACTGTTTTAGTACTATAATTTAAAACGTAATAAACATGAAAACCCAAAAAATGTTACTTAGTCTACTAATACTTTTAGTATTGACAATCTCGTGCAGCAAAGATGATAGTGCTTCTAGTACAGATTCTAAAATTGACAATTTAAAAATTGTTGCCAAAGCGACCTATTCCGGAGGTGGTTCAAGAGGAGCCAGACAAAATAGCGTCGTTACAATTTCGGAATTTAAAATTAATTTGAAAGAAATTGAATTTAAATTGGATGATAATTATTACGGAAATGATGACAATGGAAATGATGACAACGGAAATGATGACAACGGAAATCATCATAGTGATGACCATGATAGTAATCATGACGGTTATTATGGTGATGAAGAAGAAATTGAATTAAGAGGTCCGTTTGAAATTGATTTATTAAGTGGTCAAACGACTATTACTTCATTAAATCTGCCTAACGGCTCCTATGAAGAAGTAGAATTCAAAATGAACCGAAACCGTGACTCATCAAGCACAATGTATAATAAATCAATTCAGATTCAAGGAACAATAGATGGAGTCCCTTTCCTGTTTTGGCACAATGTTGAAGAAAAATTCGAAATTGATTACCACGATTTAGGTCAAAGTTTAGTAATTGCTGAAAATACTGCTACTATCGTTTTCGATTTTAATTTAGATGCTATTTTAGCTAGTGTTGATTTATCTGTTGCAGTTGATGGAAATGGAGATGGTGTTATTGAAATTAGCCCAAATGATCCGGATGGAAATCAAAATTTGGCACACCTTATTAAAAATAAAATTAAAGAATTTACAGATTTATTAGATGATTAAAGTTAGTTAGTTAAAATAATGCCACTTGTCCTACTATGCGTAAAAAAAGCTGCAGAAAAAAATGCAGCTTTTTTTTATTCAATTTGAATAGTAATTAATTTTTAATCAACTTTTGACGAAAAACTTTTCCGTTTTTATCTTCAATATTTATAAAATAAATTCCATTAGAAATAGTAGATAAAAATATATCGGTATTTAATCCTGAAAAATTGTCTTTGTAAATTAATTTACCGGTAAAATCATAAATAAACACTTTTTTTGAGTCACCAATATTATTCGATAGGATAGTGAATTTTGATTCAAAGGGATTTGGAAAAATTAAAAAATCTGACTGAGTAAACGAATTAATATTTAGTGGGGTTTGTCCAAGTTTAGCTGTTGTTCCTCCAACAACGTAAACTGAATTATCAGTATCAATAACAAATGAACTAGCCGAACTGCTTCCAGAAACTAAACCAACCCAGCCATTTGTTCCGTCAGAATTGATTTTACAAACTGCCATATTAAACAAATTCCCTGCAGATAGATAGGCATTGTTTGCTACATCTAATTTCAATTGACCATGAAGAAGCAATATTTCCGGCCCATCAGCATTTAAATTTTGCCAAAGTACAGATCCATCTGAATTATATTTCATAAAAGCTGCTCCTCCTGTTCCCGAGTTAGGAAAACCACTGATGATTGGATTATTATCAGAACCAACTTCAACTTTGCTTCCTGCCATGGAATTAGTATGAGACCAAATCGAAGCACCATTTCCATCCAATTTTTCAAGTATACTTCCGGCGTTTGAAACAACATTTTCCCCATTTATGATATAAGAATTCCCAAAAGAATCCCCGACAATATCTCCAATTGTTGAACTTGTTATCCCTGCTTTACTCCAAATTAAATTACCCTCTATACTAAGTTTTAAATAACCATTGATTATACCGGTTATTCCTCTTCCTGAAACTACCAAAGCATTGTCCGTTGTAAATTTGATATTGATGGGTGCACCAATTCCGTTACTATCATAATAGGTCCATACTGTTTCACCATTCGAATTAAACTTTTTAACTCTTGTAACTAAGCCATTAGAGCCCATCCCTAATCCCAAAACATAAATATTATCCGAAGAATCAACTACTATTTTCTTTGTATATGAACCTTCAAAGGAGGCCTCAAATACAACTCTCCAAAGTAATTCTCCTTGCGGATTATATTTCATTAATAAACTCGCTGCGTTAACAGGGTTTGAATATCCTGATCGAATTGTTCCTGAAACCAGACAATTATTTTGACTGTCAGTTTCAAGCCAAGTGACCACTTCGTGCCTTGTGTTGTCGACATTGTCAAATGTTGAATTCCACAAAATGCTACCGGACGAATTTCGTTTGGTTAAAGTGATATCACCGGCTGGATTATAATCCCAATTTGCCGAATACACTTCATGCAATTGGTTTACGGCAACAGAAACACCGCCTGGATAATTTGACCACTCTACATTGACTTGAGCATAAGTTAGAAATGAAAAAAAAAATAGTAAATGTGAAATTCTTTTCATGATTTAGTTTTTTTAGGACATGTATTTATTCCAAGTAAGGGATATATTGGACAAAAACTAATTAAACTGGTCGCAATAAGAATTATTCCAAAAATTAAAAGAGCCATCCCTAAAATTCCGGTAACTGTATTCGTAAAAAAAAATGTACCAAATACGATTGCTAATACGATTCTAATCAATTTGTCTGTGTTTCCAACATTTGCTTTCATACGATTTTGATTTTAATTTGTTTACATCCGTAAAGGTAAATCAACTAAAATCAAAAAAAAGTGACTAAAGTCACCTCTACAAAATTTCTATTCCTTTTGAGGTTTGAATTACTTTTGACTCAGCTTCCAGTTTTTTTAAAACTCTGGTAATTACCTCTCGGGAAGTTCCCATTTCGTAAGCAATATCTTTGTGCGAAATAGAAATAACGGAAGAATTTAATAACTCTTTTTTCTCTTTTAAATAAGCATATAATCGAGCATCTAACCGATCAAACAAAACATGATTGAGTGTGTTGATTAAATCAAAATAACGTTCGTTAAACAAATTGAAGTACATGGCATTAAAAGAAGGATATTTTTTAATCCATTCTTGCACTTTATTTGCGGGTAATAACAATATTTCACTGTCTTCCTCTGTTTTGGCAAAAAAAGTACTTGGCTCATTTTTTTTACTGACTATAAAAGACATGACACAACTCTCTGAAGGTTGAATATAATAAAGCAGAAATTCTTTTTCATTATATTTTGTAAATACCTTTACAAGACCATCTATTACGATGGGAATAGAATTTATATATTGACCATCGCGAATGAGCTCTATATCCTTAGGCACTTTTTTAACAATACCCTCTTTTTCAAATGATTTAATTAATTCATTATCAAAATAAGCCAAGATACTTTTCATAAAATCTAATTAACTTTTCTCAAAAGTAAGCAAATCGATGCTTCCATCTCCACCACTAATGTGTTTCAATTCAATTTTTGAACTTGAATTAGAAAGAATTCTCCAATCTTCACTAATTTCTTCAAATGATCCGTTGGAAACATTGAAAATAATGTACATTTTAGGTGTACTATCGTCAGTTCCGGTGCTCCAAGTTCCGGTCATAGTTGTATTTCCATTAACTGCTGTTAAAGTTCCATTAGTTGCAAAATTAAAGTTATAACCAGAGAAGTTTGACGTTTGAGTGCTTCCACTTTCTGAAAACAAAGTCACTTGCCAAGTACCATTTACAACATTGTTGTTCACATCTGTAATTGAAGGATTGTTAGACGAACTGCTATCGTCGTCATTGCTACAAGTTGAAGCAACATTCAGCATAAAAACACCGAATAATAAAGGAATTAAAATTAACTTTTTCATTTGTATCATTTATTTTAAATTAACAATATAAAAACATCTATTATATAAAATAAACGGTATCAATAATCAAATATTGTTATAATTTACTATTTATTAATTAAATAGCAATTGGTAGTTTTTAAAACTGGAAATAAATAAAGGGTTGTGGTCCTGCAGAAGCGGTAGCATATACTATCCAATAGACAAAAGCCAAAAGAATTGCCTTTCCAAATAGAGGAGTGGTATAAAAACTTTTTTGTAATAATTTAATAACGCTATTTGGCAGAAAATGCCAAACAAATCCTATTAAAAGTAATAAAAATACATTTTGATATCCCTGAGCAATTATCAACCATTGATTTGGATTAAATGTCAGTTTACCAATATTATCAATTATTAAAAAAGCTGTTTGAAAATCTTTCGCTCGGAAGAATAACCAACAAAAAGCAACAAAATGGAATGTCAATAAAATTTGTAAGGTTTTGATTAAATGGTTTTTAGGTAATTTGATCAAATTACCAAAGAAACGTTCAAAAGCTAGTGCCAAACCGTGAAGAGTTCCCCAAAAAACAAATTTCCAAGAAGCACCGTGCCATAGTCCACCTAATAACATCGTTAGAAATAAATTAATATAGGTTCTGAATTTTCCATTTCGATTTCCACCTAAGGAAATGTATAAATAATCCCGTAACCAAGTGGATAATGAAATATGCCAACGACGCCAAAACTCTGTAATTGAAGCGGATTGATATGGTGTTCTGAAATTAGGCGGAAGCCAAAATCCCATCAATAAAGCTAAGCCAATTGCCATGTCAGAATAGCCAGAAAAATCACAATAAATCTGAATGGCATATCCATAAGAAGCCATCAGATTTTCAAATGAAGTATAACTACTTGGAGCATCAAACACTCTATCTACAAAATTGATAGAAATATAATCGGAGATGACCGCTTTTTTCAATAACCCTCCAACAATCAAAAACAAAGCAGCATTAAATTCTTCTTTTGTCAGATTTAGTCGCTTGTATATTTGTGGAATAAAATCACTGGCACGAACAATTGGACCGGCTACTAATTGAGGAAAGAATGAAACAAAAAACAAAAAGTCTATGAAACTTTTGGTAGGTTCAAGTTGTTTTCTGTAAACATCAATCGTATAACTTAGGGTTTGAAAGGTGTAGAACGAAATTCCTACAGGCAGAATAATTTCTTGAAGCTCAAAATTTCTATCAAAAATTAAGTTCGTATTATCAATAAAAAAATTAGTGTATTTAAAATATCCAAGTAATACAAGGTTAACCAATAAACTGACAATCAGATAAAATTTTCTATAAAAATTACTTTTTTCATCATAAATTAATTTGGCAATAACATAATCTAAAATAGAAGAAAAAATAATCAGTAAAAAGAAAATTCCACTAGATTTATAATAGAAAAAAAGCGAAAAAGCAACAACATAAGCAATGCGTAATCGATGTGTTTTCTGTGTTAAAATATAAAAGAAATAAAACACCAAAAACAAACCTAAAAACAAAGCACTATTGAATAAAAGTGGTTTTTGGGAATCAAAAACAAACCAACTTTGCACTTGTTCCCAAGTGAGATGTCTAAAATTCTCTACCACCCAACGGTTTATATTAAAAAGCGGTATCACTTATTTATTTCTAATTTATAATTTTCAAATGAATTCAAAAAAGCTTCGGTTAAAAGTTGTCCCTGACGTTCATAACCAACTTTGGTGTAGTGTACTTTATCTGCTCCAATTATTCCTTCTGTTACCAATTGATTTGCTCCGAAAAGCCCACCTAAATTGGAAAACATATCCCAAACAGCATAGTTTTTCAACTCGGCTTGAACTAGAATTTCTTTTGTATAATCTGCCACAAAAGTATTAGGAAATTTTCGTTTAAATTGTGAAGGTGGCGGAGTTGTAATTAAAAAAGCTGTGGTTGGATTTTTAGCTAAAATAAGTTCCATCATCAAATTCAGCTGAACTATAAATTCGGAGGTTATCATTTTATCAAAACTCTCATTAGTTCCTAAAGAAATGATTACTAAATCCGGTTGTAAAACAGCTAATTGTTCAAAGAACAAAGGAAATTTAGTAAAATCAGAGCATTTTGCACCGTTTACGCCTATTGTATGGTATATAATTCCCGGATTATTATTTTCTAAAACTAATCCGTTTAAAGCATAATCCGATTGGTTCAAGGCAGGAATTAAGTATATTTTATTTAATAATGTATCTGTTTTAAACGAATGAAAACCCTCTTCTGAACGGGTTTCTAAAGGAATGAATTCTGAATGTTCAACTACTTTTTTTGCTTTTTCTTTAGACGGTATTTTCAATGTTTTTCCGGCTCGAATATTATTATTTTTAAGTCCGTTTTCTTTTTTGACTTGAGCAATTGAAACATCATACTTTTCAGAAATGACCGATAAACTTTCTCCATTTTTAATTTTGTGCAAAATATTTTTAGGTATTTCTGACTCAATTTTAATTGTTTTTGAGGTCAAAGCCACCTCAAACATTTTTATATTTTGTGGAGTAATAATTTTTAGTTTATTAAAAACATATTCTTGATTTTTTACTGTCATTTCAAGAGTAAAATCGTTGGATTTAGTAAACAGGGCTATTCCACTTAAACCAACCGGATTTCCCGTATTTGGATAAATATTGCGTTGGCTTTCCCATGTTTGGTTGGAAGAAAAACGAACATCAACCGTTCCATTTGTTTTAACCAAACTATGAGGAAAAACAAGACCTCGTCCGGCATTTCCAAATTGTTGCTGCAAATTTTTACGCATTAATCCTGAAAACAAATCGGCTTGAATGTGTGAATCGCCTATATGAACAACATTTAACTTTCCAACTTTTGATTTTTTGAGATTGGTCAATTTATCAAAAATTGGGTTTAAAGCTTTACTGTTGTTTATTTCATTAATTGCCGTGATAACTTCAGTTGTATCAATTTCAACGAACAAAGAATCAGATTGAGCAGAAAGGCTAAAACTAAATAAAATAAAAAAAAGAAAAGATAAAAATTTATTGTGCATTTACGGTGTTGTTTTTAGAAGAAACGGAATCAACCGTGGGTTTAGTTGGAAGTACTTTTTTATTTTTTCGCATTAGTTTATATTGAGCATATCCGGTTTGAATTTGGTCATATAATAAACCTGCAACTTTTTGAGCTCCTTTATAATTAAAGTGTGTATAATCTTTATTGGCCATTGGCGGAACTTCTTCTGCCCATTTAGCCATTGAACCTTCACCTCCCATCGCTTCATATAAGTTAAAATAACCGGCTTTTGATTGCACAGCATATTTTCGTTGAGCCAAAGTTAAAGGAACAACGGCCGAATCAGTTTTCATTTCCAATTCATATTTGGTTGCTTTATCGGCAGTTGAAATCACTAAAATTGTGACGCCCGGAAAACATTCTTTAATATGATTGACTACTCGAGTCATTCCTTTTTCGTACCAATTATAATTATATGTACCATAATTTAAAACATTTGTTCCATAGTGCAAGATGATTAAATCATAATCCAATCGCTCTTGAAATTGTTTCATTAAATTGGTATTAAAAGTTGAAATCGGTAATCCTGAATTTCCCCGATTTGAGAAATTATCGACATGAACACCTTTTCCGTCATCAAAATTAAATCCGTAAATTGGAATAGAATCAGCTTGTTTAAAAACTGCTTTAAAACTTTTCAAATTAGTCGTTGAAATAGCTAAAGCATTTAGTTGTTTCTCGGTATTTAGCTTTTTAATCAAAGTGTCTTTTCCAATTTTAATTAACATTTCTCCCGTTTTATTTGATGAATTTCCATAAAACAAGGTTGGATTATTAAGTTGGGATGTATGCATTCCAAATCCGGCTTTGTACCTTACCCAAGTATCAGAAAGTGTATCATTAGCAAAAAAAACATGACCATTAACTCCAAAAGGTTTTATAGGCCGCTTCACATTCAGATACGATTGTATTTTCCAATTTCCGGAATATTGATGTGAAATAGAGCTTCTGGAACTAGCTGATTCAGAAGTGATTGAAACGAATCCAACTCCTTCACCTCCAAACTGTGTTTGCATTGCCTTTCGAAAATCCTGTACAATTAAATCGCCATCTGTCATAGAATCACCAAAATAAGCAATTCTGATATCTCCTTCTTGTTTAGTTTCTAATTGGTATAGTTTTTCAAAAAAAGGAATTAGATATTGAAAACCTTTATATTGTCCATATTCCTCCGGAGGATAGATTATTCCATCTATTTGTTCAAAAACTATTTTTTTTCTGTAAAAAGTGTCACTAGTTTTTTCATCTGTATATATTTCTTCCTCTAACGCAATTGTTTCTAATAGTAAACTGTCAACAGCTACATTTTTTAAAGAAATCGTTGGTTCTAAAAAAATTCGCTTAGGCAACACTTCTTTAAAAAACAAAAAACAAAGGGCAGAAATAAAAATTACTGCCAAAGTTTGAAAAAAATAAGACGTTTTTGTACTCACAACATTAAAATTACATTCTTTCCGGAACTTCAATTCCCAATAGGGAGAATGCCGATTTAATAGTTTCGCCTACTTTTTGAGATAATTGTACTCTGAATTTTTTTAGTGTTAAATCCGTTTCCGGTAAAATTGGAACCGTTTGATAAAATGAATTATATTCTTTAACTAAGTCGTAGGTATAATTGGCAATTAAAGCAGGGCTGAGTTGATTTGCTGCGTTTTGAATAATGCGAGGATACATTTCCAACATTTTCAGTAATTCTTTCTCTTTTGGATGTAAAATTAATGTAGTAATAGTTTCCGAATAGTCAAAATTAGCTTTTCTCAAAATAGATTGAATTCGAGCATAAGTGTACTGAATAAAAGGTCCCGTATTTCCGGCAAAATCCACCGATTCTTCCGGATTGAAAAGCATTGATTTTTTTGGATCAACTTTCAGCATAAAATATTTCAAAGCACCAAGACCAATAATTTTGTAAAGCTTTTGTTTTTCATCTTCTGAATAACCCTCAAGTTTTCCTAATTCCTTTGAAATTATCGCAGCAGTTTCAGTCATTTCATCCATCAAATCATCAGCATCAACAACCGTTCCTTCACGGGATTTCATTTTACCTGATGGTAATTCTACCATTCCATAGGATAAATGGAAAAGGTGTTTAGCCCAATCAAATCCTAGTTTTTTTAAGATTAAAAAAAGCACTTTAAAGTGATAATCTTGTTCATTACCAACTGTATAAACCATTCCGCCAACATCAGGAAAATCTTTAACCCGTTGGATAGCTGTGCCAATATCTTGTGTCATATAGACAGCTGTTCCGTCTGAACGTAGCACAATTTTTCTATCTAATCCTTCCTCTGTCAAATCAATCCAAACTGAACCATCAGGGTCTTTTTCAAAAATTCCTTTTTCTAATCCAAATTGGACTACTTCTTTTCCGAGCAAATAGGTGTTACTTTCATAATAATAACTATCAAAATTGACACCTAAATTTTTATATGTTATTTCAAAACCATCATAAACCCACTGGTTCATGGTTTTCCAAAGTTCGATTACCTCTGGTTTACCAGATTCCCAATCGAGGAGCATTTGTTGAGCTTCAATGATAGAAGGAGCATTTTTCTTGGCTTCCTCTTCCTTTTGACCTTGGGCAATTAAATCATTTATTTCGGCTTTATATTGTTTATCAAAAGCTACATAAAAATTACCAACTAACTTATCCCCTTTCAATCCGGTTGATTCAGGTGTTTGTCCGTTTCCGAATTTTTGCCAAGCCAACATGGACTTACAAATATGAATTCCGCGGTCATTAATGATTTGAGTTTTATAAACTTTTTTACCCGAAGCTTTAATGATTTCTGCCACGGAAAAACCCAATAGATTATTTCTTATATGACCTAAATGCAAAGGCTTATTGGTATTTGGAGAAGAATATTCCACCATCATTGCCTTCTCCTTTTCATTTTGAGAAACAAATCCAAAGGTTGGATTGTTTTTAATTTCAGAGAAAAATTTAATGTAATATGAACCAGAAATAACAATATTTAAAAACCCTGAAACCACATTGAATTTTTCAACCTCAACAACATTTTCAACTAAAAAAGTTCCAATTCTATTTCCAATTTCAATCGGGTTTCCTTTAATTAATTTTAATAATGGAAAAACAACCAAGGTAATATCACCCTCAAAATCCTTTCTAGTTAATTGAAATTCAATTTTTTCTGGAGAAATATCAAATATAGTTTGTACCGCTTTTTGGACAGGTTGATTTAAAAATTCTTCTAAATTCATTATTATTCTTTATTTCGACAAAGATAATTTTAAATTCTAAAAACTTTAGATGCATTCTTATTATTTATGAATAGGTTTTTTGTCGAAAAAATTGTTTTAAATGATAAAAAATCTAATTATTTTTTTATTTTTTGTAAGTATTTTATGTTATTAATAACCATTTAACTGCATTTCATCGATTTTATTTGCTTTTAATCGTTATTTATTTATTAATTTGTTGTGTCAAAATTCAATAAAAGTTTTAATACCCAAATTAGTAAGCATGAAAACAAAATTACTCTTCTTATTGCTTTTAATTCCAATACTTGGAATTTCACAAGCTATCACGGTGAACACTACCACCTATACTGTCCCTGAATTGGTTTCAAATGTGTTAGTGAATTCACCATGCTTAACAGTTAACAATATTAATTGGAGCACAGGTACCAACTTTGGTTCAACAAATGGAATTGGGTATTTTCAAAATACCAATCCCAATTTTCCAATGCAAAGTGGTGTTATACTGAGTACCGGGAATGTAATGAATTCCGTGGGGCCAAACAACTCCATGCTAAATGATGGATTAAATACATGGCCCGGTGACAGTGATTTGGAAAATATTCTAGCCAATGCCGGAATTGCTATGACTTCAACTAATGCAACCGTTTTAGAGTTCAATTTCACAGCAATGTCTCCGTATTTTGATTTTGACTTTTTATTTGCTTCTGAAGAATATGGGAATTTTCAATGTCAATTTTCTGATGCTTTTGCCTTTTTATTGACAAATTTAAACACGGGAGTAACTACTAACCTAGCTGTTGTACCGGGAACTAATACCCCAATATCTGTAGTTACAGTTAGAGATTTTCTATACAATTCTGCTTGTCCTTCTGTTAATCCACAATTTTTTGGTTCTTTTAATGGAGGTGCTAATGCCTCTTTATCTCCAACCAATTTTAATGGTCAAACAGTTGTGATGAATGCCTCAGCTGTTTTAATTCCTAATACACCCTATAAAATTAAATTAGTTGTTGCAGATAGAATAGACCCACAATCGGATTCAGCTATCTTTTTATCTGCCAATAGTTTTAATATTGGACAAAATGTGTTAGGTGATGATTTACTAATTGCTTCTAATTCTGCATTGTGTAGTGGAGAATCACATATAATCAACAGCAATTTAAGTGCAACCCAGTTCTCTTTTGTTTGGAAAAAAGATGGTGTAGTTTTGGTCGGTGAAAACGGACCCACTTTGACCATTACAGAACCCGGAAGTTATGAATTGACTTATACGAATATTGCTTTCCCATGTCAAGTGGTAAGTGATATTGTACAAATAGAATACAACTCTGTTTTTAATGCTCCAGATCCTATTGACATTTTAAAATGTGATTCAGGTGCTTCAACATATCAATTTAATTTAGCATTGAACAATCCGGTTGTAACAGCAGGAATTTCAGGAGGAACAACAGTAACTTATCATGCAACATTAGCACAAGCAACTAATTCAACTAGTGCATTACCCTTACTATACACAAGTGCTGGGAATCAAACTATTTATGTACGAGTTCAAAAAAATAATACTTCGTGTTACTCTATAAAGTCATTTCAATTATTAGTGACTCCGGCTCCCGTAGCTCATCAACCATCTGATTTATTGGGATGTGCAAGAATAACAGATCCTACAAGGGGTAATTTTATTTTGTCAACATTGAATAGTCAAATTCTAAATGGTCAATCCCCAGAATTTAATGTTGTTTCCTATCATGGAAATTTAGCAAATGCAAACAATGGCTTAAATCCTATTGGTCAAAATCTCTATGTAAGTATTTCAAGAACACTTTTTGCTAGAGTACAAAATGCAACTGATTCAACATGTTTTAGTGTTATATCATTCAATTTAATTGTTTCACCGCTTCCTTTAGTTGATACAAAAGATGACGTAATCGTATGTGAATATTATATTTTACCTCCATTAAATAATGGTAATTATTTCACCGGTCCAAATGGAACTGGTACAGCAAAATTTGCAGGTGATATTATAGATGAAACGCAAAGAATTTACATTTATAATCTTGGATTAATAGAACCATATTGTCCAAATCAGTCTAGTTTTTTGGTAACTATCATAAAACCGGAAGATATCAATACCACAAATAATCAATTTTGTAATTCATATAATGTACCTAATTCAGCAATTGGTGGATATTATACCGGTCCGGGAGGTACAGGGACACAATTAAACGGTGCAACATTAACGTCATCTCAAACCATCTATTTTTACTTTGTTTCACCAGAGCCACCTTATTGTGTTTTAGATTTACCAATTAATTTAACCATATTACCCGCACCAAGCACAGAGACATTTCCAAATGTATTTGATTGTACCTCTTATACTTTACCATCCATTTCAAATGGGCAATATTATGATGCACCAAATGGATCAGGTAACCAATTGGCTCCCGGAACTGTAATTACAGAAACTACTACAATATATATTTATGCTGCGAATAGTTTTTGTGAAAGTCAATCAAGTTTTATAGTATATATTGGCATTGATGCCCCAACATCTACTAGTGAATGTGTTAATTTCATATTACCTTCTTTACCTTTTGGCGGTTATTTTACAGGGCCAAATGGAACTGGACAACAAATACAAGCAGGAACAGTAATAAGCAGTACACAAACAATATTTGTGTATGCCCCTAGCCAATCTCAACCTAACTGTACAGATAATTTAAATTTTACAGTAACAATTGCTTTACCAGTGATTGAAACACCAGTAGTAACAACAAGTTGTGAAAGTTATTTTTTGCCTAGTATTCCATTTGGAAATTATTTTACTGGTCCAAATGGAACAGGAACAGCTTTAGCTGTTGGTAGTGAAGTTACTTCCTCTCAAACATTATATATTTATTTAAATGATGGTAATGGTTGTCAAAACTCAGTAAGTTTTGATGTTACAGTTCTATCTCCACCTCAAATAGATTCCAGATCAGATATTGATGGATGTAACAATTATGTTTTAACAGACCTTACACTTGGCCATTATTATACTGGTACTAATGGAACTGGAACTATGCTTAATGGAGGTGATATAATTACAACTTCTCAAATAATCTATATTTATGCAGAAGAAAATGGATGTAGTGCTGAAACTAGTTTTCAAGTAAATGTTTTTGAAATTCAGGCAGACGTTTTAGAGGACATTACTGTATGTGATAGTTATGTATTACCAACTCTAACTTCCGGCAATATTTATTATACTGCACTGGATGGTCCAAATGGTTTTGGAACAGTTCTGGCTCCAGGTACAGTAATTACATCTACGCAAACAATTTATATCTATAAAGAAAATCAAATTAGACCGGCATTTTCTTGTACTGATCAAACGTCTTTTACAGTGACTATTTATGTATCACCTGTTATTGAGCCTATATCAAATGTAAACGTTTGTAACTCCTATATTTTACCTACGTTAACTGTCGGAAATTATTTTACACAATCAGGTGGAAATGGGTCAACAATTGCGGCAGGAACAGAATTAACAACTTCACAAACTTTATTTGTTTATGCAGAAACCGGCACAACACCTAATTGTTTTGATGAAAAAAGTTTTGATATAAATATATTTAATGTAGTTGTTTTAGATAATGTGTCAACGTGTTCTAGCTATGTTTTACAACCTTTAACTGTTGGAAAATATTTCAGAGGACCAAACGGAACAGGTGGTCAAATTCCGGCCGGAAGTTCAATTACTACGACTCAAACAATCTATATTTATGCCTTATCCGGTTATTCACCAAATTGTTCAGATGAAAGTTCTTTTATTGTTACAATTATTCCTACTCCAATTGCAAATACTGTTCCGTTAGTTAACAGAACTATTTGTGATGAAGATGGTGAAAATGATGGTATAACCTCTTTTGATTTTAGCACTTTAAGCAGTATTGTACTAGGTTCTCAAAGCGGAAGTGAATTTACTGTTAGTTATTATGCTAGTTTGAGTGATGCCTACAGTCAAATCAATTCTTTTAGTTCTTCAGAATTACAGTTGGTTTATGTAAGAGTAAATAATACATTGGTTCCTGATTGTTTTGATATTAAACCAATAACAATAATTGTCAATAAAATTCCTGAACCAACTCCAGTAGATGGCATTGTTTGTATTGAAAGTGAAACAGGAAATCTTTTAAATCCATATACCATTTTTAGTGGTCTATCCTCTACTACTCATACATTTGAATGGTATTTAGACACAACCTTAATTGAAGGTGCAACAGGAAGTTCTTTACAAGTAATGGCCCCTGGCATATATAGTGTAATTGCAACCAGTTTAGCAACTGGATGCTCTTCTGAACCAACTCCTGCAGAAGTATTAGCTTCAGAACCTGCTGCTATTAACTTTACTGTAAGTATGGCTTTTAGTAGCACTAATTCTATAACTATAAATGCAAACGGTGTAGGTGGAAATTATGAATATTCATTAGATGGCAGTCCATTTCAAGACAGTCCTACGTTTGATAATGTTGCTTCCGGTATTCATTCTGTTACTGTTCGTGATAAAAATGGTTGTGGCTCTGCTACTGACACTGTCTTAGTTATCAACTATCCGAAATTCTTCACACCAAATGGAGACGGTTACAATGACACGTGGACTATCGTTGATTTAAAAGAACAGGTTAAAGCTACTATCTACATATATGATCGATATGGTAAATCTATTGCCCAATTATTCCCTAACAAAAAAGGTTGGGATGGCTTATATAATGGTCAGCAAATGCCTTCATCTGATTATTGGTTTACAGTAACTTATGAAGAAAATAATCAAACTAAAGAATTCAAATCTCACTTTTCATTAAAGAGATAGTTTTATATTGTTTTGTTGTTTAGAAATTAAAGACCTTCCACGTGAGGGTCTTTTTTTTTACCTGTAACATTAACCTATTTGATTACTTTTGGTTATAACACCTTTCTGTAAATTAAAGTTATCTTTCATTTAATTGTCAATTATTATGACTGACTAATAGAAAAGACAACAAACAATAGTAAGATAATTTATACTCATAAAAAGCCGCCTAAAATTTAAGGCGGCTTCTTTTTTAGTTCTCTTTATCAAACATTAACTCTTTTACTTTTTCCTTGTCTTGTTTGTTTTTAGTTAAATCAAACATAGTTCCAAAAACACGATCCCAAAATGTATTACTCACACCAAAACCCAAATGTTCATCTTTATAATGATGCAATTGATGATTTCTCCACAAAGGTTGCATAAATTTAAAGGGAGGATCAAAAGCATGAATGGCATAATGCATGGAAGCATAGGAAAGATAGCCAATCATAAATCCCGGAAAAAAAGCCCAATTATATTTACCTAAAAAAAGATAGTGGAATAAAAATAAGACAGTTGCTAAAATCAAACTGGGAACTAGAGGCATAAATAATCGTTGTCTGTCGCGGGGATATTCATGGTGATTTCCATGCAAAATATAAGCTACTTTTTGCGTTTTTAAATTATCACTAACCATGTGAAAAAGAAATCGGTGAGCAATATATTCAAAAAAAGTCCAATAAATTATTCCTGAAAAAAACAACAATACGATAGTTTTTACTTCTAATCCATAAACTTGATTAGCCCTAAAAAGTATATAACTTAGTATTGGAATATAAACACCCCAAATAATTACTGGGTGAGTTTTTGTCAACATTTCTAGAATATCACTTTCGAAAAGTCTCGCTTGACCGGTGTGCTGCACTCTCTTGGGTTTCATTTTTAAAAAGTTTAAAATAACAAACAAAAAAACAAAATTATTAAAAAATTAGATATTATAGAATACCGATAAATTATTATTAACACCTATTTTACCATTTTATAATCACACTTCCCCAAGTAAAACCACTACCAAATGCTGCCAATACAACAATATCCCCTTTTTTTATTTTGCCTTGCTCCCAAGCCTCAGTTAAGGCAATTGGAATAGATGCTGCTGTTGTATTTCCGTATTTTTGAATATTATTAAACACTTGTTCTTCTGATAATTTAAATTTATGTTGAATAAATTGGGAAATCCTCAAATTTGCTTGATGAGGAATAAGCAAACTGATATTACAAACTGATAAATTATTAGCCAGCAAACCTTCATTAATTACTTCACTAAATCGAACAACTGCATTTTTAAACACAAATTGCCCATTCATGTAGGGATAATAACTTTCATCATTAGGATCATTATCTTTAATAATATCAGTCACCCAGCGTTTCCCCATCCCAGGTGCAACTACAGCTAATTCTTCTGCATGAATCCCTTCAGAATGTAAATGAGTGGAAAGAATTCCGCTGGTTAAATCTTCCTCTCTGGAAAGTACTGCTGCTCCTGCCCCATCTCCAAAAATAACGGAAACACCTCTTCCTCTGTCAGTCATATCTAATCCATACGATTGCAATTCAGAGCCTATCACTAAAATGTTTTTGTACATACCTGTTTTTATATATTGGTCAGCAATAGAAACAGCATAAACAAAACCGGAACATTGATTTCGAATATCCAAAGCTCCAATCGTTTTTAAACCCAAATCACGTTGCACTAAAACACCCGGACCAGGAAAATAATAATCCGGACTTAAAGTGGCAAAAACAATAAAATCAATATCTTCTTTTGCTACACCGGATCTTTGTATAGCTATTTGAGCAGCCTTTACACCCATAGATGTTGTTGTGTTACCATCACCTCTTTGAACATGTCTGCGTTCTTTTATTCCGGTTCGCTCCTGAATCCATTCATCATTTGTATCCATTAATTTTGACAAATCATCGTTGGTCACAATATTTTCAGGCACATAAAATCCTAATCCGGCTATTTTTGAATGATACATATTTTGCTTCTTTAATAAAATTAGTTACACAAATTTAGCAATCTTTTAAAAAGTATCGCTAAAAATGACTTCGTTTTTAATTATAACCAAAATAACAACTTCTTCTAGTTATTTGGCACCCTTATTGTTAAATATAATTTACATTTAGCATTTTGTTAAGAGCCTGTTTAATGTCTAACTAGTATATTTGAAACGAAATTTATTACCATGAGATTTATATTGCTTGTTTTATTTTATTTTATTTTGGTTCCTGTAGCTCAGGCACAATTTGATAATACAAATAGGTCAACTTCATTTGGTGGCAATTTTAGTGCGACACCAAGCTCAACCGGAAGTTCACTCTTCACACCAAAAAGCACGCCTTCCCCTGAACCTAATACAACTCCTCTTCGAGAAGAAAAAAAAATTGACCTAACTCAAAATTATGGTCTGATGGAGAAAAAATTTGAGGTAAAACCTAATTACCTCACTGGCGAAGTTGAAATGAAAGAAGAATATAAACGTGGTAAATATTTTGGTGATTTTAGAAGTAAATCAAAATTCATTAAAGTAATGTGCCGAGATCATGAAGCGGTTGATGGTGACCGAGTTAGCATTTACCTGAATGATAAATTAGTTCAAAGTAGTGTTTACTTAACAGAATCATTCAAAGTCTACTTTATAGAACTTCAACCCGGATTTAATAATCTCGAATTTTTAGCTTTAAATCAAGGAGAATCTGGCCCAAATACAGCACAATTTGCGGTACAGGATGAATTTGGAAATGTAATTATGTCCGACATTTGGAATTTAGCGACCGGAGCTAAAGCATCACTTATTGTAGTAAAAGAATAATACGCTCTTCTACTTCTTCCCTATTTTAACAGATTTTTTAGAAGTTTACATTTATTATGTGCTATTTTTAGTGGCACAAATATTTCAAACTTACTCTTTATGAAAATTCAATTACTTCTGCTTCTTTTAGTGAGCTATTTTGTTTCGGCTCAGGAAAATTTAACCTATCAAAAACCTCCCAAAGAAATTTTGGAATTGGCAGATTACGAAAGAGCTCCAACGGTCAACATGGATACCAATAAAGAATACATGTTGTTGTCTTACAGAAGTACTTATAAAACATTGGATGAATTGAATCAAGAAGAAATGCGTTTAGGCGGACTTCGTATTAATCCTATTACAAATACTTCAAGTACTGTTACTTATGTTAACAACCTGAAATTGCGAAAAATTGCTGATAAAGATGAAATTCAAGTCAAAGGTTTACCGGAAAACCCAAAAATAAGCAATCTTTCAATGGCACCTAATCAAAAGAAAATTGCCTTTTCACACACTACAAATACCGGAGTCGAACTTTGGATTATTGATGTTGTTTCAGCTCAGGCTACTAAATTAACCGAGGCAATTGTTAATGCAAACATGGGGAATCCATTTAGTTGGTTTGCTGACAGTCAATCTATTTTAGTTCGAATGTTAGTTCAAAATCGTCCTGCCTTAATTGATGTTAAAAAAGATTTACCAACCGGACCTACGATTTCCACTAGTGATGGAAATGTTTCTCAAAACAGAACATACCAAGATTTGTTGAAAAACCCCATTGATGAACAAAATTTTGAAACATTGGTTACCTCTGAATTATATAAAATTTCAGTGAATGGAAAAGCCTCTTTATTCAAAAAAGCTGATATGTATTCCGGAGAAAGCATTTCGCCCGATGGAAATTACATTATGATTTCAACTATACAGAGGCCTTTTTCCTATATAGTTCCTTTAAGTAGATTCCCTCAAAAAACAGTTGTTTATGACAAAACCGGAAATGAAATTAAAGTTGTTAACGAAGTGCCTCTTTCAGAAATCATTCCAAAAGGATTTTCTTCTGTTCAAAAAGGAAAAAGAAATATGACTTGGAGAACTGACAAACCGGCTACTTTATATTTTGTTGAAGCATTAGACGAAGGTGATCAGGCTAATAAAGTAGATTTCAGAGATGAAATTTTTTTATGGGATGCTCCTTTTTCATCTAATCCAACTTCATTAGTGAAAACCCAACAACGTTTTTCAGGTATTGAATGGGGAGATGATACGACTGCCATAGTTTATGATCAATGGTACGACACCAGAAAAATGAAAACATATTTAATCAATCCATCTAGCCCAACACTTTCTCCAAAAGTTATATCGGATAGAAATTATCAGGATATTTATGCAGACCCGGGTGATTTTGAAACCAAAAAAAATCAATATGGTAAATATGTTTTAGTTTTAGAAAACAATAACGCTTATTTAATTGGAAAAGGATTTACTAAAGAAGGCCAATTTCCTTTTATAGATGAGCTGAACTTATCCACTTTAAAAACAAAACGTTTATATCAATCTACCTATAAAGATAAAAAGGAAGATATTTTATCGATGGAAGATGTCAAAAAAGGAGAAGCATTGGTTATGATTCAATCAAAGAATGAATTTCCTAATTATTACTTCAGAAATATAAAGTCAAAAGGAAAATTAACACAAATTACAAATTTTAAAAATCCATTTGAAAGTATAAAAAACGTCTATAAAGAAGTTATAAAATACCAACGAAAAGATGGTGTAGAACTTTCAGGAACGCTATACCTTCCAATTGGATATGACAAAGTCAAAAAAGAAAAACTTCCGCTCTTAATTTGGGCCTATCCGGCTGAATATAAAGACAAAAATTCAGCGGGACAAAGCGATAAAAATGAAAATCAATTTACCTTTCCTAACTATGGCTCTTTTGTTTATTGGGTTACAAGAGGTTATGTTGTCTTAGATAATGCTTCTTTCCCAATTATTGGAGAAGGAACAACGGAACCAAACGACACCTTCATCGAACAATTAGTTGCCAATGCTGAAGCAGCGATAGATGCCGTAGATAAATTGGGGTATATCAACCCCAAAAAAGTAGCGGTTGGCGGACATTCTTACGGAGCATTTATGACAGCAAATTTATTGACACATTCTAACTTATTTGCCTGTGGAATTGCTCGTAGTGGTGCCTATAACAGAACCTTGACTCCATTTGGATTTCAAAGTGAACAACGAAATTATTGGGATGTTCCTGAAGTTTATAACACCATGTCGCCGTTTATGAATGCTAATAAAATGAAAACACCTTTATTATTAACTCACGGCGAAGCTGATAATAATCCCGGAACATTTACTTTGCAAACGGAACGTTATTTTCAAGCGTTGAAAAACCTAGGTGCTCCCGTTCGCATGGTAATTTTACCGAAAGAAAGTCATGGGTATGCTGCAAAAGAAAATATTCTTCATTTACTTTGGGAACAAGATCAGTTTTTGGAAAAATATTTGAAGAATTAGTTTTAAGAATATAGAAAAAAGAAAATAGGTGAACCCTGAAATTGATAAATTTTGGGGTTTATTTTTTATTTAAATAAACCAAATGTCCCTTTTCCAACATAATTTCGCTCTCAAAAAACAAGATTCCATTTTCTGAAGAGGTTTCAATTAAATAATGACTACCTCTAAAATAGCTATTTACTACAATAACTTTTAAATTAGAATGTTCTACTACAATTAATTGATGCGGAAATAAATACTGAATTGTTTTTTCATTAAAATAAAAACCCGGAATTTCATTTACATCACCGAAAAGTGAGGCAACATATTTTGATTGAGGATTTATATACAATTCATTTGGACTGCCTTGAGTGCAAATTTGTCCCTTTTTCATCACCAAAACATCATCAGCAAATGACAAAACATCGGTACTGTCATGTGTGGCAACAATCGTGGTAATTTTTTTCTCTTTCAAATAGGCAAATAACTTTCGTCGCAAACTATTTTTTCTAAAATTATCAATATGGCTGAAAGGTTCGTCTAATAACAAAACTTCCGGTTCCAAAGCCAATACACGAGCCAAAGCGACACGTTGCATTTGCCCACCACTCAAAAATTTGGCTTTGACAGTTGCAAATTCGGTCATTTCAACAATCTCTAGCAATTCGGCAATCCGCTCTTTTTTTTCTTCCGGATAAAAATTTGAAAGGTACTTTCCTATATTTTCAGCAACAGTAATAAAAGGCATCAAATCAAAATCCTGAGCCAGGTATTTCATATAAGTCATTCCGGGTATAAGATTAAATCTAGGTCCTAAAACTGTTGAATTATTCCAAAATATTTGTCCTTCATCCAAATCATATAAGCCATAAATGAGTTTTAAAAGCGTACTTTTTCCACAACCACTTTCACCAATAACTGCAAGATTATTTCCTTTTTCAAGCGAAAAAGTACAGTTTTGAATGGTTGTTTCCTTCAAATAAGAAAAAGCAATGTTTTGAATCAGTAGCATAAAAATATATTGGTGCAAATTTAGCTTAAGTTATCTTTATGATTCTTGAATTTCAAAATAGATTAGTTTTACGAATAATTTATTCATAAAAATTATTTTACAAATCCAAACAATTATTAAATCAGCATTTTTTATTACTATAAATTATAAAATCAATACTGAATTATTAAATATTTTATCAATATCAATTTTATTTAATTCCTAAAAATATCTTCAAAATTTTATAAAAACGTTATTTTTAGTATAATTAAATTATAAAATCAACAACTATAACGATGTAATTGATGTAAAATAAATCAATTTACCTATACAAGAACACAACATTAACCATAATTGGATGCTATTACACTAGCTGAAAATCAATATTATATCCTGAAACATAAGCAATCATTGCACTTTTAACTCTACTAATATAAATAATTGTGATGTATAGTTTTTGTATACTCAGTTTTTATCAAAAAAAAATATATAACATTAAATTTGATTTCCTACTTAAAACAAAACTTTTATTAACTATAATTATCAAAAAATTATGAAAAAAAAATTATTACTATTATTCCTTCTGACTTTTTCATTGGGATATTCACAAGGAGCCGCTCCTGGAGACCCCGGTAAAAACTCTTGGGATGTTATTTCCCTCTTTTCCGTAGCTTACACAGACCTCGCGGGAACTAATTTTAACCCGAATTGGGGACAAGCCGGCAGCACTGCGAATGGATCTCTTGTTTATCCCAATAATATGACTACTCCGTCGTATGGTGGTGATGCTGTAAAACAGTATCAAAACAGCGGAAACTATCAAGGAACGGAAACAGCAGCCGATGTTAACATTTCTGCGATGACAAGATTTCACATCGAAATTTATTCGTCAACCTTAACCTCAATCAGAGTTTCTCTTATTAAAACAACAGGTGGTGGAGTTGAAGTTCCAACCACTTTGGCTCTAACTCCAGGTCAATGGAACGTTTTTAACATCGATATTACAGGGGCTGCTTACAATGCAGTTCGTCCGATTTTCCGTCAAATTAAGTATGATCAACCAGCAGGAGCAGGGAACATTCAAAACTTAATTGTTGACAATATGTTTTTCTGGAGACCAGCAACAGAGCAACCACCTACTATTGGTGCATTTACTGTACCAGCAAAAATCGTAGGAGATGCTCCTTTTACTATCACTCAACCAAGCTCTAATAGTTCGGGTGAATTTACATATAGTAGTAGTAATACTGCTGTGGCTACTATTAGTGGCAGTACGATAACTGTAGTAGGTGCAGGAACATCTACAATTACCGCAAATCAAGCAGCAAGTGCCCCTTATGGTGCAGGAAGTACAACGGCAACTTTTACAGTAACGCCACCATCAGCCCCAACTCCGCCAGCAAGAAATACATGGGATGTTGTTTCATTATATAGTGAATCTTACACCTCTACAGCTGGAGCAACTTGGCAAGCCGGAACTAATGTTTTGACATCAGTAGGTAATAATGCAAGATTTTTTAATGGTTTTACTTTAGCGAGATTAGCCTTCGGTGCTCGAAGCATAGTTGGAATGACAACATTGCACATCGATGTTTATACTTTAAATCAAAATCAACTTTGGTTTGAAATAAATGGAAACAGGAAAGTAGTTTCAAGCATCCCGCTGAATGGTTGGGCTAGTTTTGATATTCCGTTATCAGATTATGTTGGCTTAAACTTAGGAAATGTTAGCTTTTTTGATTTAAATAATCCTACTGGTGCAGCAGCTCCTGTTAAAGTAGTTTATTTAGATAACATCTATTTCTACAGACCAGCAACTGATCAACCGCCAACTATTGGTGCGTTGATGGTTCCTACTCCTCAAACAGTAGGTAACGCACCTTTTGTATTAACTAATCCTACATCTGATAGTTCAGGAACATGGAGCTATAGTGCAAGTCCTTCCGGAGTAGTTACAATTAGCGGGAACACGGTAACCATTGTAGGAGGAGGAACAACAACTATAACCGCAACACAAGCTGCTGTACCTGGAGTTTTTGGATCTGGAAGCACCTCTGCACCATTGGTAGTAAATTTCCAAGTACCAACTGTGGCAGCGCCTACACCAACAGTACCATCTGCCAATGTAATTTCGCATTATAGTAATGCCTATACGCCAAATGTGGCCACTAATTTAAATCCAAATTGGGGTCAACAAGGATTTGGTTCTGCCAATGTTACCAATTTCACAGTTGCTGCAAATAGTACTTTATATTATCCAAACTTTAATTATCAAGGTAATGCATTGTCTACTCAAAATTTAACTTCCTACACTTCTATGCACCTAGATATTTGGACACCAAATGTTTCCTTCTTGAGGATATCTCTTATTAGAGCAGCAGGTGGAGGAGAAAGACCAGTGACTATTGCCGTTACACCAAATACCTGGAATAGTGTAGATATACTATTGACAGATTGGTCTTCACAAAATGGGTTTAGTTTAGCAAACATAGCCGAAATTAAATATGAAAATGTAGCTTCCCTTACGGCTCCATCTTGGACTTCTGGTGGAGTGCTTTATTTGGATAATATTTATTTTAGTAATGTTCCTTTAACTATAAATCCTACTATTTCTGGGTTTACAATACCAACCAAAGCTCCAGGAGATGCTATTTTTACCATAACACCACCTATTTCTAATAGTCCAGGGACATGGAGTTATACTAGTAGTGATGATAGCATTGGAAGCATAGTTAATGGTAATCAAATACAAGTTGGCGTTGCTGGATCATGTACAATTACTGCTACGCAAGCTGCGGCTCCAGGATATAACAGTGGCAGTATTGCGGCTACTTTTAATGTGCTATTAACACCTACTATAACTGGATTTACTGTACCTGCAAAAGTAACTGGTGATGCACCATTTGTGTTAAATGCACCAACTTCTGATAGTCCGGGTGCGTTTACCTATTCTATTTTACCTACTGGTATTGCTACTATTAGTGGTACAACTGTTACTATTTTGGGTCCTGGTACAGCAACTATTACGGCAACACAAGAGGCAAGTGGTTTATACAACTCAGGGTTCGTTTCTGCACCATTAGTTGTAAGTTTAGGAACACCTGCACCTACTCCACCTGCTAGAAATGCATGGGATGTGGTTTCATTATATAGTAATTCATACACCCCAACAGCTGGTGCAACATGGCAAGCTGGTACGAATGTAGATATTGATGGAAATAATACAAGATTATTTAATGGTTTTACACTGGCTCGTTTGGCTTTTGCTCCTACTAGTATAGCAGCAATGACTACATTGCATATTGATGTTTATACCGTTAATCAAAATCAGTTATGGTTTGAAATTCAAGGTAATCGAAGAGTGGAATCAAGCATTCCACTTAATGGATGGGTTAGCTTTGATATTCCATTATCTGTTTTCACTGGCTTAAATTTAGCAAACGTTAGCTTTTTTGATTTAAACAATCCTACAGGAGCTCAGGCACCAGTTAAAGTGGTTTATTTAGATAATATCTATTTCTATAGGTCAGCAACAGATCAGCCACCATCAATTGGTGCGTTAACTTTACCAACACCTCAAGTTTTAGGTAATGCTCCGTTTACAATAACAAATCCTACCTCCGATAGTAGTGGTGCTTGGACATACAGTGCAAATCCTACAGGTGTAGTAACTATTAGTGGAAATACTGTAACCATCGTAGGTGGCGGTACAACAACCATCACGGCTACGCAAGAAGCTGTTCCTGGTGAATTTGGACCTGCCATGACGACTGCTACTTTAGTCGTAAATTTTCCTGATCCTACTCCTTCACCTATACCTCCAGTAAGAGATGCTAATAGAGTTATTTCGTTGTATACAGGTGATCAATCAATCTATACAAACGTACCAGACTATAATCTTGGACAAGCATTTTGGTCTACAGGTGGTGGTAGAGTTTTAACAGAAGTTCCAAACGGAACAAATACTGCTTTACGTATAGACGGACTTGGTTTTATGGGATTGATAGATAAAGGAGAAGTTGGTCCTCCTGCTGTAGCAGGAGAAAGACGTTTGAACCTTGTTGGAACCGGAATGTCACATTTAAATATTGATATTTATTTGGATGCACCAAGGCCTAATTTATTTTTAGTTCTGTTAGCACCTAGTGATAGACTTTATAATACAGGTCCACTTACAGCAGGTTGGAATACATTGAGAGTTCCTTTAACAGCATATCCGGGAGCCTTGAATAATATTTACGGGTTAAAAATTGAACAGAATTATACTTCAGCATTCCGTTTGTTTATAGATAATATCTATTTCAGCAATGACTTATTTACGTTCTATGCTGATACAGATGGGGATGGTTTTGGAGATTTAGCTTCTTCAGTATTAGCCGAGACTGCACCTGTTGGATATGTAACCAACAGCACAGATTGTGATGATACAAATGAACTTGTATGGCAAACCGGAGATTTCTATATTGATATTGATGGTGATGGTTATAATCTAGACGTTCCACAAGTTACAATATGTTACGGAGAATCTTTTAACCCATTTTATAGTTTGACTACACTTGGGGTAGATTGCGACGATGATAATATTGCCATCAACCCCGGCGCTACAGAAATCTGTTACGACGGTATCGATCAAAACTGTGATGGAGATACCAATGACGGTTGTCCGATTATCACCTCGAGATTGAGAACAGAGAATTGTGATACTAACCTAACTTCGTTAA
>NZ_JBIKJL010000048.1:0-18184 GCF_044361015.1 Flavobacterium sp.
TGTCAAGATGTTCATCTTTTGAACCTTCTTCCATTAAAGGGCTGGCGTGAAATTCGGTGTCCCAAAATTTGATTTTTATTGGGACACCGATTATAGCACCTAAAGAATGATTTAATTTGAATAAATTGCGAAGTGCACTAAAACATAAAACCCTGCAAATCTTATGATTTGCAGGGTTTTAGTCAATAATGTAAGTAATACTGTGGAGTCGGAGAGAATCGAACTCTCGTCCAAACAGGCAACCAAAGAGCTTTCTACGCGTTTATCCTCTGATTGAGTTTTCGACAAAAAGCAAGGCCAAAGGCAGCCACTTCTTGCTTAGCTTAATGAGTGTCAGAAGGGATTCAAAGCATTACCCTTCCTAGGTTTATTTTTACGGTTCACCTGTTTCAAACGCCACAAACCAAGGCTTTCGAGGTGAATCCAGCTTTCCTACCTGGTAGGAACGAGGCAAATCTTACTATAATTCAGATTAAGCAGCTAAAGCGTAATTATTTTCGCCGTTTATAAGTTGTGAACCTTGATATTTACGAGCCAAATGTCCAATGCTCGACGTGCTTACCGTTTAGTTCCACCCGCTGTCAAAACCGGTCGACCCCATTTTTTTTGCTTTTGTTGTCTGCTATTCCAATCAAATACAAAAATCAAGCCACAAATATACATGAAAATTTGTCATAAATAAAACTTGCCTGACTTATTCAATAATGTTACATTTGAAACAAATTTAAAGTATTACAATAAAAATATCACAAATGACATTCGGAATCATCAAAGAACGTAAAAACCCGCCAGACAGAAGAGTTGTATTTACACCAGAAGAATTGGTGCGATTAAAAAAGCAATTCCCTGAAGCAAATATAAAAGTAGAAACTTCAGACATCAGAGTTTTTCCTGATTCTTCCTATACTGATTTGGGGTTGGAAGTAACAAATGATATGTCTGCTTGTGATGTCTTAATTGGTGTAAAAGAAGTTCCTGTTGAAGCACTTCTTCCAAATAAAAAATATTTTTTCTTTTCACATACAATCAAAAAACAACCGTATAATCGAAAATTACTCCAAGCAGTTTTAGACAAAAACATCGATTTATATGACCACGAAACCATTGTTGATGAACAAAACCGACGATTAATTGGTTTCGGGCGTTATGCCGGTATTGTAGGTGCTTATAACGCTTTTCGTGGTTTCGGAATTAAATATGAGTTATTCAATATTCCAAAAGCTGAAACATTAAAAGGGATAGATGAATTAATATCAAAATTAAAAAGACAGGTTCTACCTCCCATAAAAATCGTTCTTACCGGAAAAGGGAAAGTAGGCATGGGGGCTAAGGAAATTTTAGATGCTATTAAAATCAAAGAAGTTTCCGTTGAAAATTTCTTGACTAAACTATATTCAGAGCCGGTTTATGTTCAAATAGATGTGTTAGATTATAATAAACGAAAAGACGGTCAGCAACTTGGAAACCAAGATTTTTATAAAAATCCGCTAGAATATGTATCCGATTTTGAACGCTTTACAAAAGTAGCCGATGTATTGATAGCAGGTCATTTTTATGGCAATAATGCTCCCTATATTTTGACCCAGGAAATGCTCAAAAAGTCAGATTGTAAAATTAAAGTAGTGGCTGATATTTCCTGTGATGTCAATGGTCCCATTGCTTGCACCATAAAAGCATCCACTATTGCCGACCCATTTTTTGGTTATTTACCTTTTGAAAATAAAGAAGTACCGTTTTCGCATCCTGCCTCAATAATGGTCATGAGTGTAGATAATTTACCCTGCGAATTACCAAAAGATGCCAGTGAAGGATTTGGCGAAATGTTTATGCAACATGTCATCCCGGCTTTCTTTAACGGAGATAAAGACGGAATTTTGCAACGGGCAAAAATGACTGAAAACGGAAAACTTACACCTCGATTCAGTTATTTACAAGAGTATGTAGAGGGGAAGTAAAATCCCTTTGATTCTTATTGACTTAGCCTAATTTAATGGTTAAGTCCGATTTGTTTTTTACATTTGAGGAATAGTATACCCAATGTTGAAAAAATATTGTCTTTATCTTTTCCTTTTATGGAGTTCCTTGAATTGTTTTTCACAGGAATTACTTCCTTTTGTCGAAAATTTTACCAAATCAAATTATAACGGCGATAATCAAATTTGGAGCGTAACACAAGGAAATGATAATGCGATGTATTTTGCCAATAATCATTATTTTTTGCGGTACAATGGTGTTAAATGGGATAAATATATTCTTCCTAATAAAACCATTATTCGTTCAGTTTTTTCAGATGGTGACCGAATTTATTGTGGTTCTTATACTGAATTTGGCTACTGGATTAGAACCAATGGGGAGATGATTTATCATTCTTTGAGTAAAGGGAAAGCACTATTTACCGGTTATTCAAATAATGAAGAGATTTGGAAAATTTTTAAATTTCAACAAAAAATATACTTTCAGTCATTCAATGACCTTTTCGTTTATAACGGTAATACAATTGAAAAAATCAGAATTCCATTCCAAATTTCCTATTGCTTTGTAGTGGATAATAAAATTTATGCCGCATCCGTCAGAAATGGAATTTATGAATTTGAAAATAAGAAATTTACCAAAATTGAGAAATGGAAAATAGTAGATAACAACGTTATTCATGCTATTGAAAAAAATAAAAATACACTTTATGTATTTACTCAAAAAAAAGGTGTTTTTGTAGAGAAAAACGGCGAACTATACCCTTGGGAAAACAGTTTGAACGAAGAATTAAAAAATGAAATCATTATTGCAGCCAAGTTTATCGATAGTGATCGTTTGATTATAGGTACCGCTTTTAAAGGGTTATATTTAATTGATACTAATACAGGCACTTTTCAAAACATAAGTCGTAATAACTCACTCAAAAACAATTCTGTTTTAAGCATCGGATTTGATAAAGAAAACGACCTTTGGTTAGGTTTGGACAACGGCATATCGCACATCGAAATCAATTCGCCCTATTCCATATTTTCAGACAATACAGGAATTTTAGGATCTGTTTATTCCGTTTCATTCTTGAACGACGGCTATTTGTTAGGTTCAAATCACGGAGTTTTTAAATATAATAACAAACAGTTAGAACTATTGCCCAATTCTCAGGGTCAAGTCTGGGATATTCAAAAAATGAATAATCAATATGTAATTGGGCATAATGATGGTACCTTTTTATATGATAATGGTCAACTTAAAAAAGTAAATGCAGTAAGCGGCGGCTGGAAACTATTAATCAGTGAATTTGATCCTAAAATTTATCAGGCAAATTATTCAGGAATTGTTATGTATGCCGATCGGAATGATTTGACGCAATATGAAATTATTGAGAATTTAACTAAGCCGATTAAACATATAGCTCAAAACAAACCTTATGAACTTTGGGCGGTCGATAATTACAGAAGTTTATATCGAATCAAGTTCAAAAAGGACTATCAACTCGATAAAATTGAAAACATTACTCAAAAAAACAATATTAAAAATGATTTTGAAGTAAAGCTTTTTCATTTTAAAAATGAGATGCTGTTTTTCATTGATAATACTTGGTATCATTACAATTCACTGGCAGAAAAATTAGAAAAGAATAGTTTATTTAATCAAAATTTTTCAACGGTTACGGAATTCGTTCCTGTAGACGATGAGAACTTTATTTTGCTCAAAGACAAACTGTTATATATTATCCATCAAGTAGACGGAAAGTTTGTTTGGGAATTAATTCCTGAAAAATACTATGAAGGAAAAATCATTAATCAAGACACAAAGGTTTTTAGAAAAGGAAATCAATTAATCATGAATTTGGATGATGGGTTTTTTACCTTCCAATTGAAAAATTCTAAATTGAAGAAACAGAATGTGGTTATTGAAGCTTTTTATCAAGGGAAAAAAATTAAAGAAACCGAAACGATTAAACACAATCAATCACTCGAAATCAATGTCATTTCAGAATATTTCGGTTATAATCGCTCCGGATTATTTTATAAACTAAACGGAGTTGATACTTTTCAACCTATACAGAACGGAAATCTAATATTGAATAACCTTTCCAGCGGTAATCAAAAAATAGAAGTTTTTTACAATAATGGAGAAAATTATAAGCTAATTTCAAACTTTAAGTTTTCGGTTGCAAAACCTTGGTATTTTTCAATTTGGATGATATTTATTTATATTTTATTAATTGCCGGAACTTTTTTCCTTTATTACAAATGGAATAAAGTGCGGTACCAGGAGCAATTAAAACTGAAAGAGGAAGAGCTAAAACATCAGAAAGAAATTATTCAAATTGAATTAGAAGCGGAAAATAAATTAAAGTTGCAAGAATATGAAAAGCATATTCTAGAGATTCAAGTGCAAACAAAAGCAACAGAGGTTGCCGGTAAATCACTATCCATTGCCAAACAATCGGAAATGATTGAAACCATAAAAAAGATTTTAGATACGGAGTCAGATTTAGCTCAAATGAAAAGTAAAATCAATAAATCTATCAAAGTTAACGCAATCAATAAAAAAGAATGGGAAAGCTTTGAAAAGAACATATTACAAAGTAATGATGAGTTTGTTCATCGCTTGACAAATTTATATCCTTCACTAACTTCAAAGGATATTAAACTTTGTATTTACTTAAAAATGAATCTCTCTTCTAAAGAGATTGCACCTTTAATGAATATTTCCTATCGGGGTGTAGAACTTCATCGCTATCGATTAAGAAAGAAATTAGAATTACATTCAGACGACAACCTGTCTAACTTTATGATTAATTTATAAAAAATCTTTATAATTTATCATTTAATCATTTTTTTCTTTAAAAAGTTAAAGAATTATTACACATCATTACTACATCAAAATGATAATTAAACGATGTGTTTTTAAGGATATTTTTTAATTATATATTACTAATAATCAATTAAATAAAAAATATTTTTATTAAAATGATGTAGTACTGTAGTAAATTAATTAATGGAACTATATCGTTTTAGTTAGTATATTTACACAACTAACACAAACAAACTACATTTTTTATGAAAAGGTATTTACTAATAATAGTAGTTCTATTCATCCAAACATTTATTCAAGCTCAGGAGATTTCAGGTAAAGTAACTGATGCAAGCGGGTTGCCATTGCCTGATGTAATTGTTCTAGTTGTAAAAACACAAGAAAATACAATAACTGATTTTGATGGTAATTTCAAAATTAAAGCAGAAGTTGGCGATGAAATTCAGTTTTCTATGTTGAGTTTTGTGAAAATAGTGGTTAAAGCTGCGCCAAATATGGTTGTCGTAATGAATGACGATGATCAAAAGCAATTAGGTGAGGTAGTTGTCGTGGGTTATGGTTCAAAAAAATTAGGTTCGATTACCGGTTCAGTTTCTCAAATAAAATCGGCTGAAATACTAAAAACTCCTGCTCAATCTGCTATCCAATCTGTTCAGGGAAAATTAGCCGGGGTAAATATTGTTACAAATGATGAACCGGGCTCAACACCGTCCATACAAATTAGAGGTCTAGGAACTTTGTTGGGAGGTCGTAATCCTTTGTATATTATTGACGGTATTGAATCAACGAGCCTAAACGGATTAAGCCCAAATGAAATCGCTTCCATGGATATTTTGAAAGATGCTTCTTCCTTAGCTATTTATGGTCAAAAAGGCTCTAATGGTGTAATCATTGTTACCACAAAAAAAGGGAAAGAAGGCAAGTTTGAAGTCAATTTCGATTCCTATTACGGACAGAAATTTATTCAACGGGAAGTTAAAATGGCAGATTCTTACCGATTTGTCTATTATAATAATTCAGCATTAGGATCAAGTTCTTATTTTAATTTCGAACAACCTTATAATACCAATTGGCTAGATGAAATTACCGATACCGGAACCGTGATGAGTAATTTCCTTTCGATTTCCGGTGGAAGTCAAAACGCTAATTATTATTTAGGGTATACAAACTATAAGGAAGAAGGTATTTTGAATGGAACGGATTACGAGCGTAATAATATTAATTCTCGTATGGAAGTTAAATTATTTGATGATCGATTAAAGATTTCGAATGCTTTAAATTTTTCAATTGTAAAAAACACACCTAAACCGTTAAGTGCTTTTACAAATGCCTACAAACAATCACCAATCATGCCGGTTCAATATCCTAATGGAAGATGGGGAATGCCTTTTATAAATGAAAATGGCGTGAATGATTATAATGGAACACGCTATAATAATGTAGCGAATCCGGTAGCTCAGCTTTATTACACCAATGAACAAAATAAAAACTTTGTTGTTTTTGGCTCTATTAATGCTGAATTAAAGATTACTGATGATTTAAAATTCACTACAAATTTCGGTACGTCGTACGATGTTGGCGAAGGATATACATTTACCCCAAGTCGCGATATTTGGCTTTCTCAAAATCCAACTCAGGAAATTGAGGATTACCCTTTATCTAATCCTAATAATGTTTTAAGTCAAAGAAAGTATGATTCTTTTATTTGGAATTGGGATAATTATTTTACTTACACTAAAGATTTCGGCAAAAATGAAATCACTGGGGTTTTAGGGATGTCACGATCAACCCGAAACAATAGTCAGTATATTTCAGGAACTCGTTTTAACGTACCGGAACAACCTAATTATTGGTATTTAGATTTTTCATCTTATAACATCAATACTTCTCCGGGTGCTGTTGTTTCTAATTCACATACCACTCCAGTTGTTTCTATTGCCTATTTTGCAAGAGCAGATTATGAATACGATGGAAAATATTTACTTACCGCTTCATTAAGAAGAGAAGGAATAAGTTCTTTTCAGGATGATGAACAATGGGGTTTGTTTCCAGCAATATCTGCCGGTTGGGTTATGAGTAACGAACCTTTTTTGAAAGATGTTAAATTCTTAAACTTTTTAAAAATTCGTGGAGGTTATGGCGAAGTTGCTAACGGAAATAGTGGAAATTCACTCAATACGTTAGTGTTTGGTTCCGGTTATAATTATGCTTTTGGTGCTAATCAGGATATTTTTCCGGGAGCAAATATTCCGTACCAAGTGGATCCTTCGTTGTCATGGGAAACGATGAAAGAAATTGATTTTGGATTTGATTTTAAAGTACTCGATAATAAGCTTTCAGGAACTTTTGATATTTATAACAGAAATGCTGTTGATGTAATTTTACCGGTTTCACTTCCTCCGGTTTTGTCTCCGGGTGCTGTTTATTTAAATACTGGAACGGTTTCAAATAATGGAATTGAGCTATCGCTTCGTTGGGAAGATTCCATCAATGAAAATTGGAGATATTCCATTGGAACCAATTATTCACACAATAAAAATGAACTGAAGGATGTGAACAATGCTTATTTTTCTAATCTAATAGGTGGAAGTTTAGGTAATGGACAATGGACAAAACAAGTGTTAGTTGGTGAACCTTTAGGCAGTTTTTATGTTTATGATGTTACAGGTTATAACTCAGATGGCGGGTTTACTTACAGTGACGAAAGAGTAGTGGCCGGTTCTTATCTACCAACCTATACTTACGGAGTGAATTTAGCATTATATTATAAAAGCTTCGATTTTTCAACTGATTTATTTGGCGTTGGAGGCAACAAATTATACAACGGTAAAAAAGCCCAACGTTTTGGTGGTGAAAATATAGAATATGATATTTTAGATAGTTTTTGGATTCCTTCTAATCCCAATGCAGACAATCCATATCCTTTTAATGAAGTTCCAATTGCTTCTACATACTACATTGAAGATGGAGCTTTCTTACGAGTAAATAATATCACTTTAGGTTATGTTGTTCCTAATTTTTATGAAAAAATAGACAAGATAAGATTTTATGTAACCGCTGTAAACCCATTTATTTTTACTAAATTTTCAGGTTATTCTCCTGAAATATCAGGAAATAATAATGCTGATCCTTTAGGAAATGCAGGTATTGAATTGGATGCATATCCCACAAACAAAACCTTCTTTTTTGGTCTAAATGTTTCTTTTTAAAATTACTATCATGAAAAATAAGATACTACATAACCTACTATTAATCCTTTCAATTTCTTTTGTTTCACTTTCTTGTGAAGAGGATTTGAATGTAGAACCTAATAACGCAATTTCTGAATTTGATTTTTTGAACAATCCGGATAATGCGGTGCAGTTGGTAAATGGAGTTTATAACAAACAATTAGACTACAATATGTATTGTTTTTCTTGGATAGGAATGACAAGTATTACTTCGGATGATGCTGATAAAGGGTCAACTCCAAACGATACCGGTACCGATAAGCATAAAATGGATAACCTGACTTTTAATGCAACGGATATTTCTTTTATAGATGTTTGGGAAGGTCGTTACGATGGTATTTATAGAGCTAATAATGCTTTGTTTTACCTAGAGCAATTAACCATTGACCCGGCTTTAAAAAGTAGGTTGATTGGGGAAGTTAAATTTTTAAGAGCCTTATATTATTTTGATTTAGTAAGATGTTTTGGTGGTGTTCCATTGGTAACTACAAAAATTGACATCAACAATACGGAAGAAATCAACAACATCGTTTTTGTCCGAAGATCAAAAGAAGAAACGTATGCTCAAATAGAAACGGATTTAACAGACGCTATTGAACGATTACCTATAAAAGGCCAATATTCTCCCAATGATTTAGGTAGAGCTACTAAAGGTGCTGCTCAGGCTTTATTAGCAAAAGCCTATTTGTATCAAGAAAAATGGCAATTGTCCTATGACATGGCTGGTGAAGTTATCACTTCCGGTCAATATGGATTATTAGCTAATTATGCAGAAGTTTGGCGGGAAGTGGGTGAAAACAAAGTTGAATCTATTTATGAAGTGCAAGCCACTTTGAACAAAGGACTTATTGGTTATACCGATGTTCAAGGAGCCAGAGGAACACCTGATTTAGGTTGGGGTTTCAATACACCATCATTATCTCTTGTTAATTCCTATCAAGAAGGAGATGTAAGAAAAAATGCAACAGTTTTATTTGTTCAATCAACCCCTTTTACATTATGGGATGGTTTTGAAGGTTCTCCTACTTGGAATAACCCACGTTACAATTATAAAGCTTATCAAAGCAGCATAGCTGAATCTTGGAATGGGAACAAAGGGGAAACAGCCAAGAACCTTCGTGTTTTGAAATACAGTGACATTCTCTTAATTAGAGCAGAAGCGGCCTATCAAAATTCAAATTTTGGTGAAGCATTGGCTAGAACAAATGAAATTAGGGTTCGAGCAGGCTTACCGGAATTAACCACAATAACTTTAGCCGATGTTTTAAATGAACGCCGTTGGGAAATGGCTATGGAACATGATCGTTGGTTTGATTTAGTAAGAACCGGTCAAGCTCCTGCGGCTATGGCAGCAAATGGTAAAACATTTGTCGTGGGAACACATGAATTATTCCCAATTCCAAACAACCAAATTATTGCCAGTAACGGAAGATTAACACAGAATCCAGGATATTAAGAAAAACAAATTAACATTAATTATTTAAATTTTTTACACTTATGAAAACAAACAATTTTTTATTCAAATCTATTGCATTAGTAGTTCTAGGAGCAGCAATAGTAAACTGTAGTGATGATGATTCAGATCCACTACCTCCAATCGGTGGTTACAACAATGCTGACGAAGTTGCTGCGGCTGACTTATTAGCATATTGGCCATTAAATGGAAACGGTACTGAAAGTAAATCAAGTACAAATCCTTCTTCAACTGTTGCAACAACTTATGTAACAGGTATAAAAGGACAAGCAGCAAGTTTTAATGAAGGTTACATGGCTTATCCGGCTATCGCTGCTTTAAGTTCAACTTCAGGTAGTGCTTCTATCAGTTGTTGGGCAAAAATTACTAATACAAAATTAGTTCCGGACGGAGTTAGTAACATTTCTCCAATTTTTTCTTTAACAAGAACAGGTGAAATCTTTGGAAATTTAAATTTATTAGCGGAAACACATGGTTTAACAACTAGTGATTCTATTCAAATGAAAGGTGTTTTCAGAATTAAACAAGAGGATGGTTCTGAATTTGGTGGTGATGCCGTAAATATGCTTAAAATGGAGCAATGGATGATTGACGGAAACGCCAATGGTGAAAATCACCAAGCATTTGCTAATAAAATTGGTGGACAATGGGCACACATCGTGTATGTTTTTGATGGTGTTGCAGGAGCTAATAAACTTTATGTAAACGGTGTGAAAATTTCTAACCCTCAATGGGAAGTTAGAAACGGTGGAGCACCAAAAATGTTAAATCACTACACTCCAACAAGACCGGTTATCGGAGCTTTAGAAACTGTTGTTACCGGAGCAAACGGTGACGCTTGGAACAAAGCTTTAAAAGGTGGAGTAGATGAACTTAGAGTTTATAACAAAGCATTAACAACTGCTGAAATCGGAGCTCTTTATGAGTTAGAAAAAGCTGGAAGATAATTTGTTTTCATTCGAAAAACCTAACAGAATATATTTCTGTTAGGTTTTTTTTAATTTTTTTATTATAAATACTTCTATCTAATGCAAAATCTAATTCGAATCTTATTTGTTCTTCAATTTTTTATAGTCTCTTGCTCTTGTTCCTCAACTAATGATACACCGGAAGAACCTATTGTTGTAAAGCCTTTAACAGATACGGAGATATTAGATTTAGCTCAAAAAGATGCGTTTAAGTATTTTTGGAATTACGCCGAAACGAATTCTAAATTAGCTCGTGAACGTTACCACGTAGATGAAACCTTTGTAGATGTTAATTTAGTAACTACAGGAGGTTCAGGTTTTGGCCTGATGACTATTTTAGTTGGAATTGAAAGAGGGTTTGTTACTCGATCAGAAGCCGTTGCGCGTCTAAACACATCACTCACTTTTCTCGAAAATGCCGACCGTTTTCATGGGGCCTGGAGCCATTGGATTAATGGTACAAACGGAAATGTAGTTCCTTTTGGAACGGATGATGATGGTGGCGATATTGTTGAAACATCGTTCCTTTGCCAAGGGTTACTTTGTATTCGCGAATATTTTAAAAACGGAACTCCTGAAGAACAAGCACTGGCTTTAAAAGCCGATGTATTGTGGAAAGGAGTGGAATGGAGTTGGTATACCAAAGGCGAAAACGCAATGTATTGGCATTGGTCTCCGAACTACGAATGGCTAAAGAATTTTAAATTAGAAGGATATAACGAATGTTTAATTACGTATATCATGGGAGCATCATCTCCCACACATCCTATTCCTAATGAAGCTTATCATCAGGCATGGGCAAGAAATGGAAGCATTGTGCACCCGGGTTTAAAATATAATATTCCGGTTGTTTTTAATTATAATGGAGCAACAGGAAATGTTGGTCCAATGTTTTGGGCACATTATTCCTATTTGGGTTTAGACCCAAGGGGATTAACTGACCAATATGCAAATTATTGGGAGTTAACACAAAATCATGCTAAAATCATGCATGCCTATTGTGTAGCAAATCCCGTAGGTTGGACCGGTTATAGTGACGAATGTTGGGGGTTAACCGCCAGTTATTCGAGAAACAATAACGGTTCGGTTGGCTACACCGACCACAAACCGGGCAACGATAGAGGAGTAATTTCTCCTACAGCTGCCTTATCTTCTTTTCCTTATACTCCGCAGGAATCAATGAAAGCTCTTCGTTACTTTTATGAAAGTGCAGATTGGAAAGACAAATTGATTGGAGTGGCAGGACCTTATGATGCTTTTTCACCCCACCATAATTGGGTGACCAAACGATATTTAGCCATCGATCAAGGAACAATCGTTCCGATGATTGAAAATTACAGAACAGGGTTCTTGTGGAATTTATTCATGCAAGCTCCAGAAGTGAAAACCGGATTACAAAATTTAGGTTTTTCATCTTCACAACACGGATTCTAAAAGATAAAAGGAATATTTTTGAAAAATAATCCAATTATAAAAAATATAAAAATGAATTTTATTAAAACCACCCTATTACTCCTATTTATTTCTTTTTTGGGTACTGCTCAAAAGGTAGATAAAACAAAAAACACAATTCCAAAGGCTCAATTTATTGAAGAATTAATCGCTAAAATGACAGTGGAGGAAAAGCTAGGACAACTTAACTTGCCCACATCCGGCGACATAACAACCGGTCAGGCAAATAGTTCAGATGTCGCAAAAAATATTAAAGAGGGTAAAGTAGGTGGTTTATTCAATATAAAATCAGCTTCTAAAATTAGAGAGGTTCAAAAAATTGCCATAGAACAATCACGTCTAAAAATTCCTTTGCTTTTCGGAATGGATGTGATTCACGGCTATGAAACTACTTTTCCAATTCCTCTCGGATTATCCAGTACTTGGAATTTAGCTTTAATTGAACGCAGTGCTCAAATTGCCGCCAAAGAAGCCAGTGCCGATGGAATCAATTGGACTTTCTCACCCATGGTTGATATTTCACGCGACCCTCGCTGGGGTAGAGTTTCTGAAGGTTCAGGGGAAGATCCCTACCTCGGAAGTCAAATAGCAAAAGCAATGGTTAAAGGTTACCAAGGAACCGATTTATCTCTCAATTCAACCATTTTAGCATGTGTAAAACATTTTGCATTATACGGTGCTCCTGAAGCTGGCCGTGATTATAATACGGTCGATATGAGTCGCATACGAATGTATAACGACTATTTTCCTCCCTACAAAGCGGCTGTCGATGCCGGAGTTGGTTCAGTGATGGCCTCTTTTAATGAAATTGATGGCATACCTGCAACGGGAAACAAATGGTTAATGACGGAAGTATTGCGAAATCAATGGAAATTCAACGGATTCGTTGTAACCGATTACACCGGAATCATGGAAATGAGTGAACACGGTATCGGAGATTTTCAAACTGTTTCCGCTTTAGCATTGAAGGCCGGAATCGAAATGGATATGGTTAGCGGTGGTTTTTTAAATACACTTAAAAAATCGCTGGACGAAGGCAAAGTAACTATACAACAAATTGACAATGCCGTTCGATTAATTTTAAATGCTAAATGGGACTTAGGTTTATTTCAAGACCCTTATAAATACTGTGATTTAATAAGAAATAAAACAGATATTTTTACCAAAGAAAATAGGGCAGAAGCCAGAAAAATAGCAGCGGAATCATTTGTTTTACTTAAAAATGACAACCAACTATTGCCTTTGAAAAAAGTAGGAACAATTGCCATTGTAGGACCTTTGGGTAATAATGCAGTCAACATGCCCGGAACTTGGAGTGTGGCAACAAAACATGAATTGGCAGTTCCACTTTTAAAGGGAATGCAGGAAATACTCGGACAATCGGCAAAAGTAATTTATGCCAAAGGGAGCAATTTAACCGAAGATGCGGCTTATGAAGAGCGGGCAACCATGTTTGGCAAAACATTAAACAGAGATAGCCGAACGAAAGAACAACTACTAAACGAGGCTCTACAAATTGCCGGTCAAGCGGATATAATAGTTGCTGCTTTGGGGGAATCTTCTGAAATGAGTGGAGAATCCAGTAGCCGTACGGAATTAGAAATTCCAAGTGTTCAAAAAGAATTATTGGCGGCCTTATTAAAAACGGGTAAACCTGTTGTTTTGGTATTATTTACTGGCCGTCCGTTGGTTTTAGTGGAAGAAGATAAAAACCTTTCTGCCATTTTAAATGTTTGGTTTCCAGGAACAGAAGCTGGTTATGCCATCGCTGATGTATTATTTGGCGACGAAAATCCTTCCGGTAAATTGACCGCTACTTTCCCTAGAAGTGTTGGACAAATACCAATTTATTACAGCCATAAAAACACCGGAAGACCCTTAACGAACAAAGAAGGTAAGTTTGTAAAATTTCTTTCAAATTATATTGACGAAAGAAATGAACCTCTGTATCCGTTTGGATATGGGTTAAGTTATACCACATTTAAATACGAAAATTTGAAAGTTTCCAGTCCAACAATGACTTTTTCAGATAAAATAACTGTTTCTGTTGAGGTTTCCAATACGGGTAATTTCGAGGGTAAAGAAGTAGTTCAATTATACAGCAGAGATGTTGTGGGTTCAATAACGAGGCCCATCAAAGAGTTGAAAGGCTTTCAAAAAATAGCCCTTAAAAAAGGAGAGAAAAAAACTGTTTCATTTGAATTGTCTGTGGAAGATTTAAAATTCTATGATTCCAATTTAGATTTTGTTGCTGAACCTGGAGTTTTTGAATTTTTTATCGGAACCAATTCCGATGTACAACAAAAAGTTAGCATTGAGTTAGTTAAATAATTTTTTGAGTTTTTGTTCGAGGAAACCCTTTGAATTCGTTCGAAGGGTTTTTTTAAATAACTTGTAGTATGAGAAAAATCACTTTATTGCTGTTGTTTTTATTGGGAATACAAACGTATGCTCAACAAAAAACATATTGTAATCCTATCAATATCGATTACGGCTATTGTCCAATTGAACCATTTGTAACACAAGGTAAACATCGGGCTACAGCCGATCCGGTCATTACGTTCTTCAAAGGGAAGTACTATTTGTTTTCCACCAACCAATGGGGATATTGGCACAGCGAGGACATGCTCGATTGGGAATTTGTTCCCCGAAAATTTCTTCGCCCCGAACACAAAGTTTGGGATGAATTATGTGCTCCCTCTTTGTCTTTTGTAAACGATACCTTGTTGGTTTTGGGTTCCACACACACCAAGGAGTTTCCCATTTGGATGAGTACCAATCCTGAAGTTGATGATTGGAAAGAACTTGTTCACAAACAAGAAGCAGGAGCTTGGGATCCTCAAATTTTTTGGGATAAAGAAAAAGATGAATTGTACATGTATTACGGTTCAAGTAATTTATACCCGTTGTATGGATTAAAATTAAACCGTAAAACCTTTCAGCCGGAAGGCGAACCTGTTCCGGTTTTAGCCTTAAATGATTTTGAACACGGCTGGGAACGATTTGGTGAAAACAACGACAATACGTTTTTGCAACCGTTTACGGAAGGGGCTTTCATGACCAAATACAACAATAAATATTACTTGCAATACGGAGCCCCAGGAACGGAATTTAGCGGTTATGCCGATGGAGTTTATGTGGGTGATGGTCCGTTAGGCCCTTTTGAATACCAATCACACAACCCGTTTTCCTACAAACCCGGCGGTTTTGCTAGAGGAGCAGGGCATGGAGCAACTTTTCAAGATAATAAAGAACAATATTGGCATGTTTCCACCATCGGAATTTGTGTTAAAAACAATTTTGAAAGAAGACTGGGTATTTGGCCAGCCGGGTTCGATAAAGATGGAATACTTTACAGCAACACGGCCTACGGTGATTATCCAACCTACTTGCCTTCTCAAAACAAAAATCATCTAAACGAGAACTTTGCCGGCTGGATGCTCTTGAATTACAATAAATCGGTGCAGGTTTCTTCAACTTTGGGTGGCTACCAACCCAATTTTGCTATTGACGAAGACATTAAAACCTATTGGAGTGCAAAAACCGCCAACAAAGGAGAGTTCATTATTTCTGATTTAGGTGAAATGAGCACCGTGAATGCCATTCAAATCAATTATGCTGACCAAGATGCTGACATCATGGGTAAACCCGAAACGACAACGGGTCACAACTATATTTTATATGCGTCTAACGATGGCAAAAACTGGAAAACCATAGTCGATAAAAGTAAAAGCACCAAAGATGTTCCGCATGAATACTTTGAACTGCAATCACCCATAAGAACTCGGTTTTTAAAACTGGAAAATATCCAAATGCCCACCGGTAAGTTCGCCCTAAGTGGATTTCGTGTTTTTGGAAAAGGTTCCGGCGATAAACCGCAGATGGTTAAAAACTTTGTTCCGCTTCGTTCCGGGCCAAAAGTCGAAGGCGAACGTAGAAATGTTTGGTTCAAATGGCAACAAGAACCTTCGGCTGATGGTTATGTGATTTATTTTGGCAAATCGCCCGATAAATTATATGGTTCCATCATGGTCTATGGAAAAACGGAGTACTATTTTAATGGTTTAGATCGTTCGGATGTTTATTATTTTCAAATCGAAGCGTTTAATAACAACGGAATTGGCCCGAAATCAGAAATTAAAAAAAGCGAATAAACCGAATTTAGGCTTTTCTCAAACGATGTATTTTTTTTCTTTTTTCAAAAAAATGTAACTTTGAAAAGGTTTTCGTTGAAAACTATTTACAAATAATTGGCTTTACATTTTGACATAAATGTATATTTAGGAATTATTTGAGCAAAAAATTAGCAGTCTTTTAGTAAAGACACATTTTTTTTTAGGATTTAATAAAATTTAATTTCAAAACAAGTTCAAAACTAATCTCTTAACCAAAACCAAATGAGTGCAGAACAAGTACAAACCAAGTGGGGGCAATTCATTCCTCTAGTAACCGTTTTTTTCTTTTGGGGATTTGTTGCCGCCAGCAACGATATTTTAATTCCCGTTTTCAAAAAAGCTTTTGATTTAACCCAAGGAGAAAGCCAATTAGTTTCTGTGGCTTTTTATGTTGCTTATACGGTGGGTTCTATCATTTACATGATTATTTCTTATTTGACCAAAGGTGATTTGATTAATAGAATGGGCTATAAAAATGCCTTAGCATTAGGCCTTGTCATTTCAGCTTTAGGAACATTATTGTTCTATCCGGCTGCAAATACAGGTTCGTTTCCTTTAATGCTTTCTGGTTTATTCATTGTTGCCCTTGGCTTTTCTTTACAACAAACAGTGGCCAATCCATTAGCCATTGCTCTCGGACCAATTACTACTGGCTCACAACGATTAACTTTAGCGGGTGGAATCAACAACTTAGGAACAACTATCGGACCTTTAATTGTGAGTTTTGCCATTTTCGGTTCAGTTACTTCCGGCAACTCTGAAATGAGTATTGAAAGTGTAAAAGTTCCCTATTTAGTTTTGGGAGCCGCTTTTTTGTTAGTTGCCATATTATTAAAGTTTTCTTCTTTACCGGATAAACCGCAAGTAGTTGTTGAATCAGAAAGTGATAAAAATTCTTCTAGAAGTTCTGCTCTAAAATACCCTCAGTTAATCCTAGGGATGATTGCAATCTTCGTTTACGTAGGAGTAGAAGTTTCTACAGCCAGCAACCTACCGGCTTATATGGAAAATAACCTTGGATTTAAAACCCAAGATATTGCTCCCTTCATTTCTTTGTATTGGGCAAGTTTGATGATTGGTCGATGGACCGGCGCTGTGGAAGCGTTTACTAACGATATGAATTTGCAAAAAATATTACGTTTCATAGCTCCCTACCTTGCTTTTGGTGTTTTCTTAGGTGTAAATAAATTCATGAACCACGATTTAACACCTTTCTATGTATACGGACTAATCATTTTAGTATTAATCATTGCCGATATGGCCAGCAAGGGAAATCCGGCAAGAATGTTATTGATATTCTCTGTTCTTGGCATTGTTGCCTTATTAACCGGAATGGCTACAGATGGAATGGTGAGTGTCTACGCTTTCACCAGTGTTGGTTTATTCTGTAGTACACTTTGGCCTTGTATTTTTACGTTGGCAATAAGTGGCTTAGGTAAACACACCAGTCAAGGAAGTAGTTTCTTAATCATGATGATTATGGGAGGCGGAATTGTAAGCTGGTTGCAAGGTGCGGTTTCCGATGCAACAAACATTCATTTCAGTTATATTGTGGGAATAGTTTGTTTTGCCTATTTAGTTTTTTATGCTTGGAGAGTAAGCGGAATTTTAAGAAGACAAGGAATTGATTTTGATAAAAAAGTATCCGGAGGACATTAATAACTCCCAATCTCTAATAAAAAAAACCTGACATTGCAAACTAGACTGCACCCAAAAGTTTAGACAAATTTTTAATTAATTTTGATAATAATGAGTTCGATTTTTATCGGGCTCATTTTGTTTAAATTTGATTTGATTCTTTCGTTGTTATAATATGTAATGTATTTATCAATTTCCTGTTTTAATTGTTCTATTGATTTGAATTTTTGAGTGTAAAACATATCAGACTTTAATACTCCAAAGAAGTTTTCGATAATAGCATTATCTAAACAATTTCCTTTTCTTGACATACTTTGTATAATACCTTTTTCTTTTAATAAACTTTGATTATGACTCATTTTATATTGCCAACCTTGGTCAGAATGAAGAAATAAATTTGTCTCATTTGGTTTTTCTTTAACGCTTTTTAGCTTTCGAAAAGGAATATGGACG
>NZ_JBIKJL010000001.1:0-217495 GCF_044361015.1 Flavobacterium sp.
CTGACATTTCGGTTGTGATTTGAAATTCTAAACCTTTATAGAATACTTTTAGTTCTTTATATTTATTGTTCCAAACAGCGTACTCGCCAACACCTTTAATTTCATCAAACGAAAGTCCTTTTGCCATATCGCTTGCCATTCCTTTCGCCATATTGGCTAGCGAAGCATCGACTTTTCCTTGTTGTTGCATTTCGTTTGCTTTTTCACTCATCGCTTTATTGGCATTGGCAAGTTCTTCGGCAGTTGGTGTATGATAATTGAATTTGAATTCTTTCAAAGTGGTGTTTTTTACCCAAGAAAGTTGAATGAAATCAGCTGTTGGAATATCCATCATTTCGCTGTTCATTGGATTTTTGATTTGCTTGTTTCTTCCTTTTTTCCATCGATAGGAAACCGAATGTGTAGCAGGACTTTTTAATACTTGATTATAGTCTTTTTCGGCCTCTGTTGAGGTATAACCCGAAACTTCTGAAGCCATTTCTAAGGTTAACAATTGATCTAATTTTCCATTAAATTCATCGGCAGATTTGCCAACAACTTCATCAATAGCTTGGTTGGCTTGACTTTCGAGATTTTCTTTTTTATCGCCAGTACAGGTAAAAGCAAAAAGGAAAATGCTTAGTAAGGATAGGAGTGCTGTTTTCATTTGATTAAAGTTTTGTAATTTTGAAATTATAATAACCCGCACCACCAGTAAAAATAGTTGCACCATCTGCAACAAAATCTATTCTAATATTTTTATTAAATTCGATGTTGTCAAGGCGATATATTTCTTTTTTCTTTCCATAATCTATATTGGCTCCAATTTGTCGGTTTTTGGCGTGAATATATACTTCAAGTTCATATTTAATAGCTGGATTTGTTAAATCAGCGTTTGGAATGATAAACTCTCTAAAAAATTCTGGGCTATTTGGAAAGGTGTAACTATCCGTTTTGATAACTTTAGTACCGTTTTCAGTTTGATTAAAAACATCCGAAGGTTTGTTGCCAAAATTTTGTACTTGTTCTCTGCCAGATGTTGTAACTTTAAATAATTTGAAACCCCAAAAGCCATAGATATTTTCTTTGTATGCTTCTATGTTTACAGATGAAACAATAAACTTTGTAGTACCTGAATTAGTTGTTGCAGTAGTACTCGTAGTCACCACAACCTTATTATTCTTAACATTTTTTGTCCCGTTCCAATTTCCATCAGTCATGGCTGCTGTCCAACCCCATTTTCCTTTGAACGTGTTTCCTTCAAAATCAAATTCAAAATGACCTGTTTTTTTGGTGGTATTGTTGTAGAAAGTTCCTTTTAATTTTCTGGTTTGTGTATTGTAAATGCCATCAACTGTGCCAACATTTTTATAGGTTCCAGTTACTTTGTTTCCTACTTGTTGTAGTATTAAATTGCCATCGGTAGTATTCCATAAACCATTAAAAACGGCGGTTTTAGTATCTGTTGGCGAAGTATTATTCGCTTTTGTTCCATCCCAAAGCCATTTGGCATCAAAATCAAACTTCATTTGAAAAATAGCATCATTAGTAATGTCATTTAAAGTGATGTTGTTATCGTAATTAAAATGACCTCTTATGTCTTTGCTACTCGTTGTCTTTTCAAAATAAAACTTTCCTCTATCGGCACCATTATGAAACAATCCACAAAGTCGTGAACCACCATTGAATTTTTTTTCGACAGCTAGGATTGTGCCACCATTAGCATAATCACCATAAATAAATCCATTTTCGGTAACTAGTTTTAAATCACCATATTTTGTGCTAAATGTTCCTGTCCATTCTTGTGCAAAAACGCACAGTTGTGTTAAAAAAATAAGGACGAATGTGCTATACAATTTTTTCATTTTTTAATGTTTTTTAGTTATTATAATTTTATAAATTCTACTCTTCTGTTTTCTGCCTTTTCTGATGCAGTAGCGTTTTTGTTGAGTGGTTGGCTTTCGCCTTTTCCATCCGTTTCTATTCTTGAACCATCAATACCATAGAAGCTCGACAACGCTGTTTTTACTGCTGCAGCTCTTTTTTGAGATAAAGCTAAATTGGCAGTATCAGCACCATCACTATCAGTATGACCAATTATTTTTACTCTAACTATTGGGTTTTCTTGTAATGTAGTTGCCATTTCTTTTAGCACGGTTCCGCTTTCGGGCTTGATATTATCACTGTTCACGTCAAATAAAATTCCGTTGGTTACAAATCTTCCTTCGGTAATAAGTTTATTTCGATTATCAGCACCAGCAACTGCGAAACGAATGTTAGTTAAGTAAACTTCACATTCTTCAAAAAAACTTCTAAAAAAGGCAAAATCATAGGTGTTTTTATCTGCAAAAAATCTGGGAACGTCAAACAACTTGTCTTCATTTACATAAACCCGAAGGCGTCCCTCTTGCCTCCAAACAGATACTTTTGCAAAATTTTGGTCATTTCTGGCGTCCCATTGCGGCATTTTTACACTATTATTGATTTCAGTTCCAGATATTGGATTTACATAAATTGAAGCTTCACCAGCGCCAGGATGCAAATAGACAATAGAGTTGCCTTTGCTGAAAAACATATCTAGCATCAAATTATCGGGTACGGTACTAAAATTGAGCCCAAAACCCGAATAATTATTTGTTGGATCTTTATCTATACCTATTTCAAATTCTAACGTGAAGTTATCTGGAAGCTTTTTAATGTTATCCGGAACAAAAGCACCATTTTTGGTCATATTGAGCCATTTTTCGTTTTTCTCATCAACATTTACTATTTCTCCGCTAGCATTGGTGTTGAATTCCATTGGAAAATCGCCAACGGCTAGTCGTTCAAAATTGTCGAAATACAATTGTTTTTCACCTGCAACGAAATCAAATTTCGAGTTGGATTTAACTGATTTTGAAGCTTTAGTTGGATTATTTTCCTGACTTTGTTGTTGATTTTGTTCTTGGTTTTCCGATTGGTTTTCTTTTTGCGGTTCGTCGGTTTTCTTTTTCTTATCTTTTTTCTTAAAGATATTATCAATTTTATCCTCAACCTTATTTAGAGCGCCATCTACTGTTTGGTCACCTTTTTGCTCGCCTCGTTGATAGGTTTTGTCTTTGGCATTTTTAAGAACTTTTTCTCCCACTGTTTCTTGTGAATAACTGGTTACTGTCGTAAAAATTAGCAACATCATGGTAATGAGTGTTTTCATAATGGTATTGTTTTTTAGTTGTTAATTACAATTCGTTTTTAGTTTAGTGCTAAGAAGAAAAAAAAGTAAACATCGATCTAAAAAAATTATTTTTACATTGATAAATGTTTACTTTTGATTAAATACTTGCACTAATGGGTAAACCAAATCATCTGTTGATTATTGAAAAGCTTAAAAAAGGCGATGAAAAAACCATTCATTCTATTTATGTAGAAAATAAAAATGGGTTTTCTCTTTTTGCAGCACGATACAATTTACCGGCTGATGATGTGCTTGACACTTACCAGGACAGTATTATTGCCTTGTGCGAAAATGCCAAAAAAGGAACGATTGATACTTTAGAAAGCAGTATATCAACTTATCTTTTTTCGATTGGTAAATACATGATTTACAAAAAATTAAAATCGAAAAATAAAGCGGTTTCTATAGATTATGATGCACAGTTGACACAAGTAATTGAAGATAATGAGGAAGACGAAAACGATAATGAAATGATACTTTTACAAAATAATTTTAAAAAATTAGGAGAGCAATGTCAAAAAGTTTTACGCCTATTTTATTATGAAGAAAAAAAACTAGATGCCATTCAAATCGAATTAAATTATACCAATAAAGACGTTTTAAAAAGTCAAAAATCACGTTGCTTGAAGCAATTGAAAGATTTGATAAAGAAATAAAAAATGGATAAAGAAACACTTATAAGCAACTATTTTGAAAAAACGCTTTCCACAGAAGAGCAAATACAATTTGATTTTTTGATGGAAACCGATGCTGATTTCGCTAAAGAAGTTGCCTTTCAAAAAAAGGTAAAAAGAGCAATTACCTCAGCTGAAAGAACAGCATTAAAGAAAAAACTACAAGCATTTGAAGAAACAAAACCCAAAGTAAAATCCTTCAAAGTTTGGTATGCTGCAGCATGTATTGTTTTGATTTGCGGTTTAGGATTTTATTTTACACAACAATCAACTACAACTATTTATGACGATTATTACCAATCTTATCCTAATGTTGTAGCACCAACGGTTCGTGGAGAAAATAGCAATGACATCAAATCAGAAGCTTTTTTTGAATATGATAACGGAAATTATGCCAAAGCGCTCGAATTATTTTCTAAAATTTATGATGTAGAACAAGATGATTACGCCTTGTTTTACAAAGGATTATCTTTGATGGAGCTACAGAAAACTAAAGACGCGATTGCAACTTTTAATCAATTTGACGTAAAGAAAAACAACAGTTTTACGCCTTTTGTAAAATGGTATTTGGCGCTATCATACATAAAAGAAAATCAGCTAGAAAATGCCATTCCGTTATTGAAATCACTTTCTGAAACGGAAAACCAGCAACAAGAAATGGCGAAAAAATTATTGTCTGAATTGGAGTAATTTTTTTCTGAAAACAAATCCAAGAATAACGATTAAAATTCCTCCAGCAAGAACAATCCAAACCCAATTATTTATTGGATTTGCTATAGGTGAAACATCGCCATTTACAACAAATCCTGCCCAATAAAACGGATGTTGCTTCATAGGATTGTTTGCCAAAAATTGTTTTTTAGCGTTTGCTAAGGCTTTGTCTTTTGGTTGCCCTTCTTTTAAATTTTTATAAAAAGAAACAATAATCTCCGAAGTTTCTTTGTCTGGAACTTGCCACAAACTATATACAGACGATTGTACACCTGCATAGGTTAATGCACGTGACAAACTCATTATGCCTTCACCCGATTTTAAATTTCCGTTTCCAGTATCGCATGCGCTTAAAACAACCATTTTTGCTGGAAAATTAAGTTGGTACAATTCGTTGAAAAACACTTTTTGATTGTTTGTAAAAACCAAAGACGATTGATTGTAATCATTTTCCATAAGGGAATGCATGGCCAAATGATGAAAATTGTATAAGGTAGTCGATTGCAAAAAATTGGCACGTGTCGCTTTTTCGTTCAAAAATAATTCTCCTTCAAATAATTCACTCACGGCTTTAGCTTCATTTTTGGCTTCGATCAAATCAAACAAATTGCCCCTTCGTAGACCTCTACTTTGATTCGCTGTTGGAATTTTTGAATAATTGGGTGCAAAAGATACAAATCGGTTCGAGTCGACTCCGTTCATTTTTTTTTGCAAAAAATTCCATAATTTGATGGAATAGGCATAACTAACTAAATGATATTCTGCCACCCATTTGCGGTTTCTGTCTTGTAAACTTTCGAAGGAAATTCTGTTTAAAAAATCTTCCGGAATGATAATAAGCGACGCGTCCAATCGATTTTTTAAAATGGGTTGAAGTAGCTTTTCATGTAATTTCCCAGCACTTTCTATGTAATCATTTGTAATTAAACGAATGCTTTTTAGATTTTGCTCGACCAATAATTTTAAAGATTGAGTTGTTGATAAATAGGTTAATCCGACGGTGTTTTTGTCTATGATAAAAGCAAACGTTTTGGCATCCGTAACCACGTATTTAATCATCAATTGATTGTTTTTCAACTGATTTTGAATCTCATTCACATCAAAATTATTTGATTTAAATTGCTGATATGACGGGTCGAATTTATTTATTACATTACGTTTTTGCTCAATTTCCCTATCGATAGCTAATAAGCTTTTGTCCAACTCTCCTTTTTGAACTTTGGATTCTTTGGTTTCTAACAAACTGTTTTTTTCAAATACCAATTGGTTGTATTCCTGAATCAAAGCTGGCGGAACTTTTAGATTTTGACTGTTTTTGGATTCGAAAATATTCCATAAATGCTGCGATGAATTATTTTCAATTCGATTTAAAATAGCTTTAATTTTCTTGATGTCGTTCGGATTGATTAGCAATTGCGTTTGCAAAAGTCCTGAAGCAATTTCTTTATTAAATTCGTTCAAACGATAGTTGTATTTTCCTTTTTGATAAAATTCGCTGAACATGTCTGAAACAATAAAATACAGATTATTTGCAGTAATTAAATCGTCTGTACTTTTGTTCTTTTCATAGCTTTTATAGTATATGTTTGCTGTATTTAAAACATTTCTAATAAAAACATCGCTGTTGAACTTTTTGAAATCAGCGTATTTTAAACTTTTTAAATTCTTGAGTGTTTTTTGTTTCGCTAATAACTTTTGATACGACTTTAAAAAGATAGTCTTCGACTCATTGTCTTGATTTAAATTATGATGCAACGTGGCTTCCAACACTTCAATCGTAAAACGTGAAGCATTGAAAAAAGGCTCTTTTATTTTTTTGGATTCCTCAATGATGGCGAATGCTTCTTTATATTTTTTATATCGCGCATAAGCATTGGCTAGTTTTAAACAGGCAACCAATTCATCGTGTTTGGATTCACTTTTGCGCGCTATTTGAAGTGTTTTTAAGTTGAATTCGATGTGATTTTTGCTGTTCACAGCATCGTCGACTGCTTTGGAAAAATACACCTCTTCATATGCATACCGACTGAGCAACAAAGTATTATCCTTCTTTTTTCGGTCATTCAGATATTTATCAAAAACTAAAGCTATCGAATCAAGGTATTTTTTAGCTTCGGTTTCCTTTTGGTCTAAAAGATTCATTCTAAGATTGGATAAATAAAGCAGCGATCTAAAATGCAAATTCCAATTTTGCAGCGTTCCGACATCGGTTGTTGCAAATTCTTTGCGTTTGAACCACTTGTAAAAATTTTGATTTAGATAGGTTAAAATTTCCCTTGCTTTGGTTTCATCTCCATACTTCAAACTTTCCCAAATAGTGTTATTAGCCGAATTAACTACGTAAGCCTTATCTGCTCTATCCGATTTAATGTGAAGCGCTAAGCTTTTGGAATAGTGATGTAAAGATTGGTTGTAAAAGTGCAAATTAGAATACGATACTGCCAAAAGATTGTGAACATATCCCAATTCTTCATACTCTGTAGGTGCCAATTTATAAATGGATTTTAGTGCTTTTTCTAAGGAAACAATCGATTGCTCGTAGTTTCTCATGCGCCTTTGAACATCGCCAATGTCAATCAGAGAAAGGTATAAATTGGCATCTACTGGAAGGTTTTTTAAAGTATAATCATAACATAGTTTTAAGTATTTGAGTGCTTCGTCCCAATCATCTAAACAATATGACAATTCTAAATAAGTGTTACTGATTAATTTTTTGTTTTGAGGAGTTGGTTTTAATTTTGAATGAAATGGAATGACTTGCTTAAAATAAAGTGCCGCTTGTTCATCATTTCCTTTATTTACCTCATTTAACGCTTTACAGTAAAAATAATTTGCCGAATAAAGAGCTGAATTCTTGTCGTTTTGGTTGTTCAACAATTGTTCCCAAATACGAATTGATTCGTCGAATTTTTGAATATTGGTCAGTGAATCTGCTTTTTTTTGCAACAACTGATTTGCAATATTTTGACCGTAAAAAACAACGGGTACGACTAAAAATAGAATACAAAGTTTTTTCATTTTTAGCTATGATTTAACTTATTGGTGTTCGTTTCACTAAAAAGTAAACATTTATGCTATAAAAGTAAACATTGTTTTCGGATTCTTAAAACAGCAATAATTATCTTTGTAAAAAAAACAATGAAAATCTACCCTATAGAAGCAGGTAATTTTAAACTCGATGGTGGCGCTATGTTTGGTGTGGTGCCCAAAACTATTTGGAATAAAACCAATCCCGCAGACGAAAACAACCTCATCGATATTGCTGCCCGCTGTTTATTAATTGAAGAAGGAAAGCGATTGATTTTGATCGATACTGGAATGGGAAGTAAACAATCGGATAAGTTTTTTGGTTATTATTCACTTTGGGGGGAACATTCTTTAGATAAATCTCTGGCTAGCTATGGTTTTCATCGTGATGATGTGACGGATGTTTTTATGACGCATCTTCATTTTGACCACTGTGGAGGTAGCGTAAACTGGAACAAAGACCGCACAGGCTATGAAGTCGCTTTCAAAAATGCAAAATTTTGGACAAATGAAAATCATTGGGAATGGGCTACTAAACCCAATTCACGTGAAAAAGCTTCTTTTCTGCACGAGAATATCATTCCAATGCAAGAAAGTGGTCAGTTAAATTTTATTAAAAGACCCAACAGTGATTTTGGTTTTTCGGAAGAAATGGATTTCGGTATTTTTTATGCTGATGGTCATACTGAGAAGCAAATGCTTCCACATATCAAATACCAAGATAAAACCATTGTTTTTTGTGCCGATTTATTGCCAACTGCTGGACATTTGCCTTTGCCTTATGTGATGGGTTATGACACCCGACCACTGTTAACATTGGATGAAAAAGCTAAATTTATGAATATTGCTGCTGAAGATAATTACTACTTATTTTTAGAACATGATGCTCACAACGAAATCATCACTGTTGAAAAAACAGAAAAAGGCGTTCGCTTAAAAGAAGTTTTCAAATGTGAAGATGTCTTAAGATAGTGTTAATCTCCTAATTATACTTTAATAAAATTATATTTTTACCTCAAAATTTTCAAAATGAATCATTTAAAGTACATTGCTATTGTTGCCGTATCAGGTTTGCTATTAACCGGTTGCGGAACCTCAAAAAATATTTCTTACACACAAATTAGTCCGATTTCTGCAGAAACAGTTCCCTTAAAAAACAGTAAAATTACAGATGCGGAATTACTTCGCTGGAGTCATTTAGACTTGCTAAAGGATACTATTCCCGGAATGAGTGTAGATCGTGCCTATGAAGAATTATTAAAAAACAAAAATGGACAAAAAGTCATTGTTGCCGTAATTGATAGCGGCACCGATATTGAACACGAAGATTTAAAAGGTCGGGTTTGGACCAACCCAAAAGAAATTCACGGAAACGGAATCGACGATGACAAAAACGGTTATGTTGATGATATTCATGGTTGGAATTTTCTAGGAAACATTGTGAATGAAAATTTAGAGTTAGTTCGCATTCTGAAAAAAGGAGACGATGGCTCAGAAACATTTAAAAAAGCCCAAGAAAAATTTGAAGAAAAAGAACAGGAAGCTCTTCAGGGTAAACAACAGTTAGAGTTTATTCTAAATGCTGACAAAGCTTTGACAGAGCATTTAAAAAAGGAAAACTACACCCTTGAAGATGTCAAGTCTATATTAACAACAAACCCGACTTTAGGAAATTATAAGTTGTTGATGACACAAATTCTTTCCAATACACCACGCGAAGAATTTATCAAAGAATTAGATGCTTATCAAGAACAAATTTTTGATATGTTGAATTACAATTTAAAGATGGATTATGATGGTAGAAAAACCTTAGGTGATAATGCTGAAGATTTTTCAACAAAAAATTACGGCAACAATCAAGTTTGGGGTCCGGATAAAAAACATGCGTTGCACGGAACTCACGTTGCCGGAATCATTGCACAAGTGAGAGGTAACAATTTAGGAGGTGATGGTGTAGCAAGTAATGTGGAAATTATGGCTATTCGTGCCGTTCCAAACGGAGATGAATATGATAAAGATATTGCGTTGGCCATTCGTTATGCCGCTGATAATGGTGCAAAAGTCATTAATGGTAGTTTTGGAAAAGGATTTTCTCCTCAAAAAGAATGGGTATACGAAGCCATCAAATATGCTGCTAGTAAAGACGTGCTTTTTGTGCATGCAGCCGGAAACGATGCAGAGGATCTGAATGTTGTTGAAAGTTATCCAAACGACCGTGAAGGTGAGGCAGAAATCGCGTCAAATTTTATCAAAATTGGTGCATTAAATTATGAATATAGTACACGATTAGTAGCTGATTTTTCTAATTATGGCAAAAAAGATGTGGATGTTTTTGCTCCTGGGGTTAAAATCTATGCTACGGTTCCCAATAATGAATTCAAATATGAACAAGGAACTTCAATGGCTTCGCCAAATGCTGCAGGAGTTGCCGCGTTGATTCGTTCGTATTATCCTAATTTAACGGCTGCTCAAGTAAAACAAATCATGATGGAAAGTGGTGTGGCAATACCAAAAACAGTAGTCGTTGGTAGTGATGCATCCAATAAAATTCCCTTTAACGAATTATCTGTAACCGGAAAAATTGTGAATGCCTACAATGCCCTATTAATAGCTGATAAAATGTCAAAATAAATTCTATGAAAAAAATTGCGTTCTTAATAACATTATCTATTGCTAACATTCTTTCTGCGCAAAACAATCCAAATCCGGGTTATTGGCAACAACAAGCTGATTACAAAATGGAGGTTTGGATGGATGTTAAGTCATTTCAATATACCGGAACTCAAATTCTAGAATACACCAATAACTCCAATGATACTTTGAAAAAAGTGTTTTTTCATTTATTCCCGAATGCTTTTCAACCGGGAAGTGAAATGGATATTCGATTGCAAACGATTACCGATCCTGACAAACGGATGATCAAAACATTCAAAGTTGAAGAAAAAGAAGTAAAAGAAAGTCGGATTTCTACTTTAAAACCGGATCAAATTGGGTATTTAGACATTAGAGACTTTAAGCAAGATGATCAAATTGCATCTGTCAAAGTTGTGGGAACCATTTTGGAAGTAACATTAGTAAAACCTATTTTGCCAAAATCGAAAACTACATTTTCTTTAGATTTTGATGGACAAGTTCCGGAACAAATTCGTCGTTCGGGAAGAAATAGTTCTGAAGGAGTCGCTTTGTCAATGACACAATGGTACCCAAAAATTTGTGAATTCGACTTTGAAGGTTGGCATGCTGATCCCTATATCGGAAGAGAATTTCACGGTGTTTGGGGAAATTATGATGTCAAAATTTCCATCGATAAAAACTATACCATTGGAGCTTCGGGCTATTTACAGAATAAAAATGAAATTGGTCATGGCTATCAAGATACCGGTATTGAAGTAAAACATTCAAAAAAAACCAAAAACTTGACCTGGCATTTTGTAGCACCAATGGTGCATGATTTTGCTTGGGGTGCCGACAACAATTTTATTCACGACAAAATCATTGGAGAAAATGGCGTTGAATTACATTTCCTCTACAAAAATGACCCTGAATACATTAAAAATTGGAAGGATATGCAGCCAAAAACGGCTGAATTATTATCCTTTTTCAATAAAGCTATCGGCACCTATCCGTACAAACAATATTCCGTCATTCAAGGCGGTGATGGAGGAATGGAATATGCCATGTGCACATTAATTACCGGAAAACGTTCGTTACCAAGTTTGGTAGGAGTTACCGCTCATGAAATGGCACATTCTTGGTTTCAACATATTTTAGCAACCAACGAAAGTAAACATGAATGGATGGATGAAGGATTTACTTCTTTCATTTCAGATTTAGCAATGACTGAAGTAATGCCTTCTAAAAACAAAAAAGACGATGAAAATCCGTTTTTAAGCAGCTACAATAATTATTTTTACATGGTTACTACCGGTAAAGAGCAGCCGCAATCCACACATGCTGACCGTTACGACGAAAACATGGTTTACGGTATTTCATCTTACAGCAAAGGAACCGTTTTTTTAACACAATTAGGTTATTTAATTGGTGCCGAAAACATGATGAAAACCTTAAAACGCTATTATCACGATTATAAATTTACCCATCCAACACCAAATGATTTTAAACGCACCGCAGAGCGTGTTTCCGGAGCTGTGTTAGACTGGTATTTAGTTGATTGGACCCAAACCACCAACACTATTGATTATGGTATTAAAAACATTGATGACAGCGGTAAAATCACTTTAGAACGCATCGGTAGAACACCTATGCCTTTGGATATTTTAGTAGTTTATGAAGATGATTCCATGGAAAGTTTTTATGTGCCAAATCCACTAATGCGTTTTGAAAAAGAAAATCCGTATCCGCAAATAAAAAGAACCGTTTTGAAAGACTGGGACTGGGCGTATCCAACCTATGAATTCTCGCTTTCGCAAGGAAAGGCCAAAATTAAATCGATGTTGATTGACCCAAGTGGCTTGATGGCTGATGTAAATAAGGAAAATAATTACTACGAAAAAGTAAGATAATTATTAAACAGAAATAGTATAGAAGGGTTGAAAAGATTTCAGCCCTTTTCCATTTAAAAAAGTGAGTGATTTTTATCTTTTAAAACTTAAAATCTCATAAGAATTAATTAGTAAATCCATTGCAATCTGAATTGCAAACTATTGGTTATTCCTGTTACTCCATTTTTATCTAAATTACTAACTCCATAGATAAATCCTGCCTTCCAATATTGAGTAGCCCACCAATTTAGACCTAAATTATAGCGATTATTGATTCCACCATTAATCGTTCTTGTTTGTAAATCGTTTCTACCAATTCGGGATACTATTTCCCAAGCACCATATTTCCCCGTTGGTTTTATTCTTCGAGCATAAGCTGCTTTCATATCATATGGGCGCTGTTCGCCACTCAAAACATAACTGCCTGTAACATAAAAACCACTAAACTGCTCTAATCCTGAAGTTGTTGTTGCTGTCCAGTTATGAACATATTCCATCAAAACAGAAAAATTTTCCAAACTCCACAATTGTTCAAAATTTAAATTCCATTGGTGTTTAGCTTCCATATTTCCAGTATCAACATAATTATCTGAAATATTTGATTCGTTTTTACCTTTGAGTCGAATCACTCCATTTTCAGCCTCCACATATCGGACGCCAATTCCCATGTGCATAAATGTTTTCCCTTCATTTTCCCATTTAGGCAAACCTGTAACTCTTGCAGTAAATGTAGTTGCCCCTTCATCAAGATCTTTATCATTTCCTGGCCACTGATTAAAAACCCCTGCAGAAATGGTCATCCGGTCTTTCATTAAAAAATGGCGGTAAATTATTCCGTTATTTCTACTGTTAAAAAACGGATTCAAGAGTCTTTCAAAATGAGGTAAATTGGCAGCATCACCTACCATCTCATATACAAACGTTTCTTTTTGTTTTCCCACATGAAGTTCCGAATGTTCCCCAATGGGAATAATCAATTTAATATCTGTAAAGCCAAATGCAGCTTGGTCTTCTTTTCTATCTAGTCCTCTGTATTCATAACTAAGTAAATAACTCCATTTCTTTTTAAAGTTGATTTTTCCTCGAAGCATAACCCTTGCGCTTCTTATATCCCATCGGCTTTCTTGGGGGCCTACTTGATTTTCGCTGTCATTGTCTTGATAAATTGCATTGTAATCTAAAATGGGGGCAAACCCAAGTTTAGCAGAAAACCATTTGTTTCTGGTTTTTGACCATCTCATTTCTTTATGCGAAACATCGGGAATAAAATACGATTTTGTTGAATCCGCTAATACTTGTGTTTGGGTATCATCTACATAATCGGTATGTTGAGCAATTGCAGTGGAGTTACAAAATAAAAAAACAAATGTTAGAAATAAAATTAAATTAAATTTTTGACTTAATAATTGCATCGTGTTTTTGTTTAAAAAGGTTTAAAAAAAGAATTACTTTCCAAAATATTCTGATAGAATAAAACAAAACTGGTTGTTTTCAAATGTTTTTAATTTCATGATTTTATCAGCATACTTTTAGAATTAAAGGAATAAAATTAAGAAAAAAACCTTTACTTATAAATTTCAATGATTTTTTTTCCATTTATATCAATAGCAGCCCGATACATTCCTGCGGTATTGAATTCCATCACAATATTTCCCTCTTTATCAATGGCAATAATTCCGCCATCACCGCCCATTTCAGGCACTTTTTTCTGAATGGTTTCTTTTGCAGCTTCACCTAAAGTAACCTTTTTATATTGCATTTGAGCGGCAATGTCATAGGCTACCACATTTCGAATAAAAAACTCACCCCATCCCGTAGCTGAAACTCCGCAAGTAGCATTATCAGCATATGTTCCGGCTCCAATAATAGGAGCATCACCCACTCGCCCATATCTTTTGTTTGTCATTCCACCGGTAGATGTTCCGGCGGCTATGTTTCCTTTTTTATCTAAAGCTACACAACCTACCGTACCAAATTTTTGATTTTTTATCAAAAGATCATAATTTATGGCAGCTGCATGATCTAACTCTATTTTCTCTCGTTCTTTTGCTTTTTGCAAACCTTCCCATCTTTTTTCTGTGAAGAAATAAGACGGATCTACTAATTCTATTCCGTTTTGCTCGGCAAATTTTTCCGCACCCAGACCAACCATCATCACGTGTTCAGAAACTTCCATAATGGCTCTTGCCAAGGTAATCGGATTTTTTACACGGGTAACACTGGCAACTGAACCGGCAGCTTTTGATTTACCGTCCATAATTGAAGCATCCAATTCATTTTTCCCTTCGTTGGTAAAAACAGCACCTTTTCCCGCATTGAACAGTGGTGAATCTTCTAAAATCATGATGGCTTGTGTGACAGCATCTAAACTGGTTCCTCCGTTTTTAAGAATTTCATAACCTTTGGAAACGGCTAGATCTAACACACGATTGTACTCCGCTTCCAAAGAATCCGACATGTTTTCCTTTAAAATGGTTCCGGCTCCCCCGTGAATGACGATGCAGAATTTTTCTGAAGGTGTGGTTGCAATTTCAGTTGCTTTTTCTTTTTTGTCACAACTTGTGCATAAAATAGCTACTACTATTGTAAACAGTGGAAAATTTTTCATTGCTTGTCCAAATTATATTTCACTAAAGATAGAAAAAAAATGAATTTATACCATTTAATTTCTTCTGATTACCTTTGCTGTTGAAACTTAAAAAGTCCAATGTCGTTCACTTATCCCAAACACGAAAAAATTAAGAGTCAAAAGCATATTGATTTGCTTTTTTCTGAAGGAAAATCGGTTTCCAAATATCCGTTGCGGTTGGTTTACGTTCCTGTAGAATTAGAAGATGAGGAAAAAATTAAATTTGGAATTTCGGTTTCTAAAAAACATTTTAAACTTGCTGTTGATAGAAACTATTATAAACGCCTGCTTCGTGAATGTTATCGATTAAATAAACATCTTTTATTAGAAAATTTAGATAAACCATATGCTATTATGTTATTCTACCAAACAAAAGATGAGATGCCTTTTGAGGAAATGAATGAAAAAACAATTTTGCTTTTTGAAAAATTTATTAAAGAAATAAAATCCACCTAATGTTTGGCTTGTTATTTGTGCTTTCAATTATTCGAAAAAGGGTTTAACGTATTATCAACTGTTTATCTCAATTTAATACTTAATTTAGTTGCCCTATTCTTTTTGTAAAAAATATTAAAAAATAATACTATAATTTCTTATGCTTTCAAGATTTAAAAAACGCTATATTATTCCGGTTATTCTTTCCGGATTTTTATTTACAGGAGTCGGATTCAAAGAAGATTTTTTTGAAATTGCTAAACAAATTGAAATTTTTACCAATTTGTTTAAAACGGTCAACATGAACTATGTAGACGAAACCAATCCGGGTGAAATGATGGATAAAGCTATTAAAAGTATGCTAGCCGATTTAGATCCGTATACTAATTATTTCAACGAAGCTGATGTGGTTAAATTCAAAATCAACAACACGGGTGAATACACGGGAATTGGTGCAATGATTACCCGTAAAGAAGGAAAAATCATTATTAAAGAACCTTATAAAAACTATCCTGCCGATAAAGCCGGGCTTAAAGCAGGCGATGAAATTATACAAATTGGCGACGTAGAGCTAAAAGATTACAAAGAAGATGCTTCGGCATTAATGCGAGGAGCAAAAAATGCAAAAGTGGAAGTAAAATTTATCCGACAAGGCAAAATAAATACTGCCACTCTAATTTTAGATGAAGTAGAAGTAAAAGCGGTCCCGTTTTATGGGAAAGTTGATGAAAAAACGGGTTATATCGTGCTTTCTCAATTTAACAGAAAAGCCACTTTTGAAACCCAAGCTGCTCTATTGGATTTAAAAACCCAAGGTGCCGAAAAAATCATTTTAGACCTTCGTGGTAACCCCGGCGGATTATTAGGAGAAGCCGTTAATATCTGTAATCTTTTTGTACCCAAAGGCGAAATTATTGTGACGACTAAATCAAAAATTGAAAAACACAATCAAACCTATAAAACGGCACGTGATCCTATTGATTTAGATATTCCATTGGTTATTTTAGTGGATGGAAAAAGTGCTTCCGCCAGTGAAATTGTTTCCGGTGCTTTACAAGATTTGGATCGTGCTGTTGTAGTTGGAAGTCGAAGTTTCGGCAAAGGATTAGTTCAACGCCCATTAGATTTAACCTATGGAACACAAGTGAAAGTAACTATTTCGAGGTATTATACACCTTCCGGAAGATGTATTCAAGCATTGGATTATTCCAAAAAAGATGCAGAAGGAAAAGCTATAAAAACTGATGCAAAAAACTTTAATGCTTTTAAAACCAAAAAGGGAAGATCGGTTTATGATGGCGGTGGAATTCAGCCGGATGTGGAATTAGAAGAAACTAAATTAAGTTCCATTACGGAAGCACTTCAAAAGAACGATGCTATATTTAATTTTGCTACTTCTTATTATTATAAAAATCCTGCTTTAGGAAATAAAATTCCAACAGTTTCTGATGCAGATTTTACAGATTTTAAAAGCTTTTTAAAGAAAGAAAATTTCTCTTTTGATACTGAGACTGAAAAGCAATTGAAAAAAACATTAGAAACGGCTCAAAAGGAAAAAATAGAGGAAAATATTAAAGTAGAATACCAAAATTTAATGACCGCTTTACGCAAAAGTGAGGAAATTCAATTGAATAAAAATCAGACTGAAATTAAAAAACTCATACTAGATGAATTGATAAAACGTTACCAATACAAAGAAGGACTCTATCAATACTATATTCAAAATAATAGTGAGGTTAAAAAAGCAACTTCGATTTTAGCCAATCAAACAGAGTATAATAAAATACTTAAAAAATGATAAAACAGGGGTTTGCATTTTTTCTGCTTTTCATCAGTTTTTCTCTTTTTGCTCAAGAGGAAATGGTACAATCCATCTATTTTGATACGAATAAATCGGATGTTGATTTAAAACAAACCACACAAATGGTTGATTTCATTAAAAAAATTGACAGTACACGGATTGAAAGTATTCAAATTTTTGGTTATTGCGACGACGTTGGAAAAGATGATTATAACAGAAAATTATCGACTGAAAGAGCCAATAAAGTAAAATCGAAATTTATCGACAACGGTATTACCAATAAAATCATTGTAACCATAGAAGGGAAAGGAAGAATCTTAATTGAGGATGATATTGTTGATAACCTTCCGGCTGTTCGTTCAAAAAACAGACGTGTTGATGTGGTACTAAATTTAAAGCCGTTGCCTAAGGAAGATTTAAAAATTCCGGGAGTTTATCCAACGTTTACTAAAGACAATATTGTGGGTGACCGAATTGTGCTTTCTGATATGCTTTTTGAAAGAGGGAGCAGCGTTTTAACAGTGAAATGCAAAAATGAATTAGATAAAATGGCCAAACTTCTAAATAAATTCAAAAATCTCCATATAGAAATACAAGGGCATGTATGTTGTACGCCTCCTAACCATAAAGAAGCAATTGATAAAGCCACCAAAAAAAGAAAATTATCTCAAAACCGAGCTGAAAGCGTTTATAAATACTTGATTAGTAAAAAAATTGCCAAAGACCGATTAACTTTTAAAGGATATGGAAATACTGTTTCGTTAGGAAAAAGCCCGGAATTGGATCGTCGGGTAGAATTAGTGATAACGAAACTTTAGCTTTTTTTCATTTCAATATGCGGAATATCATCTTCGAGATACATTTCGCTGGTTTGAACAAATCCTAAGTTTTCATAGAACTTTTTCAAATACAATTGAGCTGAAATCGTGATATTAGTTTCATTTAAAACTGTTTTTGTCACCTCAATGGCTTCCTGCATCAAATAGTAACCCCATTTTCTGTCGCGATAAGATTGCTTGACAACTACTCTGCCAATAGAAGCGACTTGAAAATAATCGCCTGGTTTAAAAATTCTGACATAGGCCACAATTTCTTCTCCAAAAGTACCTAAAAGATGAACAGCTTTCTCATCTTTCCCGTCAATATCCTGATAAACGCAATTTTGCTCTACCACAAAGACCTCACTTCTCAATTGTAGCACATTGTAAAGTTCTGTTAGCGAAAGCTCGTTAAAACGCTTTATTTTGAATGTTAATTGCATAAAAAAGGGAAGCTAAAACTTCCCATAAATTTATAATAGTTTAATCGATTTAATTATCGATTCTAATTCGTGCATTAAATCTCTTTTTGACTGAGATGGATTGTAACAAAACCCTTCAATAATTAAATAACGTTTGTTTTTTTCGTCTTTTATAGCATAATTAATAAACGGTCCAGCCATAAAATCGTTTTTCAACTCCCAAGTTCCTTTGGTTTCATAGGTTTTTTTACCATCTAAAATTGTGTAAAAGAAATAGGGTGAATATGCCGCTTCAGTAACCATAAACGTATTTGGTAACGTTCCCTGAATATGCCTTTGACCTATGGAATCACGCATTTGAATGATATTGGTCATTGTATTCGAATCTTTCTGAATAGTGCTCAGGGGAACTTCGTATATCAATAGACTGGCATTTCCGGAGGTAAGCTCTTTTCGAATCCAAAAAAACTTATCCTCTTCAATAATATAACGGTAGGCCGAAGGCAACTTTAAACTCGCTTTAAATTTGGTTTTTATTTTCGTATCGGTTAATAAGGATTTTGCAATACGTTTTTGATTTTCAGCTATTTCTGTTTTCTTGAATTTTTTTATGATTTCCTGCGAATGGGTTTCTAATAATTTAATAATTTCAGAAACAGAACTACCTGAAATATGAGCCACATTTTGAGGTTGTGCAAACTCGTTTTGTTTTAATTGAAATGCGTTGTTCTCTTTTTTTAAAACCACCAAAATATTTCTGCTGTTGGTCATAAAACCTTCAAATAAATTGGGAGCATATTGTTTGATTGTAAACAAAGGTTCTTCTTGAGGCAAACCATCTACCGGAGCGGCAAATATATTACGAATGCTGTCGCCCACTTCACCATTCCACAATTGATTATCAATAATCACAGAAAGGTGATTAATTTTACCGGATGATTCTTTATAGGCTGTCCCGGACTTTTCCTCTTTACAAGACACTATAAAAGTGGTACAAAAAAGGAGAATAAAAATATTTTTCATGATAATATTTTAATAGGAATGGGCGATTTTTATCCGCTGATTTTTAGTTTCATTCCCGGTTTAATATTTCCACCACTAATACCGTTCCATTTTTTTAAATCAGAGACTGTAACACCTTTTATTTTTTTAGAAATACTAAACAAAGAGTCGCCTTTTTTCACAATATAAATATCTTCTTTATTAAAAGTAGAATGTTTTTCAGGTTTTTGAGTTTTAACCTCGGTCACTATTTCTTCTTTTTCCGAAACAATAATTTTTAAAGTTGACCCTAATTTTACATTATAATCCTCTAAATTATTCCATTTCTTGATATCATCAATCCCTACTCCGTATTTTTTGGCAATTGTACTTAAATTATCTCCGCTTTGAACGACATAATTTTCGGTTTTTTCTTGATTTATAGCCTCCGAAACTAACAATTTTGAACCAAGTTGAATATCTTCATCTTTTAGGTTATTCCATTCTTTTAAATCCTCTTTAGTAGCGCTGTATTTTTGAGCAATACTATATAGATTTTCTCCTCTTTCTACTAAATGAAATTTAGTGGAATCTTTATCTTCTTCAGATTTTGACTTAATGGTATCGTTTGAAATGGCTACTGATTTATCAGCTGTTTTCTTAGGAGCTATTGCCACAGCTTCATCCGTTATAATTTTCAAACTTTTACCGGTTACTACCTTATTTGATTTTAATTTATTCCATTTTTTTAATTCAGAAATAGTAACGCCATATTTTTTAGAAATTCCTCCTAATGATTCTCCTTTTCTTACTTTGTGGTATTTTGTTTTAGATACCATTCCTTCTGAAACATATGCCTCACTTGCTGTAAAAGGTTTTTCTCTTTTGTTGAAATCATACTCAGTGTATGCGTAAATTTTACTTTCATTTGAAGTAAAAACAGCCACTTTATCGATTGGTAATCTTACAAAATGCTTTTTATTGGTTATATAGGGTACAAAATCACGTTTGTATTGAGGGTTTAAAAACCGCAATTGCTCAACTGAAATACTCAATAAATCCGATAGTTGTTTAAAAGTCATTTTGTTTTTAACCATTATGGTATCTGTTTCAAAATGATTTACAACCGCTTTATTAGGTTTTATGCCATGTTCTTTGTGAAACTCAAACACATACATAGTAGCGATGAAAGCCGGAACATAACCTTGAGTTTCTTGAGGTAAATAGGGTCTGATGTTCCAATAATTTTGTTTTCCACCGGAACGACGAATTGCTTTACTTACATTTCCCGGGCCGGCATTATAAGACGCCAAAACCAAATCCCAATCTCCAAAGATGGCATACATTTTCACCATATATTGACAAGCCGCTTCCGTTGCTTTCAACATATCGCTTCGTTCATCTGTATAAGTTGTAATATCTAAGTTATATTGCTTTCCGGTTCCATACATAAATTGCCACAAACCGGTAGCCCCGGCTTTAGAAACAGCTAACGGATTTAAAGCCGATTCAACAACGGCTAAATATTTAATTTCTAAGGGAACATTGTATTTAGCTAATGACTCTTCAAAAATTGGAAAATAGTATTGCGACAATGACATCAATCGCTCGTATGCTTTTTTTCTGTTTTTAAGATAGTGCTTAATGATGTTTTCTAAACCTTTGTTGTATTCAATGTGAAAAGCTGATTTAGAATCTAAAATTTTCAATCGTTCTTTCAATAAATCGGTTGATAAATCATAGTCTACATTATTTTCAGGATTTACATTTTGGATATCTGCAATCATTTCATTAAACAAATCCTGGTTGCTTAATTCACTCATCCAACGTTCGTCTACACAAGAAGCAACTTCATGCTTAACAAAGCTTTGTTTAATAGAATCTAAATAAGAAATTTTAGTTTCAACTTTTTGATTAATGCTCACTATTGTAGTATCTTGAGCATGAAACAAAGTAGAAAAAAGTAAAACGGTGGCGAGTGTGGTATTTCGTAAATTCATTGGTTATAGGTAATCTTTTATTTATCAGATGATTATCTGTTCTTGCAAACATAAATATATACAACGATAAAAACTGTTTATTTATTGTTAAAAGTGCTCTTTAATCTAAAATTGCCGCAATTCCCGGCAAGGTTCTTCCTTCAAGCATTTCCAACATTGCTCCGCCACCGGTGGAAACATAACTCATTTTATCTTCTAATCCAAATTGTTTAACCGCAGCGACAGAATCGCCTCCACCTACTAATGAAAATGCACCTTTAGCGGTTGATTCTGCAATATAATTCCCTAAAGCGATCGTTCCGTGAGCAAAGGCTTCCATTTCAAAAACACCTAGAGGACCATTCCATAAAATGGTTTTTGAATTCATAATCACGGCTTTAAAATTCTCCAGTGATTTAGGTCCGGCATCCAATCCTTGCCATCCGTCCGGAATTTCACGCACATCAACAATCTGTGTGTTAGCGTCGTTTGAAAAAGCGTCTGCAACAACTACATCGACCGGAATATGAATATGTACATTTTTTTCTTTAGCCAAGTGTAAAATATCCAATGCTAATTGTAATTTATCATCTTCGCAAATTGAATTGCCTACTTTTCCGCCTAATGCTTTGATAAAAGTAAAAGTCATTCCGCCTCCAATAATCATGTGGTCAACTTTGTCTAAAATATTTTCGATGACCGTAATTTTTGATGAAACTTTTGAACCACCAAGTACTGCTGTTACCGGTTTTACACTATTTTTCAAAACCTTATTTAAACTTTCAATTTCTTTAGCCAACAACATACCAAAACATTTTTTATTTGGAAAAAACTGAGCAATTATGGTTGTAGAAGCGTGAGCTCTGTGAGCAGTTCCGAATGCATCATTCACAAAAATATCACCTAAAGAAGCTAATTTTTTTGAAAATTCTAAATCTCCTGCTTCTTCTTCATTATAAAAACGAAGATTTTCTAAAAGTAATACTTCGCCTGCTTTTAAATTATTAGTCGTTTTTTCAGCAATTTCACCAATACAATCTGATGCAAATTGAACCGTAACACCTAAAACTTCTGAAATTTTTGCCACAATATGACGTAAAGAAAATTCGTCTTGCACCCCTTTTGGACGACCTAGGTGTGACATTAAAATGACACTTCCACCATCTGCTAAAATTTTATCTATTGTAGGTTTAGCAGCCTCAATTCTGTTGGCATCCGTTACATTAAATTTTTCATCTAAAGGCACATTAAAATCAACTCTAATTAATGCTTTTTTGTTGTGGAAATTAAAATCAAAAAGGGTTTTCATTTTTATAAATTTTAGTTGTTATGTCAAATTTTCACAAATATAATTTTTTAAAAATTAACTATATTTTATATGAATCATGTTTTGGTTTTATTCTGTAATATTGACAATTAAAATCCACAATTCCTCAAAATATGTGTTTTTTAGTTTAGATTCCCGCAATGCATCTGCTTCCGCTCTCGTATTTACAAAATCCAGATAAACATATATAAAGTTATTTTCAGGACTGGTAAAATAATTAGGGTCGAGTCCGCTATCCCTTAGTCTCATCATAAATTTAGCGGCATTTACTCGTTCGTTAAAAACATTGGCTACCAAATAATAGCCTTTAGGCATGTCAATGTTGTTTAATCGCTTAACTGAATTATTGACTGAATTTTCAGGAGAATTAGATTTTTTTTCTTCCTTTTTAAAATCGGTAGTAGAAACTAATTTAGTATCAACCGGTTTTTGTTTCTGATTTGATTGAGCAAAAAGATTCTCGCTTTTCTCTAAATTTATAGTCCCGGATGAGGTCACAACTTTTGCTTCAGGTGATGTTTTGGCAACTTCCTTTTCCTTATGCTTTGAATTTGTGTTTGCCACAATATCCGTTGGGCTTGGAACTGAAGATGTGTTTGGTTTTGCTGACTTATCTTTTGATTTTGAGACGGCTTTTACTTCTGGTTTCAAACTTGTCTCGGTTTCATCAACCTTTGGCTTGAATGCATTTTCGGCAATTGTTTGAGGGCTTGGTTTCTGAATAATTTCTTTATTGGTGGTTTTATCAACCAATTTGAATTTTTTGTCTTCAAAAACCACTTTAGTATTTTCTTTCGGTTGTTCAATTTGAATTTTAGACGGTTTGATTTCAATGTTTAACGCACAGAAGAACATGTAAAAAACATCGCCTGAAGATTTGAAACTAATTCTGGCATCTTTAGCATTATTGCCTATTTTAGAATTGTTTGGATTGCGTAGAGTTGTAATCAGCGCATCATATCCCAACGTATTTTTACTGTCCGGAATTCGATATTGAAAATTTTCGTCTTCAATTGTAATAGAGCTGTCAAAAAAATTGCTGTATTTTCGTGTCCCGGTTTTAACATTTGAAAGACTGGTATTTGTAGAGGAACTAAACATTAATAAATCTCCATCCACATTAAAATCACCTTCCAAAGCAGAACAGGCAAGTTTTACAACAACATCTCCTTCCTGTTGAGTTTCAAAATTTTTAAAATTAATGTCAACTTTTTCACTGGATGCTCCGGCAAAACCATCGTAAGAACTGATATACTTTTCGGTCATGGATAAATCTTCATACACAAAAATAATTGTCCACCCTGCAGCTGAACCTCCAATTAATGTGCCTTGCGTTGCTTTTATGTTTGCAACGGTATAAAACCCAAATGGATTTTCTAATTCTTTCACATACGGTGTGATATCAGCATAAACAGTATAAGGAGCGACTTCTTTGAGGTTTTTATCTTTTATTCCATCAAAAATAATTTCTCCTTTAATCGATTTATATTCTTTAAGAGTTGGAAATTTGACCAAAACTTGATCAAAAAACTCTCTTGTTTTATCAAAAGCAACAAATTTATCATCTCCTTTTTTATAGCCACTTTCATATTTATAGGTTGCAGACCAATATAGACCGGCATAAATGATTTTTTTCGATTCTTCATTCTTCAAAAACAAAGCGGCACTACTGGAAGAAAAAGTTTCCTTATCTGTATCAATATCAATATATTCCATATCCATTTCATCATTTGAAAGTGTTTCAAATGTTTTGTCATTAAATGGCATATTTGTAGAATTTTTTTTATCAATCCTATTTAGTACAGAATTGGCAATAATAGTCATATCTCCTTTTACATTGACTTTGTAACGTTCTTTAAACGGAACAGCCAATTGTGCGTTACTCCAAGAGGAGAAAATTAAAAAAACAATAAAAAGTGCGTTCTTACATCTTTTTAGATTCATATACGTACTCATATTTGAATGATATAAAGCTTTGGGGTTCAACATTCACGATGACAAAGGTAATAAAGTGAACGACAAAAAGGCTTGTTTTGTAGATTAAAGTAAGAAAATGATGTGTTTTTGTATTAGTTATTTATATAATTGCCTTTTTAAGTTAGATTTTAAAGTTTGAATCTGTTTAGCACAGCATTTTTTTGGGCAAAAAAATAGTTTATATTTGCTTTATGCGGTTTTCAGAAATACTAGGACAAGAACTTATCAAAAATCACCTTACTCAAAGTGTTCAATTGGGAAGAATTCCGCATGCTCAACTTTTTGTAGGCCCGGAAGGATCAGGCACTTTGCCTATGGCTATAGCTTACGCTCAATATCTTTTATGCTCGAATAATGGAGCTGAAAATTCTGGTGGAAATGAATCTTGTAATTTAAAATTTCTTCATTTTGCTCATCCTGATTTACATTTTATTTATCCCACAGTTACTACTGAAGAGGTAAAATCTAAGCCCAAAAGCATTGATTTTATTAAGGAGTGGCGAGAATTTTTAAATCAGAATACGTATGGTGGCCTTTTTGATTGGTTTAAAATACTGGATGTTAAAAACAAACAGGGAGAAATTAGGGTCGACGATGCTCAGGAGATTGTTAGATCTCTTTCTCTAAAATCATATGAAGGCGGTTATAAAGTCATGATTATTTGGATGGCCGATAAGATGAATATTGAAGCCTCCAATAAATTATTGAAAATTTTAGAAGAACCCACTGACAGAACTGTTTTCATTCTAATTACCGAAAAGGAAGAAGACTTAATTCAAACAATTCGCTCACGCTGCCAGGTTTTAGACTTTAACGGATTACCAGAACAAGTGATTGCTGAAGCGTTAGTAAAACAAGAGAAATTAGACCAAAATACCGCTTCAAAAATTGCTCGCCAAGCACAGGGAAATTACAACAAAGCTCTGAAATTAATTAGTGAAGACAACGAGGATTTTCCTTTTGAACAATGGTTTGTAATCTGGGTTCGTGCGGCTTTTAAAGCGAAGGGAAATGCCTCGGCTATTCATGAATTAATTGAATGGAGTGAGGAAATAGCAAAAATGGGGCGTGAAACGCAAAAGAAATTTTTGACATATTGTTTGGAAATGTTTCGTCAAGCCTTATTGTTAAACTATCAAGCAACTTCATTGGTTTATTTAGAACCAAAAGTTGAAAAATTTAAATTGGAAAACTTTGCCCCTTTTGTAAACGGTAATAACATTATAGACATTTACAAAGAACTAAACGATGCTATTTACCACATTGAACGCAATGGGAATGCAAAAATTATTTTAACTGATTTATCTATCAAACTAACCCGTTTAATACATAAAAAATAAACAGATGAACAATCCCGCTTCTTTTTTAATATTACTTTTTTTGGCGATTACTTTTTTGCAATCCGGTTACGATAAACTCTTTTATTGGAACGATAATTTAGGATGGTTGAAAGGCCACTTTTCCAAAACAATTCTCAAAAATATGGTTCCGTTAGCGTTGGCTAAAATATTGATTTTAGAACTTATTTCAGGGATTTTAGCCATCGCCGGAATGGTTCAGTTACTATACAACGGTGAGCGTGAATACGGTTTTTATGCTGGCGTGATGAGTTGTGTTACATTGATTTTTTTACTTTTCGGACAACGATTAGCAAAGGACTATGACGGTGCAAGAACTATTGTGATTTACTTTGTTCCGGCTGTTTTGGTAGTTTATTGGCTGAATTAAAATTGTTGATTCAAACTCGCCTTATATATCCTTAACTCGCCCCACGTAAATCGATCACCAACTTCTTCTTTTAAAGCATGCAAACTTTCTTCATTGTAACCTTTAAATGCAGCAGATAATTCCTCTATTTTGGTTTGAGAAAGCACATCGGTGATGGATATGGTTTTGGCTTCAATTAGCTTAGCTAAATGACTCTGAATAGTTTGTGGCGTTAATACACGAATTTTAGCAATTTCCTCTATAGCCATTTTTTGTTGCCAAAGTTCAAACGTTTCGTGAACCGTTGATTTTTTAGGTTCTTTTGTGTTTGCATTTTTCTTTTTAGTAAGGTATTGATAATGGTCAACTTCCTCTTCTTCAGCAATTAAGTCAACTTTAATGGTTTTAAAATGTTTTTGAACGGCTTCCATTTTTAAACTTCGGTAATTTTTAATGGCCTCTGAATACAAATTTTCCTTATTGATTTCTTTACCATCCGTTAGAATTTTTATCATTCGAACAGCCTTAAATAATTGAAGAATTGATTTAGTTAGGTTTTCTTCTAATTCGCTTAATTCAGTAAAGTACTCTTTTACACGTTTTTTTCTTTTTACTTCTTCCATTTTCAATAGTAAATCGAACAAAACCGAATCTGTTTTTGGAAAAAAATAATCAAACGCTGCCTTAATTCGTTCTGAAATAAACAAAATATCAACTTCCTTCGCTTGAAAAAGTCGATTTAATTGCAATCGGAATTTTTTGGCCGGTTCTTCTAACTCGCTAATTGCATTCTCTTGAATTTCAGCCCATTTTTGATGTTTACTTTTCTCAGATTTTTCCGCATTTGCCAAATAACTAAAACGATGATTTCGCCAATCTTGTGCTAATTCAGTCCAATCAAAACTATTTTTGATGTATTCATGAATGAATCGTTGCGTTTCTTTTTGTAGCGTTTTTACAATCGTTTCATCGTCGGCTTTATTTTCTGCATATTGCATTACTTCCTGGTCGTTTGAAATGCCATTCATTTGAATTGGTTTAAGCAAAATCAGTCCGTCTAACGAGCGAAGTCGTGATAAAGCAACATACGCTTGTCCCGGCAAAAAAACCTGCGAGACATCAAGAACAGCTTTGTCAAACGTCAACCCCTGACTTTTATGAACAGTTATAGCCCATGCCAATTTAATTGGGAAATGCACAAACGAACCAAGTACTTCTTCGTCTATTTCTTTTGTATTTTGATTAACGGAATACCGAATATTTTTCCATTCATATTTTTCGACTTCTATGATTTTGTTTTCTTCCGGAAAATGAATAATAATTTCGCCTTCAGACAATGATTTGACAAAGCCCATTTTGCCATTGAAATAATTTTTTTCAGGAGATAAATCGTTTTTAATAAACATGATTTGAGCCCCAACTTTCAAGTGCAAAATTTCTTCAACCGGATAAATTTTTTCAGGAAAATCTCCCACAATTTCGGGTTTAAATCGAAAACATTTCTCTTTAATTTCGTCTAAAGAAGCTGCATTTATTTCGTCTGCTTTTGCATTGTGTGTGGTTAATGTAATATAGCCTTTATTAGATTTTATATCGAATTTTGGATTTACAAAATCATTTAAAATCATCATATCCTGTGATGAAATCATATTGTTTCGCAAGTTATTTAATACCGATATAAACCGCTCGTCAGATTGACGGAAAATCTTAGTTAATTCGATATAAAGCGGTGGACTTTCTTGAATTACTTTTGCATTAAAAAAGAAAATTCCTCTATAATAATTTCTTAAAACCCGCCATTCTTCATTTTTTACTACGGGCGGTAATTGCAGTAAATCACCTATAAATAGAACTTGAACACCCCCAAAAGGAAAATCTTTTCTTCTTATTTTTCGAAGGGTAAAATCAATTGCATCTAACAAATCGGCGCGCAACATGCTGACTTCATCAATAATAAGCAATTCCATGTTAAGCATAACGCTTTTCTTTTGTCCGCTCATTCTAAAATGCTTGACCAACGTATTTTTGGTTTCAAATTTTTGATAATCAGAGATGCTTGAACCGGGAATATATTCGGGAATAAAACCACTAAACGGTAGTTGAAACATGGAATGAATCGTAACTCCTCCTGCGTTTAACGCGGCAATTCCTGTGGGAGCGACTACCACCGTGTTTTTGTGAGTAGTTTGAATAATCTGTCGTAACAACGTAGTCTTTCCTGTTCCGGCTTTTCCGGTTAGAAAAACAGACCGTTGTGTTTGATTAATAAATTGAAGTACTTGGCGTGCATCGTTTGTAATTTCCATGTGGCGTTGAGTTTAGAGATGTGAAAATACAAATTTTTGGATAATTTACAAATTCATTATTCGATTTTAAATTATCATTAGAAGTAAAAACCTTCTTAAATAGAAAATCTTTTTAATTTGTTATATTGTTAAATTTTAAAATTGAATGTAACTAAAGCATAACGAGGTAATAATTTTGATTGATATAATGTCGTGGAATAGTCGTTATTTGAATAAACGCTGAACAATTTTTTATTCAATAAATTATTACCTTGAATGGAAAATGAAAAATTATTTTTTTTATTGTTGAATTGGAGATTAGCATCTAAAAATGAAAAATCTTCATTTTGACTTAAATCAAATTTATAGTATTCATAACCTGTCTTGAAAACAACGTTTTTCCAAGGTTTAATAATAATATTAAAAAGAGATGAGAAAGACTCTCTTTCAGATCTAAAACCGTCATCAGACTTCGAAGTTGATCCAATGTAACTGAGTTTGGATTCAAAATTTACAGGAAAATTTAATATTGTAATCAAAAAAAATGAACCACCTACGTCGTTTAAATTATTTTCTCTTATTTCAAAATTTGTAATTGAATTAAAATAACTATATAACGAATGATATAAATTGCATTTTATATTTATTCTCAATGGTTTAATGTACTTTTCAATATTAAAATCAATCTTTTTAGTTTCAATTTTTTGTGGACTTTGAAAAGATGTGTAAGTTATAAAATTTGAACTAAAATCAATTTTTGTAAGAAAAGTATTTGATGTGGTCGAATAATTTAAATTCAAATCATATAAAAACAATTTATTCATATTTTTGAATTTATAACTTAAAATCGCTCTTTGATTTTTTATTAAGTCTAACGAAGGTAGATTGTTTTTTATGGAAGTATTATCTAGGGTAACATAATTATTAAAAATATTGTCTTGATACGGAGTATTGCTCTGAACTTCGTAATTTAATAATAAAGAAGAGTTTTTGGAAATATTTAAATCAGTAATTATTGAATAATTTATGGCTAATTTTGATTCTACAGCACTCACATTTTCATTAAGACTAATGTTTTGATTATAATGGTTAGCAGAAATAAATGCTCTTGTCTTAACATTTTTAATTTTAAAAGAAGTTGTAAACTCTGAAAAAAAAGTTTTTATTGAGTAATCTACATCATTCAAAAAACTTAAGTTCAGAATACCATCTTGTGTTAAGCTCGATTGAAAGGGTAGTTTTTTATCCGAATAACCGAAAAAAAAAACATTTTTAATGTCATTTATTTTAAATAAATATTTAATTTTTGTGTAGATTATTTTGTTTTGAAATTCGCTATCCTGTAAGTTATTTGTTGTGCTTAAATTGTTCTCAAATAAATTTCCTGGACTTGAAAACATTCGTTGAGGTATTTTATTGATTGAAAGACTATTGTCGATTTTAAATACATTATTGTTATTTATTTTATAAGTGTATTCGATGTCAGATTTTAAAAACTGATTATTTGTTTTAATATTAGAATTATAATTTTCAGAGTTCAAAATGGTTTTAATTCCTGAATCAACATTTTCGTTAAACCAATTTAATTTATATTCTAGTAAAGAATTGTTATTAACATTATAGGATAGTTGATTCTGAACTTTGAAAATCTTTGGATTTCTAAAATAATTATTATCTAGCTCGAATTGCTGATTTAGTTCATTATTTTCAAAATAATTTGTTTCAATCAACTCATCAATATTAAACATATCCGCAAAATAATTTAGATTAGTCTTTACTTTAATTCTCTTTGAAATTTTGAAAATTGAATTAAAACTAGCAAAAATTGATTCATTATAATTTGTTCGTTTAGCTGGAAGTTGATTAAAGTAGTTTGATTCGGAAATGTTTTTTGTTGTCTTAAAATTTTCATTACAAAAGCGTGTGTCATAATTTTCAATTTCATCATAACGATAATCGATAGAATTTACACCAAAATTTTGATAGGCTAAAATCCCAAAACATTTAATAAACTTATTTACTCCTAAAGTAGTAATTTCGTTTGCACTTAAAAATTTTTCTCCAAAACCATTTTTTAGTACAACTTCATTTGAAAAATCAAATTTATTTTTTTTTAATGTTAAATTTAAAATGGTTTTGTCAGAATCTTCAATGTCTTTAAAGAGGGGATTGTTTGAAAAATTTTCTATTGCTTGAATTTCTTCAACCATATCGATAGATATGTTTTTGGTGCCTAAAGTATAATTTGAACCGAACAAATCATCTCCATCTAATTGAACCAACTCAATATCTTTTCCTTTAAATTTTATTTGTCCTGTAGATTCATTTACTGTAATTCCTGGTAATTTTTTTAATAAATCTTCAACTTTATTTTCTGTCCCATTTAAAAATTTTTTTACATCATAAACTGTTGTGTCTTTTTTCTCGGTAACGGGTTTTTCTTCTATTAATTCAACTTCATCCAATGCTATATCTTTAAAAGCAACAACAGCCTTGTAGTCATTAGAAAAATATAAAACTTCAAAAACTTGTGTTTCACAAAATATACATGAAATTTCTAGAAAAAAAGGAAATTTAAGTTTGGAAATAGGCAATTCAAATTTACCCTCTGAATCAGAATAAGCATAAGTTAAGAGAGCACTTTTTTCTATGCTTTCCCAAGAATAAATCGCTACATTTTCAACAGGATTATTTTTAGAGTCAACAACAATTCCTTTAAAGTCTTGTCCAAATAAATCATTTAAACAAACTAGGAAAAATGACATTAATAAGCAACTTATTTTTAAATTCAATTTAATTATAACGATATTTTTTTAATTCATTTATTAAAGTTGGAGGTATATCTAACAACTTCTTGATAACGTTTGAATTTGACAAGTCATCATTGACCGTTGTTGTAGAACCGTCCTCTATATCCATTTTTTTAACCGATGCTATCCAGCTTATTTTATGATTTACTTCAAACTCAGTAATTTTTTTTTCATATTCCTTGTAGTTATACATAACCTTTTTGTTAAGTACATAACTTTTATATTTTTCAATTTCTGAATCATCTGCAACTCTACTTATTTTATTTAGCTTTATAGAAAAATGTCCACCTTCTTCTATAGCTTCGACTATCAACCCAGGTAAATTATGCAATTTCATTGGTCCAAATTTTACTGGCATTTCGTATGTAAACCAAGCTATATAATTTCTACCATTTAATATTAACCGTGCCTCAGTACAATTATACTTGCCTATTTTTTTCTTTTTTTCAGAATTAATTTTCCAATTGATTTTACTTTGATATTCATCATAATATATGAGTTCTCTATTATGAACAACAAATCTGTAATAGACCTTTTCATTATTAGTATAACAAAATTTTGATAAAGGATCGTTTTCAACATGATATACATCACCTGTTGGCGTATCAACAACACCTGTCTCTCTGCTGTCGTAAATTTTAAAAACTGATTCGTTTCCTTTAATATATAAAGAACTTGGGATTGTAACATTGTTTTGATCTGTATAAGTATAATCTACCTTTAGACCGATATTTTGACTAAATAGTGTAAAAGGGAATAAAAATAAAATAAAATATTTCATATGGATTAAATTTATAAAAATTAGCAGAAAATTATATCAATCTTCTGCTAATTTAAAGATTACTGCTGTGGTAATGTTGCTATTGTTTTATCAGAACAAGGATGTGCATTACAATACCTTCTTCTTGCCATACCGCATAAATCTTGCGATGCATGACCACAATTAGTAAATTCCCCAACAGTACAACAAGCTACTGCTTTTTCTTTTTCTTCCGGGTTAACTCTCTTAGAATTCAAGGCAAAAGTAGTTGTTCCCACAACTAAAACTGCAATTAAGATAATTTTCTTCATAAAATTACTTTTTATTGTTAAATGATTAAACATAAAACAAATATAAACCAATTTTCGGATAAAACTCCGAATGTAAAATTATTTTATTTTAAACAAGTTGATTTAATTGCTTTGTGCAAAATCAACTCGATTCCATAAAGGAAATCCTTATTTCAAGAATCTATGCTCTCTTTATAGAAAAATATAAAGGGAACAAATTAAAATTTGCCAAAACTGTAGGTTGTGATGAAAAAACAATAAGATTAATCTTTGACTTTAAGCAAGGTATGACTTTAAATTTGTTTTTTAAAATTGCTCATGCTTTAGAAATTGAACCCAGTGAATTAATTAAAGGTCTAAAAATAGAAAAATAATTAAAACAAAAAACCTCTCGACGAGGAGAGGTTTAAGTATTGAAATAATATATCAATTATTTTTTAGCTTCAGCCGTATCTTTTTTCTTAGTTTCAGTTGAAGAGTTTGCTTTGTATTTATCGTTTAGCAATTTAATGATCTCTTTTGTGATATCATATTCCTCTTTTGCATACAAAACAGAAGCAGCATCACCTGTGCCATATATGTAATTATATCCTTTTTCTTTACCGTAATCTTTTATGAATTTTTTTACATCTTTTACTAAGCTATCCATCTCTTTTCCGCTCTCTTCTTGTAATTGCCGTAAGATAGCTTGTTGAGCATAAGACAACTCTTGTTCTTTTTTCTGTAATTCAGCTCCTTTTTGTTGAGCCCATTGCGGTCCATAAGTTTGAGCATTTTTTTGAAAACTAGAAGCTTCATTTCTAAAACGAGCTACTTCTGCTTCTAATTGCTTGCCCATTTCTTCCCCTTTTGATTTATATTTTGCTTCGATATCTTTTGCTTCGGTATATTCTTCAAGAAGATTTGAAGTATCAACATAAGCCGTTTTGAAATCTTTTTGTTCGGCTGCTTTTTCACAAGATGCTAGGGCCAAAAGTAAGCCAATAACTAAAATTGATTTTTTCATTATGATTGTCTGATTTATAAAATTTTGGTAAAAGTAGTAATTCCAAGTGAACTAACAAATTTGATTTATTTTAATAAATTTCAATACTATAATTAATATTTATGCTTTTAAGACTTTTTATTGGTATTGGTGATAAGAAATGGCCTTCATATTTTGAATTAAATCAACAATTTTAAAACAATTGTGGAAATGTTGATTTTTTGTAAAAAGGTTAGTTAATTGCGTTTAAAATTAGTTTTAGCTGTTTTTAAAGATGTAAATATGGGATGAATATTCTTTTGTTTGCCTTCCCGTGAGATTTGATTGTAATCCAACCCAAAAAGCGGAGAACACATTCATTTTTCCGGTTTTGTACTTTTCAGATAACAAACTCACATAAAAACTATCAAACCACATGGGTTGCATTTTTAAAAGCTTTAGATTCTCATGAGCGAAAAGTTTTTGCATTGCTGTTTTTGAGAAATGCCAAAGATGCCTTGGCACATCATAAGCTGCCCAAAATTTTCCATAATGAGTTGCATCAAATGATTTATAATTAGGTACCGCAATAATTATCGTGCCATTAGGTTTAAGCAATCGTTTTAACTCTTTGATTTGAAATTCTATATCTGGAACGTGTTCTAAAACATGCCACATAGTAATTACATCAAAAAAATGGTCTTCTAACTCTGAATAATCATCTACAATGCATATTCCTTTTTTCTTTGAGATAGTTTTTGCTTTACTATTAGGTTCCATCCCAACCGTTTTCCATCCTCTACTTTTGGCAACTAATAAAAAATCACCGGTTCCGGTTCCAATATCTAAAACAGTTCCTTTTCCTGTGTGCCAATATTCTATAAGTTTTACTTTATCATTTAAAGCTTTCTTTTTAATAAATTGGTAAACTTTTTCAAACAAAGTTCGTTGTCCATCAGTATGGGAAATATAATCCTCACTTTCATAATAGTTAGGAAGCAATTCTAAAGAAGGCTGTGGGTATGTTTTCAGTAATTGAAGATTTTCATCTAATAACAATTCAAATTCCTCTCCTGATACAGAATGATCTTTTACTTTAATGTAGGCTTGTTTTAAAAAATTCATTTTTATAAAAAAAGTGTTTTTATGTTTGCAACACTTGTGTTTATTAGGTTACTTGAAATAGTTTCACGTGGAACAATTTTATTAAAATTCAAATTAAGCAATTAAGTGAGCCCTATTTACTCCTTACCTTCCCATATAAATTAATAAAATAGAAATGTCGCTAGGAGAAACTCCACTTATTCTGGAAGCTTGTGAAACAGTAACCGGACGAATCTTTTTGAACTTCTCTCTTGCTTCATAAGACAATGATTTAATTTTATCGAAGTCATAATTTTCAGGTATTTTCACATCTTCTAATCGTTTTAATTTGTCTGCATTATTTCGTTCTTTTTCAATATAACCATTATATTTAACTTGGATTTCTGCTTGTTCTACTGTTTCGTCATCCAATTGGTTTGTTGAAATATATTCCTTTACTTTCTCAAACTTTACAATATCTTCTAATTCAATTTGAGGACGGGAAAACACTTTATACATTTTATCAGATTGCACCATTAAGGCACTTTCTTTCTCTTTTAAAACCGGATTAGCTTCTGCTTGTGTAATACTTGTTTCGCGGAAAAAATTAACCATCTTCTCAGCTTCTTTAAACTTATATTCCATCCTTGTTAAACGCTCTTGAGAGGCTAAACCTAGAGCAAAACCTTTTGGCGTTAGTCTTTCATCTGCATTATCTTGACGTAATAAAGTGCGGTATTCTGCTCTAGAGGTAAACATTCGGTAAGGCTCTTCAGTTCCTTTGGTGATTAAATCATCAATTAAAACACCAATATAAGCTTCATTTCTTTTTAAAATAAAAGGCTCGCGTTCTTGCACTTTTAAGGCAGCGTTAATACCCGCCATTAAACCTTGAGAGGCTGCCTCTTCATATCCAGTTGTTCCATTGATTTGTCCGGCAAAAAACAGCCCTTCAATCAACTTGGTTTCTAATGTATGTTTTAATTGAGTCGGTGGAAAATAGTCATATTCAATAGCATAACCGGGTCTGAAAAATTTTACTTTTTCAAATCCCTCGACAGAACGCAAAGCTTTAAATTGAACATCTTCCGGTAATGATGTAGAAAACCCATTGACATATACTTCAACCGTATTCCATCCTTCTGGTTCAATAAATAATTGATGCCTGTCTTTATCCGCAAAACGATTAATTTTATCTTCAATAGACGGACAGTATCTTGGACCCGTACTTTGAATTCTGCCATTAAACATTGGTGAACGGTCAAAACCTTCTCTCAGTATGGCATGAACCTCCAATGAGGTGTATGTCATCCAACACGATTTTTGTTCCACTAATGGTTTTGACGAATCTAAATAAGAAAATTTATGTGGCTTTTGATCTCCCTTCTCTTCTCTCATTTTTGAATAATCTAATGAACGACCGTCCACTCTGGGTGGAGTACCGGTTTTCATCCTTCCTGATTCAAAACCAACCTTGATTAAATCTTCTGTAATGCCATAAGCGGCACTTTCTCCAGCTCGTCCGCCACCAAATTGTTTTTCTCCAATATGAATTAATCCGTTTAAAAAAGTTCCATTGGTAAGCACAACTGTTTTGGCTTTAATTTCAATTCCAAGAGAAGTTCGAATTCCTTTAACAACGTTATTCTCAATAATAAGTCCCGCTACCATTTCTTGATAAAAATCAACATTTGGTGTGTTTTCCAACATCAAACGCCATTCTTCTGCAAAACGCATTCGGTCACTTTGCACACGTGGTGACCACATGGCTGGTCCTTTTGATTTATTCAACATTTTAAACTGAATGGCCGTCTTATCAGAAACAACACCTGAATAGCCACCCAATGCATCGATTTCACGCACTATCTGCCCTTTTGCAATTCCGCCCATTGCTGGATTACAAGACATTTGACCAATAGTTTGAAGGTTCATCGTAACCAACAAAGTTGTACAGCCCATATTAGCCGAAGCCGCAGCCGCTTCTGAACCTGCATGACCTGCACCAACTACAATTACATCATATTTTTCTTGAAACATAGTTTTATTTAAAGTAATTGTTCCACGTGAAACATACCGTAGAACAAAATAAATTTATGACTGTTCCACGTGGAACATCTTCATTTTTTGTTCTTCTTTTTGACGCATTATTTTTTGTTCTTCGGAACTTTTATCTTTATAGCCACAATAGTGTAAAATACCATGAGCCATAACTCTTTTTAGTTCTTCTAACAAGGAAATATTAAAATCCATTGCATTGTCTTGTACTCTTTCAATAGAAATGAAAATATCGCCTTGTAAAAAATTTCCTTCGCTATAATCAAAGCTAATAATATCAGTAAACGTATCGTGATTTAGGTACTGAAGATTGATTTTATGTAGATAATCATCATTACAAAAAATGTAATTAATCTGTCCTTCCAATTTATTTTCAGATGTAATAATTTTGGTTATCCAATTTGAAAATAACTTTTCGTCTCCTAATTCAAAATCTGTCTCGTAATTAAAGCTAATCATTTTTTTTAAAATATTCTTGAACCTTTTGGTTATAATTGGGCCGCAAAGGTAAGCTTTGTCTATTTAATATTTCAACACTATTTAAATATTGTTGTAATTCAGGAGAAAGAGGTTTAACAGCATTATTATATTCTTTTTTATTCGTTTCAAATTGACGCTTAGTGTCTTCACCTTGCTGTTGTAGTGCTTTTTCTAACTTAAGCATTTCATAATTGATGTTTAACATACGTTGCAAAACCTCATTTTTGAATCCTTTGTTCAACATTTGTTTTTCTGCATCCTTCATTTGATCTAAAACTTTTTGACCACTAGGTGTCAATCCTTGTATCTCTAAAGCATCTTGAAGTTGTTGCCGTAGACGTCTTTGTTCTTGATAAATCTCCATTAATTCACGAGCATTTTCTTCTCCGTCACTATTGTTTTGGCCACCACCTCCAGAACCTTCACCTGGTTTTTTCCCTTTTTGGTTTCCTTTACCTTTTTCCCCTTCTTTGCCCCCAGGTTTCTCCCCTTCATCACCTTTTTTGCCATCTCCCGGTTTTTCACCTGCTGATTCACCAGGTTTGTCTCCAGGTTTATCTCCTTTTTCCATTCCCTCTTTCATCTTATCAGACAATCCTTTTTGTTTTTGAATAATGTCCGGCAATTGCATATCTCCTTGACCTTTGCCGGGTTTTGGTTTTCCGGCACCAGCACCGGACATCGACATTTGCATGCTGTTTAAAACATCTGAAAGGAAATCAGCTAAGCGATTAGAAGCCGCAACCGTATATTGTTGATGTGAAACTCCTTTTGAGATAATTACTTCCGCTAATGACTCTAGCGATTTATCGACATTGTATTGAACATTGCCAATTTCTTCTGTAACTTTTTCTGTAATCATAGCATTTCGCAAAGACATCGCAAATAAACTATCGTCAACATGCTTAAACTGTTGTTTTAGATCTTGTTGTTGTTTTAAGTATTTGTTATAGGATGGAGCACCTTTTTTTAAAGTTTTAAATTGTTTCATTAAATCTTCTTGTGAAAAAGAAAAAGCTAATAAATTGTCTAAAATTTGACGCATCATTTTTACATCTTCTTCTAATTGTTCCATTTCACCTCCAGCCATAGATTCCATCATTTGCTGGCTCATTTGTTTCATTTTTTGAGAGGCACTTTTTTGCTTTGGCTTGGCTTTCTCTTTTTGTTGTTTCTGAAGTTCATCTGAAGCCTTTTGCATATCTTCTTTTATGCTTTTTTCTTGTTTTTCGTCAGAAGGAATATCAACAGGGCTTTTGAGTTCTTTGTTGTCCTTTTCTAATTCGCGTAATTCTTCTTGGATTTTCTCAAATTCTTTATTGATATCATTTTGTTTTTCTGCAGTATTTTCTTTCTCTTGCTTAGCTAAGTTATCTTGTTTTTCTGCTAATTTATCAAGCTTACTTGCTAATTGTTCCGCCTTTTTTTCTACATAATATTTCTTAGTCAACTCAACCAACTGTTCTAAGTTTTTGGTTTGATTTTTTGTGCTTTGTTTGATTTTGTCCATTTTATCAAACATTTCCACATCGTTTAGTTTTTCGGCCAATTTTTCGAGTTCGTCTAATAATTTTTGGTTTCTATCAGCTTCTTTTTCAGCATTTTCTGCTCGTTTTTCGAGTTCTTTCTTAAACTCATCTTTATTGTCTGATTTAGCATTTTTGAGGTCTTCTTGGAGTTTTTTGGTAAACTCTTTCATCATTTCTTCCTGTTGCTTTTGACGTTTGATGAAATCGTTAATTTTTTGTTTGTCTTTAAACTCCAGGTTGTTTTTTTCTTTGCCCATTTTTTGGATTTTATCCAACTCAGACAATTGTTTATCTTGATTTTTAAGCGATTTTTGAAGGCTATTAATATTATCATTTTGCTCTTTCAACTGCTCATCTTGTCGTTCTTCTTCCGTGTTAATTCTGTTTGAAAAAGTAGATGACTTTGAACTCTTAAAATTATGCAAAGCATCATTATCAAAAACTTCAAAATAGTATTCATAAGAAACACCTTCTTCCACAGGAAGATTCCCCGGGAAAGTAAAAATGAATTGATCAAAAACATCCTTCTTAACTGGAAGAACAGATTTTAAGGCTGCTTTATCATTGTTTTGAGGATAATAAACAATCTGAAGTTTATGTAAACCAATATCATCAGAGACTTGACCAATTATTACATTTTTGTCAACGTGCAAACTGTCAGGAGCATTATTTACGGTAATAATTGGATATTGATCTTTAACAGTTGTAATTTGATAATTTAATTTTTCGTAATGCTTAACTTTAGAATTTGATGTAAGTATTTGATATTCTGTGTTTTGATTTATGTTTTTATTATATTTAAATAAATTCTCCTCTTTTGAAAAAGAAATAAGCAATTGGCCATCAGAAAATTGAATTTGATTAGTAGCAAAAGCTTCGACTTTCCAGCTCACTTTTGTTCCTTCGGGCACAATAGCATTACCGGAACCTTTAATGATTTCTGTTTTTCGATTTAAGTAGCCTGGAAATTGTAAAGTCATTTCAAAATTTGAAATAGTTGGAACAGCCACAACCACTAATTCATAATCTGAAGATGAAACAGCGTTTGCTTCAATATGAAAAGTGACATTTTTATTTGGTTTAGAAAAGATATATTCAAAAACTCCGGGCTTGGTGCTTTCCATAAAATAACTTTCATCACCAATAAAAATCATTGCGTTTTCGGGCACAATTTTACCTTCGGATTTTACTTGTAATATAAAATCTTGACCTTGTTCTGTTTGTAAATTATCGTTTAATACTTCAAAGGAAAATGGTGCAGGCGGTAAAAATTTTTCATTATAACGAACTACTCTATTCATGCTTTCCGCAATAATATTGCTATTTCCGGTTAGTATAAAAAAGAACAAAAACAACAAAGGAATAATTGCCCAAGGTAAATATTTTGTATTCTTTTTAAAATTAATAGCATTACTAAACGGAATAGGCTGCAAAGATTTAGCCTTTTGTTCAATCGAGGCAATAAGTAATTCCGTTTTGCTGTTATCTTCCGCTAATTGTAAAAAATTAGTAAGTTTATCACTAACTTCCGTAAAATGATTGCCAATGATTTTGGAAGCTTGAGTATAATCAATCCCTTTTTGAAGTTTGATTAATTTAAATAAAGGAAACAAAATAAATCGAGCCAAAAGAAATAACTCCACCAGAATAAACAACCAAAATAAGATGGTTCTGCCGGTTGGTTTTAACCAAAGAAAATACTCAATGAATAGCGTAAAAAACATATATATCAAACCCAAACCAACAAAGAAAATTAATCCTTTGAGGAGTTCGTTAGTATAATATTTTTTGATAAATACTTCTAACTTTTGATATATCAATGATTTTGTTTCCAACTTTAAACTGCTTTTACTTATAACCGATAAAAGTACAATTTTATTTTTTAGCTAAAAGTTAAATGTTTTTTAAAGAAATTGGTAATTTAGTACCTTAATTACAATTGCATTATGAAATACTTGTGGGCATATAGCATTCCTATTATTGGAATAACAGGCATCTATCTTCAAGGGATATGGTCATATCTTTTAGTGGTTTTTATCTTTGTTTTCATTCCTTTGTTAGAATATGTCCTTCCATTAGATATTTCCAATTATTTAGAAGAAGAAAAAGAAAAAAGACTAAAAGACAAACTCTATGATTGGTTACTCTATATCAATATACTAATTGTTTATGGTTGTCTATTTTTTACCTTTCAAATCATAGAAAAAAAAACTTTGGCACCCTATGAATTAGTGGGGATCGTTTTAAGTTTAGGAATAATCCTAGGCTCTAACGGTATTAATGTTGCCCATGAGCTTGGCCATAGAAAAAAATTATTTGAACGGATTTTGGGCAAAATACTGCTTGTTCCTAGTCACTATACGCATTTTTTTGTAGAGCATAATCATGGTCATCATCTAGATGTTGCTACTACGGAGGATCCTTCTACGGCAAAATATAATCAAAATTTATATTCATTTTGGTTGCAATCTGTTTCAGGAACCTATGTCAAAGCATGGAAAATTCAAAAAAAATTGAATAAAATTAATAAAACTCATTTCTTTTCTTTAAAAAATGATATGCTATGGTTCACTATTGTTCAAGTTGTATATCTATTAAGTGTCTATTTCTACTTCAACTATAAAGTTACTGTATTGGCTTTTATTGCAGGTATTGTTGGGTTTTTACTCCTAGAAACGATCAATTATATTGAACATTACGGATTAAAAAGAAAAAAAATGCCTTCCGGGAGATATGAGAGAGTTACTGAAAAACACTCCTGGAATTCCAATCATACATTAGGAAGAATTCTTTTATATGAATTGACAAGACACAGTGACCATCATTACAAATCAACAAAAGAATATCAAATTTTGGAATTTCATGATGAAAGTCCACAATTACCGTTTGGATATCCAACTTCTATGGTTTTATCCTTTATTCCTCCGCTTTGGTATTCGATAATGAACAAGAGAATTCCGGAAGAAATGAAATAAATAGTTTACTCACATTTGATTCAACTGAAAAAGCAAACTAAATCTTATCTTTGCAAAAAATTAAATCAAAATGTCAAGACCTGTTCGCGTTCGTTTTGCACCCAGTCCTACCGGCCCATTGCATATTGGTGGAGTAAGAACCGCTTTATTCAATTATTTATTTGCAAAAAAAAACAACGGTGTTTTCTATTTACGAATTGAAGATACCGACCAAAATCGCTTTGTTCCCGGTGCGGAGCAATATATTTTTGAGGCGTTGGAATGGCTAGGAATTTCACCTTCTGAAACGGTAGGAAAAAACGAAAAATTCGGTCCATATCGTCAGAGTGAGCGAAAAACGCTATACAAACAATATGCCGATCTATTGATTAATTCGGGTTGGGCATATTATGCTTTTGATACGGCTGCAGCTTTGGATTTACATAGAAAACAACACGAAGAACAAGGAAAAACATTTATTTACAATTGGCATAACCGTGAAAAATTAGATACTTCATTGGTCATTTCTGACGAAGAAACGAACAAAAGAATTGCTGCCGGCGAAGATTTTGTCATTCGTTTTAAAACACCAGTGAATGAAGTTTTAGAATTGAAAGACATCATTCGTGGAGATATAAAATTTGACACTAACTTATTGGATGACAAAGTTTTATTTAAAAGTGATGGAATGCCAACTTATCATTTGGCCAACATTGTAGATGATCATTTAATGGAAACCTCACACGTAATTCGCGGTGAAGAATGGTTGCCTTCTCTCCCACTTCATCATTTGTTATACAACGCTTTTGGATGGGAAGCTCCTGAATTTGCTCACTTGCCATTGATTTTAAAACCGATTGGAAACGGAAAATTATCCAAACGAGATGGCGATAAAATGGGCTTTCCGGTTTTTCCGTTGGAATGGAAAACGGAAGAAGGTATTTCATCCGGTTATCGTGAAACGGGTTATTTTCCAGAAGCGGTTATTAACTTTTTAGCTTTATTGGGTTGGAATGACGGAACTGACCAAGAACTATTTTCATTAAATGAATTAGTAGAAAAATTCGATTTGAATCGCGTGCACAAAGCCGGAGCCAAATTTGACCCGGAGAAAAACAAATGGTTTAATCATCAGTATTTACAAAAGCAAAGTGATGAAGAATTGGCAAAAATCTTTTCTTCTATTTTAAACGAAAAAGGAATTTCTATTGAAAATAATAAACTCATTAAAATCGTTTCTTTGATTAAAGAACGAGCAAATTTTGTGTCCGATTTCTGGGAATTAGCTGATTATTTTTTTGTGGCTCCGTTATCGTATGATGAAAAAGCATCCAAGAATTGGAAAGAAGAAACGCCTCATTTGATGCAAAATGTGACTGTCTTTTTAAAATCGATTGAGGATTTTAATTCTGCCAACATAGAAACAATTTTAAAAGACTGGATGACAGGGAATAAAATTGGAATGGGCAAAGTGATGCAACCGCTACGATTAAGCTTGGTGGGAGCTTTAAAAGGGCCTCATTTGTTTGATATAATTGAAATGATTGGGAAGGAAGAAACGGTTAAAAGAATAGAGAAAGCTATTATTATATTATAAAACAAAAAGCTTAGAAAATTTCTGAGCTTTTTGTTAGAAATAAAAGATAATGTTTCCGGCAATTACGCCCAAATTCCCTTTCAGTTTTCCATCGGCTAAAAGAACAACTTCTTCCTGCTTATTCAGATTATTCAAAATATTAGTCACTCCGTATTGATAACTCAAACTCAAACGAATATTTTCAACACCACCGGAAATTCCGGCGTAAACATTAAAATTAATGGGCGTAATGTCTTCAATGTCTTTAACCCGAAGCAATTCATTGCCCACTATAAAATTATTTTCGTCAGAATCGTTGAACTTTAACTTACTGTTCACTTGCAATACCGGACCAAAATCTAACGAAACCGGACCTCCACCAATTTTGTAACACAACAATAAATGAATTTGAACGGCCATCATTTTTAAATCTACATCTTTTTGAGAAATACCGGAAAATGTTTCAATAGCAAATTTATTTTCGGAGAAATTCATTCCGTAAATCATTGAAAAATTGTTGTAGAAATTTCCACGCATAGACAATCCTCCTGTCCAACTCGTACCGGGTTTTATAGTAAAATTATCGGTGTACAAATCGGTTTGATTTATTCCTAAACTAATTCCGATATGGTTATAATCACCTTTGCCATATTGAGCCGAAATTGTGCTTGTAAAAACAAGAAAAACAAGTGCTAAAAAGTATCTTTTCATGATTTATTTATAAAGTTGTAACAAACGTACGAGAAATTTCGTATCATTACATATAACCTAAAAAATATTTTTCTATGTTTACTTACATTTTTATTGCTATTGCAGTATTATTGCTTTTGGCTTCATTTTTCACCGTTAAACAACAATCGGCTGCGGTGATTGAGCGTTTTGGAAAATTCAGTAGCACCAGACAATCCGGTTTACAACTTAAAATCCCTGTGATAGATAGAGTTGCCGGTCGATTAAATTTGAGAATTCAACAATTGGATGTGATCATCGAAACCAAAACGAAAGACAACGTGTTCGTAAAAATGAAAGTGTCAGTTCAGTTTAAAGTTATTCAAGAGAAAGTATATGAAGCGTTTTATAAATTAGAATATCCGCATGACCAGATTACATCGTATGTATTTGACGTGGTGCGTGCCGAAGTTCCAAAATTAAAATTGGATGATGTTTTTGAACGTAAAGATGATATTGCCGTTGCTGTAAAACGTGAGTTGAACGAAGCGATGACAACTTATGGGTATGACATCATCAACACGTTGATTACCGATATTGATCCGGACATTCAAGTAAAAAACGCGATGAATAGAATCAACGCTGCCGACCGTGAAAAAACTGCTGCAGAATATGAAGCGGAAGCAGGAAGAATCAGAATTGTAGCGAAAGCAAAAGCGGAAGCTGAAAGCAAAAGATTACAAGGTCAAGGTATTGCTGATCAAAGAAGAGAAATTGCCAGAGGTTTGGTGGAAAGTGTGGATGTGCTGAATCGTGTTGGGATTAATTCGCAAGAAGCTTCTGCGTTAATTGTTGTTACACAACATTATGATACATTGCAAGCAATTGGTGCCGATACAAATTCGAACCTAATCTTATTACCAAACTCACCACAAGCCGGAAGTGATATGCTAAATAATATGGTAGCCAGTTTTACCGCTAGTAACCAAGTTGGTGAAGCGATGAAAAAAGGAGCTATCAAAAAAGCGAATAAAAAGAGTCCACCGAGAGATGAGTTCGGTTCGACAGAAGAAGATGATGAATAAAACGAGAGAGACCTTAGGGTCTCTTTTTTTTATTTATGATTCAGTTTTCTTAAGAATTCTATTTCTCCTTTAAGATGATTATTTTCCTCTTTTACTTGATTCATATATGCGTTTAATAATTCTCTACTTTCCTGATTTAAATTTTGAATCTCTTGATAAATAATAGAATTATCATACAAATTTTGTTTAAAATATTTTTCAGTTTTTACCTCTAATAAATCTTCAATTGTGGTTTCTAATATTTTTGAGATTTTGTCTAGTCTCTCTAACGAAAGTTTAGTTTTATTGGCTTCAAGCTTCGCATATGAAGCTTGACTCATTTTGAGATTAAAAGCCATATACTCATGCGTATATCCTTTTTCTATTCTATGCTTTTTAATTTTGTTTAAAACTTTTTCTTCAATATCTGTGTCAATATAATTTTCAATAATCGAATATTTTTTAATGTAAAAGTAATAATTATATCTTATTTTGAATATTTTTTTAATTTATTTTTTTTTAATTTACTAAATTATATAAGCATTTATTAATTTTTAAATTATTTACCTATGAAAAAATTATTTTTATCATTAGTTTTGTTAGTCGTGTTTTCTTATTCATCAACAGCTCAAGTCGCCTGTAGAGATTTTTCTATAGGTTTAGGAGGATTTTTTACAGTTGGCACAACTGTTTATGTTTGTTGTGGTGGTCCTTATTCCGGTGGTGGTGTTCATGGCTGTAGTTTTGTAAATAAACGAACATTTGAAATGTGGACTAGTGCAGCACCTATAACTATGAGGTATGACGGTATACCTTTAAAAGAACTATATCCTGGAAAGGATTTAACTGGTGTAACTTATGTTATTGTAGAAACGAGTTCTAGTTCTAAGCTTGAAGATGGTTCAACCATGAGTATCAAGAAAGGAAAATACATGGTAAATAACGAGGGATTAGTTTTTTTAGAAATCGATGTTACTAAATAAATTTTATGGGTAAAGTATTAATGTTAAGAATTGGGGCTTTAGTAGTTGATTATATTATATATTCAATATTCATTAGCTTATTTTTTTCTTTAACAAAACTTGAAAAAAGAATTTCATTAGGGAGTGATTTTTTAGGTGATTTGGAAATCAACTATTCATTAGAAATTACACATTTTACATTTCTAGCTTATTTTCTTGTTTTTGATTTTTTCTTTAATGGAACTACAATTGGTAAGAAAGTATTAAATATAATAGTGGTAAATAAAAATGACTTTAAATTTCTAAGTTTAAGTAATCGAATTAAACGAACTTTACTAAAATTCATTTCTGTTTTAATATTTCCTATAACTATAATACTTTATCTTATAAATAATGATTTAATTCTTCAAGACAAATATTCTAAAGGTATCACTATTATAAAAGAAAAAATTAAATTGATTTAGTTTTTTCTTAAAGTTTACAAAATACCTTAATTAGTTATAAAGATGGATTTTAAAAAATATAAATTATTAATCTTTAAGAGACCTTAGGGTCTCTTTTTTTGTTTTTAATGGCACACGGATTTATTGGATGAAATAGATTTTCTCACAGAAAACACGGAAAACGCAGAAATTTTCGTTTTTGTTTTCTTAAGGATGGAAAAGCGGTTAGAAAATCATTAAAAACGAATTAGAAACGTTTAAATTCACTTTCATTGAATAAGGCTTCAATTAACATTGCCTTTTGTTTTTTCTTCCTAAAAAAAGCTCTAAAAAAGCCATTTTTGATTGTTTTTGATAATAGAAATTAAAAATCAATAGAAAATAGTAATAATAGAAAAAGTCACAGTAATTTGTGGCTTTTATAGTTTTTATTTATAAAGTTCTATCGCTGTGTCATTTCGACGATAGGAGACTCGAGCGATAGCGAACAGACAATGCAAATCACATAAAGTTGATAAACGATTTTTAATTTACGATATGTGATTTCTCCTATCGTCGAAATGACACACTCGCTGAAAAAATTTTTACTCCTTCGCTTCCACTTTTGCCCAAGTATCTCTCAAACCAACGGTTTTATTAAAAACCAATTTTTCTGCAGAAGAATCTTTATCCACACAAAAATAACCCAATCGTTGAAACTGAAATTTATACTCCGGTTGAGCAGATTTTAAACTTGGTTCAACATATCCGGTTATTACTTCTAATGAATTAGGGTTGATGTATTCTTTAAAATCAACTTCTTTGTCACCATCCGGATTTTCGTGCGTAAATAATCGGTCATAAATGCGAACTTCTGCTTCTATTGCATGTGGAACAGAAACCCAATGAATGGTTCCTTTTACTTTGCGTTGACTGGCTTCTGTACCACTACCCGACTTAGAATCAACATCATACGAAGCATGAATTTCGGTGATATTTCCCTCAGCATCTTTGATAACATTTTCACCTTTGATGATGTAGGCATTTTTTAAACGCACTTCTGTTCCCAACGTTAATCGGAAAAATTTCTTATTGGCTTCTTCTTGAAAATCTTCTCTTTCGATGTATAATTCTTTTGAAAAAGGCACTTTTCTATACGTCAAAATCTCTTCTTCCGGATTATTTTCGGCTTCCAACCATTCTTCTTGGCTATCCGGATAATTGGTAATTACTAGCTTAACCGGATTTAAAACCGCCATCACACGAGGAGCAGTTTTATTCAAATCTTCGCGAACACAGAATTCTAAAAGCGAAACATCAATTAAATTGGTTCGTTTGGCAATACCAATCGTTTTGGCAAAATTCCGAATGGAAGCAGGGGTATAACCTCTTCTCCTCATACCGGAAATCGTACTCATGCGTGGATCATCCCATGCTGTAACGTGAACTTCTTGAACCAATTGCAACAATTTTCGTTTACTTACTACCGTATGCGAAAGATTTCTTCTGGCAAATTCTCTTTGTTTCGGACGGACTTTTGATGAGTCATATATTTGATCTAAAAACCAATCATATAATTCTCTGTGTGGCAAAAATTCTAATGTACAAAGTGAATGTGAAATACCTTCTATATAATCACTTTCTCCATGAGCCCAATCATACATTGGATAAATACACCATGTGTCTCCTGTTCTATGGTGATGTTTATGCAAAATTCGATACATAATCGGATCACGCATCAACATATTTGTAGAAGCCATATCGATTTTAGCCCGTAAAACATGTGTTCCTCCCGGAAATTCTCCGTTTTTCATACGTTCAAAAAGGTCAAGATTCTCTTCAACCGAACGATTTCTAAATGGACTATTTGTTCCTACTTGCGTCGGTGTACCTTTTTGTTTTGCCATTTCTTCAGAAGATTGGCTGTCGATATAGGCTTTGTCTTTTTTAATAAACTCGACAGCCCAATGGTATAATTCCTGAAAATAATCGGACGCAAAACGTTCTTCATCCCACTGAAATCCAAGCCATTGCACATCACGTTTGATGGCATCAACAAATTCCTGTTCTTCTTTGGCGGGATTGGTATCATCAAAACGCAAATTCACGGGCGATTGATATTCAATTCCTAATCCGAAATTTAAACAAATAGCACTGGCATGACCCACATGAAGGTAGCCATTTGGTTCCGGTGGAAAGCGAAAACGAAGCTTTCCTTTCGGAAAACCATTTTTTAAATCTTCTTCGATTATTTGTTCAATGAAATTGAGTGACTTTTCTTCTGACATAACCAATAAATGAGCGACAAAAATATGAAAAAAATAGCTTTCTGCGGAAAATGATTTGTTGAACTCGAGTAATTTCTAATGTTGTTGTAATAAAATTAAACATTGCCGAAAATTTTTTCACTCTCTCCCAAAGGTATTTTGTGTAAATAGGGTTAGAGTTAAACACCATCTTCAAACACAATTGAGGTTGCGGTAATCATGACCCATGGAATTAGTTAAAAAATACCGATCCTATTCCGGCAATGCTAGTTTACTCTATACCAAAAATGCATTTACTAATTCATCAACTGGAAATCATTCAGCAACAGTTCTTAATGAGGATACTTGTTCGAAAATAAATAGATTTACATTTCAAAATATATTCTGATTGCTTTGGCTTTTGCTTAAACGTATTAAAATCAGTTGACAACATCAAAATTCGGAGGTAGCGGAAATTACACCTACTATCTAAACGGAGTAAACTATGGAAACAATAATATTTTCCAAATTGATGCAACCGGAATCTAAATGGAGGTTGTAAAAGATGAAAACAGTTGTGCGCAAGTTATAGGTTGCGGTTTTATCAAATAAAAATCTAAGTGTTTTTGGTGCTATTCAACCTGTTCAACTTCTTAATTATCAAGTGTTTTTATGGATTATAAATGGAAAAATTCTTCCAACAGTAATTTTAATCTGGCGCCTTCTATATTGTTTCACTATTTAGAAAGTTATAAAAGATACTCTACCAACTTGACTTTGAAGCTACGTTTTTATAACTTTGATTATTATTATTATTATTGGGCAGGGATATCTTATCGTTTTTTGAATGACCAATTGTTAGAACCTTTAAATATAGGTCCGAAGTTAGGTTTAAAAAGAAGCAATTTTTATTTTGCTTATTCCTATCAGGTTACGTTGAACAAATTGATTAATTATAATTCAGGAACACACATGATTACAATTGGATTAGATGTATTCCAAGGAATCAGCAATTGTCCTTTTACCTATTAAAAACATAAAATTATGGGCACTATTCGGTTACAAAACATTCGCACCTTTTCTTTTCATGGTTGTTTGCTTGAGGAAAGCAAAATTGGCTCTGATTATTCAATTGATTTAGAAGTAAAAACCGATATGCGAAAATCAGCTATCTCTGATAATTTACATGACACGGTAGATTATGTTTTATTAAACCGAATTGTATTGGAAGAAATGGCCATTCGTTCGAAATTATTGGAACATGTAGCTCATCGAATTATTTCGAGAATTTTTAAAGAGATTCCTTCTATAGCTCGGGTTATGATTGAGGTATCAAAACTCAATCCACCCATTGGTGGTGATGTGGAAGCAGTTACCATTCAAATGGAGGAATATAGAAGTTGATTTTGTTTTAGTTTTCAAGTTTCAGGTTACTTTTTATAAAAGTTTTTTGACTTTAAACTTTTTAACTTTAAACTTTTTATTTACATTTGCCGTCCATACATTAGGCGTTGTGGCCGAGCGGCTAGGCACCGGTCTGCAAAACCGTCTACCCCGGTTCGAATCCGGGCGATGCCTCTGAAACCTTCAAGGAAACTTGGAGGTTTTTTTATGCTAAATTTTTAGAAAAAATTAATTAAAGATAGTGCAAAACCGTCTACCCCGGTTCGAATCCGGGCGATGCCTCTGAAACCTTCAAGGAAACTTGGAGGTTTTTTTATGCTAAATTTTTAGAAAAAATTAATTAAAGACGATGCAAAACAGTCTACCTCGGTTCTCCTGATAGCTATCGGGAGGTCGATGCCTCTGAAAGAGTTACTGAAAAGTAGCTCTTTTTTTGTTGTAAATTTTTAGAAAAAATTAATTAAAGATAGTGCAAAACCGTCTACCCCGGTTCGAATCCGGGCGATGCCTCTGAAAGAATTACCAATTTGGTAGCTTTTTTTTGTTGTAAATTTTTAAAAAAAATTAATTAAAGATAATGCAAAACCGTCTACCCCGGTTCGAATCAGTTCCGAATCTTCGGAAGATGCCTCTGAAAGAGTTACTTAAAAGTAGCTCTTTTTTTGTAAAAAATTAATGTGATATTCTAACGTGAATCTCTCCAGCACTTTGAAAACTGCCGAATAAGCCTTCAGTATAGTTTATATTATGAATTTTAAACTCAAAGTTGTTTTTTAATTTTTTAAGCTGATTGAATGTTCCTTCGTCAATTTTGTTTCCAGCTATCTCTAAATTCATAGTATTATCAAATTTAATACTAAAACTCGATACTTTCATCTTCTGTTCAATTATAAAATCTTCAAAATAAACAGAAATTTCAGCATTTTGTAATTCTGATATTTGCATGATAACAATACAGTCTTTGCAATTTCTTTCATTTATTCTTCCTTGAACTTTTCCTATATTTAATATCCTAAAAACATGCTCTTCAACTACTTTTGAATCATCATCTAAAATAATTTCCAACGTAACAACCATTTCATTTCCAGCTCCAGGAACAATATAATATTTTCCATTTTCTTTTTTTACACCTAATCCAGAAATGGTATATGATTTTGCATGGGGTACGGCAATTTCAATTGGATTTCTAACGCCACGGTATACTACATTCATTTCCGTAGCAGCAATTAGTCCTAAATTGCTTTTTTTAGCAACCAAAGTGTCTTGAGCAAAACCAAAAAAATATGTAGTAAATAAAAGAGTAAAGAATGTAAATTTCATTTGAACTTATTTAATAATCAAACGTATAAAAAATATAAATATTTCAAACTTAAATCTACTTATACTCCTGTTTCTCAATACCATCCAACGTATTAATCAGCTCCTTGTTTTTAGGAAGCCAACCTTGAATCATTAAAAGCAAACCGGAAACCATTAATACAATACTGATTAACTTTTTGATTTTGATAATGTTGTGGGGGTTCAAATAGGCACGTAGTTTTTTGGCTAAGACGATTTTAAAAAGGTCGGTTACGAAGTAACTAAGCAAAACAGATGCAAAAAAAACAATCATTCGGTTTTGTTCCATGTCCAGTTTTGGACCAATAGTGATAATGATAGCCAACCAAAATGCGAGTACGCCAATATTGATAAAATTCAATAAAAACCCTTTGGCAAAAAGTCCGAAATAATCTTTACGGATAATTTCTACAGCCACTTCGTCTACCGGTAATTTGGATGTTTTACGAAGTTTAAAAAAAGAAATAACACCGTACGTCAGCATCAAAATTCCACCAAAAACAAATAAAGCGGGTTGGTCTTTTATACTGGTAATTAAGCGATAACTACTAAAATAGGCGATGGTAATAAAAACAACATCTCCCAGTAAAACACCTAAATCAAAAGTCACAGCGGCCCGAAAACCTTTGGTAATACTGGTTTCCAATAAAACAAAAAAAACGGGTCCAATCATAAATGACAGAAAGAAACCCAAAGGAACAGCCGCTAAAATATCATCAATCATAAAAGTCTTTATAGTTGTTTTGACCGGACGTCGAGTAAAACAAATATAACTTAAATTTTATAAATTGATAAACTATCGCTTCACTTCTGTAATAGTTCCGCCAATTACGACTTTCTGATTAATTTGTTTTGGACTGCCGTGAATAAAGATATCACCACCGGCACTGACTTTTGCATCGACAAAATCGGTTGCAAAAATGGTAGCACTTCCACCAGCTTTTAAGTTGACGGTAGTTTGTTTACTGATAAACTTTTCTGCATCAAGTTCAGCTCCGGATGTTAAAACAGCATCTAGATTATCAGTAGTTCCGGTAACTTTTATTTTACCACCGGAATTGATTTTTAAAGTTGTCTTTTGCACTTCCAAAGCGATTCGTATTTCCGCTCCTTCCTTGGCATTCAAACTAAAATTAACGGTCTTAATTGGTGTTTCAGCAATTATATACGAACCTTCGCTGGCTTCTACAGTTTCGAGTTTTTGGTAGTAAACAGTTGCTTCAATTTCTTCGCCTTGTAGTAATTTTTGCAGCGGCATTTTTATTTTTAATTCGCCGTTTTTATTGATTACTTCTACTTCCGAAGCTCTGGATCCTTTGATTTCCACTTTACTTTCCGTACCTGGAATTAATTGAACAGATATCTGATCAAAAACTTTTACCGATGTAAAATCTCCCGGTTTTTTGGTTACGGTTTGAGCAAAAAGGGAAGAAGTAGTTAAAATAAAAAGTAAGATGATTTTTTTCATGATGAGATGATTTTGATAATTGATGAATTTAAATAAAACATCAAAATAAAATATATAGTTGTTTATTTACTAGATCAATTCAACTTCAAAAAGAAGTTCTTTTACTCTTGCTCCTCTAAATCCATTTGGGTATAAATAGAAAACAACATTTTTACAATTATTTATATTTAAGTAATGTATTATTTCTTCAACAGAAAACTTAACTAAATATTCATTTTCTATAATATCTGAACCTACAATATATTTTTCTTCACATTCTACCGTAAAAGAACCAATACAATCGTGACATTTTGTATCAGTGTAATATTTTATAGAAATAGTATCACCAACTTTGAAATCACTTCTTTTTAGAACTAATTTTTCTTTGTTATTGTATTGATTATATTCTTTAAGTTTCTTATTGTTATAATAAACATGCCAAGTATTAATTGTATCCGCTTTTGACTGAATATTTATTGATATTAAAAATGAAATTAAAAAGAAATACTTCATAAATAAAGTTGAATTAAAAAGCTACAAATTAAAAAACCTTACAGGATAATTAATAAGCCATTACTAATTTTTTAAAAATTTATCTATTAATCATACTAATAACAAACCATAACACTAAAAGAACAACTAAAATAAGACCAATAATATTTACAATCTTCCTGTTTTTTATATACTTTCTTAAAAATAAATCAATTAATAAACCAATAATTCCTATAATAGATAGTCCAATAAAAGCTAGAAATTTGTAATTACTAGAATCATTTATTAAAAAGTAAAGAATTATTAAAAATATAAACCATAAAATGGAAGCTGTTGTTAAAACTGTTGGGAATTTAATTTTTTTCATTCAACATTAAAAGATATTTTAATACCTACAAGCTTCTATAAATCTAGCAGGAAAACTGCCAACTAAAAACTGCCAACTGACCACTTATTCATTCCTTCTAATAAAATGAAAATCCAATTGCTTCTTCACTAAGTCGGCATTTTTAACTTTAACGTAAACTTCGTCACCTAATTGTAAAATACTCTTAGAAACTTCACCTACTAAGGCATATTGTTTTTCATCAAATACATAATAATCTTCTTTTATTTCTCGAATACGCACCATTCCTTCACATTTGTTTTCGATGATTTCTACGTAAATTCCCCATTCGGTTACACCTGAAATAACCCCTATAAACTCTTGATCTTTATGGTCTTGCATGTATTTTACCTGCATGTATTTGATACTGTCGCGTTCCGCTTGTGCTGCCAAATTCTCCATTTCAGAGGAATGACCACATTTTTCTTCAAAAATATCCGCATCGGCTGATTTTCCTCCATCTAAATAAAACTGCAACAAACGATGCACCATCACATCCGGATACCGACGAATAGGCGAGGTAAAATGCGAATAGTAATCAAAAGCCAATCCGTAATGACCAATATTTTCAGTAGAATAAACCGCTTTACTCATACTTCGTATAGTCAATGTATCTACTAAATTTTGTTCTTTTTTACCATTCACATCATTCAATAACGTATTTAATGACTTGGAAATATCTTGTTTTGATTTGAAATTAATACTGTATCCAAACTTCGAAATAACCGTTTGTAAATTGATTAATTTATCTTCATTGGGTTCATCATGAATGCGATACACAAATGTTTTCTTTTGCTTACCTATAAATTCAGCCACTTTTCTGTTGGCTAATAACATGAATTCTTCAATCAAATGATTGGCATCTTTTGAAACTTTAAAGAAAACACCCACCGGTTCTGCTTCTTCATTCAAATTGAATTTTACTTCTACTTTATCAAAAGAAATCGCACCATTTGCCATTCGTTTTTGACGAAGAATTTTAGCTAATTCATCTAATTTCAATGTTGCTTCAACAACAGGTTGTGGCGTATGATACTCTTTTCCGGTTAAGGAAATTTCAGCCGGAATAATGGCATTTTTAGTTTCAATAATGTGTTGAGCTTCTTCATAGGAAAAACGTTGATCGGAATAAATCACTGTTCTTCCAAACCATTGATTGACCACTTCTGTTTTAGGAGTTATTTCAAAAATTGCAGAAAAGGTAAATTTATCCTCGTGCGGATTCAGCGAACACGCGTCGTTACTTAAAACCTCAGGAAGCATAGGAACAACACGATCGACTAAATAAACCGATGTAGCTCGTTTATAGGCTTCGTCATCTAAAATAGTTCCTTCTTGCAAATAATGAGATACATCGGCAATGTGAATGCCTATTTCAAAATTTCCATTGTCTAATTTTTCAAATGATAAAGCATCATCAAAATCTTTTGCATCTCGTGGGTCAATTGTAAACGTTAATGTTTTTCGCATATCGCGACGTTTAGCAATTTCTTCTTCGGTAATAGACGTATCAATTTTATTTGCATACGCTTCTACTTCAATAGGAAAATCATAAGGTAAACCATATTCTGCCAAAATAGCGTGTATTTCTGTATTGTGTTCACCTGGTTTTCCTAAAACTTTAATCACTGATCCAAACGGACTATCCGCTTTTGTTGGCCAATCTTCCATTTTCACTAACACTACATCTCCGTGTTCAGCGTCTCCCATTTTATTTTTAGGAATAAAAATATCGGTATACATTTTTGCATTGGCTGTTGTAACAAAAGCAAAATTCTTTTGTACATCAATCACACCCACAAACTCCGTTTTGGCACGTTCTAAAATCTCTAAAACTTCTGCTTCAGGTCTGCGAGAACTTCTACGATTGTAGATATACGCCTTTACTTTATCATTATCCAATGCATGATTTAAATTAATAAAAGGCACAAATACATCCTCGTCCAATTCATCGCAAACAAAATAACCGGTTTTACGGGAAGTCATATCAATAGTTCCTTCGTAATATTCAGATTTTGAAACCATTTGATATTTACCAACTTCAACTTCATGAATCTTATCTTGAGATTTTAATATTTTTAAATCTCTAATAATTTCATTTCTGCTTTTAGTATCACTAAGTTCTAAAATTGCTGCTATTTGTTTATAATTGAATGACTTACTGGTCTCTTTAGACAGAATTTTAAATATCTGTGTTGTAAAATCTTTATTCTTGTTTGCTAATTTTTTTGGTTTCTTACTCATAATTCTTTTCTAATAAAGTTGAAAATTACGAATAAGATAGGAGAAAATAGAATTTGAATTAGAGATTTATTGAAAATATAACTTTTGTATCTTTATTAAAATTTTAAAGATGAAAGAATTTATAACCGTTGCAATTTTTAATTTACCCACAGAAATTGCTGTTTTAAAATCTATTTTAGAAAACGAAGGAATTCAATACTTTTTTGAAAATGAAACCATTGTTTCCATAGATCCGTTTGCCAGTATTGCATATGGCGGTATTAAATTGAAAGTACATGCGGAAGATGCTGCTTTTGTAAAAGAGATTATTGATAATTTAGATAGTCATTTGCGGGTTGTGGAATAGATGTTTCTCACAGAAAGCAAGGAAAACATAGAAATATCCTTTCTAATTTCTAAATTCTAAATTTGAAAGAACACAGATTTAAGAAATAGAAAAAATAAATCCTTCAAGACTTGAAACCTTAAACTTGAAACTTCTTCCATCTAAAACTCACATAGTTTTCAACATTTATTAAATACAATAAAAATAAAAATTAAATTAATTTAAAATTTATGATACTTATTATAGCGTGTTCATTTGTACAATAACTTTATACATTATACTTTACATTAAAAGTTGTTGTAAGTTATACAGACTTATTAACAGGCTTTAAAAAGGTTAAAATCCTTAAAATGAAGATTTTTTTTGTTTTTATTAACCGTTGTTAACATGCAATTCTTACTTCATTTTATTCATAACTTTATTGTTAAAATATGTTGAAAACTGAGTTTAAAAAGTTGATAATTTTAAAGTAAAAAATCATAACTAATCTTGATTTTTTCATTCCTTTTTTTCATTAGAAAAATTTTCTTTACTTCCTCAAAAAAGTTCTAAAATTCTATCTTAATTTATCAACACAGTATGTTAATTTAATGTTACCTCAGTATCAAGCAATTATGAAATACTGTTAACAAAAGAACTATTTAATGTTTATTTTATGATAAAGATAAGATTATCAGTTATTTAGTAATTTTTTTTTTTGCCGCTGATTCGCTGATTTTATATTGTAAAATTTAAAAATCAGCGAATCAGCGGCTCTTTTTATCCTTTTAATTTCCATACTGCCCGAAAAGTTGCTTTAATAAATAGCCATTTCGGCAAGGACATCATTACTTTTAAATCAGAAAATAGAGTGCCTTCTTCATTTAAAAATGTGAAGATTTCTTGCACTGAATTTTTTTCAAAAAGTGTTCCAAAAAGTTGAGCACCTAATTCGTTATTTTGGTGTAAAACTTCCAACAAAATTAAGTCATAGAACCAATAGCGGTTTTTTTGATGGAATTTGGTTAAGTTTTGACTAGTTTTTAGAAAATCAACCAATTTTTCAGATTGTTTTGTACTGTTGAAAAAAGTAAAACCTGTACTAGCTTTTGTCCAACCACCAGCTGTTCCGATAAATAAAATACGTTCAGAATTTTGTTTGTGAAAAGCAAAACACGTCATTGGTATATTTCCGGCTTCTTTTTCTACAATTTCATAATCGGTGATTCCCCGATTTAGAAGATACTGTTCTATGGCTTTTTCGTATTCTTTTTTTTCCAATAAATCTTCAGAAAACAGCGTATATTCAAACAAGGCTTCTTTTTTTGAAGTTGGCAGAACATACATAAAGCGGGTATTTCCGTTTTGTACAATCGTAAAATCCATGAATTTCACTTCTGAATCATCAAAAATTTCTTCTTTTGTTTTGATAAACCAGCCGATGAAATGTTGTTTTAAATACGGATACTTGGTTTGATTGAGAATTGTATTAACATCGAAAAAACTGTTCAATAGTAAATTACAAGAGTACGTTTGATTTTTTCCTAGAACTTCAACTGAATTTTCAATTGTTTTCCAACTTAAAATTTTATCTTTTTCAAAAGTAAAATTAGATTTTGATGAAATAGTGTCGAATGCCAGTTTGTAAAAATCACTACTTCGAATCATTTTGTACAAATACGGATGCATATCAAACGATTGTTGAAAATCTTTATTTCCTACGAATGCTTTTTCCCAAGTTTTGGATAGGATGGAGTCGAATTCACCATAGGGTTTTTCCCAAAAACACCAAGTTCGGTCGTTTTGATTTTTGATTTCTTTATCAATGAGAAGAATTGATTTGTCATCAAACCAAGAATCATTCGCCATCCTATAAGCGGTGAGCAAACCTGATAAACCGGAACCGAGGATGATGTAGTTGTATTTTTTCATTGCTGTTTTTTTGCCGCTGATTCGTTGATTATTAATTTACTTATAAAACAGGAATCAGCTGCATCTTTAAAATCTATTCTTAAAATTCTTAAAATCCTCATTCAATCCCTTAAAATCCAAAACGCCTTTTCTGTTTTTCAAATGATCCAAAATAACAAACGTTTTTTCAATCCGTAGGTGTGAACTTTTGTATTTGTTTACCACATGAATTAGCGTTCGTTGTTTTCCGGGTGTGAGTTGATGAAAGAGTTCACTTCCTTCGGGGTCGCTGAAAAAAACTTCTTGCATTTCCTCGGAAAGGGGCATTCCGTATTTACTTTCGTCTTTCACTAATACTACTTCAATTTCGTCGTTTAAAAGTAAATTCAGTTTTTTACAGACTTCTCTATTCAATAAAATGTAATGAAAAGTCACTTTTGGAAGCATCGCACAATGAAAAGAATACTCGTTTTTTAACGTGCAAATAAAACGTTTGTCTTTAGCTTCAGTATGTAATTGTTGAAAAACGGACTCCGGGATTGGGATATGTAATTCCCAATACAAAGCTTTGTCATCAAAGGAGCAAATCTGTCCGTTAAATTTCATACCGAGCTCATTGAATTTGATTATTTTTGTAAAGATAAAAATAACAACTTAACGATAGTATGAAAATATCCATTGGAAACGACCATGCAGGTCCGGATTACAAAAAAGCAATTGTAGCATTTTTAGAGAAAAATGGTCACCAAGTATTTAATCACGGAACAGATATGGAAGACAGTGTCGATTACCCTGATTTTGGACATCCCGTTGCAACGGATGTGGAAACAGGAAAGGCAGATTTGGGAATTGTAATATGCGGCAGTGGAAACGGCATTGCCATGACGGTTAACAAACACCAAGGTATCAGAGCTGCTTTATGTTGGACCAAAGAACTAGCAGGTTTAGCAAAATTACATAATGATGCTAATATTATCAGTATTCCGGCACGATTTACTTCCATTCCGCAAGCAGTGGAAATGGTGGATACTTTTTTGAAAACAGAATTTGAGGGAGGAAGGCATCAGAATCGAGTGAATAAAATAAGTTGTTCATAACGATTTAAACCATTAAGGAATTAAGGTTCATTAAATTATGTTCTTAATTTTTCTTAGGGGTTTAAAATATTATTACTTTAAAACTAATGAATGGTATAATTTATAAAAATTGGGCCTTTAGATTTTTTGTTTATTTTTTTATTATAAATGTTATTCTGTTTTTTACAACAGTTTACTACACTAATTTATATGTGGATAATTATAGTGGAGGAAAATCATTTAATTATTTGATTATAAATATTTTAAACATTATTTTTTTTATTGGAGTAATTGTATTTTTAATAGCAAGTTTTATAAGGAAAGAAAAAAGAGATTTTAAATTTTATATTCCTCTTTTTGGAATATTTTTAATTTACTTACTGATTATTTTATTAGAATATTTTTTTAAGCATTAATTTTTCAAATAAAATTTTTTCCTTATTGAACCTCATTTCCTTAATGGTTAAAAAAAAATAAAACCAAATGTCCACCAACCCTAGAATTCACAAACACAACGTAAAAGGAAATAATTTAATTTATTCCATTTTACTCAACACCCTTATTACAATTGCTCAGGTGATTGGTGGAATTGTATCGGGAAGTTTGGCATTGATATCAGATGCGTTGCACAATTTTTCGGATGTATTATCACTTATATTTAGTTTAGTAGCTCACAAATTATCTCGTCGTAAAGCATCCGTTAATCAGACCTTCGGATTCAAAAGAGCCGAATTGATTGCTGCGTTTATAAATGCATCCACTTTGATTGTCGTTGCGTTTATATTGATCTACCATGCCATGATCAAAATCATGAAGCCAGAGCCTATAGATTCTAACTTAGTAATTTGGTTGGCTCTTTTAGGAATTGCAGTTAATGGTTTTTCTGTTTTATTACTTCGTAAAGATGCCGCTCACAATTTAAATATGAAATCGGCTTATTTGCATTTGTTTACAGATATGATGGCATCTGTTGCTGTTTTAACCGGAGGAATATTGATGAAGTATTACCAAATTTATTGGGTAGATAGTGTATTAACGATGCTCATTGCTATTTACTTAATTGTGGTAGGTATTGATTTGTTTTTAAAATCTACCAAAATGCTAATGCTGTTTACGCCTGAATACATTGACATTAAAGACATTGTTCGCGAAGTTCATCAAATTAAAGGAGTAGGGAAGTTACACCACATTCATGTTTGGCATTTGAATGAAGAAGAATTGCATTTGGAAGCTCATTTAGATTGTGCTGCTGACATTAAAATGAGTGAATTCAACGATTTATTACATGAAATTGAAGAAGTACTTTATGAAAAATTCAATATCAACCACGTGAATATTCAACCGGAATTTCAAAAAGTGGATCCAAAAGATTTTATTGTACAGGATTGATTTTATGTTAATTTAGTCAGTCTAATGACTCAGATTAGCTAAATTCAGTCAGTTAATTGATGGATTTTTCATTTTTTTTGCATTTACATGATAAAATTTCAACAAAAAAATCACTTAGAATTTATATCGTAATGACCAACATACAGTTTATACAAAACCAACTCAATGTACCCGTTAAAGGAATTGAAAACACCATAAATTTGCTTTCCGAAGACTGCACCATTCCCTTTATTTCCCGTTATCGCAAAGACCAAACCGGCAATTTAGATGAAGTGCAAATTGAACAAATATTTAAACTCAATAAACAATTTGAAGAGATTGTCAAACGAAAAGAATCGATTTTAAAATCGATTGACGAGCAAGGACAATTGACAACGGAATTAAAAGCAAAAATTGAAATCAGTTTCGACTTACAGGAAATAGAAGATTATTATTTACCCTATAAAAAGAAGAAAAAAACCAAAGCCGATACCGCTCGCGAAAAAGGATTAGAGCCGTTGGCTAAAATCATCATGGCTCAAAATAGTGATGATATCGAGTTTATTGCTTCTAAGTATTTGAATGACAAAGTAGCCAATGAAGACGAAGCCTTGCAAGGAGCTCGCGACATCATTGCCGAATGGATCAATGAAAATAGTTTTATGCGTAAAAATCTGCGTCGTTTGTTTCAACGAAAAGCCATTGTTTCAACGAAAGTGGTGAAAAGCAAAAAAGATGATGAAAATGCTCAAAAATTCAATCAATATTTTGATTGGGCGGAACCACTTTCTAAAGCACCTTCGCACCGGCTGCTGGCGATGCTTCGTGCAGAAGCCGAAGGTTTTGTAAAAATGAATGTCGAAATTGATCCCGAAGGTTCGGGAGCAGAAGCTCTGGAATTCATTGAAAATAATACTATTAAAAACAATAAAGAAACGGCACATCAACTAAAACTAGCCATCAAAGACAGTTACAAGCGATTGTTAGAACCTGCTATTTCCAATGAAACACTACAAGAATTTAAAATGAAAGCCGACGCGAAAGCGATTGATGTTTTTGCTCAAAATTTAAGTCAGTTATTGCTTGCTCCTCCTTTGGGAGAAAAGCGAATTTTGGCTATTGATCCAGGTTATCGTTCGGGTTGCAAAGTGGTTTGTTTGGATGAGAAAGGAGATTTGTTATACAATGAAACGATTTATCCGCATCCACCACAAAATGAACATGCGATGGCAATGAAAAAAATCCGTTCGATGGTTAATGCATACAATATTGAAGCGATATCTATTGGAAACGGAACAGCCAGTCGTGAAACAGAAATTTTCCTTAAAAAAATTGCCTTCGACAAACCAGTTCAAGTATTTGTAGTTTCAGAAGCCGGTGCATCCGTTTATTCCGCATCAAAAATTGCTCGAGATGAATTTCCAAATTATGATGTGACGGTTCGGGGCTCGGTTTCCATCGGAAGACGACTTTCCGATCCGTTGTCGGAGTTGGTAAAAATTGATGCAAAATCCATCGGTGTCGGACAATACCAGCACGATGTAGATCAAACGAAGTTGAAAGAAGAGTTGGACTCAGTGGTGGTTCGATGTGTAAATTCTGTGGGAGTAAATTTAAATACCGCTAGTAAATCCTTATTGAGTTATGTTTCGGGCATTGGTGAAAAAATGGCTGAAAATATTGTTGCTTACCGGCAAGAAAACGGTCCATTCGAAGATCGAAAGCAATTGAAAAAAGTCCCCCGTTTAGGCGAAAAAGCCTATCAACAAGCAGCCGCATTTATTCGCATACAAAACGGAAAAAATCCATTAGACAATTCAGCTGTTCATCCGGAAGCCTATGCTATTGTTGAAAAAATGGCGAAAGAGTTGAAAATTTCGTTAACTGATTTAATTGGAAATAAAGAGAAAATTGCTTTGATAAAATCTGAAAATTACACCAATGAAACCATCGGAATTTTAGGAATCAAAGACATTTTAAAAGAACTCGAAAAACCCGGATTAGACCCAAGAAAATCAGCAAAGGTTTTTGAATTTGACCCAAATGTCAAAAAAATGTCCGATTTAAGAACGGGCATGATTTTGCCTGGAATTGTCAACAACATTACTGCTTTTGGTTGTTTTGTAGATATTGGATTAAAAGAAAGCGGCTTGGTTCATATTTCACAATTGAAAGCCGGATTTGTTTCGGATGTGAATGAAGTCGTGAAGTTGCATCAACATGTGCAAGTAAAAGTAGTTGAGGTGGATGAAGTGAGGAAAAGGATTCAGTTGACGATGGTAATATAATTTTCGTATTTTTGTTAAATAGAGTTATAATAATGGAAATTAAAAATTTAAATAGAGAAAGTCAACTGTATTTCATTTCGTTAGATTTGGGAAGCGTAGGTTGTTTCAAGGAGGCTCAAAAGTTAGATTTGTCTGATAGTAAGGGGAAGTATTCACCTTGGACAATTATACTTGGAGATAATGGATCAGGTAAAACAACATTATTGAAAGTGATTGCAAATTCATTTATATTCAATGAGTTTAAGAACAATCAAAAATTTTATAGCCAAAAGCAACCTTTAACTATTATAACTAATCCTAATGGAATTTATAATAGTAAGAGTTTTGTTCGTTACAGATTAAATAATGATACAAATAAAAAAGATTATTTTATATCAATTAACTCTGATAAGGACGGATCTAATGTAAAAGAATTGACTTTTGACGCAGATTTGAATAACTTATTACTTTTTTCTTATGGTGCTTCTAGACGGATGAGTAAAAACCCAAGTTTTTCAAGTAACTCCTTTAATCAAGATAAACTTTCATCTCTATTTGATGAAAGTGTTGAATTAATAAACGTAGAAGAATGGTATTTGCAAAAGTATTTAGCTGTTCAAACCTCCGATATTGAAATTAAAAATCAATTAGTAAATCAATTAGAAATTATTAAAAATATTTTAATCGATTTTCTTCCTGATGTTTTTGATTTAAGAATAAAAGAAGTCAAAAATTTAAATGATAAATCTTCATTAGAAGTTAAAATTAATACTAAAGATTGGATTAATCTAAGAGATTTAAGCTTTGGTTATCAAACCATAACAGCTTTATTAGTAGATATAGCATCAAAAATGATGGAAGAATATCCAGAAAAAGACAACCCATTAGAACAACCTGTAATTATTTTGATTGATGAAATAGATTTGCATTTACACCCTAAATGGCAACGAACAGTTATTAATAAATTATCTCATCATTTTCCAAAAGCACAGTTTATTGTTACTGCTCACAGTCCATTAATTGTTCAAGCAGCTCAGGATAGAAATGCAAACATTGTAGTTTGTAGAAAAGAAGGAGATAAAGTTGTTATTGATAATAATCCGGAGAGTGTTAAAGGTTGGAGAATTGACCAAATTTTAACTTCTGATTTATTTGAAGTAGAAAGCCCAAGATCTAAAGAAACTCAAAAGGCTGTTGATGATTATATCAAATTAAAAGGCAAGAAAAACCTAGCTAAATCTGATTTAGAAAAATTAGAATCACTATCTCCTTTGGTTCAGGAAGTTTATGGACAAAAAAAGGAGGAAACAGAATTAGATATTAAACTAAAGAAGTTTGCAGAAAAATATTTAAAATGATAAAAGTAACTAGAACAGCAAAGCCAAATGTTTTAGTTCAGAATTCTTTAAATTGGACTGAACAGTATTTATTAGCAAAAGAAGTTTATAATCAATCAAATACATTAGCAAACAAAAGAGCAATAGGCACAGCTGAAAAACGCTATAATCATAAAGACGTAAAATCGGCTTTAAAGAAGATGTTTAATAAAAAATGTGCTTTTTGCGAAAGTCGTATCACACATGTTGATTACGGTCAGATTGAACACTTCAAGCCTAAATCTAAGTATCCTGAACTATGTTTTGAATGGAATAATTTTTTATTATCATGTTCTATTTGTAATGGAAAAGCCAATAAAGGAGATAAATTTCCTTTGGAAAATGAAGATGGACCTTTTATTCATCCAGTTGATGAGAATCCTCAAGATTTTTTTAAATTTGAATATGATGATTTAACTCAAACTTTTCTACTTTTCCCGGTTAATCAAAGAGCAGAAACTACTATCAAGATATTGGGTTTAAAAAGAGAGGATTTGGTTGAAAATAGAACTATTGAATTAAAAAAAATTCTATTTTTTTTGAAGGATTTAATTGGGGAAAATTTTGACAAACAAAAATTTAATGATTTTGAAAAAATGTTTTCTGAAAAGGATCAATACTTTGCTTTTATTTCAGCTTTGATTCAAAAAATTAGAAGTAATATTTAATACTACACTATTTTAAATTTTTTCATGAAAATAATGAAGTGGTGAAATTGCATCAACATGTGCAAGTAAAAGTGGTTGAAGTGGATGAAGTGAGGAAACGTATTCAGTTGACGATGGTGTTGTAAGAGTTTATTAAATAGGAAAAAATAAAAAAATGACTTTAAAAGATTTTGAAAGCCAAATAGATTCAAAAATACAACAAATAGGAAAAGAGTATTTTCAAGATGGGAATGTTGAATTTATAGAAGAAATAAAAAAAAATATTTGGGCGGCAGATGTTATTGGAACAGATGATTATCAAATCGAAATCCAATTAGGAAGTAAAGGCGAAATAAAAAAACATGAATGTAATTGTCCCTATGATTACGGAGCAATTTGTAAACATGTTGTGGCTGTTTTGTATGCTATTATCGAGCAAAAAACCATCAATATAACATCACAAAAAACAACAAATAGCAAGAAAGTAACTTTTGATAAAATGCTTCAAATGATTACTTTGCAAGAACATCAAGACTTTATAAAGCACTATTCCGTAATCAATAAAAATTTTAAAGATGAATTTGAGTTGTATTTTGCTGAAAAAAATCCATCGTTTAATGTAGAAAAAAAATATTCAGTATTAATAAAAAAAACTATCCGAAGCCATACTTCAAGAGGGTTTATTGATTATCATGCTTCTAATAAACTAGGCAAGGAATTACAAAAATACGTTGATAGTTCGGATCAATTTTTTAGCAAAAAAAATTATCGTGATGCTTTTGTTTTGTGTAAAGTTCTAATTCGAGAAATATGTCCTGTTTTTGATTATTGCGACGATAGTAATGGGTATGTTGCCGAATGTGCAGATCAAGCTATAGATAGTTTGTCTGAATTAACTAGGGTTAATGTTTCCATAGAATTTAAAGAACAAATAGCTAAATTTATAAAAGAGGAACTTCAAAATTCTATTTATTTCAATTATGGTAATTTTGGATATAACCTAACCGCTCAATATGCTGATATTTCGATAGCTATTCATAAAACAAATGATTTTATGGAGTTTATTAATGATAAAATTGAGCGATCTAAGAATAATGATTATGACAAGAAGTTTTTTATTCAGCAGAAAATACTTTTTCTAAAGGAACTAGGTCAAGAAGAACAAGTGCAACAACTTGTTCAACAAAATTTAGAAGTATCTGAGATTAGAACGATAGAAATAAATAGGCTTATTGAACAAAAAGAATATGGACAGGCAAAAATACTTTTAGCAGAAGGTATAAAAATTGCAGAAAAAAAGAACCATTCCGGAACAGTAGCTCAATGGGAAAGAGAGTTATTGAGGATTGCTGTTTTAGAAAATGATATTGTATTAATACGCTTTTTTTCTAAGAAATTTGCATTATATAATGGATTGAGTTTGCCTTATTATAATCAATGGAAAAACACTTTTTCAACAGAAGAATGGAAAGAAATAATTGAAAAAGAAATAGATGCAATTATTGATAAAGTCAATCAAGCAAGTAAAAAATATGTGTTGTATGATTTTAGAAGACTTAATTCTACTTTATTATATAATTTAGCACCCATTTATGTTCAAGAAAATTATCTTGACCGACTTTTTGAACTCGTTCAGAAAGAACAAAATCTCGACAATATATTAACCTATTTCTCTAATCTAAAAAATCAATATTCTATTGAAATAATAGAACTACTTGTTCCTTTATTCGAAAAGCAAGGAGAGCGTTCTGAGGGAAGAAGCCAATATAAATACTTAGCCCAAAAGATGCAATTTATAATAAATGATTTACCTGAATCTAAAGAAAAAATTCTTGCAGTAGCTCAAAAGTTGAAGGCCAAATATCCTCGTCGTCCAGCAATGATTGAAGAACTTGAAAAGTTGTTTTAGGTTTATATGATGAAATTAAATGTTTTTCCAACATGAATGAAGTCGTGAAATTGCATCAACACGTGCAAGTAAAAGTGGTTGAGGTGGATGAGGTTAGAAAAAGAATTCAGTTGACGATGGTGTTATAAAAACAATTAACTTTGTTACTATGAACAAACCCATTACTATAGCCGATTTTTCGCAACATCTTTTTTGGGATGTTGATTTGGATGGATTTGATTTCAATCAACACAAAAACTTTTTTATCCAAAGAGTTTTAGAATACGGAAAAATGAAGGATTGGAAATTAATCAAAGAATTTTATGGAATGGAAGCCATAAAGAAAGCCGCTTTAAACGCAAGGTCTTTAGATGCCGTCACACTTTCATTTGTTTCAACAATTTTTCAAATAGACAAAACCGAATTTAGATGCTACAAACACAGACAGTTGTTCCCGAACTTATGGAACTCTTAAGAAAACTCATGAAAGTTGAAGAATTCTCTAATTTTTATCTTGTCGGTGGCACATCTTTATCCTTGCAAATAGGTCATAGAAATTCAATTGATATTGATTTATTTGGTAATCAAAACATCGATTCGGATTTATTTATATCAATTTTGATTGATTTTGGGAAGACAGAAGTTTCAAAAAGTTCAAAAAACATTTTAATAACGGATGTGTCAGGAATTAAAGTAGATTTTGTTAATTATCAGTACAAACTTTTAGATGAGCCCATTGAAATTGAAGGAATTCGAATGGTATCCAAGAAGGATATTGCAGCCATGAAATTAAACGCTATTGCCGGAAGGGGCTCAAAAAAGGATTTTATTGATTTGTACTATTTATTAGATGAATTTTCCCTGAAAGAAATGGTAGATTTTTATTCGCAAAAATATTTTGACGGGTCAGAATTTATGGTTGTAAAAAGTCTTTCTTATTTTGAAGAAGCAAATGAACAACCACAACCTCAAATGATGAAAAGTTCGTTCAACTGGGAAACTTGTAAACAGAAAATCAGTAACGAAGTCATCAAACTTCAATAAAAAATTCCAAATCCCAATCGTATTAATTGGAATTTGGAATTTTTTTATTGGAATTTTCTAAAAAATTATTCCTTTTTTTCTTCTTCTTTTTTTGAATCAGCCGGTTGATCATCTTTAGCGGCATTTTTAAATTCTTTAATACCGCTACCCAAACCTTTCATTAATTCCGGAATTTTTTTACCTCCAAAAAGCAATAAAACAACAACGATAATTAATCCTATTTGCCAAGGACCTATCATTCCTAAAAATATAGCTAATGCATTCATAGTTTACATATTTGAAAGGACAAATGTAAAAAAAATTACGTGACTTATTTCTATTTCAAGTATTTCTTAACTTAAAAGTTAGTTAAAGTGAATGGTTTATTATTTAAAACAAGAAAAACACCACTTTTTAAAGACAGTTTAATTCCTATATTTGTATATTAAAATTGAATTATGTCTGAAAAACGGCTCAAAAGACAACGACTCAAGAAGCAATTGTTTACCAAGAATAGGTTGGTGATTTTAAATGAGGAAACCTTCGAAGAGATTTTTTCATTAAAACTCAACTTGATGAATGTTTTTGTTGTGCTTACTATTTCTTCTATTTTGTTAATCTCAATCACAACTTATATAATTGCGTTTACACCATTACGTGAATTTATTCCGGGATATGCTTCCAATAAACTAAAAAAAGATGCTACTATTTTAACGGTTAAATCAGATTCTTTGGCTATTGAAGTGAAGAAAAATGAAATGTACATAAATTCTATTAAAAAGATTTTAACAGGCGATTTGGAATATGCAAAATTTAATAAAGACTCTATATTGGCTCAAGAAAATCCGGAGAATTCAAAAGCAGATTTAAGTCCTTCAGAGGATGAAAAAAAACTCAGGGAACAAGTTGCTTTAGAAGACAAGTATAACCTTTTTGAAAAAGCTCAATCGAAAGTAAATTTAGTTTTATTTCCACCGGTAAGAGGCCACATTACTGAGAAATACAGTTCGGTTAATAAGCATTTTGCAGTTGACATTGCAGTTGCTAAAGACACACCCATTAAGTCAGTTGCCAATGGGAGTGTTGTTTTTGCAGATTGGACACCCTCCACAGGAAATGTGATAATTATTAAACATCGATATGGTTTACTATCTGTTTACAAACACGCGGCATCATTAACAAAAACACAAGGAGATGTGGTTAGAACGGGAGAAGTTATTGCACTTGCCGGGTCAACCGGAAAAGAATCAACCGGAATTCACTTGCATTTTGAATTATGGAAAGACGGTTTTACCATTGACCCCTCTCAATTTATAGATTTCGAATAATTATGCGAATTAAAGTTTTAGCGGCTAAACTTCTAGCCAGAAAAGCACACAAAGATACCCAAAAATGGGCATCAAAACCGGAAGAGATACAGCAAAAGGTTTTTAAAAGTTTGATTAAACAAGCTTCAGGAACTTTGTTTGGCAATGATCACCATTTTACGGACATTAAAACGCATAATGATTTTGTCAAATATGTTCCGGTGAGAGATTATGAGGCATTGAAATCGTATGTTGATTTAGTAGTTGAAGGGAAAGAGAATATTTTATGGAAAGGAAAACCAGTTTATTTTGCTAAAACCTCCGGCACTACCTCCGGAGCAAAATATATTCCGCTAACGAAAGAATCTATCCCGTTCCATATTCAGGCAGCCCGAAATGCTATTTTGAGTTATATTCACGAAACCGGTAAAGCAGATTTTGTTAAGGGGAAAATGATTTTCCTTCAAGGGAGCCCAATATTAGAAGAAAAAAACGGAATAAAATTAGGCCGACTTTCAGGAATTGTCGCTCATTATGTGCCAAAATACCTTTTTAAAAACAGAATGCCTTCCAGGGAAACCAATTGTATCGAAGATTGGGAAACCAAGGTGAATGCAATAGTAGAAGAAACTTTTCATGAAAACATGACTGTTATTTCAGGTATTCCGGCTTGGGTGCAGATGTATTTTGAAAAACTACAACAAAAAGGAAATAAGAAAGTAGGAGAAATTTTTAAAAACTTTAATCTCTTTATCTACGGCGGAGTCAATTTTGAACCTTATCGGGCCAAGTTTGAAAACTTAATAGGCAGAAAGGTAGACTCGATTGAATTATTTCCTGCTTCGGAAGGATTTTTCGCTTACCAAGATTCTCAGAAGGAAATAGGCATGTTATTACTTTTAAATTCAGGAATTTACTATGAATTTATTAAACCAGATGATTTTTTTACTGAAAATCCAAAAAGGCTCACCATTGGCGAAGTAGAATTAGGGGTGAATTATGCTTTAATCATTTCCACTAACGCGGGTCTTTGGGCTTATAATATTGGAGATACGGTTCAGTTTACCTGTTTAAAACCTTACAGGGTAATTGTTTCTGGACGAATTAAACATTTTATTTCAGCATTTGGTGAACACGTAATTGGTAAAGAAGTAGAATGTGCCTTAAAAGAAGCGATGGAAGGATCAACAATTCGTGTAAATGAATTTACGGTTGCCCCTCAAATTACTCCTAAAGAGGGCTTGCCTTTTCATGAATGGTTAATTGAATTTGACCCCGAAGCTTCGGGAGAGCCGGAAGATATGGATGCTTTTGCATTGAAAATTGATATCGCCATGCGGAAACAAAATGTATATTATGATGATTTGATTGTAGGTAAGGTTTTACGTAGCTTAGTTGTTACAAAAGTGAACAAAAACGGATTTCAGAATTATATGAAAACCATGGGTAAATTAGGAGGTCAAAATAAGCTTCCAAGACTAAGTAATGATAGAAAAATAGCAGATGCACTCAACCAAAATAAAAAAACCTAAATTTGCAAAAAATAAAAGTATACAAATTGATTTTTATTTGCAATTTGAAATACTTAATACCTTATAAATGAAAGAAATAAAAAACATTTCCCGTTCCCGAGCTCAAGAATCATCTTCAGCCATTGAACGATTATATATCACGATGCGTCACTTGTTTAATCGTGGCTTTTATAAACCGATGGGAATTTCAGGAGAAACTTTACGGGAAGCTTTATTACAATTACGTCCTGAAATTTATGGGTCCATTGCTGAAGAAAAAGTAGAATTAAATGGATTATTATACGTTATCGAACGCCTTCCGGTTGGAATTGAAGAATGCCGTTACATCAATTTAACTTCCGACGAAGGGTATTCTAAATCGCATTTTACTGCAATTGTTCCCCCTAAACGAAGAAGAAATTGTTACCGAATTGACGAAGAGCAGATGAACGTTGAAATCACACGCGGACGCTCTGATATTTATGATATTCTAACGCATTTGACTTTTATTTTCATCGAATCACATAAAATTAAAGATCGTGTATTATTAGATGAAAATCAACACGAAGTAACACGAGATTGGCAAAAAGTGGAACAGTATGTTTTGCAACCCAAAAAATTATCACAAATTGATAAAGAAAAGGCAATATCTCACGCATCGAATGTGTTAGGAAGAAGCTTTTCAGAGGTATTAGCCATTTATGATTCATTTGGAACTACTGAAAAACCAGATCGTTTTTTACACATCATCTATTGGTTGGGAAAATTAGCGATAGAAGAAATTGTTGAAAACAATAAACGAACGATTACATTCAGTCCAATTTTAAGAGAACGATTAGGACATCATATTCATGGAGAAATTTGGGCCACTCAAATTAAGGATGTTTTAAAGAAAAATGATTTATTAGGAAGACCTATTCATATCATTAGTGCCAATATGCATAGTGTGATGAACTCCATTTTTGCAACGAATGTGTTAAAAACAAAATTCAAGGATAAACCGGATTTCTATATTTATGAAGAATTAAGTAAATCCGGAGCCAATGATTTGAGAAATAAAGTTGAAGAAGTGGCTTTAAAATCAGGAGTGATATCAGTTTTAGACGAATCCGGAACAAATATAGATGTACAAATTTTTGATACAGCTAAAATAGATTTTTCAAAAACTTCTTTTTCAAAAGCTAAAGCAGGAGACCAAAAACCGGTTTTAATTGTAATGGACTATGCTTTTGGAGAACAAGCTTATGAAACCATAGACGAATTATTAAAACCATACAAAGAAGGAAAAAGCAAAGTAACCTTTTTAAATGTTGAATCAGTTTCCATAATGGGTAAAGCCGGAATTTTACAAGGAGGAAAAGGTGATATTATGATTCCATCGGCACATATCAACGAAGGTACGGGTGATAATTATCCTTTTGAAAATGAATTGACTGTTTCTATGTTTAATGGAAATGATATTCCCGTTTTTGCGGGACCTATGGTGACCGTATTAGGAACATCGCTACAAAATAAAGATTTATTGAAATTTTTCCATGAATCAACTTGGGGTGTTATTGGTCTTGAAATGGAAGGAGCTTATTATCAAAAAGCAATTCAATCAGCGTCCAAGATTAGAAAAAGCATACCACAAGAAGTAAAAGTGCGTTATGCGTATTATGCATCAGATAATCCCTTAGAAACAGGTAGCACATTAGCATCAGGAGGATTAGGCACAACCGGTGTAAAACCAACCTATTTAATTACGATTAAAATACTAGAACAAATTTTTAATTCAAAATAAAAATTATGAGCGTAAACTATTCAGATAACCAGGAAATTGATTTAGGACAAGTATCTAAAAAAATAGGACAAACCTATCAAAATTTTTTAGTCTGGATTTTTAGAGGAATTCTTTTTGTAAAAAGAAATTTCATTTTGTTGGTCGTTCTTTTTATTGTTGGAGCTGCATTAGGTTTTTATTTAGATAAAAAAGTAGCAAGTTATGATCATCAAATTATCATCTCACCAAATTTTGGTAGTACAGATTATGTATATGCCAAAATAGATTTGTTACAATCAAAAATTAATGAAAATGACACCACTTTTTTAAAAGAAATTGGAATAAAAGACTCAAAAAAGTTTGGAAAAATTTCTGTTATGCCAATAATTGATGTCTACAAATTTATAAGCAATAAAACGGAAAATTTTGATTTAATCAAACTATTAGCTGAAGACGGCAATATTGATAAAATTGTAGAAAATAAATTAACTAGTAAAAATTATCCTTTTCATGTGGTTTCATTCTCCACTTCTAAAATTTCTTCTGAAGAAAAAACAGTAAATCCTATTCTTAATTATTTAAATGACAGTCAATATTATAAAGCATTACAAAAAGAATATTTGAATAATATTCAGCTTAAAATGAGGGCTAATGATTCAATAATAAATCAAATAGATGCTTTAATGAATCAGTTTAAAAAGACCGCTAGCGGGTCTTCAAAAAGCGATAAATTGGTTTATTATAATGAGAATACACAACTTAATGAAGTCATTAAAACCAAAGACAATTTAGTGAGAGAACAAGGTTTGTTACGAATTGATTTAATAAGTTTAGATAAAGTTGTAAAAGACAATAGTGTAATTCTAAATAGTAAAGATACCAAAGGGACAAATGGAAAAATGAAGTTTTTGATTCCGTTTTTGTTTTTGATTTTATTCATGACAGTCAAAGGATTTATAAGATTTTATAAGAATCAATTGGCTAAGAATTAAAGGAATTAATACAAATTTAATGAAAGGAATTATTTTAGCCGGAGGATCCGGGACAAGATTACACCCGTTAACATTAGCGGTTAGCAAACAATTAATGCCTATTTACGACAAACCGATGATTTATTATCCGTTATCAACCTTAATGTGGGCGGGGATTAATGAAATTTTGATTATTTCAACACCTCATGATCTACCGTTGTTTCGTCAACTTTTAGGCGATGGAAGTAAGTTAGGTTGTCGTTTTGAATATGCCGTGCAAGAACATCCCAATGGTTTAGCAGAGGCTTTTATCATAGGAAATAAATTTGTTGGAAACGATAAAGTAGCTTTAATTCTTGGCGATAATATTTTCTACGGAACCGGTTTAGCTGAATTACTTCAAAAAAACAATGATCCAGATGGCGGAATTATTTACGCCTATCACGTTTTGGATCCGGAACGGTATGGAGTTGTTGATTTTGATGCAAACGGCAAAGTACTTTCGATTGAAGAAAAACCGGAAAAACCTAAATCAAATTATGCCGTTCCCGGAATTTATTTTTATGATAATTCCGTACTGGAAATAGCAGCAAACATCAAACCCAGTCATCGAGGTGAATTGGAAATAACCGATGTAAACAAAGAATATTTAAATCGAGGAAATCTTCAAGTGAGCATACTCGACAGAGGAACGGCTTGGTTAGACACGGGTACTTTTCAATCGCTAATGCAAGCCGGACAATTTGTTCAGGTAATTGAAGAGCGTCAAGGTTTAAAAATTGGAGCCATCGAAGAAGCCTCTTACCGAATGGGTTTCATCGATGCCAATCAATTGAAGAAAATTGCAGAACCATTACTAAAAAGTGGCTACGGCATTCATTTAATGAGTTTAATAGCCCCCTAACCCCCAAAGGGGGAAAGGAATGAAAACGAACTTTTCATGATTTTAAATAGTATTAATAAAAAACAAATGTCACCTCGCATTTTTCCTCCGCTGGGGGTTAAGGGGCTTATATGAAATTTATAGAAACAAAATTACAAGGTTGTTTTATTTTAGAACCGAACGTCATTCGTGACGAGCGAGGCTATTTTATGGAAAGTTTTAACGAACGTACTTTTCAAAATGCCTTGGAACAATCCGTACATTTTGTTCAAGATAATCAATCGTTTTCATCGCAAGGCGTTTTAAGAGGTTTACACTACCAAACGGGTGAGTTTGCTCAGGCAAAGTTGGTTCGTGTGATTCAAGGAGCAGTTTTAGATGTGGCTGTTGATATACGACCGGGTTCTAAAACCTTTGGGCAATATGAAGCAGTGGTTTTATCAGCTGAAAACCAAAAGCAGTTTTTTGTTCCCAGAGGTTTTGCTCATGGTTTTTTGGTTTTGAGTGAAACAGCCACTTTTTTTTATAAATGCGATAATTTTTACAACAAAGAATCGGAAGGTGGAATTATTTTTAACGATGATTCCATTGGAATCGACTGGAATTTCGATCTAGATCAACTAATCATTTCCGAAAAAGATACCCAATTACCCACCTTAGCAAACGCCAAGAAAGCATGGTAGTTTTAGTTACAGGAGCGGGCGGACAATTAGGCCAAAGTTTGCAATTTATTGCACCCAATTATCCTGATATTCAGTTTGTTTTTTGTGATTCAAGCACGTTGGACATAACCAATTTGAACAACGTTAAACAATTATTTAAACAAATTAAACCAAATTTTTGTATCAATGCAGCAGCTTACACTGCCGTTGATAAAGCGGAAAGCGAACCGGAAAAAGCCTATTTAATCAATGTGGTTGGAGCGAAAAATTTAGCTACCGTTTGCAAAGAATTTGACACTATTTTACTCCATATTTCCACCGATTTTGTGTTTGATGGTACGAAAAAGACACCTTATACCGAAGAAGATATCCCCAATCCAGAAGGAGTTTACGGACAAACCAAATTGGACGGAGAGCAAGCTATTCAGGAAATCTGGCACAAACATTTCATCATCCGAACTTCTTGGGTGTATTCGCAATTTGGAAACAATTTTATGAAAACCATGTTGCGTTTGGCTGCTGAAAGGGATAAAATATCAGTCGTAAACGATCAAATTGGTACCCCAACAAATGCAGTAGATTTGGCAGAAGTGTTGGTGAAGATTTGCACTTCCATCTTCCATCTTCCATCTTCCAACCTTTTCGGCATCTACAATTTCTCCAACGAAGGTCAATGCAGTTGGTATTTTTTCGCTAAAAAGATCTTCGAATTCAACAACATCAAAATCAATTTAGAACCTATTCCAACCACTAGTTTTCCCACACCGGCAAAACGACCGGGGTATAGTGTATTGGATAAAAGCAAAATTAAGAATACGTTTGGTCCCGAAATTTCGGGAGGGGTAAAGTATTGGGAAACGAGTTTAAATGAAATAGAAAAAGAATGAAAATAGTTGTCACTGGTGGTGCAGGTTTTGTTGGTTCTTCATTGTGCATTCAATTAAAAAGCAAATACCCTAACTATAAAATTGTAGCATTTGATAATTTGAAACGAAGGGGTTCAGAGCTAAATTTAAAAGATTTTCAAAAATCGGACATTGAATTTATTCATGGAGATATTCGAAACAATGAAGATATTTTAGCTTTGGGAGCATTTGATGTTTTGGTGGAAGCATCGGCAGAACCCTCAGTTACTGCAGGATTAGATTCGGACCCAACCTATGTAATCAATAATAATTTATACGGCTCAATTAATTGTTTTAATGCTTGTTTGAAACATAAAGCCAAACTTATTTTTCTATCTACCAGTAGAGTTTATCCTATAGAAACTATTGAAAAGGCTAACTTTATTGAGGAAGAAACCCGATTTTCTTTTGCTGAAAATCAAGAAAGCGAAGGGATTTCCAACCAAGGAATTTCTGAAAAATTAAGTCTAGAAGGTGCACGATCGTTTTATGGCACAACAAAGTTAGCTTCGGAATTATTTATTCAGGAATATGCTGCTTTTTACGGATTACAAGCAGCAATTACAAGATTTGGGGTGATTGCAGGTCCCAGACAAATGGGTAAAACAGATCAGGGTGTTGTTACCCTTTGGATGGCAAAGCACTATTGGAATCAATCGCTAAAATACATTGGTTATGGTGGCACAGGCAAACAAGTTCGTGATATTTTACACGTAGATGATTTGATTGAACTAATTGATTTGCAAATTCACCAAATTGAAAAGTTTACAGGTAAGATTTTTAATGTGGGTGGTGGACTGGAAAATAGTGCTTCATTACTCGAAATGACGGCTATTTGTGAAAAAATTACAGGAAATAAAATCACAATAGGTTCTGAAAAACTTACTCGACCAGCAGATTTGCGAATGTATGTTACAGATAACACTTTGATTGAAAGAGAAATTGGCTGGAAACCTAAAAAATCAGTGGAACAAGTTTTTGAAGATATTTATCATTGGATTAAAGAAAATGAAAATCAATTGGAATCTATATTGAAATAAAAATGAACTTAAAAAAACTAAAATTAAAAAGAGAGAACATCAATGCAATCTATTTAATATTCTCACTTTTTGCTTCATTTCTTATTTTTCCTTCTTTTTTTGAATACACATTATTTCCAATTCAATCAAATAAAGATTACATATGGAACTCTCTTGATCCTTCTTGGGCGATAACTCTTAATTATATTAACAATAATGATTTTATTTGGGGGAAGGACATTGTTTTTACTTATGGCCCTTTGTCTTTTTTTTCAACAAGAATTGGTTGGGGATGTAATAAATATATTTTTTTACTTTACGACCTATTTTGTTTTTTAAATTTTGCCTTAATTTTTTATTACAGCCTATTAAACAATAAAAACAAGTTACTGACATTAATTAGCATATTTATAGTAGTTTCGGTTGTGCCTACTTATCTTGGTGGTGCTAACGCACTTGTGCTTTTTTTGTTTTTACTTTTTTGGTTAGTAAGAAATATTGAAGAGTATAAACTAATCAATTACATTTTTCAAATTATTTTAATCTGTCTTCTATTTTACATAAAATTAAATACTGGATTGATTTCAATTGTACTATTTACTTTGACATTTATTTACTTGTTTTTTAGCAAAAAAGACAATAGAATCAGATTGATTATACTTTTTCTAATTCCCTTTATCTTGTTATTTTTGCTCTCATTTTTGTTAAATGTTCAACTTTTGGATTATTTACTTTCAGGAATAGAAATTGTTTCTGGTTATAATGAAATTATGTACCTTAACGATTCAACATTTATGTTTGATTCTATTTCTTTACTAATAATATTTTTATCATTATTAATTTTGATTTTCAATTTATTTCGTCAAAAAGAAAAACAACAACTTTTAAAGAATTTTACTTATTTCTCACTTTTTTCAATAGCGATCTTTATTCTTTACAAACAAGCTTTTGTTAGAGCTGATAATGGACACATAATGGAATTTTTTAAATATTGTGTTCTGTTGATTTTGTGTACAAAAGTTTTTTATGATTTTAAATGGCTAAGTCCTAAATCAATTATTGTTTCTGTAATAATTTTTTTACCGTTCTATGTTTGTTTTAAAAATTATGGTTGGACAATTTTTGATTTTAAAGATAATTTAGAGAAATCAGTTTATATAAATCAGTACAACTCATTTACTGAAACATCCGGAATGAAGTTACATCCAAATAATAATCAAATGCCAGAATCGGTAAAACAAAAGATTATGAATAATTCTGTCGACGTATTTCCTTGGAGTATATATATGCTATTAGAAAATAAATTAAATTATTTACCGCGACCAGTAATTCAGTCTTATACCGTTTATACAAAACATCTTGAAGAACTAAATTTTAACTTTTATAATAGTTCAAAAGCACCTAAGTATGTTTTGTATGATTATGCCTCTTTAGATTACAGATATCCGTTATTTGATGAAGCAAGAGTTAACTTAGTTTTGATGAAAAATTATGATGCGTTAGAAATGTTTACATTTAATGAAAGAAAAATTATTTTATTTGAAAGGAAAGAAAAAGTTTTACCAATAAAATTTACATTTATAAAAGAATATGCAATTTTGACCGATAGTCCTATAGTTCCTAAAAAAGATGTTTTTTATGAACTTGAGTTTTATTCAACATCTAAAGGTAAGATTTTTTCTATTTTAAGCCATGCACCTGAAATTAAATTCTCTATTAAGAAAAATAATAACGGAACAAACGAATATAGAACATCAAAATCTTTGTTGAAATCAGGTTTTTTTTCTGATTATCATTTAAATTCTACTGATGATTACTATAATTATTGCAAGAACTTACTAAATGAAGAAAACAAAATAAAATACTATACTTTTTATCCAGTTAATTCAGAACATTACAAAGAGAAGATTAAAGTTAAAGAATATAAAATAACACAATGAAAATGAATATATGCATTATCACAGGTTCCTCAGGACTTATTGGAAGTGAATCAGTAGCTTTTTTTGCTGAGAAATTTGATAAAATTATTGGGATAGATAACAATATGCGTCAAGTGTTTTTTGGAGCTAATGCTTCAACAGAATGGAATACGCAAAAATTAATTAAAGGTGTGCCAAATTTTGAACACCATGCAATTGACATTCGAAATGTAGAAGCGTTGGAACAATTGTTTTCAAAATATAATTCGGATATTAAATTAATTGTTCATACAGCAGCACAACCCAGTCATGATTGGGCTGCACGGGAACCACTGACTGATTTTACCGTGAATGCAAACGGAACATTAAATTTATTAGAGATGACGCGTTTGCATGCTCCGGAAGCTACGTTTATTTTTACATCAACGAATAAAGTATATGGCGATACACCCAATTATTTGCCATTAGTTGAGTTAGAAAAAAGATGGGAAATTGATCAATCGCATCCTTATTATAAGGAAGGAATTGATGAATTCATGAGTATTGACCAAACCAAGCATTCCTTGTTTGGAGCATCAAAAGTGGCAGCCGATGTGTTGGTTCAGGAATACGGCAACTATTTTGGAATGAATACCGGCGTTTTTCGAGGCGGTTGTTTAACGGGTCCTAATCATTCGGGAACTCAGTTACATGGCTTTTTATCTTACTTGATGAAATGTGCCATAACCGGAGATAAATATACCGTTTTTGGTTACCAAGGGAAACAAGTCCGCGATAACATTCACTCATGGGATTTGGTTAATATGTTTTGGCATTTTTATCAAAACCCAAAAAAGGGCGAAGTATATAATGCCGGTGGTGGGCGACATTCCAATTGTTCCATGGCAGAAGCGATTGAATTGTGTGAAAAAATTACCGGAAAACCCATGAACTATGAATACTCTGAAACAAACAGAGTAGGTGACCATATTTGGTGGATTAGTGATGTTTCTAAATTTAAATCACATTATCCTGCTTGGAATTGGAAGTATGATATTAATGATATTTTGACACAAATTTATCAAGCTACAATTAACAAAGCACAATAAAAATGACTAATAGATCCAGGTTAGTTCAAAAGTTGATTCATATTAATGAAGCAATTTTCTTTTATCCAAAACTCAAGAATTTTTACAAAACCCATTTAAATCAAAACAGAATCAATATAATTGATGTGGGTGCCAATAAAGGGCAATCCATTGATTTTTTTTTAAAAATCAATAAAAATGCTACCATAAATTCATTTGAACCAAACAAAAAGTTGTTTCATTTGTTACAAAACAAATACAAAACAAATACAAACATTACAATTCACAATTTAGGGTTGAGTAATGTTAAAGGAGAATTGATTTTTCATGAGAATGTTATGGACGAAACGTCTTCTTTTGAAGAGTTAAATTTTGAATCAAAATACTTAGAAAAGAAGGCAAAAGTATTAGGGGTTGCCAAAGAAAATATTATTGTAGATAATTATAAAGTTGAGGTAATCAGATTGATTGATTTTTTAAAAGACAGCCCTAACATAGGGTTCGATGTTTTAAAAATTGATGTCGAAGGACATGAATTACAATGCTTGCAAGGGTTGTTTCAAGAAGAAAGTGGGGTTTTGCCAATCAGATTTATTCAGTTAGAAAGTCATAATGATGATATGTATTTAAATAATAATCAACACCAAGAAATAGAAAACATATTATTCAAAAATGATTTTGAAAAGTGTATTACCATTAAACATGGTTTTGGAGATTTTGCAGAAATAATATATGAGAATAAAGGTAAATGAAACTTAGTATCGTAATACCCGCCTATAACGAAGAAGAGTCAATCACTGAAACTATCGACCAAATAGAAGAAGCGTTATCAAAAGTCAGCATTGACCATGAAATTTTTATTGTGAATGACAATTCCAAAGACAATACGTTAGAAGTTTTAGAGCAATTGGCTCAAAAATACACTGCTGTAAAATATGGAACAAATCTAGGCCCGAATGGTTTTGGTTATGCGGTTCGATATGGTCTAGAACGTTATACTGGTGATTGCGTAGCTTTGATGATGGCAGATTTATCAGACTCACCCTATGATTTGATTCGTTTTTATACCAAAATGGTTGAAGGTAATTATGATTGTGTTTTTGGGAGCAGATTTATAAAAGGAGGAAAAGTTATTGATTATCCCATCCTTAAAAAAATTATTAATAGACTTGCCAATTATGTAATTAAAGCGACCATGCGTATAAAGTATAACGATACTACCAACGCTTTTAAATTATATAAAAGAGAAGTTATTGATGGAGTAAAGCCCATTTTATCACCCCATTTTAACTTAACTATTGAATTACCTTTAAAAGCAATTATTCGAGGTTATTCGTATACAGTTGTGCCAAATTCATGGACAAACAGAAAATATGGCGTTTCAAAATTGAAGATTAGAGAAATGGGAAGTCGGTATTTCTTTATTTTGGTATATTGTTTTGTAGAAAAATATTTTTCTAGAGGTGATTTTAATAAGAAATAAAACATTGTAAAATTAATTTTTTTTTTACTTTTGCTAAAAAAATTTAAAAATGAGAATAAAAGTTTTAATGACGGCTGTGTTTTTGAACACCCTTTTAATTAGTTGTAAAAACGAAAAATCAGTAGATGATCTTCCTATTGTTCAAGAAAAAGTTGCCGAAAGCAAAGTCAGTGTAACAGTAGATATGCTTGTTACTGTTGACGACTCATTCCAATTATTTTATTCTGAAGACAATACTCTAAATTTTAGTGAAGATAAATGTGTTAGAGTTAATGTAAAAGGGAAAGAAACAACTCAAAAAATCGTATTCGAATTACCTGATGATGTTGGTTTTACTTTCTTGCGTTTTGATGTAGGTGAAAATAAACAACAAAAAGAAATGAAAATTGAAAATTTTGCTATAAAATATTACGATAAAAAATTTGAAGCAAAAGGCAATTTGTTCTTTCAGTATTTTTCCGCAAATGATCAGATAAAAATAGATATGGATAAATCGACTTTTATTACTCAAGGGGCAGATACTCATGATCCAGTTTTTTATCCTTTAGAGCCTTTGGGAGTCGAATTGAATAAGTTAATCAAGTAATAGAAAATAAAAAAAGTTATCTCAAAATAAAGGTAACTTTTTTTATTTAGACACAAAATATGAACTACAACGAAAAAGCTTCAAACTATTTTTCTAATATCAGAAATGACCTCACAAGCCTTATTAAAGCTGATGAAAATGGATTAAAAATCCTTGAAGTTGGAGCAGCTTATGGAGAAACACTCTACTATTTAAAAAATAATGGAATTGCAACTCATACGGTAGGCATAGATATTTTTGAAGACAAAAAAAATAAACAAAATTACAAAGAAGTAGACCGCTTTATTTTTGGAAATATTGAAGAACTGGAGCTTTCAGAATTTCATAACCATTTTGATATAATATTACTACCCGATGTTTTAGAGCATTTGATAGAGCCAAAAGCAGTTTTAGATAAACTTAAAAAATGCTTGAAACAAAATGGAAAGATTATAGTAAGTATGCCTAATATTAGGCACTATTCGGCAGTTTATAAAATTTTTATAAAAGGTGATTTTAGCTATGAAGAGAGCGGTATTTTTGATTATACTCATATGCGATTTTATTGTAGAAAAAATATAAAAGTACTCCTTGAATCTTCAGGTTACAAAGTTTTAAAACAGCAGAGCTCCATAAATAATTATAATGGCAAATCGTTCTCTAAAATTTTAAATAAAATAACATTTAGAATTTTCGAAGAATTTTTCTCCTATCAGTATTTTTTTGTCGCAAAAAATTAATTTAAAATTGGATAAACGAACGTAAAAATGATCCAATTAAATGCATCATTCAGAAAAATAATTTCCTCTTCCGGAATAAATTTTGGATTTAGAATTTTTGGACTTATTTCAACATTTTTTACAACAGTATTTATTTCGAGATATTTTGGATTAGCCACATTTGGAAGCTATTCACTAGTTTTTACAATTTCTCAAGCCGCTGCCATTATTTTTGCACTAGGACTACCCAATACATTAATAAAAATTATTGGGAACCATAATTATACCTTACAAAAAGCAAAGCAATTATTGTTAAAAGGGCTTAAGGCAGCATTACTGATTTCAATAATACCCATTCTATTCTTTTATTTTGGGTCAGATTTTTTAGCAAATGAAGTTTTTCACAATAGTGAATTGGCAAAATATTTTATAGTTGTTACTATTGCATTACCACTTTTTATTGCACATGAGTTGTTCTTATATTTTTTAATTGCAACGAAATCATTTATAAAGTACAGTTTTTTCATGTTTGTGCTACCCAACATTTTACTATTTGGTTTTTTATATTTGTTTTATTTGAATGGGAACAAAGGTTATTTTTCATTTATTGCTTTTTCACTAGCAATTTTTGTTACTGTTATTGTAGAAGCAATAACCGTGTTCGATTGGAATATTCGAAAAGAAAAATTGGAATTTTCCACCAAACAACTTTTAAAAATGGCGTCTCCTTTATTATTTAATGGTTTATTATTGTATTTGCTGAATTGGACAGATATTCTTATGCTGGGAGCAATGGTAAATGAAACGCAAGTTGGTATTTATAACATTGCTTATAAAGTAGGAAGTGTAGGTTTTTTAGTTATTGTATCTGTGAGTACTATTATTACACCCAGAATGGCAGAATTGTTTGGTGAAGGTAATATAAGTGAACTAAGAAAATTAACCCATCATGCTACTCGTTTAATTGCTGTTTTATCAATTCCTGTTGTTGTTGTTTTAATCATTTTTAACGAATGGATACTTTCCTTTTTTGGTAATGAAGCTGTTGCTGGTTCAAATACTTTAATTATAATTTCTCTTGGTGTCTTATTTAGTGCAATGGCAGGAAATGTAGATCAAATTTTAAATATGACCAATAACCATAAAATTTTAAGAAATATAACTATTCTTTGTTTCTTTGTTAATGTCATTTTAAATTTTATTTTAATACCAAAATTTGGAATTGAAGGTGCTGCGATAGCTAGTTTAATTACAAATGTGGTGATAAATTTATCTTGTGTCTATTACATAAAGAAGAAACTAGGATTTTATACTCTTTTTTAAATGAATCCGGAATTATCCATAATTATAGTAAACTACAACGGAATTAAGTTTTTGGAGGATTGTTTTAGCTCAATAGCTAATAAAATGTCCGGTATTGATTATGAAATAATTGTTGTAGACAATAGCTCCGCCGATGCTAGTTCCGATTTTATTCGTGTGCATTATCCTCAAATACATTTAATTGCATCTCAAGTTAATTTAGGATTTGGAAAAGGAAATAATAAAGGGGTAGAAATGGCAATAGGCAACTACATTCTGTTATTAAATAATGATACTATTCTTCTAGATGATATCCATCCAATTTTAAATTTTCTAAAAAGTGATAAAAACATCGGCCTTATAGGAATTAATATGTTAAACGCTGAAAAAAGATATTTACCCGCAGCGGGAAATTTTCCAAATTTTTTCAATATGTTGGTTTTAAAAAAATTATTAGCAAAAGGTTCCGAATTTAAAACTGGAATATTTTCTCAAGACTCCTATGATGTTGATTGGTTAGGAGGCTCTTTTTTGCTCTTACGAAAAGATTTATATCTTGATATTGGTGGTTTTGACGAAAATTACTTCATGTATGTTGAAGATGTTGATTTATCGAAAAAAATTGCAAACAAGGGATTAAGAAGGGTTTTTTTGCCTAAATACAACTACATTCATTTTGTAGGATTTAATAAATCAAAAAATCCATTATTAATTAAAGGTTATGAGTACTACATTTCAAAACACCATAAAGGTCTAGAGCGGTTGTTTTTAAATGTGGCCTTGAAAATTAATAAAACTGTAAAAAAAATTAAATCAGGTTTATAAAATTAAAGCTACTTTTGAAATAGTAAGTAACTTTCCAATTAGTATGAAAATTAACAGCACAAAATTTTACACGACTCTTTTTGTAATTGTTCTTTTTCTTCAATTATACTTACCGTCGTTTAAAGCAAATATTTTTCTTCAATTGTTTGTGCTTTTATTTTTTTTCATTTTTAATAGAGTTACTATATCCTATGCCTTTTTAAAAAGTAGTTATCCCATATTTATCCTATTTTTCATGGGATTTATAGGTGTGCTTTTATATAAACAGCCTTTATTGAATGTGTTTAAAGATGTTTTTCATTTTCTAAAACCTATTTTAGGTTTACTAATCGGGTATCTTTTCTATAAAAAAATCAATGATTTCCGATTGTTTTTAAAAACAGTTATAGTTGTAGGATTTTTGTCTGCAATAGTGCATTTGCTTATTCTAATAATATCAGGAGATTTATTTACTTTCTCAATAAATGTTATCAGAGGATTTGGCAGAGATAATTTTTTAGAATTGTTTGCGTTGTTCTTTTTACTTTATCAAAAAAAATTAAATCTAGCCCCACTTTTTAAGAACAATTTAGCCAGAAAAATAATTTTTATAGTCCTTTTAATTTCCAATATTCTGTACTTTTCTAGGACTATGATTGTTGTGGCTATTATTCTTTATATTTCAGTAAAAGGTTTTACAAAAATTACTAGAAATGGTATAAAGATAATAGGGGTCTTTTTCGTCTCAATTTTATTACTGTATGTCTATTTGTATTCTGTTAAACTAGATCGCAATAAACCGGGTCTAGAGTCATTTCTTTTCAAAATAAAAATTGCTCCTTCTGAAATTTTTACAACTAAAATTGACCGAGAAGACCACAAAGATTTATGGGATCATTGGAGAGGTTATGAGGCAAAAAGGGCAATTTATTTAATGAATGAAAATCCGGAAACTTATTTTTTAGGAAACGGTTTTGGCTCATTAGTTAATTTAAAGTTTTTTGCACCATTAACAGAAGATGATAAAGGTATAAAATACATATCTGAACTACATAATGGTTATATTTATGTATTATATAAAGTTGGGTCAATTGGTTTACTATTTTATCTTCTTTTTTTAATAAATCTCTACAGAAAAATTTATAAGTCAAAAGGTAAAATAGCATTATTGGTTTCTTCAATTGCTGTTGTTTATCTTTTTACTACATTAACTATAACAGGTATCTACAATAATAGAGATATTATAATCATGTTGTTAGGAGGTTTATTATATTTTAGTGAAAAAGATAATTTTATTACAGAGAAAGAATCCCTTTAATCTGCTCACAAGTAGTTCCATCTCCATAAGGATTAGAAGAAGTAGAAATACTTGAATAATAGGACTGATTATCTAATAGTTTTACAGCTTCTGATACAATTTTAGTTTTATCAGAACCAACTAAAATGGCTGTACCAGCGTCTACACCTTCTCTACGTTCGGTTACTTCACGCAATACTAAAACAGGTTTTCTTAAACTCGGAGCTTCCTCTTGAATGCCACCTGAATCGGTTAAAATCAAATAACTTTTGTCCATCATCCAAATTAATTCCGGATAATCCAAAGGAGTAATTAAATGGATATTGGTTGCAATTAATTTTTGATGGGCTATTTCTTTAATATTTGGATTTAAATGAACAGGATAAACAATTTCAACGGTTTCTCTATGAGCATTTGCAATTTCCAATAGTGCTGCACATATTTCTTCAAATGGTTTGCCAAAGTTTTCTCTTCGATGACAGGTGACCAGAACAATTTTTTTGGAAAAGTCAATGGCTTTAAACTCATTTAAAAATTTTGATTCATCTGCATTTTTGATTTTTTCTAAACCCATTAAAAGTGCATCAATTACTGTATTTCCAACCACATAAACATTTTTGGTGATGTTTTCATTATTGAGATTTTCTTTTGAAACCGGCGTTGGGCAAAAATGATAAGAGGCTAATTTTGAGGTCAACACCCGATTCATTTCTTCCGGAAAAGGAGAATGCATATCGTGACTTCTGAGTCCGGCTTCAATGTGAACCACTTCAATTTTTTGATAAAAAGCAGCCAAAGAAGCTGCTAAAACAGTAGTTGTGTCTCCTTGAACAAATACATAATCAAAAGTGTCTGTTAAAAGAATATCGGTGGTAATTCGTGCAATTAAATCAGCAGTCAGTTGATGAAGCGTTTGGTTGTGCTTCATGATATTCAAATCATAATCTACTTTTATGTCAAAAAAGCCAATTACTTGATCCAACATTTGACGGTGTTGAGCCGTTACAGCTACTTTTACGTCAAAGTTAGAATCATTGGAAAAGCTAGCAATTAATGGAGCCATTTTAATAGCCTCCGGACGCGTTCCAAATACAAAAAGAACTTTTTTCATGGACAAAGTAAAAAGATTTTAAAGAAATGTAAAACTACTAATTAAAACTATATTTGCAAGATAGAATAGTATACGATGAGAGTTTTATTTCAAACCCGAACCAATTTATTTCAAGCACCCGGTGGTGACATGGTTCAAATGCTTAAAACAAAAGAATTTCTTGAAAAAAAAGGCATACAAGTCGATATATCTTTAGATTTTGAACCTAATTTAGAAGGTTACGATTTGGTTCATTTATTCAATTTAATGGAGCCGCAAGATATTTATCTCCAGTTAAAAAATGCACAAAGGCAAAACAAAAAAGTAGTACTCTCTACTATTTACGGATTATATACCGAATTTGAACGAAAAGCAAGAGGAGGACTTTTTCAAAAAGTGGCCAATTTTTTATCCCCTTATCAAATTGTATATATTAAAACACTAATAAAGCATTACAAAGAAAAAAGAATGCACAAAGGTGTTATAAAAATGCTGTACAAAGGTCATTACGGGCTAATGAAAGAGATAGTTGACAACACAAGTGTTTTTCTTCCCAATTCAGATTCTGAAATGAAGCGTGTGGCAAGGGAATTCAAACTTAAAAACCCAAAATACGTTAGTATTCCCAATGCCATAGATAAATCTGTTTTTAAGGAATCAGATGACAATCAAGTGAATCCTTTTTTAAAATATAATGATTGTATTTTGTGTGCAGCCAGAATTGAAGGCAGAAAATCAACTCTAAATTTAGTTCGAGCAGTAAAAAATACTAATTACCAACTTGTTTTAGTTGGAAAAGAATCGCAAAATCAAAAGGAGTACGTGAATCAAGTACATTTGGAGGCTGGTGAAAACGTCACTTTTTTAGGTGCTATTTCACACGAAGAATTAAACAAACTATACCAAGTTTGTAAAGTTCATGCTTTGGTGAGTTGGATGGAAACGCCCGGATTATCATCATTGGAAGCAGCTGCAATGGGTAAAAATATTGTGGTAACCACCAAAGGTGATACCTATGATTATTTTGAAGATTATGCTTTTTATTGTCAACCCGATGATGTTGAATCAATCAAAATTGCAATTGATGAAGCTTATAATTCTCCGGTAAATCCTAAATTAAAAGAAAAAATTCTTGAGAAGTATACTTGGGAACAAACGGCTATTGAAACATTGAAAGCTTATGAATTGGCTCTTCAATAATTCATGCTTTTTTGATTAATTTTATTGTATTACATTCTGTTAGTTTCATGTAAAACCTTATTTTTGCCAGCAGACCAACCTAAAGAACGAATGAAAATAGCAATACTCGGTACACGCGGCATCCCCAATTACTACGGAGGTTTCGAACAGTTTGCCGAATTTTTTTCGGTGTATTTAGCTGAAAAAGGACACGAAGTTTATTGCTATAACTCTCACAATCATAAATTTCAGGAAAAAAATTTCAAAGGTGTACATATTATTCACCAAAACGATCCAGAGTATAAATACGGAACTTTTGGGCAATTTATCTACGATTACAATTGTATTTCAGATTCTCGCAAAAGAGATTTTGATATTATTCTGCAATTGGGTTACACTAGTAATTCAATTTGGTTTTTTATGCTTCCCAAAAAAGCGATTACTATTACAAATATGGACGGAATTGAATGGAAACGTTCTAAATATAGCAGACCGGTTCAACAGTTTCTTCGCTTTGCCGAACGTTTAGCAGCAATAAGTAGCGATCATTTGGTTTCCGATTCTATTGGCATTCAAAGCTTTTTGAAAAAAAGATATAAGAAAGAATCTACCTATATTGCTTACGGAGCTCATCCTTTTAACAGTCCAAACGAGTCAATTTTGAACGAGTATCAAGTTGAAAAAGATAATTTTAACATGATTATGGCCCGTTTCGAACCTGAAAATAATTTTGAAATGGTTTTGGATGGAGTTGAACGAAGTAATGATGAAACACCGATTTTGGTGATAGGTAATCATAATACAAAATATGGAGAATACTTAAAAACAAGATATAAAAACCAATTTAACATCAAATTTTTAGGAGCTATTTATAACCTTGAACATTTAAATAATCTTCGTTATTTTTCTAAATTATATTTTCATGGTCATTCAGTTGGCGGAACCAATCCTTCATTGTTGGAAGCAATGGCCTCTAAAGCTTTAGTTTTAGCCCACAACAATGATTTTAATCGTGGTATTTTAAAAGAAAACAGCTATTATTTTTCCAATGCAGAAGAAGTAAAAAATTTACTGCTCAAAATCAAAAAAAATGATAACTTGCAATTCATTCAAAATAACTTTGAAGCCATTATAAACAAATTTAACTGGGAGAAAATAAATGGGGAGTATCTTCAACTTTTTGAGCAATGTATGGCTAGACATCAAACAGGAAAATAAACAACATTTTTCTTTTATTCCCTTTTTGTTGGTATTGTGTACTATTCCGATGGCTTATGGAATAAACAATTTTTTTTTAGCTATATTCTCGCTTTCCGTTTTAATTAAATATTCCACTTCAACATTTCGACTTCAAAAATGGCTTTTACCTGTTGTGACTTTATTTCTATTAATGCTGCTTTCTTACTTTTGGAGCATTGATAAAGAAGCTACTTTAAAAGCAATTCCAAAGGAAATCAGTTTACTGTTGATTCCAATTTTGTTTATGGTGATGAAACCGTTTTCAAAGGAGCAAGTGCAAAAAATTATTAAATACTATAGCTATGCAATGGTTTTATACGTGGCTTTTTATTTAGTAAAAGCGATTATTCGATTTTTGTTAACGAACGATTCAAGCGTTTTTTTTTATCATGAATTGGTCACCAAAGAAGTCAATGCCATTCATGTTTCCGTCTATGTTGCCGTTGCCTTTTTTTATTTTTTTACAAAAGAAGTAAAAACGAAACTAGAAATTTTTTGCAGTCTTTTGCTTTTTGGATTTATATTATTGTTGTCTTCTAAAAACATTGTGTTGGTTTTTATCCTTCTGATTTTAATTGACTACTTTTTCTATTCTAAAATCGCCCACAAGATGCGATTAAGAAACATGTTGGTTTTTTTAGTTCTTTTGGTTACTTTGTTTTTTGCCGGCAAAATTAAAGAGCGTTTTCAAGCAGAATTTCAATCCAATACAGAAAAAAGTTTGAGTTCTACGGTAATTGATAAAGATTTGGTGGGTGTGAATGTGCTAAGTGTTTATGAAGCGTGGACCAATGAAAAGTTCACACCCAATGATTTTTTTCCTGGCACAGCTTTTCGGGCCTATCAAGCTAGAATGTTTTTTGAATTATTTCAGGAAGAAACTGTTTTTTGGAAAGGATATGGACTAAATGCCTCTTTTAAAAAATTAGAGGAAAAAGCCATTAAATATGATGTTTTTAGAGGAAATGAAACTCAAGAAGGTTACCAAACAAAAAACTTTCATAATCAATATATTCAAAATTTTGCTGAATTGGGATTTTTTGGTTTCCTGATTTTAGTCATAATGTTGCTTTTTACCCTTAAAAAAACTATACAGAGCAAAGATTTTATACAAATTGCTTTTGCAGTTCTAATGATAAGTTTATTTTTGACAGAATCTTTCTTATGGAGACAACGAGGGGTAATGTTTTTTACATTACTTTACTGTTTGTTTAGTACGGAGGATTATTTTGCCCCTAAAAAAATGTTTTATGAAAAGAATTTTAATAACAGGTGCCGCCGGATTTTTAGGCTCGCATCTATGTGATCGATTTATTGCTGAAGGTTATTATGTGATTGGGATGGATAACCTAATTACCGGTGATTTAAAAAATATCCAACATTTGTTTAAACTGGAAAATTTTGAGTTTTATTACCATGATGTAACCAAATTTGTATTTGTACCCGGCAACTTAGACTATATTCTACATTTTGCCTCACCGGCAAGTCCAATCGATTATTTAAAAATTCCTATTCAAACACTGAAAGTTGGTTCGCTTGGAACGCATAATTTATTGGGTTTGGCAAGAGTAAAAAATGCCAGAATTTTAATTGCATCAACCTCTGAAGTATATGGAGACCCATTGGTTCATCCACAAACGGAAGAATATTACGGAAATGTCAATACCATTGGTCCACGTGGCGTTTATGATGAAGCAAAACGTTTTCAGGAATCCATTACAATGGCTTATCATACTTTTCATGGTTTAGAAACTAGAATCGTTAGAATATTTAATACTTACGGACCAAGAATGCGATTAAATGATGGTCGTGTAATTCCTGCTTTTATCGGACAAGCATTGAGAGGAGAAGATTTAACGATTTTTGGCGATGGTATGCAAACACGTTCCTTCTGTTATGTAGACGATCAAGTGGAAGGTATTTATCGTCTTCTATTATCTGATTATGATTTACCGGTCAATATTGGAAATCCGGATGAAATCACGATTAAAGATTTTGCGGATGAAATAATTAAATTAACCGGAACAACTCAAAAAGTAGTTTATCATCCCTTACCAATTAATGATCCGTTACAACGACAACCAGATATAACCAAAGCGAGAGTAATTTTAGGATGGGAACCAAAAGTTTCAAGAGAGGAAGGAATGAAAATAACCTTTGATTATTTTAAAACACTTTCTACTGAAGAGTTGTTAAAAGAAGAACACAAGGATTTTTCTGGTTTTATTCATTAATATGGTAGCTAATCAAAAAGGAAGATATTCTAAATTTATTAGACCGATAAGCGTTTCACTAGACTTATTGGTTATTACATTGTTAGCTTTTTTCTTTTTTGAAGAATTAAATCTTGATTTTTTTCTTTTTGAAACATATCAAGTGGTATTTTGGATCTTAATTGCCTTTTTTGTCGGTTTTTATGAAGTATATCGATTTACTACGCCGGTTGAAATTTTATCTAAAATTTTAAAACAATCGATTGTATTTCTATTGGTTGTGATTGCCTATTTTCCTTTTGCAAAAGATTCTTTATTTAGCGGAAAAGCTGTAGCATTGTTTATGACATCAAGTTTTATTTTGATTGTATTTATCAAATATTTATTGTTTTATTATCTAAAAAAATATAGAATTGTAACCGGAAGTAATTTTAGAAATGCCGTTATAATTGGCTATACTGAAGAAGCAATTAATTTGAAAGAACTTTTTGAAAAAAGAAACGATTACGGATATCGGTTTTATGGTTATTTTTCAGATAAAAAAACAAACGAAGAAGTAAAAGGTAAAATAGCCGACATCAAAAATTATGTAATTGAAAATAAAATTGATGAAATATATTGTTCGCTTAACGAAATAACAAATGAACAATTAAAGGATTTAGTTGAATTTGCAGACGAAAACAACAAAACAATTAAATTTATTCCTGATACGAAACAGATTTTTTCTAAAAATCTAAAAATCGATTATTACGAAATGTTTCCGGTTCTTTCGTTGCAACGAACCTTATTGCACGAACCAACCACCAAAGCTTTTAAAAGAATATTTGATATCTTATTTTCGCTTTTTGTTATTGTTTTTTTACTGTCTTGGCTAATGCCTCTTTTAGCTATTCTGATTAAATTAGAATCAAAAGGTCCGATTTTCTTTAAACAAGGAAGACCCGGTTTAGAAGAGGAAGAGTTTTACTGTTATAAATTTCGATCCATGCAAATTAATCATACCACGGAAAAGGAGGCATCTAAAAACGATCCCAGAGTCACCAAAATTGGACGTTTTCTGAGAAAAACAAGTTTAGATGAAATGCCTCAGTTTTTCAATGTTTTAGTGGGAGATATGTCAGTTGTTGGACCAAGACCTCATCTTTGGTCTCAAAACAAAGCGTACGGCAATAAAGTAAAAAAATACATGGTTCGTCATTATGTAAAACCGGGAATCACAGGCTTAGCTCAAGTAAAAGGTTTTAGAGGCGAAATTGAAACCGATGAAGACATGATTAACCGCATTAAATTTGATGTTTTTTATATTGAAAATTGGTCTTTTGTTCTGGATTTAAAAATTATTATTCAAACTGTAATTAATATTTTTAAAGGAGAAGAAAAAGCGTATTAATGAATGTTTTAGTATCCATAATTACTCCAACCTTTAATTCTGCAAAATTTATTACAGAAACCATTAAATCTGTTCAAAATCAGACCTATGCTAACTGGGAAATGATTATCGTTGATGACTGCTCTTCCGATGAGACATTTGAAATAGTAGAACAACTATCTCAACGAGATACTCGCATAAAATGCTTTAAACAAGAAAAAAATGCCGGAGCCGGTGTTGCTAGAAGTAAAGCAGTAAACCAAGCAAAAGGAAATTATATTGCTTTTTTAGATGCAGATGATTTATGGAAACCTCAAAAACTGGAAAAGCAATTACGTTTTATGGTAACCAATCAATTGCATTTTACTTTTTCATTTTATGAATGTATGGATGAAGAAGGCGTTTTGCTTAATAAATTGATTACCGCTCCCCGAAAACTGAGTTATCGTCAGCTGTTTTTTTGTAATTATGTTGGTAATCTTACTGGTATTTATGATGCAGGTTTTTTTGGAAAAATTAGCATTTCTAACATTAGAAAACGACAAGATTGGATTATGTGGTTAACGATTTTAAAACAAACTAAAATTGCATTTCCGGTACCTGAAAATTTAGCGATTTATCGAATTCGGAAAAATTCAATTTCTTCTTCAAAAGTTGAATTAATCAAGCATAATTACAAAGTATATCGATTGTACCATCAACTTAATAGTGTAAATGCAGCAATCTGCACACTAATTTTTTTGTTCACGCAGTTAATAATTAAACCAACTTACATCAAGGTGCAGAAACCAACGATTTAAATTGTTTTAATTTCCCACTTTTACTGCGTTCTAATTTTTCTTTTCGAATGAAAGTAAAAGTTAAACCTTCTTCAAGATAATCGGTTAATTTTTTTTCAAAATAAAATATTCTTTCGTTTGAAAGTGGTTTTTCACTAACATATTCAATCTCAAATCTGTTTTTTTCTTTTTGAGTAATGATAAATTCTTTTAAGTTCCCATCTTCTTCCATAACGGTTTTCGTTATGGAATAAAATGTCATTCCAGGAGCTTTTTTTCCACTAGGTAGAAAAGCAAAATCATTGGTTCTTCCGGTTAATTTTTTTAATATTATTTTTTTTGAAGCTTTTTTTTCTAAAATACCCATATCACCGATTTTATAGCGAATAAATGGATGAGCCTTGTTGTATAAGGCAGTAATTACAATATTTCCTTCTTCTCCGAATGGTAATGGATTATTTTGATCGTCTAAAATTTCTACAAATAAATTTTCAGCGTTCACAATCCATTCACCTTCTTTGTTTTGAAAAGCAATTATATCAAGTTCAGAAGCACCATACTCATTCACAACAGGAACGCCTAACTGTTTTTCTAATAGAGCTTTATCTTCTTCAAAAAGCATTTCAGAAGTAACAATACATATTTTTAAAGTAGGACAAATTGCTTTTAAAACAATATTTTCTTTTTCTAAATATTTAGCCATCATCACAATGGAACTCGTGTAGCCATTGATGTAATGAAATTTTTTTGATTTAAAAATTTCGACAAATTTTTTTAATGCTTCATCCGACAAATCAAAAATGGGAAGACGATAGCGATTACTAAAAAAATCTTTCAATTTAACTTTATACTTATTCAAAAATTCCAATGGATAACCATAAAATCGTGCTTGATAGGCTTTGTTCAAATCTAAACCATACCAACCAAAACGATAATAAATAGAACTCCAAACTAAAGCATGACAAAATTTGTCTTTGGCAAAAATAAACGGATCGCCACTTGAACCTGATGTTCGATTGATATAAACATTTTTAGTATTAAAATCCGAAGATAATCTTTCTGAAAGTGATTGTTGAAAATCTGTTTTGGTTAAAACAGGTAAATCATTCCAATTTTCCAAAGAAAAATCAGCACTTTTATTTTTTGCTAAATTTTTATAAAATAAATTATTTGACAGATGATAAGCAACAATTTCCCTTCTTTTCTGATTGATAAAATCCTCAAATTTATCCTCCGGAATAGCAATAATTGACCTTAAATAAGCTTTTGCTTTTTCTAATGGAAATCCATTTAATTTGAGAGATAAATCAAGAATATTAAACACGGTCAGCTATTTTGTTCAAAAATAATAAAACCTTTAACTGAAAGCTATATTCTCAATCTTTTTTTGCAATATCGTTTTAACTTCTATTTAAATCACCTTATTTTTGCAATTCTAACAACAACACAACATGATAATTTTACTACTTGGTTCCGGCGGAAGAGAACATGCTTTAGCTTGGAAAATGCTTCAAAGTTCAAAATGCACTAAACTTTTTGTGGCTCCAGGAAATGCAGGAACTGCCACAATCGCCTCAAATGTTTTAATTAATCCAACCGATTTTGATGCAATTAAGAATTTTGTATTGCAAGAAAAAGTAGAAATGGTTGTCGTTGGACCTGAAGATCCATTAGTTTTAGGAATTTATGATTTCTTCAAAAATGATGATAATTTGTTTTCAATTCCGGTTATAGGACCATCAAAAGAGGGGGCAAAACTAGAAGGAAGTAAAGAATATGCTAAAGAATTTTTAATCAAACACAAAATTCCTACCGCAGCTTATGACAGTTTTACTGCCAAAACAGTTGAAAATGCATGTAAGTTTCTTGATACACTTTCTCCTCCTTACGTTTTAAAAGCTGACGGTTTAGCAGCAGGAAAAGGGGTTGTAATTCTGAACGATTTAGCTGCGGCTAAAATAGAATTGAGAAATATGCTCGTTCATCAAAAATTTGGAAAAGCCAGTTCAAAAGTGGTAATTGAAGAATTTTTGGATGGTATTGAATTGAGTTGTTTTGTATTAACCGATGGTAAAAACTATAAAATTCTTCCCACCGCTAAAGATTATAAACGAATTGGTGAAGGAGATACCGGCTTGAATACCGGAGGAATGGGAGCTGTTTCACCGGTCCCTTTTGCAGACGAAATCTTGATGGAAAAAATCGAGACAAGAATTGTTAAACCAACTATTGAAGGTCTTCAAAAAGATGGAATTGAATATAAAGGATTTGTTTTTATTGGATTAATAAACGTAAAAGGAGAGCCAATTGTCATTGAATATAATGTTAGGATGGGTGATCCAGAGACAGAAGTAGTGATTCCTCGAATTAAATCGGATTTGGTTGAATTGTTTTTAGCGGTTGCCAATGAAAAATTAAATGAAATTACTTTAGAAATTGATCAAAGGAGTGCCACAACAATTATGGTTGTTTCTGGTGGATATCCGGAAGAATTTGAAAAAGGCAAAATAATTTCCGGTTTTTCAGCAGTGAAAGATTCTATTGTTTTTCATGCCGGAACAAAATTTGAAAATGACACGGTAGTTTCTAATGGTGGTAGAGTACTAACGGTTACCTCTTATGGGAATAATTTTAAAGAGGCCATAAAAAAATCTTACCAAAACATAGAAAAGCTACATTTTGATAAGATGTATTATAGAAAAGATATCGGTTTCGACTTACTTTAAAAAAGAGTGAGCCGTTGTATCTTGATTTTCTTCGTTGTTAGCTTTATGTTGTTTCAATTGTAAAGTCCAATAAACAAGTGAAACAAAACAAACAAGCATGAATATGAAATTAAGGGTATTGGCACCCCACCAACTTGATAATTCTAAACTTCTGAAAAAATCAAAAGGAATGAATAAAAAGTCTACAAATAAGGTTTGAATTCCTTCGAAAAATGCTTTCATGGTATAAAGTATTATATTTACAATCGCAAAAGTATAAAATATCCTTATGATAGCAAGTGTTTTTAGTAAATCAAGACCATTTAATTACATTTTAATTACTAGTTTGTTGGTTTTTTGCTATTTCATTTATCAAATCAAGCATGTAATTAGTACAGATGATTCATCTTTGACGCTTTTTGATGTTCTTCAAAAAGGGACAGTTTTACTTTTATTAACTGCTTCATTATTCATTACGAATTTTATCACAAAGCGAAATGGATTGAGCAAAGACAATAGTTATTCATTTTTATTTTACTTTGCTTTCTTACTATTCATTCCTTCAGTTTTCAACAAAATAAATTTAATTCTGGCCTCTTTTTTTATTTTATTGGCATTACGTAGATTAATTTCTATGAAATCGTTAATTACGCCTAAAGAAAAAATATTTGATGCCTCATTATGGATATTTATAGCGACACTTTTTCATTTTTGGAGTATTTTATTTATTGTGATTGTTTTTGCCTCTATTATTTTTCACGTTTCCAGTGATTATAGAAATTGGATTTTACCTTTTATTGCTTTTTTTACTGTTGGGGTACTGTTTTTATTTTTTTCGTTACTAATTGATAAGGAATGGATAAGTATTGTTTGGAAACAAATAGATTTAAACTTTGATTTTCATTATTTTAGTAATTCTGTCGAAAATCTGGCTTTGATACTTTTCATTATTTTTTCATTATTTTTTCTATTTGCGATGCTACTTACTCTGTCGAGAAGACCTTTAATTTTACATGCATCTTATAAAAAAATAATTTTTAGCTTATTAATCAGCCTATTAATTTATGTTTTTTCACCCGTAAAAAATAATGATTTGCTTATTTTCAGTATTTTACCTCTTTCCATTTTAGCTACAGCCTATCTTGAATTTATAAGAGATTCAATGTTAAAGGAAATTATTACAAGTAGTATTGTAATCACGGGATTATTACTGTTTATGTTTCAATTATAATTTAACCCCATAGGCTAAATCACCGGCATCGCCTAAACCTGGCACGATATAGTTTTTTTCATTTAATTTATCATCTAAAGCAGCTACCCACAAATGGCAATTAGCAGGTAGATTTTTTTCTAAATAAGCTATTCCTTCAGGTGCAGCAATCACTACTGCAATATGAATTTCTTTTGGATTTTGGTCTAAATGTAGTTTGTTTAAAACCGCAACAATTGATTGTCCGGTGGCTAACATAGGGTCAATTAAAATCAAGGTTTTGTTTTCAAACGAGGGAGCAGCTTGGTATTCCACCAAAATATCAAAATAATCATCGTTCTTAGGATGGTGGCGATAGGCTGATACAAATCCGTTTTCAGCATTGTCAAAAATATTCATGAAACCGGTATGCAACGCCAAACCAGCCCTTAAAATAGAACATAAAACAACATGATCTTCTAAAGCACTTGTTTTTTTAATACCAAGTGGCGTTTGTACTTCAATTTTTTTGTACGGCAGTGTTTTGCTCAATTCATACGCCATGATTTCACCGATGCGTTCTATATTATTACGAAATCGCATACTGTCTTTTTGTACTGTAACATCACGAATCTGTGCCAAAAAATGATTGAGAATACTGTTTTGTTCGGAGATATAATGAAGATGCATAAACCTTATGTATTGGAATTAGTTTGATAAAGGTATAAAAAGTATATTTGTATTTTAAATTACAGACGTATGTTTTCACAAATAGCCTTTTCCGTTTTTGAACAAAGTATTGCTGATTATCACATTCATGACAGTGTGGATCAAGCTGTTAATAATCCGTATCCTAAGGATAAAATCGAACATTTGTTGTATGCTAAAAATTGGGTGGATACCGTTCAATGGCATTACGAAGATATTATTCGCGATCCGCAAATTGATCCGGTAGCTGCTTTGGTTTTAAAAAGAAAAATCGATGCTTCCAATCAAGTTCGTACGGATATGGTGGAATATATTGATAGCTATTTTCTTCAAAAATATAGCGGAGTAACAGTAAAAGCGGATGCAAAAATCAACACTGAAAGTCCGGCTTGGGCAATTGATCGTTTGTCGATTTTGGCTTTGAAAATTTATCATATGAATGAAGAAGCTAATCGAACAGAAGCTTCCGTTGAACATAGAGCCAAATGTCAAGAGAAATTAAATGTTCTATTGGACCAAAAAAGCGACATGTTTTCCTCAATTGATCAATTGTTGAAAGACATTGAAAGTGGCGATAAATTCATGAAAGTTTACAAACAAATGAAAATGTACAACGACGATGAATTAAATCCTGTGTTGTATCAAAATAAGAAGTAATTTTTTTTGAACCTTTAAGAGATTAAGAAAAGTTAAGCATATAAACTTAATGAACCTTTATTTCTTAATGGTTTTTAATTTCTAAAAATCATTAATTGTCTCAAAATCCACAACATATCGCCGTAATCAGACTCTCTGCAATGGGCGATGTTGCGATGACAGTTCCTGTTATACGAGCATTTGTAAAACAATTTCCTCAAGTAAAACTCACGGTAGTTTCCCGACCGTTTTTTAAACCTTTTTTTGACGGAATTCCGAATGTTGTTTTTTTTGCGGTTGATGTAAAAGAACGCCACAAAGGATTTTTCGGATTACTTCGATTATTTTCGGATTTAAAAAAATTAGATATTGATGCAGTCGCCGATTTACATAACGTTTTACGTTCTAAAGTTGTCCGAAACTTATTCGCTTTAAGCGGAAAAATAGTAGCTTTTACAGACAAAGGCAGAGCAGAAAAAAAGGCTTTAACAAGTTTGACAAATAAAGTCTTTAAACCCTTAAAACCAATGGTGGAAAGACATGTGGAAACTTTTCAAAAACTCGGATTTTCATTTGATTTAACCAATTTTCAATTTCCAGACAAAGCCGTTTTATCAGAAGAAATTAAAACAATCACTGGAAATAAAACTCAAAATTGGATTGGAATTGCTCCATTTGCTCAATATGAAAGCAAAGTGTATCCAATCGATTTAATGCAACAAGTGATTGATGCACTGACCCAAAATAATGCAATTAAAATTTTCCTTTTTGGTGGAGGAAACGAAGAAATTCAGAAATTAAATCAGCTTCAAAATAATCATTCAAACGTAATTGTCTTAGCCGGAAAATTAAAATTCAACCAAGAACTAGATGTGATTTCTAATTTAGATGTTATGCTTTCTATGGATTCAGGAAATGCACACATTGCTGCAATGTTGGATGTAAAAGTCATCACACTTTGGGGAGCCACACATCCATTTGCAGGATTTGCACCTTTCAATCAGCCGTTGGAAAACTGCATAACCGCTGACAGAAAGAAATATCCGCTTTTACCAACATCAATCTATGGAAATAAAAAAGTGGAAGGTTATGAAGATGTGATGCGAAGTATTTCACCGGAAAAAGTAGTGTTCAGTGTTCAGTCGCAGTTGGGAGTTTAGTTTTCAGTCGCAGTCACAGTTTTCAGTGACAGTTTATTGATTTACAAGTAAATTTTATTGTCTTTGCACATTTCCAAAATAAATGATTTTAAATTGGAAACAGCTTCTGCATAGTTTGGAGCTTCAAAACCAAACCGTTCGTGTTCCAATTGTTCTTTTTCCATCGCATTGCAACCTTTGATTACTTCGCGAATCATATCCAATAAAATCAGTTCTTTGTTATTGGTTTTTTCAAATTTGAAATCCACCAATTCATCTTCCAAACGCTCGCAATAGTCAATAAGTTCTTGTACTTCCGGTTCATCCAAAAGGTCTTGAGCTTTTTTAAATATTTCCAGTTTGTTTTTCATAGTCAATGACAATAACAATGGCAAAAATCAATTTCATCAAACAACTTTCAACCCCTAACCCGCAACCTTCAACTCGCAATTATTTAAACATCATCATAATCCACAACTATCTCACTAGAGGTTGGATGTGCTTGACAAGTTAAAATTAATCCGTCGGCAATTTCTTTATCAGTTAAAATCGTGTTCTTTTTCATTTCGGCAGAACCGTTAGTAATTCGTGCCAAACAGCTGCTACAAATACCTCCCTGACAAGAATAGGGAGCGTCCAATCCTTGTTTTAAAGCCGCTTCTAACACGTTTTGCTTTTGCGACATTTCAAAGGAAGTTTCATCACCGTCTAACAAAATGGTGATTTTAGTATGACCTTCTAACGATTTGCTAAGGGTGTTTTCAGCAGAAGAAGCCGAAAACAATTCGAATTTTATATCTTTTTCTTTGACATTATTTTCTTTTAACACGTGGCTTACGGTAGTAATCATTTCTTCCGGGCCACATAAATAGAACTTGTCAAATTCTTTTTCTTTATGTTTGTTTTTCAATACAAAGTTTGCCGTCGATTTTTCAATTCTTCCAAATGATTGGTCATCTGCTTTTTGTTGACTGAAGATATAATGCACAAAAAACCGGCCCACATATTTTAACTGCAAATCATGCAATTGTTTATAAAAAATCGTTTCATCGGCTGATTTATTTCCATAAACCAATACAAATGTGCTATTAGGTTCTTTTTGTAAAACCGTTTGAAGAATGGACATGACGGGTGTAATTCCACTTCCGGCAACAAAAGCTGCGTAGTTTTTTTGTCGGGATGCATCCGGTTCAAAAGTAAATTTTCCTTCGGGAGTGCCCACTTCAATCACTTTCCCAACAGTTAATTGTTCGTTGGCAAACTTTGAAAAATAGCCGTTTTTGATTGCTTTTACCGCTATTCGTAACTCGCCACTTTCCGGAGTGGAACAAATGGAATAGGCTCGGCGAATTTCAGTGCCGTCTAAAGTCAGTTTTAAATTAAGGTATTGTCCGGCAATAAATTGATAGTTTGCTTGAATTTCAGCAGGAACATGAAAAAGGATGGAAACAGCTTCCGGTGTTTCGCGTTTAATTTCTTTAACAGATAATTTAAAAAAAGTTGACATGGTAATTTTTTTTGCAAAGTTACGAATCTGAAAGATTTTGATTGAGTTTGAAAACTATTTTTTCAGCTTTGTAGTAACAAAAAAGATTTTAGACTACTAACTTTATAATTCATAAAACTCAACTTGTTTATGGTGAAACATTTTATCAGTCTCGAATGGAAATCATTTTTAAGATCGGCCTCTTTTCAAACTAATTTGGCAATAAAAATATTGATGCTTTTTGGAGCTCTGTATTTTATAGTGGTTTTTTCGATTTTAGGTGCAGGCTCTTATTTTATCATTGAAGATACGATGAAAACTGAACCTTTTGCAGTAATCAATCGATTCCTTATCTATTATTTTGTGTTTGATATAGTATTCCGCTTTTTTTTACAAAAAACTCCGGTTATGAATATTAAACCGTTGTTGTATATCAATATTAAAAAAGATGCAATTGTCAATTATACGTTAGGGAAAACAGTTTTGTCTTTTTTCAATATCATGCATTTGTTTTTCTTTGTGCCACTTTCCATCGTTTTATTAATTGAAAACTTTGAAGTTCTTGGCGTACTATCTTGGTTTTTCGGAATGATGCTCATTGTTTTGTTAATCAATTTTCTAAACATTCTGATTGACAAAAAAGACGTGATGTTTTATTCGTTTGTAGCTTTGTTTGCCGGTTTAGGAGCTTTGCAATATTTTGAACTATATGATGTAACCATTTATACACAATTGTTTTTTAAAGGCTTGTATGAAAGGCCATGGTTGATAGTTGTTCCTATTATAGCTTTAATTGGCGTTTATAAAATCACACACAGTTTCTTTAAAAGCAATTTGTACCTTGATGCCGGTTTATCTTCCAAACATGAAATTGCCACCACTCAAAATTTTGAATGGTTGGATCAATTTGGTACTTTGGGAACGTTTCTAAAAAACGATATCCGATTAATTACGCGAAACAAACGCGTGCGAATGGTTATTATCATGAGTGTCATGTTCCTTTTTTACGGATTAATTTTTATGACAGGAGCTATTGAAGCGTATGACGGTCCTTTTTCAATGATTTTTGGAGCCATTTTTGTGTCGGGCGGATTTTTATTCAACTTCGGGCAATTTGTACCAAGTTGGGATAGTTCGTACTACAATTTAATGATGAGTCAGAACATCAAATACCGCGATTATTTAAGCTCTAAATGGTGGTTAATGGTTATTGTTACAATTGTAGCAACCGTTTTGGCTTCGTTCTATTTATTTTTTGGTTGGAAAGTTTATCTGGCGGTAATTGCAGTAGCTTTCTATAATGTTGGAATCAATGCCTACATTGTGCTTTTAGCGGGAGCTTTTACCCGAACGCCTATTGATTTAACAAGTAATAAGAACGCTTTTGGCGATAAAAAAGCATTTAATTTTAAAACCTTTTTGCTGATTATTCCTCAAATTATCTTACCTGTTGCTTTGTACTTTGTCGGGAATTATTTTTTTAGTGATTTAGTTGGATTTGCATTTGTGGCAGGAGCGGGAATAGCCGGTTTTGCTTTAAAAGGCAAAGTGTTCAACATGATTGAAAACATCTATCAAAAGCAGAAATACGAAACCATTGCAGCGTATAAGCAAAAAAATTAATTAGTTCCATAATATAAAGATATAGCCATGATAAAAGTTCAAAACCTTACGAAATCCTACAACGGTGTAACCGTCTTAAACATTGATTATCTTGAAATTCCAAAAGGCGAAAGTTTTGGATTAGTAGGAAATAACGGAGCCGGAAAAACCACTTTTTTCAGTTTGTTGTTAGATTTGATTCAACCCTCCACTGGTTTAATAACCAGTAATTCCATCCAAGTTCATACCAGTGAACAGTGGAAACCGTTTACATCCGCTTTTATTGACGAAAGCTTTTTAATCGGTTATTTAACACCCGAAGAATATTTTTATTTCATTGGTGAATTGAGAGGTTGGAACAAAGCGGATGTGGATGCTTTTTTATTGAAATATGAGGATTTCTTTAATGGTGAAATTTTACAAAATAAAAAATATTTAAGAGACTTATCCAAAGGGAATTCCAAAAAAGTGGGAATAGTAGCAGCTTTAATTGGCGAACCGGAAGTCATTATTTTAGACGAGCCTTTTGCTAATTTAGATCCAACAACGCAAATTCGTTTGAAAAAAATTATCAAAGAATTGGCAGATGATAAAACGGTAACGGTCTTAGTTTCCAGTCACGACTTGCAACACACAGTTGAGGTTTCCAACAGAATCGTAGCTCTTCAAAAAGGAGAAATTGTAAAAGATTTAATTCCTTCTTCAGAAACGTTGAAAGAGTTAGAAGCATTTTTTGCGGCTTAAATAGACAATAAACAGGGACGTTCTTTCTTTTAATTTAGTCAGGAAGAACGTTTCTAAACAAAAAAACCGCAATATTTTTCTCTATTACAAAAAGAAACGTATTTTTACCCTTGCGATATACTAAAAACAGTACTTTTTAGTTATGCCATTAAACGTTTTTATTTTGAAATCCTCTATCTTTAGATATATTTTTGCTTCTTTTTTATTAGTCTTTCTGATTGCTTGTTCTACCAGAAAAGATAAATTAGTGAATCGAAAATTTCAGGCACTTAATACAGAATTTAATGTATTATATAACGGTAATTTAGCTTTAGAGGCTGGGTTAAAAGATATTATAACCAATTATAATGATAATTATTGGGAAATACTTCCAATTGAAAGAATGCAAGTTGCTGAGGAAGAAATTCTTCCGGGGGAAAATAAAAATGCAAATTTCGAAAGAGCCGAAGATAAGGCTACAAAAGCAATTCAAAAACGGTCAATGCTTATTGAAGGAAGCGAAAAAAACCCTCAAATGGATGAAGCATATTTGCTCTTGGGAAAATCACGATATTACGACCAGCGTTTTATCCCAGCATTAGAAGCATTCAATTATATTTTATATAAAAATCCGGATAGTGATAAAATTTATGAAGCTAAGATTTGGCGTGAAAAAACCAATGTTCGTTTGGAAAATGATGCTTTAGCCGTTAATAACCTTACAAAATTATTAAACGAAATTAAATTTAAAGACCAGATTTTTGCAGATGCAAATGCGACCCTTTCACAAGCCTATCTTAATTTAGAACAAAAAGACAGTGCCATTTCTAAATTAAAACAAGCCTTAAATTTTACTAAAAAAGACGAAGAAAAAGCTCGTTATCGCTTTATTTTAGGTCAGTTATTTGAATCTATAAACGAAAAAGACAGTGCTTTCGCCGCCTATCAGTCCGTTATCGATATGAAGCGAAAATCTCCAAGACAATATATTGTTCATGCTCAAATTAAACAGGCTCAACAGTTTGATTTCACTAAAGGAGACACGTTAGCCTTCATGACTGAGTATAATAAATTGATTGATGATCGCGAAAACAGACCTTATTTAGATTTTTTATTTCACCAAAAAGCGTTGTTTTATCACAAACAAGATAATGTTAAGGAAGCAGTTTTTAACTATAACAATTCTTTGGATTATCAAACAAGTGATAAATATATGATGGCTTCAAACTATCGAAATATTGCTGAAATATATTTTTACAAAGCTGAATATCAAACTTCCGGAAAATATTATGACAGTACTTTGGTGTTGCTCAATCAAAGAACAAGAGAGTTCAAAGCAATCCGAAAAAAGAGAGATAATTTAGAAGATGTAATTAAATATGAAGGAATTGCTCAACGAAATGACAGCATTTTAAATATTGCATCATTATCAGATGCTGATAAAATTGCTTTTTATGAAGATTACATCAATAAAATCAAAAAAGAAGATGAGTTTGCTGCAGAAGCAGCAAAAAATCTAAGAGAAGTAAGTGAAGATGAATCAAAATCAGGAAATTCTCAAAACCAAAATCAACTCGGAATAAAAAATAAAGCCAGTTTAGGACAAGCAAATCCTAAATCATCCACTTTTTATTTTTACAACCAGAGTTCCATAGATTTTGGAAAAAAAGAATTTATTAAAAACTGGGGAAAAAGATCATCAGAGGGAAATTGGAGACTTTCTAATAAAAAACAAACTATTTCAACAGAAGAGGAAGAGGAAGTTGTTGAAAATATAAAAGAAGAAAAAATTGTTGACGAAAAAGATAACTTAAGGTATTCACCTGAATTTTATATTGGACAATTGCCTAGTTCAAAAAAGGAATTAGATAGCATCGCGAAAGAGAGAAACTATGCCTATTATCAATTGGGAGTAATCTATAAAGAAAAATTTAAAGAATATCAATTAGCTGCTGATCGATTAGAAATTTTATTGAAAAGCAAACCTGAAGATCGATTGGTGTTGCCGGCATTGTATAGTTTATATAAAATATACGAAATCATTGATCCTGCAAAAGCCTTGACGATTAAAGAGAACATCATCACTCAATTCCCGGATTCTAGGTATGCTCAAATTTTAAGTAAATCGGGTACATCAGCAGAAAATCTAATTGACGACCCGGAGATTGTTTATAAGAACTTGTTTAAAGTATATGAAGATAGAGATTACAGACAAGTTATTGTAAGCGTAGAACCGGCTATTGAGAAATTCACCGGAGAAGAAACCTTGCCTAAATTTGAATTGCTTAAAGCAAATGTAATAGGGAAAATTAAGGGGGTTTTTGAATACAGAAAAGCTTTAAATTATGTGTCTTTAACTTATCCAAATTCTGAAGAAGGAAAAGAAGCTGAATTACTGCTTTCAGATAATATCCCTTATTTAGAAAGTCTGTATTTTGATCAGGCTGAACCAACCAGTTATAAAGTGCTTTATCATGCAGATAATTTAGAGGATAAAAAGACGAAGGTTTTAATTGAAAAAGTAACTAAATTTATTAAAGAAAGAAACCAAACTCAGTTAACTACCTCAATAGATTTGTATACTATGGACAAAAATTTCTTTGTGATTCATGGTTTGCGAGATGAAGAGTATGCTAAAGGCGTTGCGTCAATCTTGAAAGAGTTTAAAGATTATAAAATTTCAGAAAAAGCTATTATAATTTCCTCTGAAAATTATAAAATTGTTCAAATCAGAAAAAATTTAGAAGAATATTTGAACCCTGATTTAAGAGTTGTTCCGCCGCCATATGTTGCCAAGCCAAAACAACCAAAGCAAACAGAAGTGAAACAGGAAATTGTTATTCCAAATAAAAACCAGAAAAAGCCAGCACAAACTCAAAGCACTAATAATATGCAGCCTCCTTCCGGTATAGACGATCCAAAATCTACTCCAAAAGGAAATACAAGGCAAGATCCTGAATCACAAATGATGCCTCCTTCTCCTAATAATCCAAAAAAAGGGTAACCATGAACATGTTTAAAAAAGATTCAAAATCATATACCGATTTACTTGGGAAAACAAACCGAATAGTTGAAAGTACCATTATTAAAGGAGATATTTCTTCCTCAGCTGATTTTAGATTGGATGGTCATTTAGTTGGCAATTTTCAATCAAAAGGAAAATTAGTTATTGGCCCCGCCGGAAGCGTTAAAGGCGATATTATTTGTAAAAATGCCGATATTGAAGGTAAGTTTGACGGAAAAATACAGGTTACAGAAATTTTAAGTATTAAATCAAAAGCCAGTATCCACGGTGAGGTTATTTGCGGAAAATTGGCCGTAGAACCTGGTGCTGAGTTTAGTGCTACCTGCGTGATGAAACCTAATGTAAAATCACTACTACCTCAAAATGATTCCGGAACCGAAGAAAAAACCGCTTAATAAGTGGCTGCAACTCATCAATATTCCCATCCAAATGGGTGTGGTGATTTTTCTTTTTGCATACCTCGGACAGTTTTTAGATGAAAAATATGGGAATGTAAAAGACTCAAACACCAAAATTTTTACGATGATTGGCGTTTTTTTAGCTTTATATAACGTCTATCGTCAAGTGAACCAACTAAGCAAAGAAAAATGATAAGCATAAAAAAATTGTGGGACATTTATAAATACCTACTTGTTGTAGTTCCAATTTTTATCATACACATTATTATTTTTCAAGAATCAACGTTGAAGGATGCCGCTCAAGATTTTTATTACTCTATTCCATTTTTATATTTTATATATATTGTCTTCTCAAAAATTATTCTTTTTGTGATTATTAAAGTTTCCGAAAAGAATTTTGATTCTACCGGAATGACATTCTTGGTTTGTACATCAATAAAAATGGCAGTTTCCTATTTTATACTTCGTCCTATTTTAAATTCTTCTAGTGAAAACACCATTGAGAAAGTTAACTTTTTTGCCGTTTTCATTCTATTTTTAGCAATTGAAACACTAATCACCATACGATTATTGAACAAAAATCAGTAAACACACTTTTAAGTTGCATTTTAATCAATTTTTTTTTTCAATACACTTGCATAATAAAGAAAAAATGTACCTTTGCACCAAATTTTAGGAACCCAACTATTTAAGTTAAAAAACAATATGGTGATTTCAAAAAAACCACTTCATTTTATAGTTGCCTTGCTGGTATCGGTTTTACCGTTGGTAGCGGCTGCAAATAATCCGGATTCTACTGCTGTTCAAACAGTTGCTGTTACTGCTGAAGAGAAAGATTTAACTCATGAAGAACAAGGAGAAAAAGAAAGAGCGGAGTTTATTCAACATCACTTGCTGGATTCACATGAATTTCATTTGTTTTCTTACGGTAAACAAAGTGGAGAAGAAAAGCACATTGGATTTCCATTACCTGTGATTTTATGGGATAATGGTTTACAAGTATTCATGTCTTCTAAATTCCATCATGGAGAAAGTGTTGCAGAAAGTGATGGAAACTATTATAAATTGTATCACGAAAAGATATACAAAACGGATAGTACCGGAACCTTAAATATGGATGAGCATAATCATCCGAGCAATGTTAAACCATTAGATTTATCTATTACCAAAAATATATTTATGGTTTTAGTTGCCTCTTTCTTAATGTTTTGGCTATTTGTTAGTTTAGGAAAATCGTATAAAAAGAATAATGGTATTGCTACTGGTGTAGGACGTTTCTTTGAACCGATTATCTTATTTATAAGAGATGATATCGCTATTCCTAATATAGGAGAGAAACACTATAAGAAATATATGAGTTATTTGCTTACAGTATTTTTCTTTATTTGGTTTCTAAATATGTTCGGATTAACCCCTCTTGGTGTTAATGTAACTAATAATATCGCCATTACAGCAGCCTTGGCTATTTTAACATATATTATTACAACTATAACAGCTAACAAAAATTATTGGGGCCACATCTTCTGGATGCCGGGAGTTCCTGTTCTAATGAAAATTATTTTAGCACCAATTGAATTATTGGGAACTCTAATAAAGCCTTTCTCTTTAACAGTTCGTCTATATGCAAATATGTTAGCTGGACACGTTGTTTTAATGAGCATCATAGCTATGATGTATACGTTTAACAATATGATAGGAAGTAGTTTATCATTTGTTTTAGCATTTGCATTATCGATTTTAGAAATTTTAGTTGCCGGATTACAGGCATATATTTTCACAATGTTAACAGCACTTTATTTTGGTGCTGCTAAAGAGGAACATCATCACGAGGATGCTCATCATTAATAACTGAATGTTTAATTAAATATATATACATTATGACAATTCCAAATTTAGTAGGAGCAGGTTTGATCGTTATTGGTGCTGGTTTAGGTATCGGTAAAATTGGTGGTTCAGCAATGGACGCTATCGCTCGTCAACCAGAAGCTTCTGGAAAAATTCAAACAGCTATGCTTATTGCAGCTGCATTGATTGAAGGTATTGGTTTCGCTGCATTTTTCGTAGGGAAATAAATAGTATTAACAATTGTTGCAACGGTTGGTTGCAACAATTGTTTTTAAACAATTAAAATTAAAAAAACATATAAATGGAACAATTATTAGGTGAGTTCTCTACAGGCTTATTTATATTACAAACAGTGTTATTTGTTTGTCTAGTTTTGTTATTGAAAAAATTTGCTTGGAAACCAATTTTAGATGCCGTTAACGAAAGAGAAGAAGGAATCAGAAATGCTTTACTTTCTGCTGAAAATGCTAAGAAAGAAATGCTAAATCTTCAATCTTCTAATGAAAAGTTAGTAGCAGAAGCAAGAGCAGAACGTGATGCGATGATGAAAGAAGCTCGTGAAATCAAAGAAAAAATGATTAACGATGCAAAATCAGAAGCTCAATTGCAAGGTGAGAAAATGATTGCTCAAGCAAAAGCGGCTATCGAAAGTGAAAAAAATGCAGCAATGGCTGAGTTGAAAAATCAAGTTTCAACCTTATCATTAGAAATTGCAGAAAAAGTATTAAGAGACGAATTGTCTAACAAAGAATCTCAAACCAAATTGGTTGTTCAACTGTTAGGTGACGCTAAATTAAATTAATCCGTATGTCAAGAGCTGCGATTAGATATGCGAAAGCAATAATAGAAAATGCTGTTTCCAACGGAAGAGCTGATGCGGTGAATCAAGACATGAACTTGATTTTAAGTACCGTAAGTTCGAACGAAGAGTTACAACATTTTTTAATCAGTCCGGTGGTAAAACCACAAGCAAAGTATACAGCCATTGCTGAAATTTTTGCTTCGGTTCAACCGGACACCAAAGGATTGTTTTTATTGCTTAAGGAAAACAAACGTTTTGAAATTTTAGCAGAAATTGCCAAACAATACAACGCTCAACACGATGTATTGAATGGAATTGAAGTAGCTAAAGTAACCACGGCTTTTCCTATAACTCCCAATTTAGAAGCGAAAGTTTTAGCTAAAATCAAAGAGTTTTCATCAAGTAAAATCACTTTAGAAAACATAGTAGATCCATCAATCATTGGAGGATTTATTTTACGAATAGGTGACCAACAATACAATGCATCTGTTGCCAACAGATTGCAAGAATTAAAGAGAGAGTTTAGTAATTAATATTCCAAAAAAGATATATCATAATGGCGGAAATTAAACCTGCTGAAATTTCAGCAATATTAAAAAAACAATTATCTGGTTTTGAATCAGGTGCATCGTTAGAAGAAGTAGGAACAGTACTTCAAGTAGGTGATGGTATTGCTCGTGTTTACGGCTTATCAAATGCTCAATACGGAGAGTTAGTACAATTCGACAACGGATTGGAAGCAATCGTATTAAACTTGGAGGAAGACAATGTTGGGGTAGTATTGTTAGGTCCTTCAACAGGGATTAAAGAAGGTTCTACTGTAAAAAGAACACAACGTATCGCTTCCCTAAAAGTAGGTGAGCAAATGGTAGGTCGTGTAGTAGATACTTTGGGAAATCCAATCGATGGAAAAGGACCCATCGGTGGAGATCTTTATGAAATGCCATTGGAAAGAAAAGCTCCGGGAGTAATTTTCCGTCAGCCGGTAACTGAACCATTGCAAACGGGTATCAAATCAATTGATGCAATGATTCCGGTAGGAAGAGGTCAACGTGAGTTGGTCATTGGTGACCGTCAAACAGGTAAAACTACGGTTTGTATCGATACCATTTTAAATCAAAAAGAATTTTATGATGCAGGTCAACCTGTGTTTTGTATTTACGTAGCCATTGGCCAAAAAGCGTCAACTGTTGCCGGAATTGCAAAAACATTAGAAGACAAAGGAGCAATGGCTTATACGATTATCGTAGCGGCAAATGCTTCCGATCCTGCACCAATGCAAGTATATGCTCCATTTGCCGGAGCAGCAATCGGAGAATATTTCCGTGATTCAGGACGTCCGGCTTTAATTATCTATGACGATTTGTCTAAACAAGCTGTTGCTTACCGTGAGGTTTCTCTTTTGTTAAGAAGACCACCGGGACGTGAGGCTTATCCTGGAGACGTTTTCTACCTTCACTCAAGATTGTTAGAAAGAGCTGCAAAAGTGATTGCAGATGATGATATCGCTAAAAACATGAACGATTTACCGGAATCTTTACGTCCAATCGTAAAAGGTGGAGGTTCATTAACAGCTTTACCAATTATCGAAACACAAGCAGGTGACGTTTCTGCGTATATTCCAACCAACGTAATTTCGATTACAGACGGTCAGATTTTCTTGGATGGTGATTTGTTTAACTCAGGGGTTCGTCCGGCAATTAACGTAGGTATTTCAGTATCTCGTGTTGGGGGTAACGCTCAGATTAAATCAATGAAAAAAGTTGCCGGTACATTAAAATTAGACCAAGCTCAATTCCGTGAATTGGAAGCGTTTGCAAAATTTGGTTCTGATTTGGATGCCGTTACTTTAAACGTAATTGAAAAAGGAAGAAGAAACGTTGAAATCTTAAAACAAGCGGTAAACGATCCTTATAAAGTAGAAGATCAAGTAGCTATTATTTATGCAGGATCTAAAAACTTATTGAGAAACGTACCAGTTGTGAAAGTAAAAGAATTCGAAAGAGACTTCTTAGAATACTTGAATAACAAGCATAAAGATACTTTGAATGCATTAAAAGCGGGTAAATTCACAGACGAAATTACTGATGTTTTAGACAATGCAGCAAAAGAAGTTTCAGCGAAATATAACTAAAAAGTATATTGTAGGTTGTATACTGTAAAATGCAAATAGCAAATTACAGTATACAACATACAATTTTACAGTATACAATTTATAAAAGATGGCAAACTTAAAGGAAATACGTAATAGAATTACTTCCGTTTCATCGACGATGCAAATCACATCGGCTATGAAAATGGTTTCTGCAGCTAAGCTAAAAAAGGCTCAAGATGCCATTACGGCAATGCGACCTTATGCCGAAAAGTTAACGGAGATTCTTCAAAGCTTAAGTGCTTCGATGGAAGGTGAAATAGGTGGAGCTTATACAACCCAACGCGAAGTAAAGAAAGTTTTAATTGTTGCCATTACCTCAAATAGAGGTTTGTGTGGTGCTTTTAATACCAACGTAATTAAGCAAACGAAAGTTTTAGTAGAGTCTTATCGTGGAAAACAAGTGGATGTTTTTGCTATTGGAAAAAAAGGAAATGACGTTTTACGTAAAACATGTACGATTGTTGATAATAAAAGTGAAGTTTTTGATCACTTGTCATTCGACAATGTTGCAGCAATTTCAGACCTTTTAGCGGCTAAATTCATTGCGGGTGATTACGATAAAATCGAAATTGTATATAACCAATTCAAAAATGCGGCAACACAAATCGTTCAAACAGAACAATTTTTGCCATTAGCACCCGTTGTTGGAGCTGCAGCAAATGCCTCTGATTATATTTTTGAACCATCCAAAGAAGAAATCGTGATGACTTTGATTCCAAAATCATTGAAAACTCAATTGTATAAATCAATTCGTGATTCTTTTGCTTCAGAGCACGGTGCCCGTATGACTGCAATGCACAAAGCAACAGATAACGCGACGGAATTGAGAAATCAATTGAAATTAACTTACAATAAAGCACGTCAAGCTGCAATTACGAACGAAATCTTAGAGATTGTTGGTGGAGCAGAAGCGTTGAAAGGATAAGTAAAACATACCTTTACATTAAAAAGAGTCAAACATTAGTTTGGCTTTTTTTATTAAATGTAAAAGCTAAACATTTTTTCGTTATATTTGAAATGCTAATCCATTTATTTCTAAGTACATGAAATTAACTCTACTCTCAATCACTCAACACTCAACACTCAACACTCAACACTCAACACTCAACACTCAACACTCAAAAATTAAAGTTTGTTAAGTTATTTATTTTTACTTTCTTTTTAATGAATTATTTGATTCATGCACAACTACCCCAATCAAACCATTTTACGCCAGGTGGTTTAATGGATAATATTTTTGATAAAAGCGGAAACCAATATACATTCAATGATATTTTAATTAATACGCAAAGTACAGCAGAAAGTAGAGTAACTTTATTATCTTGTTCAAACAACTCCATTTTTAATTTGTATTTTGAAGAAGGAAGTGGTTGTGAAGATAATGCAGTTATTAATCATAATTTAAGGCGACAAGTTATTTGTAATGTGTTTGATGATTTATCTGCTTTTTTAACAACATCATCTTCTGCATTACAACCAACATCAACCACAAAAGTAAATATCTGGATTAGAAATATTGCTAATATACCAAACGTACCACCACAAGCATTAGGTTTAGCAAGTGGTTTTTATAATTTCCCAGCTAATGCTACTACAGGAGGAATAACGGACAATGAAATTTGGGAAACAATTCACAATGGAATAGATTCTTACACAAATGTTGTGAATCCTTTAATTACTGCTGGTAGTGGATCAAACTCTACTGGAATATTTTTTCATGGTTATATGGCTATTAACTTTGATGCATCAATTAATTGGAATTTAGACACTTCTGTATTTGCAAGTACAACAGAAAAAGATCTTTATACCGTAGTACTCCATGAAATAACTCACGCATTAGGTTTTAATAGTTTAATTGATGTTGATGGAAGTTCAAAATTTCCTGTCGATTTTAATTATTTTTCCCGATATGATTTGTTTTTAAAAAGCAATACAAATGTTCCTTTACTTTCTACAAATTCAACTGTAAATTTATATAATAATTCTTTCAATTCAACTTCATTATCTAGTACTATTTTACACCCAAATTGCACTATAAGCGGAAATGTCAATACAGGAAGTACTGTAAATACTACTGTTTGCAACAATGCAGTTAAATATTTTGGAGCGGTTTTTACTGTTCCTGTTTATACGCCAACTTGTTTCGAGAGCGGAAGTAGTTTAAGTCATTTTGAAGATGAACTCTATCCCAGTTGCAGCACTGCTTATGGTAATGATAGTTATTTTGTAATGAGTAATGCCAATGGAAATGGTGTAACAAAACGTTTTTTAAAACCAGAAGAGAGAAATGCTCTATGTGATTTAGGTTATGCTGTGAACACTATATACGGTGTAAGCGGTACAAAAATTAATGGGAATAATACTTTTTACGATTATGGAGGCTCAATGTGTGACGGTATAATAGTTGCAGGAATTAATGATGGAATTACTTATGGTGCAAATAATTCCGTCACTTATACTTTTTTTGGAAATACTAGTATATTTCCCAATATAAATATTTATAATATTTTGCTAAATGATCATAATGCAACTAGTTTTGAGGGTTTAGAGGATATTACAGGAAATTCTACTATATCAGTAACGTCTGGAAACTCTTCTACAGTTATAGAATTTAATAGCACTAGTGTTGGGTTACATTTATTGCGTTATGTACCTACTTACGGAGCACAAAAAGGAAATATAACATATATTTATGTCTATGTAATACCAAATTACCCTGAAGAATTATCCACTTGTGTTCCTTTACCAAATCCATGTGATTTAATTTTGAACGGTGATTTTGAACAAAATTCATCTGTACCAAATAACTGGTCGAATTTAAATTTGGCTTGTGGTTGGTGGGAAGATGGTATTTTTGGTCCGGATTATTTTCATATAGATTCACCAATTCAAACAGGAAGCCCCTCAATCCCTTGTAGTGGTGCGGGAAATCAAAACATTACAAATTTAAACAGTAAAGGTCATACTGGCTTTTTTGCTTTAAAAAATATTAATTCAAGTGAATTAAATGTATATGAAACAATTACTTCAAAATTATCTAATTCTTTAGAACCTAATACAGCCTATCAATTAAGTTTCAACATTTCTCTAGCAGAAATGACAAGTGCCAATCCAATTAAAGTACAAGCTTTTCTGAGTTCAGATTATATTCCAAGAGCATATCCATATAATCATGACATTAATAATGGTATATTTTTAGAAAATGCTACGTTTACCACCAATTCTGATAATAACCAGTGGGATACAGTTGTCTTCAATTTTACAACTAATAGTGGGGGCGAGCAGTATTTATATTTAGGCGGAGTTAATAATGTCCAATTTTCGACAAATCCTATTATCTCTTCTCCTTCAAATGGTTGTGCGTTCAATGAACTGAACGAAATTAGCGACAATTATATTTATTCCTATAACTTTATAGATAATGTCTCATTAATTCCAACAAATGATGCTAAATTTATACTTCCAGAGACAATGACATGTGCTTCTGAAAATATTGAGAATTTACACGCTTTTTTAAATGGAACACCTTTAGATGGTTACTTTTCAGGACTAGGCGTTTCAAATTCTATATCAACACCAGGAATTTATTCTTTTAATCCCGCTTTGGCTGGAGTAGGAACAATAGCAATTACCTATCATTATCAAAATAGCTCGGGTTGCCCTATTGCACTTATTAGAAACATATTAGTAACAGGTGCCGAAATTATTCCGCTATTTACTCCTGTTGATCCAATATGTATAGGCGCAGCCTACACTTTGCCAATACTATCAAATAATGGTTTTACTGGCACGTGGAGTCCTGATTTTAACAATCAGTCCACCACAACTTATACGTTTACACCTAATGCAAATTCTTGTGCAATCCCAACAACACTTACTGTAGCAGTAACAAATGAAAATGCCATATCACCAATTTTTATGAGTTTAGCCCCTGTTTGTATCGGAACTCCCTTTACCTTACCAACTCTTTCAAGTAATGGTTTTACAGGCACTTGGTCGCCAGAGATAAGCACTACTATTTCAACTCTATATATTTTTACACCAGATAATGGTCAATGTGCAACTCTTGCCCAAATGAACGTAGAAATAATTAACCCTGAAATCAATTTAGAAGGAAATTTAAATGTTTGCACAGGACAAAGTTCAACTTACAATTCCAACATTCATGGCGGTTTATGGTCTAGTTCTGATATTTCAATTGCAACAATAAATCCTGAATCAGGTGAACTTACAACTTTTAATACAGGTACAGTAACCTTAACATACACCCTTTCTAACTCTTGTTTATCATCGTCAAGTATTAATGTTAATATTATTGACCGAAATATAATCCCGGCGTTTAGTTTTCCTACAACTATTTGCAAAGGAACTACTCCACCAAGATTACCTGATATTTCTGATAATAATTTAAATGGTGTATGGGAACCACATCTTATTAATAATGTTCAATCAGGAAATTATACTTTTTTCGCAGAAAACAATTGTGTTGATCCATTTACAATAACCGTTACAGTAATTACAGGAGGTGAATTAATAGCAAACGATGATTATTTTTATTTACCTTATATACCAGAATCTCATTTATCTCCAAGTATTTTAAATAATGATTTATTTAATGGTGAACTAATTACTTCAAATTTTTTAGGGCTGACAATTCAATTAATTGGGGCGACTAATAATATTACAGTAAATTTTGATGGCACTTTAAATTTACCTCCAGATTTTGCACCTGGAACATATTCTTTTGATTACAAATTGAAAAATAGATGTTTACTTAGTGAACTTAAAAAAATAACACTTATCATTTTTGACGATGCACTAAATGCAAAAGAAAAATTTTTCGTAGATGTATGCTATAAACCGGATGCTTATATAACGGAACAAACCTTTTTAAATGATGTTTCTTTTGGCGAAATTCGTGCCACCTCAGAAAATGTGACTTTTAATAACATTAATGCTCCCGCAGGATTTTCAATTAATCCGGATGGCACTGTTAATGTACCTGCAAATGCTTTACCCGGTGATTATATTTTTACCTACACACTTTGCCCAAGTGGCAGCACAACGGGTTGTGTGAATGATATTATAGTAAGTTTTACTATTTATAACACCGTTCGAGCAGTAACAGATGTTTTTAATTTTGATACCAGTGGTAATTTTTTAGGCTCAAACCATGACGACCCTACCAGCTTCAACATATTAAAAAACGATGGCTATGCCGCTGATTGTGGGTTTTCTGCTCCTAATAGTTTTGTGGATGCTGATTTGGGTGAGAATATAGGTAATATCTTTATAAATTATATTAATAATACAGATTTATATTTTTATATTAATCCACTTAATGGTTCTGTATCGGGATCTGGCTCACCAGCAGGAACTTACCCTTTCACATATTATATTTCTGATGCTTTATACCCTAATGTTATCTCTACTTCTTATGGATGGATGCAAGTTTTAGACTCTTCAAGAATGATTAATAATAAGGATAAAACCTTAGAATATAATGCTATAATAATTGCTCCAAATCCTTTCAATAAATTATTTACTATTTATTTTGAAAACAATATTAAAGTTGGTAAAATAGAAGTTTTCGATATGCTTGGACAAAGAATTTATGAACATAATATTGAAAATTCTTTAAAAGTTGAAATTGATTTGTCAAATATTGCTAGCGGACCATATTTGGTGAAGATTTACGATGGAAAGCAATTTATAGATAAGTTAATTATAAAAAAATAAGTATTATGAGATGTTTTTTTATTTTTTTATTTTTAATTACAATTTCTAACTTTTTTGCACAAACGATAAATATTCCAGATTCAAATTTCAAGAATGTTTTAATTACTGCGGATAACGATGGAATTAATAATATTGCTAAGAATCTTGAAGGTCAATATTTTAAGATAGATTCTAACGATGATAATGAAATACAACTAATTGAAGCTCTTCAAGTTTCTTCTTTATCAATGAATAATAAAAATATTATAAATCTTGAAGGGTTGCAGTATTTTATTAATTTATCTGAATTATATTGTGGTAGTAACCCATTAACAAACTTACCTTTTTCAACATTAACACAAATAACAATTCTATTTATTCCAAATTGTGGTTTGTCAGCTATTGACTTGTCGAATTTAACTTCATTAAATTTTCTATATTGTCATGAAAATCAAATTAATACACTCGATTTAAGTGGTAATCATTTTTTGGATAAATTAATATGTAAAAATAATAATCTAACATTGATAAATATTAAAAACGGCATCAATCAAGATTTTAATTCTACATTCAACAACGACTGCTGGAAAACAGGCAACCCCAACCTAACCACTATTTGTGCCGATGAAAGTGAACTAGTTGCCGTACAAAATTTTCTTGATAACTGCGGTTCAGCTCAAGCTATAACAATTAATAGTAACTGCAATTTAAGTAACCAAGATTTTACAATAAACCAAATTGCAATTTACCCAAACCCTGTTAACGATGTTCTAAACATCAATTTAGAAAACAGTATCATTTCATCGGTTACAATTTTTAATACATTGGGTCAAAAAGTATATTTTAGCTATTCAACGACCAGCCAGATAGATGTTTCAAAACTGGAGGCCGGAGCTTATTTTTTAAAAGTGGATGGTTTAGAAGGTGAGTATTATGGTAGGTTTGTGAAGAAGTAAATGGATAGATAGTCAAATAAATAAATGACTTTTTTATCTTTGGCAAACTAGTTTTGTACCTATTAAAATGATTCAATTAAAAGAACTCACAACCAAAGCAGAAATGCTCAATCAATTACCTTTAATTCAGCAGTTGTATCCTGATTTTACAATACAGATTTATGAAGATTTGTTAGATGAAATGTTGCCAAACAATTATAAACAAGTCATTATTTTAGAAGATAATAAAAGCATTGGGTTATCCGGTTTTTGGGTGGGAACCAAATTATGGTGCGGAAAATATTTAGAACTCGATAACGTAATTGTACATCCCAATCATCGTTCTAGAGGCGTTGGTAAATTGCTAACGGAATATTTAAACAAAAAAGCTGTTGAAATGGGTTGTAAAGTGGTCGCTTTAGATGCTTATACCAATAATTTTCCTGCCCATAAATTTTATTACAACCATGGTTTTGTGCCAAAAGGGTTTCATTTCGTTAAATTTTTGGAAGAAAAATAATGAATAAATTACTAATCTTATTATTGTTCTTTCTTTTTAGCTGTGCTCCCAAAGAAGCATTCCAGCAAGAATTTCCTGTTGTGATTTCTAACTATTATTACTCAAACAATGGAAATAAAATTATTTTTATTGTCCAATTTGAAAAAGCAATTCCAGCGGAAATTCAACTTCAATCACTTTATTTCAGTAACCAAAAAACTGCAGTAGAAAAAATTTCCAATCAAAATTTCCAAGCCGTTTTTGTCAAACCTGATTTAATTTTTGATTCAAATCCAGAAAAAGAATATGGGAATGAACCACCTACTATTCAAAAATCTCAATTCAACTTAAAACCGACTGAAGCTGTTTTAGAATTTAAACAAGTTGGAAAAGTAAAGCACTATAAGTTTAGAGACGTAGTTGAAAGGGCTACAAATTAGCCAACTCAAATTTCAAAAAAAAGATTATTTATTATTCTATAGAATTTGTGAAACGTTGTAAAATAAGTAAAGCACAAAGTTTCTACTAAGATATTCAAAGAAATTTAAAACCAATGAATCAATCGCTTTACATTTTTTTAAACTAAATTTGAGCAATAAAACTAAAGAATTCTTTTGGGTATTTATAAATCACTTTTTAAACAAACGGCCATTTATGGGTTAGCAACTGTGCTTCCCAGAATGTTCAGTTTTATTTTAGTACCTCTTTACACCAATCCAGCTGTTTTAAACGTTCAGGAATATGGCGAAGTGTCTGTTATTTTTTCTTGGATGGTGTTGTTTAATGTGATTCTTGCTTACGGAATGGAAACCGCTTTTTTTCGTTTTTACAATAGTGATAATGATAAAAAATCGGTCATTGGAACAGCTACTGTTTCTATTTTTTGGACAACGATGGTTTTTTTAATTGGGTCACTTTTATTCAGAAATAAGATTGCCCAAATTACGCATATTGAGGTTGAATATATTACTTATACCATTTGGATTTTGGTGTTAGATGCTTTAGTAATTATTCCATTTTCTAAACTTAGGGCTTATCAACGACCCATTGCTTACGCGATGGTTAAAATTGGTAATGTGGTTGTAAATCTTGCTTTAAATCTTTTCTTTTTATTGTATTTACCTAAAATTGCCCTTTCAAATCCCGATGGGTTTTTGGCAAGTATCTATATTGAAAATTTTCAAATTGGCTATATTTTCGTCGCTCATGTAATTGCAAGTTTGTTAACTCTTATTGTTGTTTTGCCCAATTATATGCACATTCAATGGCATTTTGATTTCAAGTTGTGGAAACGAATGATGAACTATGCTCTTCCAATTTTGGTTGCCGGTATTGCATTTGCCATCAATGAAACATTCGACAGAATTTTACTTGATTATTTATTACCTAAAAATATCGCTAAAATTGACGTTGGAGCTTATTCTGCCTGTTATAAATTAGCCTTATTTATGACACTATTTGCCACAGCATTTCGTTTAGGAATTGAACCCTTTTTCTTTAGTCACGCCAATAATGAAGAAGCTCCAAAAACCTATGCAATGATTACCAAATATTTCATCATTTTTGGTTCGATTATTTTATTGGCTGTAATTGTATTTGCCGATCTTTTAAAAGTGCTTATTATTCGAGACGATTCCTATTGGGAAGCAATGAAAGTAGTTCCGTTGATTATTTTAGCCAATTTCTTTTTGGGAATTTATCATAATTTATCTGTTTGGTATAAATTGACTGATAAAACAAAAATGGGAGCCTATATTTCCATTGTTGGGGCAATAGTAACCCTAGTATTAAACTTTTTATTAATAGCAAATTATAGTTATGTGGGTTCAGCCATTGCAACTATTGCAGCTTATGGCAGCATGATGATAATATCTTATTATTTAGGGAATCGTTATTATCCTATACCCTATGATATGAAAAAAATCCTTCTTTATTTAGGCATTTCCATCTTGTTTTCAACCGTTTATTTTTATGGATTTAGAGAAAATTACTATATTGGAATTGGACTTTTATTACTTTTCGTTTATTTTGTATTTCAAAACGAAAAAAATACTATTTTACAACTATTGAAAAAAACAATTTAAATGCAAATTAACATTATTAATAACTCACAACATCCTTTGCCAAATTACGAGACAGTAGCTTCGGCAGGTATGGATTTAAGAGCAAACTTAACAGAATCAATTATACTAAAGTCGTTAGAACGAACTATTGTAAAAACCGGATTGTTTATCGAATTGCCAATTGGATATGAAGCACAAGTTCGTCCACGAAGCGGTTTAGCTGCAAAAAAAGGAATCACCGTTTTGAATTCTCCCGGAACAATTGATGCCGATTATCGTGGAGAAATAGGAGTGATTTTAGTAAATTTATCTAATGAGGATTTTGTCATTGAAAATGGTGAACGAGTGGCTCAATTGGTTATTGCCAAACATGAACGTGCCGAATGGATAGAAGTAACGGAATTATCTGAAACTTCCAGAGGCACTGGTGGTTTTGGTAGCACAGGAGTGAAATAAGCCCCTAACCCCCGAAGGGGGGAATTGGTAATGCTTGAAAAATTAAAAACCTATTGACCCCTAATAGGTATTCCCCCTCTGGGGGTTAGGGGGCTGATATATGAAAATAATAGTACCAATGGCCGGACGCGGCTCACGATTAAGACCACATACATTAACGGTTCCAAAACCATTAATCCCAATTGCTGGAAAACCAATTGTTCATCGATTAGTGGAAGACATTGCAGGTGTATTGAATCAACAAATTGAAGAAATAGCTTTTATCATTCATAAAGATTTTGGTAAACAAGTTGAAAAAGATTTAGTTTCTATTGCAGAAAAATTAGGAGCAAAAGGAACCATTTGCTACCAAAATGAGGCATTGGGAACTGCTCATGCCATCATGTGTGCGAAAGAAAGTATGTCAGGACCAATTGTTGTTGCCTATGCGGACACACTTTTTCGAGCTGAATTTACGTTAGACACTTCAGCAGATAGTGTTATTTGGGTAAAACAAGTGGAAGATCCAAGTGCATTTGGTGTTGTTCAGCTCAATAAACATAATCAAATTGTAGATTTTGTTGAAAAACCAAAGGAGTTTATCTCTGATTTAGCTATTATAGGAATATATTACTTTAAAAGTGGTGAAACTCTTCGCAAAGAATTACAATTTTTATTGGATAATAATGTAGTAAAGGGAGGCGAATATCAATTGACCGACGCGTTGGAAAACATGAAACAAAAAGGATTGAAATTTGTTCCCGGAAAAGTAGATGAGTGGATGGATTGTGGTAATAAAAATGTAACGGTAGAAACCAATACCAGAATGTTGAAATTTTTGCATCAGGATGGTGAAAAATTGATTTCAAAAGTATTAGTTTCTGAAAACTCAACCATCATTGAACCTTGTTTTATTGGGGATAATGTAGTGCTTAAAAACACCACAATAGGACCAAATGTGTCGTTAGGGACGGGTTGTAAAGTAGAAAATTCAACTATAAAAAATAGTTTGGTTCAAAATTTGACAGTAATAAAAAATGCAAACCTTGACAACGCCATGATTGGCAGTCATGTTTCATTTGATGGAAATTTTACCAGTATTAGTATCGGTGATTATTCTGTTTTAGAATAAAAATTTTTAATAAAGCGCTCGCTCTTCCTCTCTAAAGGAGAGGGGTTGTGGGTGAGGTATAATGAGAAAAAAACTATTTCATATCTTTCTTTTTGTTGGAATTTTATTCCAATATAACACTGCTTTTTCACAAGGAGAGCCTGAAGATATTGCATTAGATAATGATGAATTCCAAAATTCATTTTATGAATCTTTACGTGAAAAAGGAATTGAAAATTATGATAAAGCCATCAATGCGATGCAAAAATGTTTGCAATTACAACCTAATAATCCGGTTGTACATTTCGAATTAGGTAAAAATTATTTCTATCAAAAAGAATATACAAGTGCTTATAACAGTTTTGAAAAAGCAACTCAACTCGATCCTTCTAACCGATGGTATTGGGTTGGCCTATATGATGTGTCCTATGCCACCCGAAATTATGATAATGCGATTATCATTATCAAAAAACTGATTGAATTTAAAAAAGAATACAAAGAAGATTTAGTTTCGCTTTACATGTTTACACAACAGTATGATAAAGCATTGGAATTGATAAATGAGTTAACAGAAACGGTTGGTAAAACAGAAATCAGAGAACAATTCCTTGCCCAAATAATGACGGCAACAAAATACCAAGGAATTGAATCAGAGAAACTTTTAGAAGCTATCAAAAATAATCCGAAAGAAGAATCCAATTATGTCGCACTGATTTATTTATATTCAGAAAACAACCAAGAAGAAAAAGCATTGGAAATTGCTAAGTTGTTGGAAAAAGAAATTCCAAGTTCTGATTGGGCACAAGTAAGTTTGTTTAAATTCAATTTAGAAAACGAAGATGGAACTAATGCAGCATTGGCTATGCATAAGATTTTGAATAGTCCGAAAATCGATCAAAAAATAAAACATCGTGTTTTTAATGAATTTTTAATTTTTGCAAAAAATAATCCGGAATATACACTCGATTTGGAAAAAGCGATTCATTATTTTAAAGATGATAGAGAGGTAAAAGTGGCTAAAGAAGTTGGAAAATTTTACCAAAACAAACAAGATTGGCCTAACGCAGTGAAATATTATGAACTTTTTACTAATTCAAATCCTGAAGACCTTGAAAATATTCTTTTATTAATGAATGGATATGTTCATACCAATCAATTTAGCATTTTACTGAAAAAATCAGAATCTTATTTAGAATTATACCCGTTACAACCTGATTTTTATTATTATGCCGGATTAGCAAACAATCAATTAAAAAATTATAAAAAAGCAAAAGAGCAATTAGAAATAGGTTTAGACTATCTTATTGAAAATAAATCGTTAGAAGCAAATTTTTATTATCAATTAAGTGAAACCTACAATGGATTAGGTGATGTAAAGAAAAAAGAAAGTTATTTCATTAAAGCTGAAAAATTATTAAAAGAAAAAAAAGGATGAAGTATTTTCTAGTTTTATTTTTACTTGTACTTTCAACCGTTGGATGTAAATCAAAAAAAGGACTATTTGAAGGAAAAGCTACAAAAGATTTGGCAACGTTAAAAATTATTGAAAATCATTACGAACAAAATAATGATTATTCTACCGTTTATATTAGAGCAAATGCAAAATATAAAGACAGTAAACAATCCTTAGGTTTTTCTGCGGAAATTAAAATTCAAAAAGATGAAAAAATTTTAGTAAGTATACGTTTTCTAGGGATCACTATGGCAAAAGGACTAATTACACCCACTTTAGTGAAATATTATGAAAAAAACGGAAGCAATTATTTTGAAGGAGATTACACAACCTTAAGTAATTGGCTGGGTACTGATTTAGATTTTTATAAAGTTCAGAATATGTTTGTTGGACAAGCAATGGACGATTTACGAAAAGGAAAATACAGCAACACAATAGAAGACCGTTTTTATAAACTGGAAGATACAATTGATAAAATGAACAAAAAATCATTCTTTTTTGAATCTTCTAAATTTTTATTAAAGAAGCAGGAAATAGAGCAAGTGGCCAAAAACAGAAAACTTAAAGTTTCCTATCCTCATCATAAAGAATACAAAGAGGCTATTTTGCCATTAAATATTTTGATAGAAGCGTTACAAGACAATCAAAACAACACAATTTTGTTAGATTATAACACAGTTTCTTTTAACGAATCATTATCTTTTCCATATAGTGTTCCGGAAGGATATGATAGAATTTACATAGAAAATTAAATAGAAACAAATGACTAAGTCTTATTACACATTTCTTTTCCTACTTTCGATTTCCGGTTTATGGGCACAGCCTGGCACACAACAAAAACTGGAAGAAAGAAAGGCTCAATTGTTAGAAGAAATCAGAGCAAATGAACAAATACTTCAGGAAACTAAGAAGAAAGAAAAATCAGTTGTTGCGGTTATTCAACAGCAAAATGCAAAAATTCAATTGCGTGAAAAATTAATAAGCACTACAGAAAAACAAGCAAAATTACTGAATGATGATATTTATACGAATCAACTAAAAATAAACAAACTCAAAAAAGAGTTAGAGGTTTTAAAGGAAGATTACGCCAATATGATTGTAAAGTCTTATAAAAGCCGTTCAGAACGAAGCAGAGCAATGTTTTTACTTTCATCACAAAACTTTATGCAGGCTTACAAAAGAGTTCAATATATGAAGCAATATGCCGGTTATCGAAAAAGCCAAGGAGATGAAATTAAGATAAAATCGACAGAGTTAGCTGTTTATAACGAAAAATTAGCCGGACTGAAGATTGAAAAAATAAAAGTTATTCAAGAACAAGAAAAGGAAAAACAGGTATTGGTGAAGGAAAAAAAGGAACAAGAAGTTTTAGTTAATTCCATAAAAAAAGATAAAAAGAAAATTATTGCTGAGATCAAAAAGAAACAGCAGGAAGCAAATGAGATAGATAAAAAAATCCAGCGTTTTATTAGAGATGCTATTGCTGAGGAAAATAAAAAAACAGCCAAAAAAGCTGGCCCTAAAACGGTTTCTACCGGAACTTCAGCCACAAAAATTGTTTTAACGAAAGAAGGAAAAATAGAATCCGATAATTTTAAAGCGAACAAAGGCAAATTGCCGTGGCCAGTTGAAAAAGGATTTGTTTCTCAAAAGTTCGGCAACCAACCTCATCAAATTCAACCTAAACTAATTGTACACAGCAATGGGGTAGAAATTACAACAGAATCCGGTTCATCGGCTAGAGCCGTTTTTGCCGGGACAGTTTATTCTATTCAAATTTTGTCACCAATTAATACACTTGTGATGATTCAACACGGAGATTTTATAACCGTTTATCAAAACCTTAGTTCCGTTTCAGTTAAAAAAGGGGATAAAGTAAGTATTAAACAGACAATTGGTAAAATCCGAACAAATAATTCTACCGGAAAAACAGCTTTGAAATTTTCAGTCCTACAAAATGATACGTTCTTAAATCCTCAAAGTTGGATTTATAATATGTAAAAGTGAATGTCAAATTAAAAAAGCCAAACTTTTTATAAATCGTTTGGTTTTTTTTATTCTAAGCCAGTACTATAAAAACAAAGCTTTTAGTTCTGTTGCATCATGAGGTTTCATCTTGCCGGCTAAAACTAAACTCAATTGTTTTCGTCTTAACGCAGCTTCAAAACGTTGTTTTTCTAATTCTGTTTGTGGGTCTACTTGAGGAACGGCTGTTGGAGAACCGGTTTCATCAACAGCTACAAAAGTATAGATTGCTTCATTTGCTTTACTTTTAATCCCGGATTCTCTGTCTTCAATCCAAACATCTATAAAAATTTCCATAGAGGTATTAAAAGCTCTTGAAACTTTTGATTCTACAGTGACAACACTGCCCAATGGAATAGCTTTGTTAAAGGCTACGTGGTTTACGGAAGCCGTTACACAAATACGTCTTGAATGTCTTCTGGCAGTAATACTGGCAGCTCTATCCATACGGGCTAATAACTCGCCTCCAAAAAGATTGTTTAATGGATTTGTTTCACCCGGCAAAACGATGTCTGTTAATGTTGTAATAGAATCAGAAGGAAATTTTGGTTGCATACTTTATTTTTTTACAAAGGTAGAAAAACCAAAGTAAATCATTGAGAAAAGAGTAGGTATAAAAAAAAGCTTCAGTTAAGAAGCTTTAAGATTGATATTTTGAGCAAAGGGTTTATTTTTCTAGCTCTAAAACCAACATCCACGCGTCTTTATTATGCGTTTCTTTTATGGTTTGTAAAGCAGTTTTAGCTTCTTCTATTGTGGCATAGCTTCCATACAAAATGGGATATAAACCATGTTTATTTGGGGTAATTTTCTTGGCTTTGTAACCTAAATCCAATAAAGATTGGAGGGCTCTATCGGCATTGCTGATTTCTTTATAGGCACCGGCAACAATATGATATTGATTAGAATTACTTTCTTCCTCAACTGACAAAGTAACGGAAGGAATTGGGTTTTCAATAAAAAAAGTTGCTTGTTGAATTTTATTATCTACTTTTTGTTGAACAGCTTTTTCTACTAATAAGGTTTCATTTGCAATTTTCTTTTCATACCATTGGTTTCCGAAAAATCCTGCCATACCAATCCCAAAAGCAAAAACCGCAGCATATTTAATCCAAGAAGAAGTTCTTTTTTCAGGTGTGAAAAGAATGGGTGTTTTTTCTTCTAATTTTTCAACTTCTTTTTTATAAACTTCTCGTTTAATTTTTGGAGAGATAAAAGAGGTTAAACCAAAAGAATCTGTTGCATAATTTAAATTGTCAATTGGTTCAAAAACCAAGCTGTTTTCACTGTTTAGTGATAGTTTTCCAATATTTTTAAGTGTCAGTGCCTCGCTTTTTTGAATTGAAAATTTCCATGCGGTTATTTCTTCTTCAATCAAGGCAACAGCTTTTTCATAATCTATCTTTTCACAAAGTGATATGTGATTAGCTAGAAGACCATCATTGTTTTTCAAATGAAAATTAAATGACAATACTTTTTTAGGAGGATAAAATGTATTAGTATCCTGAACTAATTGAGCAGAACGGTTTTCAGTTAAAAAAGCACCAAATCCTGGTACCGTTACACATTGGTAGCGATACAATAATTGGGAAATGTGTTGTTCTATTCTCATCACAACAAAGAAAAAATATTCAACTCCCAAATCAAAATTTTACACTCAATTTTTATTAACAATTTACCAAAATTTGATAACTGTTTAATGGTCATAATATTAAATTTTGTTCTCTTTAAATTGAAATAGGTTTTAATCAATTTGGGAGAAAAAATTTAGCAAAAAAGCTTTTAAAACACACAAAAAATATGTTTCTTTGATTTTCATTTATACGCCATGACGACATCAGAATTATATTTTACGCTCGCCTTACTGCAAGCAGAAGGAGTAGGTGACATAGTTGCCAAAAAACTCATCAACCACTGTGGCTCTGCCGAAAAAGTGTTTGAAACCAAAAAGAATAGATTGTTATCCATTGACGGTATTGGTGAAATTTTATTAAAAAATCTTTCCGATAAAAGTGTTTTTAAGTTGGCTCAACAAGAAATCGACTTTGTTGAAAAAGAAAAAATAGCTTTTCATTCTTTTTTAGACGAAAAATATCCGGAGCGATTAAAACATTGTATTGATGGCCCTCCAATTATTTTTTCGTCGGGAAATATAGATTTGCGAGCTAAACGAATTATTAGCATAGTTGGTACGCGAAAAATAACAAGCTACGGAACAGAATTTTGCAAGAAACTTATTGAAGATTTAGCTCCATTAAATCCAGTTATTGTGAGTGGCTTTGCTTATGGTGTAGATATTATGGCTCACCAAGTTGCGATGGAACATAACCTGCAAACGATAGGTGTTTTAGCTCACGGACTAAACCAAGTATATCCCAAAACCCATAAAAAGTACATTTCAAAGATAGAACAAAATGGCGGATTTTTAACGGAATTTTGGAGCACTTCTAATCCTGAAAAAGAAAATTTTGTCAAAAGAAACCGAATTGTCGCAGGCATGTCAGAAGCAACTATTGTTATTGAAAGTGCCGATAGAGGAGGCTCCTTAATAACAGCTACGTTAGCCAATGATTATAACCGCGATGTTTTTGCAGTTCCCGGAAGAATTACTGACAAATACAGTCAGGGATGTAATAATTTAATTAAAACACAACGTGCACATTTGCTTTCCTCTGCAGCTGATTTAGTATACATTTTAAATTGGGAATTGGAGAATAAAAAGACTAAATCAATTCAAAAACAACTGTTTGTTTCATTGGAAAACGAAGAACAAAAAGTATATGATTATTTAGTTCAAAAAGGGAAAGAATTGATGGATATTATTGCTTTAGAATGTGAATTTCCAATCTATCAATTATCCTCCATTTTATTGAACATGGAGTTAAAAGGTGTTGTTCGGCCGTTACCCGGGAAATTGTTTGAAGCAATTTAATTATTGTACTTTTTCCCAAATGACCTCATATTTTGCATATTGACCGTTTTCAATTGACTCTAGTAGGTATATTTTAGGAAAGAGTTCGTTGATGTTTTGTTTGAATTCCATTTCTTCTTCCCGAGCTAATATTTCTTCAATGGTGACAATTTTATATTGTGAAACAACGGCTGCTTCAACGGTTTCAAATTTATTCTTCATTAATTCAAAAACAAAGATGTTTCGACACAAAATAAATCGCGTGACATTAACTTTTCGATGTCTTTTTTGGGTATAATTCAGTTTGATTTTTTTGACAGGAACTTTCGTAACAGGATATTGACAAGTTGCAGTTGCATCTTGGTTGAATAAAATATATACGGGTTGATTGCTTTGGCAAAAAACAGTTATACAGCCAAATAAAAACAACAGTAGTAAGATTTTTTTCATATTATAAAAATCCTAGTTTTTGTCTAACTCTTTTCAAAATACCGTCAGCAATCTTACTCGCTTTTTCAGCTCCCTCAGCTAATGCTTTGTCAATTTCAGGAAGATTGTTCATGTAATATTGATATTGTTCTCTTTCGGTTTTAAATCGATCAGAAATTAATTCATACAAAGCTTGTTTAGCATGTCCATATCCATAATTTCCTCTCAAGTAATTTGCGGTCATGTTTTTAATTTGTTCAGGGGTAGCAACTAATTTATAAATAGCAAAAACCTTGCAATTTTTTGGGTCTTTGGGTTCTTCTAGCGGTTTGCTGTCGGTTTCAATTGACATAATTTGTTTCCGTAAGGCTTTATCATCTAAAAAAATATTAATTATATTTCCCCGTGACTTACTCATTTTTTGCCCGTCAGTTCCAGGAATATACATGGTTTCTTCTTGAATTTTAGCATCGGGCAACACAAAGGTTTCACCCATTTGGTGGTTAAATCGTGAAGCTACATCTCGGGTGATTTCTAAGTGTTGTAATTGATCTTTTCCTACCGGAACGACTTCTGCATCATATAATAAAATATCAGCTGCCATGAGCATCGGATAAGAAAATAAACCAGCATTAACATCTTCCAGTCGGTCGGCTTTGTCCTTGAAAGAATGTGCCAGGGTTAATCGTTGGAATGGAAAAAAACAACTCAAATACCAAGACAATTCAGTTGTTTGAGGCACATCACTTTGACGATAAAAAACAACTTTATTGATGTCTAAACCGCAAGCTAACCAAGATGCTGCAACACTATACGTATTTTCGCGTAAAGATGAACCATCTTTTATTTGTGTAATAGAATGTAAATCAGCAATGAATAAAAAAGATTCATTTTCAGGCTGATTAGCCATCTCGATGGCCGGTAAAATAGCACCTAATAAATTACCCAAATGAGGAGTGCCTGTGGCTTGTATTCCGGTGAGTATTTTTGACATAATGCTTGGTATATATTCTGTAAAGTTCGCAAAGTTTTCTAAAAAGGTTGCAAAATTTAGAGGTTAAATATTTTTTGAAAAGAACAAAGTTAGTTATATGATTTAATATTTACATTGCTTTGCTTACATTTGGCTTCATGAAAATTTTTAAAATTCTATTTTGGTTGCTTTGGCGAGTGTGGTTTTATATCCTTATAGGAGTAATCATAGTTGTTCTTTTTCCTTTATTATTTGTTTCTATTTTGAAAGAATCATGGTATCCGTTCTTTTTTAGATTAGCTCAAGTGTGGGCTAGAGGAATTTTAATTGGAATGGGATTTTATACAAAAATAGTACAAGAACAAAAATTTAAAAAAGGGGAAAGCTATATGCTCGTGGCCAATCATTCCTCAATGGTGGATATTATGTTGATGTTGGTCGTTGCAAAAAACCCATTTGTTTTTGTGGGAAAAAAAGAACTTTCTAAGATTCCGTTGTTTGGGTTTTTCTACAAAAGAACTTGTATTTTAGTAGATAGAGAGAATTCAAAAAGCAGATTAGCGGTATATGAACGGGCTCAAAAAAGATTAAATCAAGGACTCAGTATTTGTATTTTCCCCGAGGGAATGGTACCCGAAGACGAATCCATTGTCTTGGCGGATTTTAAAGACGGAGCTTTTCGTTTGGCTATTGAACATCAAATTCCTATTGTGCCAATGTCTTTTTTAGACAATAAAAAAAGACTTTCTTACACAGTTTTTAGTGGTAGCCCCGGAATTATGCGAGTTAAAATGCACAAATTTATTTTAACCCAAGGGTTTACCGTTGATGACAAAAAAGCTATACGGGATAAAGCTTGGGATGTTATTTATAAAGAATTAGTAGCTTCTGAAAATGCAAAATAATTTTTCTTATTTTTCTTTGCTGACTTCACCATTAAAATTTTTCATCATGTTGTGATAAGTCTAAACCAATTATTTCAGACTCTTCAGAAACTCTTAACGGAATGATAAAATTAGTAATTTTATACAATGCTATTGAGCCAAAGAAAGTGAATCCTGCAACTAAAATTAAAGCCGCCATGTGATGGCCAAAAACTGACCAACCTCCGTGTAACAAACTTACATTTTCTCCTTCAGCAAAAATGGCGGTTAAAATCATTCCCATTATTCCTCCAACTCCATGACATGCAAAAACATCTAAAGTATCATCGATAGATTTTAATTTTTTCCAATAAAGCATTTTATTTGACACAATTGCGGCAATAAACCCAAAGAATATGCTTTGAGGAATACTAATAAATCCCGCAGCAGGAGTTATCGCCACCAACCCAACAACGGCTCCTACACATGCACCAAAAGCAGAAACTTTTCGTCCGTGAAGACGATCAAAGAAAATCCAAGTTAACATAGCAGAAGCTGATGCTACCGTAGTAGTAGCAAATGCCATAGCTGCTGTAGCATTAGCAGATAAGGCAGAACCGGCGTTAAATCCAAACCAACCAAACCATAACATTCCTGTTCCTAAAAGCACAAACGGAATATTGGTTGGAATATGATCGCTATTTTTACGTTTGCCAAGTACAAGAACACCAGCTAAAGCTGCAAAACCGGCACTCATGTGAACAACAGTTCCGCCCGCAAAGTCTTTCACTCCAAAATAGCTTCCCAACAGACCATTCGGGTGCCAAACCATATGACACAACGGTGTGTAAATAAACAGTGTAAACAGACAAATAAAAAGCAAATAAGAAATGAATCTAACTCTTTCAGCAAATGAACCGGTTATAATTGCCGGAGTTATAACGGCAAATTTCATTTGAAAAAGAGCAAATAAAATAAAAGGAATTGTAGAAGCCATTTTAGTATGTGGCAAAAGACCAACTTGATCAAAAAAGGCAAATTGGAAAGGATTTCCGAAAAGACCATAATGTTTTCCGGCAATACTAAATCCAATAGAATCACCATATGCTAAGCTAAACCCGACAATGACCCAAAGTAAGGTAACAACTCCCAAACAAATAAAACTTTGCAACATGGTGGAGATTACATTCTTTTTCCCGACCATACCACCGTAAAAAAAGGAAAGACCGGGTGTCATTAGCAATACTAAACAGGATGAGGTTAGCAACCAAGCCACATCAGCAGGGACAATCGTATCTGCTGAATTAAAAGTTGAAGATTCAAGTGCTTTTATTGGTGACCAAAATAACCCACTAATGGCTATAATACTAATTATAACAAATGAAATCATCCATCTTTTCTCTATTTTCACAACACACCCTATAAATTATTAGGGTAAAAATATAAAAAATCTATTTTAATTAAAGCTATACCCTATAAAAAATTAATTAATATTGTTTTTAAACAATAATTTAGGGTTTATTAAAATATAGAAATAAAAAAAGTGAAACCTAAGTCTCACTTTATATTTATAAAAAAGAATACTATTTATTCTTTTCGTAATTTCAGAAACACGATTTCATTTGTTTCGGTGTCAGTGTAACTTAGGTTGATTTCTTCATATGTTAATGTAACAATGGATAGAACATGTTCCATTGAAACTCCTTCACTATCCACATAGGTTAAAACAATTTTATTGTTTTCAACTTCATATGAACCGGTTGTTTGAAAATTTTGACAACTAGAATTAATGAATTCAAAATCATTTTCTTCAAAGGTTTTATTTTCATTTAAAACTAGGTTATCATGTTCACAATCGGTCGCATTAATATAATCTTCATAAACGATTGTATTGTTTGCGTTGATTGTACCAATTTGATTTACATACCATTTTCCAAGCACATAATTTTCTTGGACAAATGTTGTATCATCATCTTCATCACAAGAAATGAACAAGGCGAAGATTGACATAAATATAAGGGATACTTTTTTCATGTTATAGGGACTAATTATTCTCCGAAAACTTCAATATTATCAACCTGATAAGTAGTGGTGACTCCGGTTGCAGAACCTTCATATCTAAAAGCAACATAGACTGTACCATTAATTCCGGACATATCAATGTTTCCTGAACTATAAAAAGTGGAGGAATATGAAGTATCTTGAACATTTAAATTAACGCTAAACTGAGTCCATGTAGCGGCATTAATTGCAGCAGCTGTTCCGGAACCATCGTAATCTGTAGAATACCAAACTGAAAGAGCAATTCCATTTGCAAATCCTGTTTTGTAACCGAAACGTAAAAATTCAGCGGTTGTATTATCAAGATTTATAGCAGGAGTAATTAAGCGAGTATCTACATTATTTTCACCTGTTCCAAAAGCAGACATTTGTGCATATTTGTTACCACTGAAAATTCTAGCTTCCCATTTTTCTGCACCCGCATTTATGGATACATTAGACCAGCCCGGTAATGCAATAAATTGATTATTTCCTGTAGAAGTGATACCTTCAAAACTTTCAGAGAATAGAGGAGCCAATCTTTCTCCGGTTAATTGAATATCTCTTTCTGTTCTGGCAACAAATTGATAATCTGAACCAAATTTAGTCATTACTCCTCTAACTTTTCCTCTTCCTGTTGCAACCGGTTTTCCGGCATAATTAGCAAAACTACTGGTTCTGAAAATTACAGAATTTCCATCAGCATCAACTAACAAATGATTTGTAGCACCGCCTAAATCATTATTTGGATCATAATAAGTTGTAGTAATTGCTGCATCAGAAAACTGAACGGCATCAATTTCAATTAATGTATTGATTACAGCATCATTTTTAGCTTGAGCAACGGTCAAGGTTTTTACCAAATCGCTTTCAGGAACGATAGTACAAGAACGGCTTAAGACAGTTTTATATAAAGATTCAGAAAGTCTTCCAACAGAAGGGACATTAGAAGAATTCACGTAAATTCCACCAATACGCATTCCACCATTACTAACATCAGTATATAGGTCTTTCATTTTAATGAATACTTTTCTACCCGGTTCAAAATTGATAAAAGTTGAGGTAACATCAACAGGAACACTAAATGCTTTTGAACCATCTAAGGTTTGCATAGAGATTGATTTGTAAAAATTTCCGCCTTCATCACTTGAAGTAACATAGGCTTCAATGATATCATCAGCCAAATATTGAGAAATATTTGTTGAAGCAGGGATTTGAGCTACTTCTTTTGTTTTTTGCAACGTTGAATCCATACATTCCAATGTAGGAACAGCATAGTCATCATCGTTCACGCAGCTAGTAGTAAAACCTGCTACAAGAGCCATAAAAAAGATGGATTTTAAAAAATTAGTTTTCATAGTATTTTAATTATAAGTTGATGTAAAAGTTAACAAAATAGGTTCTTCCGTAACCATAAAAATATTTTGGAGCGAAAGATGGCGTTCCACTTGAAACGTCTTGATTTAATTCTCTGTAATTAGCATTTCTGGCTTGTTCAAAACCACCTGTTTTGTATGTAACGTCAAAAATGTTATTGATTGAAGCAAAGAAACCAATGGTATTTCTGTTCTTATTGCTTATTCTCCATGATTTACCGCCTACAAGGTTTACTAAAGTAAAGCTATCAAATTTTTCTTGTTTTAACAACTCTCTAGCTCTTTCTTCAGTAGCCTCTGGAAAAGGGTAACCGTTAATGTCTGCTGGATTTCTGAAGAAATTATCTGTTCTCATCAATGCAGAAACGTCTAGATAGCTATCTGCTAAATAATTTACGTTTGCTCCAATCCACCAGAATTTAGGGTCTCTATATTCCATACCTAAGGAATAAGCTTGTTGAGGTGATCCGGGGATTTTGTAATCTTTTAATTTAGAAGTTCCAAGGTCAATTAATGGAGGTAAATCATTTACTGCATTGGCATCCACATTTAAATATACATTAGGATTGTTTGCATAAGTATATTGTCCGTACGCAGCAGCACCATTCACTTTAATTGTTGAGGTGATTTGATATTCTAAACCAAATTCACCACCAATTTGAAGTTTATCCATACCGGTAACAAACTCAGCTACAAAAGCATCTCCACCATCATCATCAGTATCTTCTAAAGCACCTTCAGCAAAAAAGAAAGAAGTTTCCGTTGCATTTTGAATTTTAGAATAGTATCCTGTAATTTTTGCTTTTAATTTTGGTGTTCTAATAATATAACTTAAATCTGCACTGGAAATTGTTTCGCTGTCTAATCCGTCAAACACAAAATTACTTAAACGTGCATTTGGAAAAGTATTTCTTAAAGAAGGAGCTTTGGTCATATAGACACCGTTAAAATTAATAAAATGTCTACCGGTAAGTTTATAAGTCAATCCGCCTTTAAATCCAAAATTATCAAAAGCAATTTTTTCACCATCACCAAAAGAATTTGTTGGATAAATTCCATTTTTATAAAGACCTTCTCTTTGGTATTCAGAACGTGTAAATTCTTGAGCTACATAGAAATCAATTTTTTTGAAAGTAAATTTAAACTGAGTAAAAGCTCTTAATACGTTAGCATATAAGTTATAGTTGTAACCGTATTTATCACCTTCTACGACTTTTCTGTCCGGATTATTTAAATCCGACTGAGAAGCATCACCATCTTGAAAATTATCGATGTCGTCATAATAAAGACCACCTAGTAAATCTTCTAAATATTGATAGTTATTTGAATTTAATCTTGTGTAAGAGGCTCCACCATTAAGTCCAATATTGTCACTTAATTGAGAGTTTAGTATCGTATTAAATGTCCAAGTTTTGTCATCTGTTCTGTCTTGATACAAAACATACTTACTTCTTGCTTTTTCACGACCGATTTCCTGATTATTTTCATCAACAATAGGAATAGAATTAGCTAAATACATGGAATCCCAATTAATCTGACGTTGATTAAAGAAATTGGCATTTGTAGCTCCAACTAAATCAGGTGTAAAAATACCACCTAATCCACCCGGTTGATAAGCAGCAGGGTTTTGTTGCATTACATCATCCGGATTATTGTTGTACAATGATGAAAAATAACTTGGTAAATTTCTATAATAAGTTGGATCAGGATTTGTTACATCTTGAAAGTCTATTCTAGAATTCCCAATAGAACCAAATTGATACGTTACGTTTGAATTTAATTTAGTTTTAGGACTAATATTCCAATAATGACTTAACATGAAAATAGGTTCTTCTAAATCTCTATCTCTTGAATTTCTTTTTTCACCGTCTTGGTAACCCCAATAGGAATTATATTTTTCGCCGGCAATAGCAGTTACTTCATTCGTATTAGGAGAATTTTTCCCTCTACTGTTTTGAGCATAAATAGAAGTAAAGTTTAAACTATGACTATTATTGATTTTTTTCTCTATACTGGCAAAAACTGAATTTGCAGAATAATCTGTTCCTTCAAAATAACCTTCTTGAGCAAAACGTCTTGATGCTGAAATAACAAAAGCCCAACCGTCTTTGTCCATCCCTGAAGCATAGGTACCCATCATTCTCCAACTATAATTGGTATTGGTTCCAGAAAAAGATAATCTGGTTCCAGGTCTGAAAATGGAAGCTCTGGTATAAATTTGTTGAGTCCCTAAAATTCCACCAAAAGTATGGTCTGAAGCAGTAGAACCCATAGTGAAGTCTTGGTTTCTGGTAGCGTCATTTAAACCACCCCAATTTCCCCATTGTGGTCTGTTATCATAAATTTTGTTCATAATAACTCCATTTATCATGGTAGTACCATATTCGTTGTCAAGACCTCTTATTCTAAATCTTGCTTGACCCCAATTGAATGCACTTGCTTGTTGAAATACATCACGCGTTGCTTGCAGAAGTCCAGCGGTATTATCGGAGCCACTATTGTCATCTCCTAAATCTGATTCAGTAATGGTGACTAGACTTAACTGTTGCTCAGTCGTAATGTCTTCTTCAAGAGCAATTACACCTAAGTCTAACGTTTGTCCAGCTACAACATCAACTGATAATAATTGTTGTAGGTAACCTGTGCTTCTCACTAAAACTAAATGTTCTCCAACAGGTACATTTTCAATAATAAAAACACCTTGTGCATCAGTAAGTTTAATTAATGTTGTGTTTTGGACTGCAACAACAATACTCTGAAGCGGTTTTTGAGTTTTAGAATCAACGATTTTACCTGTAATACTAGATGTTTGTTGTCCAAAAACCACAATCACCTGCATCATGAGTAAAATACTAAAAACTAGTTTTTTCATAAAAAATATAGAATTAATTTACGTTCGTTAAGTTAATTATTTCTTAACAGCCCGCAAATGTACATCTTTTAATAATATTATTTACTTTTGGTGTAAAGTTTGTAATAAACTTGATAGTAATTTAATATACAATTTATGAAAATTAAACAGTTAATAGCTGTTTTTGTTGTGATTTTCGCAATAAACAGTGTCATTGCCCAAGACAAAAAGTATAAAGTGCATACCGTTGCGTTTTATAACCTTGAAAATCTTTTCGATACAAAAGATGATCCTAATGTTTTTGACGAAGAATATACACCAGCACAAGGATGGACGAGTGATAAATACCAACAAAAATTAAAAAATCTTGAAAGAGTTCTTTCAGAAATTGCAGTCAACGAAAAACAAGCTAATTCTCCAACAATCATAGGTGTTTGTGAAATTGAAAACAGAGGTGTTTTAGAAGATTTGATTAAAACACCTAAATTGTTAGCTAAAGATTACGGAATTGTTCATTATGATTCTCCCGATAGCAGAGGAATTGATGTTGGGTTTTTATATCAAAAGAAACACTTTACGCCAACAAGCTCTGCAAATATCCCATTAATCATAACTAATTTTGATGGTAGTGGAAAAAGAGTTTATACGCGGGATCAACTTTTAGTTAGCGGATACTTAGATGGAGAAGAAATGCATTTTATTATTAACCACTGGCCTTCCCGTTCAGGAGGTGAAAAAAGAAGCAGTCCTTATCGTGAAGCTGCAGGAGCCTTAAACAGAAAGATAATGGATTCTTTATTAATGATAAATCCTAATGCAAAAATTATTACTATGGGCGATTTGAATGATGGACCTTATAATAAAAGTGTAAAAAAAGAAATTAGTGCCAAACTTAAAAAAACAGAATTAAAAGAACCTGGCGATATTTTCAATCCTTTTGAACAAATGGCAAAAGATGGTAATTCTTCTTTGTTTTATCGTGATTCCGGTGATATTTTTGACCAAATTATGGTTTCGCAGCAATTTGTATTGGAAGATTTTTCAACCTACCAATATTGGAAAGCCGGTATTTACAACAAACCGTATATGATTCAGCAAACCGGACAGTATAAGGGATATCCTCTACGAAACTCACCTTCTGAACCGGGTTTTAGTGATCACTTCCCGGTTTATATTTACTTGGTGAAAGAATATAAATAAATGTAAAGCCGATTCATTTCGGCTTTTTTTATTTTATAACTTTACAATTCTAAAAGTTTATCTAATGGCTATACAAAAACCATTCAATCTAACTAAATGGATTGAAAAAAACCGTCACTTGCTTAAACCACCTGTTGGCAATAAAAATATTTATGTTGATTCCGGAGATTATATTGTGATGATTGTTGGCGGACCGAATGCCCGAAAAGACTACCACTACAATGAAACGGAGGAACTGTTTTATCAGCTGGAAGGGGAAATAACTGTTTATATTCAAGACAAAGGTGAGAAAAAAGCAATGAAACTTTCGGCAGGCGATATGTTTTTACTTCCTGCAAAAGTGCCACATTCTCCCAATCGTTCTGAAAATTCCATCGGACTAGTTGTCGAACGTAAAAGAGTTGGGAGAGATATTCCTGATGGTTTGTTATGGTTTTGCGACAATTGTAATCAAAAATTATACGAAGTATATTTCGAATTAAAAGACATCGAAGAAGATTTTTTAAAACACTTTGAGCACTTTTATAATTCGATTGAGTTGCGAACATGTAAAAATTGCGGTACTATCATGGAAACCGATCCGCGATTTACAGCCAAATAATCAAATCTGCGAATCAGCGGTAAAAAAAGCAACCGCGCTTATTCACAAATTTTTTTATAGACAAATCAGATGTTAATATCATTCAATAAGTTTCATTAGTAAGCTAAGAATGAAAACGAAGCAGTTTTCAAAATCGAAATATTTCGGTATCTTCGTAAAAAATATAACAAAAACCTTTAAAAAAGTTGTAATGTCAACAATCGCACAACAATTCGGCATGACCGAAGCTTTAGCAATATTAGGTGTAAAAGCCATTAACGAAGGAACTTCAACCGGAAATAACCATTTTGCAAATGGAGAAATATTGGAAAGTTATTCGCCTGTTGATGGTCAATTAATTGGAAAAGTAAAAACTACCACCGCAGCCGATTATGAAAAAGTAATGCAAACCGCAACTGCGGCATTCAAAACCTTCAGAGCAATGCCAGCTCCACAACGTGGTGAAATTGTTCGTCAATTTGGAAACAAATTAAGAGAATTGAAAGAGCCTCTAGGTAAATTAGTTTCCTATGAAATGGGTAAATCGTTGCAAGAAGGCTATGGTGAAGTGCAGGAAATGATTGACATATGCGATTTTGCTGTCGGTTTATCACGTCAATTAAACGGGCAAACGATTCCGTCTGAACGTACTAGCCACGTAATGCGAGAACAATGGCATTCTTTAGGCGTAGTAGGAATCATTTCTGCTTTTAATTTTCCTGTGGCTGTTTGGTCTTGGAACACTGCTTTGGCATGGATTTGCGGCGACGTTTGCGTTTGGAAAGCATCCGAAAAAGCTCCATTATGTTCTATCGCGTGTCAAAATATTATTGCAGGAGTTTTAAAAGATAATAATTTACCGGAAGGAATTTCTTGTATCATCAATGGCGATTACAAAGTTGGTGAAATGATGACTACCGACACTAGAATTCCTTTAATTTCTGCTACAGGATCCACCAGAATGGGAAGAATTGTTGGAACAACGGTTGCTCAACGTTTTGGAAAATCCTTATTAGAATTAGGAGGAAATAACGCTATTATCATCACACCAACTGCAGATTTAAAAGTTGTGGTTCCGGGTGCTGTTTTTGGTGCTGTGGGAACTGCCGGACAGCGATGCACTTCAACAAGAAGGTTAATTATTCACGAAACGGTTTATGATAAAGTGAGAGATGCGATTGTTGGAGCCTACAAACAATTAACAATTGGTAACCCACTCGATCAAAAAAATCACATCGGCCCTTTAATTGACGTCGATGCGGTAAATATCTATTTAGCAGCCATCGAAAAAGCGAAAGCGGAAGGTGGAAAAGTACTAGTTGACGGAGGTGTTTTGAATGGACAAGGTTATGAATCCGGTTGTTATGTAAAACCAGCCATTATTGAAGCCGACAATAATTTTGAAATTGTACAACATGAAACGTTTGCTCCAATTTTATACCTTATGAAATATAGCGGTGAAGTTGAAAACGCAATTGAATTACAAAACGGAGTTGCACAAGGATTGTCTTCTGCCATTATGACAAATGAATTGAAAGAAGCTGAGAAATTCTTGTCATTCTCCGGTTCAGATTGTGGAATTGCCAACGTAAACATTGGAACTTCCGGAGCAGAAATTGGAGGTGCTTTTGGCGGTGAAAAAGAAACCGGTGGTGGACGTGAAAGTGGCTCTGATTCTTGGAAAGTGTACATGAGAAGACAAACGAACACAATCAATTATTCTGACCAATTGCCTTTGGCTCAAGGAATTAAATTTGATTTGTAATCTTAAGAGGATAGAACAAAGAATATAGAAAAAAGAAAACCCTGCAAATTTTTAATTTTGCAGGTTTTTTTTACGCAACTAATTTACTTTTTTAGCATCTAAACAATAATCAAAAAAGTAAACACATGAAAAAAATCTTTTTATTATTGGCTTTCACACCGTTTTTACTTGCAATGACTTGCGATGATGACGATGAAGTTTATTGTACACAAGAAGCAAAAGCAGCATTGAATGTTTCGGTTAGTTTAGGGGCAATGAGTTCCATCACCAGTGAAGGTGTAACTGTGGTTGCAACAGATGGCAATTATTCAGAAACACTAGTAGTGGTGAATGAAAATGATCCAATTTTTTCCGGTGCTTATGAACGGGAAGGGAATTATATCATTATCGTTTCAAAAGAAGGATATCAAACCTACTCCACTGAAAGTATAACTGTCACTCGAGATGTGTGTCATGTAATTCCACAACAAATCCATGTGGTTTTGGTGCCAAATTAAAAGTTTATTAAACTAGTAATTTTTAACAGAAAACCCTGCAAAATAACTAATTATGCAGGGTTTTTTAATGGTATGATTTTCTCAAATAGAAAATTATTTCGTTTTCTTTACGTATTGAGTCAAAATATAAATACTTTGATTTTCAACGCGTCCTTCAATTAAATTAGCATTATCCCAAACCAATTTAATGGTTGTGAACAGCAGCTCCACGTTTTCCTGTAAAGTTAGCACCTTTTACATCTAAATCTTTAATCAAAACCACTGAATCGCTGTCTTTCAATATGTTTCCATTCAAATATTTGTGAATAATTTTTCCTTCTTCCTCATCTCCTTCATTGGTTGATTTTACCCACGCTAAAGCATCTTCATCCAAATACATCATTTCCAGTAAATCGTGATTTTTTAATCGGGCTAACATTCGCCAACAAACGATTTGTACAGGTAGATTCTCGTTCCACATGCTGTCATTTAATCCTCGCCAATCTGCTGCATTTGTTGTTTCTGGATTTTCTATTTGGTCTTTTAACGCTTTTGTAATCAAAATACTATTTTCCAAACTTTCCTCTGTTTTATGGGCTACAGTATAAACTACTAAATCGTCTTCAATTCTACTTATTTCACATTTTGAACCGCCTCGGTATTGTAGTTTTTTTCCGATGATGCTCGTTTGGAAATTTGATTATAGATTGAAAGAAGCACCAATACTAAATTGGAATTGATTGTTTAATTTTTCATAACCAACAGGGTTTTTGTCGTAAGAGGCAATTGGAAATCCAACTTCAGAAAACACTCCAAATCCGTCTGAAAAGAAATAACGAACCCCGGCATGTGCTCCAAAATTTCTAAGACCAATATTTAAACCGGGATAAATATCAATAGTTTCAGGTAACTTCATGACACTTCCAATATTGGCATTAAAACGAGCTTTGATGTCAAATTCATCTTTAAATTCAGAACCATCTCCATCAACACCTAAAAGATAGACAGTTTGCAAACCGATTGAAATATTTTCTCCAATTCCACGATCATAAAAGAAAGTAATTCCTGTTGCTTGATCTTGAAAGTTAACACCTAATTGAAATTTTTGATCTCCTTCTCCCCTGTAAGCTTGTGCATTAGCTAAAAATGCACTTAAAATCAATCCAAAAGTGAATAATTTTTTCATATGTATATAATTATTTTTTTTATAAGTTATTAGAATTACTTTATTTTTTATGGGTGTTTATTTACGCAAATGCGTTGTTAATATCGATTTCATTGTTATAAAAATTTTTCAAATATATTAATTTTAATTTTAACACGCAAACATTAATTTCTTCCTTTTTCATTGGGATATAATTGTGGCAAGGGTTCACTTTGCCAATATTCCTTAGTATCTACGTTTAAAATTGTTAATGGGCCAACAAATGCTGCACCGGTATCAATGTTCCAAATACAGGCTTTGTTTGTTGGAATTGTTTCGTTTATTCGTGTTGTTGGTGTATGGCCAATATAGATTTCGTTATATAATTTGAGACGTCTTGGATAAAAAATACTGTCTTTAGAAAGGGTAGGATTTAAACTTAGTGCAGTTTCCCACAAGGTTCTATCCCAATAAAATAATTTCGGAAAATATTCAAAATCAATTCCGTTCATATTGGTAAAACCGGCGTGAATAAAGAGTCTGTTTTGGTCATCAAGATAATAATCTTTTAATCCTTCTAAAAATTCGATGTGTCTTTTTCGTTCAACAGTAGAAACTTTTTGATAACAATCGATAGTTGATTGACCTCCGTGTTTAATCCACTCTTGATGATAGGAATTTGTTTTTAGATAATTCAACAATAAATCATCATGATTGCCTCGTATGAAAATACAGGTTTGTTTTTTATTTAATTCAATTAAAAAATCAAGCACTTGGGGTGATTCGCTCCAACCATCGACAAAATCGCCTAAGAAAATTAAAGTGTCTTCTCTTGTGACTTGGCTTCTTTCCAACACCTGATGTAAAGCCCGAAGACCACCGTGAATGTCACCAATTACAAATTTATTAGTCATTGTTTTTATCATATTTCATTTTTCTCAAAATGCGTAACGTTTCTTTAAAATTTACATAAACCGATGGGTTTTCAGTTGCTTTTAGTAAAGGTTTGGCATCAATTAATTTTTGTTTAGCGTCTTCAAATCCATTCAAAAAACAAATCATCAGCGTAGAAGGTAAATTCAACAAATCTCTTTTTTCTCTTTCAGATAAGGAAATTCCTTTTTGCAATTTCTGCAGCAAAGATAAGTTTGAATTGTAAATATGAAACATCATTTTTCGATTGTATTGAGGCGGTTCAAATAAAAAGAAAGTTTCAATTTTGTAATAACCGTTGTCAAAAAAGGTCAGCGTTTGCTTTTCTAGCGGATAATAACTCGTTTTGTCATTCAACCCTAACGGAACATATTCAGTAATCGAAAAAGTTTTATTATCATATTCTATCGTCACTTCATCAAAGGCGGAATAAAAAAGTTTTACTTGCTCATTAATTAATTCAATATCAACTCTGGAAAAGAAGGTTTTATCCCGCACTTTTTTCTTATGACCTGCCCAACAAACGACAAAAAGTTCTTTGAAAACATGGTAGTTGGTAGCCATATCTTTATGACGGTTATTTAAAAAATCTAAAACGCCTTCCAGAGTGTGTGAAATACTGTTTCTCGAATTATTTTCAATGCCAATTACTGTTTCAGTGTTCAATTTTGAAAAGGGAACTTTATCTTCTGTGGGGATTGAATTACTTCCTCTTCGAATAAAAACGGTACGAGCCTGAGTAGTGTGAATTCCTTTTTTAAAAAAGGAAACTTTGGAATTTGCTTTTATGGTAACCAATCCCACTACTTTATCTTTCGGTAGGTTTGGAAAAGGAACATTTTCATATTGAATTTTGGGAGGATTTTCTAAATAAGCATTCACTAAATTTTGAATTCGACTATCATCAAAAAAATCATCTCCGGTAATCTCATTATCCTTATCTTCTACACCCACAACGATATACGAATTATTGGTTGGGTTAGAATTAGATAATGCACAAATATGTTTTAAAAATTTAGCCTTCCCTTCTTTAGAATGCAAATTCAACTGACGTTTTTTGTCATAAAAGCTACTCTCATCGTTGTGAGCTAATAGGTTTTTGATAAGAAGGCGTTTGTTGATCATTTTTAAAGTTACGGGTTAGAAAGTTGCGGGTTACGGGTTGCGAGTTATGGGTTAACTCTCAACTTTACTGCCTTTTAACTATTTATCAAACTTACTGCCTTTATGATCAGATTTTACTAAATAAGCCATAAAAGAACCTATTTTTTTACTTTCTGTAATTGTTTTTTCTTTTAAGAATTCAAATTCTTCTTTAGAAATGTGATTTCTATCAAACGCTCTAAATAATTGTGATCTTAATTCACCACAAGAACCTTTTGAATAGCTTAAAAAGTTAATAAATTCTCTTCTGCCGTTTCTTTCAAATCCTTCAGCAATATTATCCATAATTGAACCAGAAGAACGATTCATTTGGTTCTTTAACTCAAAATCTTTTCCTAAGGATTTGTTTTCAAATTTATCCCAAACATCTTTACATATTTCTCTACCTAATTGCCATATATCAAGTTCTTCAAATGAATTAATTGTAGCCATAAATCTGTTTTTTTAATCTATCCCTTTTTAACCCGAAACTCGCAACCCGGAACTTTCTAACTTGAAATTTAAGGCACCTTATTCCCCATACTATCCGCCCAAATTTCAAACCAATCTTCAATATCCCATTTTATATGCTCGATTTTTTGCAATTGTTGAATGCGGGCAACATTAACAGTTCCGGCAACCGGAATAATGTTTGAAGGATGATGTTTAATCCAAGAAAGCAATAAAATATCGGCTCCTACTTCGTATTTTTCAGTTAATCGAACTAACACTTTTTTTAATCTTCTGGTTTGCTCAGAATCTTCTCTGAAAACATTTCCCAATGGATTCCATGCCATCGGACGGATGTTGTGAACTTGCATATGGTCTAAACTTCCGTCTAACATGGGCAGAAAATGAGTTGCAGAAAATTGAATTTGATTATACGACACGTTCGTTTTTTGTTGAATTAAATCCGTTTGAGAAGGCGTAAAGTTTGACAAACCAAAATCAATTATTTTACCTTCTTTTTTTAACTTTTCAATCGCTTCCGCAATTTCGTCAGCTTGCATTAAAGGGCTCGGACGATGAAGTAAAAAAACATCCAAATAATCAGTTTGAAGATTTTTCAGCGAATTTTCTACTGACCATACAATGTATTCCTTTGAATAATCATAATGCTTAATGCGATTATTTCGATTATCGGAAAGATGTTGAATGCCACATTTTGTGAACAATTGAATGGCTGAACGATTGATGTTACTTTGTTTAAAAGCTTCACCAAATGATGCTTCTGTAGTATATCCACCATAAATATCAGCATGATCAAATGTAGTTATTTTATTTTCTAAACAAATTAGAATTAAATTGGACATTTCAGCGACACTTAACTTTTTGTCCAAAACACCCCAATTCATAGTTCCTGCTACAACAGGAGATAATTTTATTTTCATTTTTTTATAATTTATGGCAATAGGTAAAGGGTAATTATTAATTAGGTGATTTTAACTTGAAACCTGAAACCTGAAACTTTCAAACCCGCAACTTTTTTTATTCGGTCTTAAAATTATAAAAACTAAATCACAAAACACTCTTAAAGCGTACTATTTCAAATAAGTTTTAACGCTATGTTAACATCTTGAAAGGAATAAAATTTTCAATTTGCACTGTTAAATTTAACAAATAAAATTTCGTTTATAAAACCAGATAAAATGGAAGAAAATACAACTACGTTGGATATTAGAGCCATCAATGAAAAAATTGAAAGAGAAAGTGCTTTTATTGATTTGCTGACCTATGAAATGAACAAAGTAATTGTTGGTCAAAAGCATATGATTGAACGTTTGTTAATTGGTCTTTTGGGGCAGGGACATATCTTGTTGGAAGGAGTTCCGGGTTTAGCTAAAACCTTAGCTATTAACACCTTATCTCAAGCTGTTCAAGGTTCGTTTAGTCGAATTCAGTTTACACCCGATTTACTTCCAGCCGATGTAATTGGTACGATGATTTACAACATCAAACAAAATGAATTTTCCATCAAAAAAGGACCCATTTTTGCCAATTTTGTGCTTGCTGATGAGATTAATCGTGCCCCGGCAAAAGTGCAATCTGCTCTGTTGGAAGCTATGCAGGAAAAACAAGTGACCATTGGTGACACGACTTTTAAATTAGACAAACCTTTTTTAGTATTAGCTACTCAAAATCCGATTGAACAAGAAGGAACTTATCCGTTACCCGAAGCTCAAGTCGATCGTTTTATGTTAAAAACAGTAATTGATTATCCAAAAATGGAAGACGAACGAATGGTTATTCGTCAAAATTTAAAAGGAAGTCATGAAAAAGTAAACGCCGTCATTTCTATTGAACAAATATTGAGAGCACAAGAAGCAGTTCGTGAAGTTTACATGGATGAAAAAATTGAAAAATATATTTTAGATATCATCTTCGCTACTCGTTTCCCTGAAAAATATAAATTAGAAAGTCTAAAACCATTAATCAGTTTCGGTTCATCTCCCCGAGGAAGTATCAATTTAGCTACTGCAGCAAAATGTTATGCATTTATCAAACGTCGTGGTTATGTAATTCCGGAAGATGTTCGTGCAGTGGTTCATGATGTGTTGCGTCATAGAATAGGCATCACGTATGAGGCAGAAGCTGAAAATATTACTTCAGTTGAAATGATCAACAAAATAGTAAATGAGATTGAAGTACCTTAAATTTTAGTTTACAGCTTTATATCTGTTAACTTTCTGCGACTGAAAACTGCGACTGAAAACTACTGAAGATGGAAACAAAAGATCTACTCAAAAAAGTACGAAAAATAGAAATCAAAACCCGAAGATTGAGCGATCACATCTTTTCGGGTGAATACCACACGTCTTTTAAAGGCCGTGGGATGACTTTTTCAGAAGTGCGTCAGTATCAATTTGGTGATGATGTTCGAGCCATTGATTGGAATGTAACAGCTCGCTACAACGATCCCTATATCAAAGTTTTTGAAGAAGAACGTGAGTTGACCATGATGTTAATGGTAGATATTTCCGGTTCTGAAAGTTTTGGAACAAAAAATCAGTTGAAAAGTGAAATTGTAACAGAAATAGCAGCAACAATGGCTTTTTCAGCTACTCAAAACAACGACAAAATTGGATTGATTTTATTTTCCGATGAAATTGAGCTTTATATTCCACCAAAAAAAGGGAAATCACACGTGTTGCGAATTATTCGTGAATTAATCGAATTTCAACCCAAAAGCAATAAAACTAATATTTCAAATGCATTGAAATTTTTATCCAGTGTGATGAAAAAGAAAGCTATTGTTTTTTTTATTTCTGATTTTATTACCGAGGATAATTATGAAAATACCCTTAAAATTGCAGGGAAAAAGCATGATATAACCGGAATTCGAGTGTTTGATATTCGTGAAGAAAAAATGCCAAATATCGGAATGGTAAATATGCTCGATGCTGAAACAGGCGAAACAATGTTAGTAAACACCAATTCAAAATCGATTAGGATGGAGTATGAAAAATATTACCACGAAAAAGTAATTTTTTTCAAAGAAACTTTTTCAAAATGTGGTTCAGGAACTGTAAACACAAGAGTAGATGAAAGTTATGTAACTAAATTATTAAGCTACTTTAAATCCAGATAATCATTAGCAAATTTCAAACTAACCTTTGTGAATAGCTGTGAAACAAAACATGAAAATAAAATTATATATATTCTTTATTCTGTTCTCAACCATAGTTTTTGCTCAACAAAAAAGAGTGACAACTTCGGTAGATAGTAATAAAGTTAAAATAGGAGCTCAAATTAATTTGACTTTAAAAACTTCGGTTGATACACTTTCAAAAGTGACTTTTCCGGAAGGTAAATTATTTGGACGTTTAGAAGTACTAGAAAGTTATCCTACCGATACAATCAAGGAAAATTTTAAGTATCAACTAATTAAGAAATATGGTTTAACTCAATTTGATAGCGGAAAATTTGTCATTCCTTCTCTACAAGTTATAATCAATTCAAAACCTTATCCAACTGATAGTGTTTTGGTTGAAATTTCAAATGTGGTAGTTGATACGCTAAAACAACAGATGTATGATATTAAAGATATTACCCAAGTTGATAATGACGGATGGCCTTGGTGGATATATCTATTGATTTTAGTTGTTTTAGCAGGGATTGGCTATTTGATTTATTATTTAATTCAAAAAAACAAAAAACCTAAAGTTGAAGAAATTGTTTATGCTTCGCCGATTGAAAAAGCAACAGCTCACCTAAAAACATTAGAAAAAAAGAGCTTAGTAGAAAGAGGAGAAGTTAAAGCTTATTATTCTGAGTTGACAGATATTGTCAGAACATATATTGAGGAAGCCATCGAAATTCCGGCAATGGAAAGCACTACCGACGAATTGATTGCAGCTTTCAAAATTGCAATTGTAAAAAAGAAATTAGCTTTAAATGATGAAACAATAAAAAATCTCGAAAAGGTTTTAAAACAAGCAGATTTAGTAAAATTTGCCAAATCAAAACCACTTGAATTTGAAATTGTAGAAGACAAATCAAAAATTGAAAAAACAATTTATAAAATTCACCAATCAATTCCTGAAGTTGTAGAAGAAGAGTTAGTAGACAATGATTTTAACAAAGATAAAATCCTAAAAAGAAAAAGAAAACGCAAAATCACAACCCTTGTTTTATCATTTATAGTTTTACTTTTTGTAGTGATGGGAATTTTAATTGTAACCAAAGGATTTGAATTTGTAAAAGACACAATCATTGGTCATCCAACCAAAGAGTTATTGGAAGGGGAATGGGTTTTGAGCGAATACGGTAATCCACCCATAAAAATTGAAACTCCAAAAGTGTTGAAACGAATGGATGTTTATAAATACATGAACAAAGAATCGTCTTCCTTGATGAAAGACATGCAAATGTTTGGATATGGAGCTATTTTAGATCATTATTACATTGTTATAATGACTAATAAATTTAAAGAAGAAATTAAGATTGACTTAGCAAAAGCAATGGAAGGGTCGCTCGAAATAATGGAAGCACAAGGAGCACAGAATATTTTATTGAAACAAGAAGAATTCAGTTCTAAAGAAGGTTTTAACGGATTAAGAGGCTATGGTACAATGACAATTATTGATCCAATAACAAAGAAAAGCAGAAAAGCCTATTATGAAATGATTTACTTTTCTCAAGAGGGAGGTTTGCAACAAGTCATGGTGTTACAAGATGAAGGAGATGAATCAGCTAATCAAATTACAGAACGAATTATGAATTCTGTTGAAATTGCCAAAATGAAATAACTATGGAAAACATCACCTTTTTACATCCAAAGTTTTTTTGGTTATTCACTTTATTGCCGGTTGCAATAGCATGGCATATTTGGAAGCGAAATAAACAAACGGCAACATTAAAAGTGAGTTCTTTGAAAGGATTTAAAGTAAAAAGTTCAGTCTTGCCTAAACTAAAACCAATTCTTTTTGTGTTAAGAATTTTAGTTTTAAGTTTTTTAATTGTTGCTTTAGCAAGACCAAGAACCGTTGACATCAGTAATAAAACAAAAACCACTCGTGGAATTGATATAGTTATTGCAACAGACGTTTCCGGGAGTATGTTAGCCAAAGATTTAAAACCAAATCGATTGGAATCGTTAAAAAAAGTGGCTGCTAATTTTGTAAATGACCGTCCCAATGATCGATTTGGTATAGTGGTTTATGCCGCTGAAAGTTATACAAAATCGCCTGTAACCAGTGATAAATCGGTTGTGATTAATGCCATCAAAAGTATTCAATATGATAATATTATTAAAGATGGAACCGGAATAGGAATGGGTTTGGCCACTGCCATTAATCGATTAAAAGACAGTAAAGCAAAAAGCAGAGTCATCATTTTGTTGACAGATGGGGTGAACAATGCAGGATTTATAGAGCCTGAAACGGCAGCTGATATTGCAAGAGAATATGGAATTAAAGTTTATACAATAGGTTTAGGAACAAATGGCATGGCTGAGTTTCCTTATGCCTATGCACCTAAAGGAGGTTTTTTATTCCGAATGATGCCTGTAGAAATTGATGAAGCTTTAATGAAAAGCATCGCAAAAAAAACAGACGGAAAATATTTTAGAGCCACTAGCAATAGTAAGCTCAAAGAAATTTATGAAGAAATCAATAAATTAGAAACAACAGAAATAGAAGAACAAAAGTTTTATAATTTCGACGAAAAGTTTCGTCCTTTTGTTTGGATTGCCGGATTATTATTATTGGTAGAAATTTTGTTAAGACAAACAATTTTTAGAGGTTTTATATAATATGTACGAACTGGACGAAAAAAAATATTTATACTTTTTAGCCATTATCCCAATAATTGTGCTGTTTTTTCTATTAAATTTATATTGGAAAACAAAAAAGCAACGTGAATTTGGAGATATTGAATTGGTAAAAAAATTAAGCCCTGACAAATCAATTTTTAAACCGATTTTGAAAATTGTTGTTTTGTTGTTCGCTTTTGTTTGCATTGTCATAGGATTAGTAAATCCAAAAATTGGCACTAAATTAGAAACTGTTAAACGAGAGGGAATTGATGTGGTATTTGCCATCGACATTTCAAAAAGTATGTTGGCAGAAGATGTTGCTCCTAACCGTTTAGACAAATCCAAACAAATTGTTTCTCAAATCATTAATCAGTTGGGAAGTGATAGAATCGGAATTGTAGCTTATGCAGGTAGTGCTTTCCCTGTTTTGCCCATAACGACTGATTATGGTGTGGCAAAAATGTATTTGCAAAGCATGAATACCGATATGGTTTCCTCGCAAGGAACTTCATTGGAAGATGCAATTAGGATGTCGGCTAACTATTTTGACAAAGGCAATTCGACAAATAAATTGATAGTTTTAATTTCTGATGGTGAAGATCATTCAGAAGGTTTTGAAGGAGCCATTGAAGAAGCCAAAAAAATAAAGGCAAAAATTATTACCATCGGTGTTGGAACAGAAAAAGGAGGCCCAATTCCTATCAAAAGAAATGGTGTTGTGGAAAGTTTTAAACGAGACCAAAATGATGAGGTGGTTGTTACAAAATTAAACACCGAAGTTCTAAAACAAATTGGAAAAGGAACCAAAGGTGGTTATGTATATGGGAGCAATACCAAAGAAGTGCTAGAATACGTTAAAAAAGCATTGGATAATATTGAAAAAACAGAATTTGAAACGACACAAATTGCTGATTTTCAATCACAGTTTCAATGGTTCTTAGGTTTTGCTTTTTTATTTTTAATGATAGATGTTTTTCTATTGGAACGAAAAACAGGATGGATAAACAAGTTGAATTTATTTAATGAAAAGAAAGCATGAAACAAAATTTAACCATTTTACTTTTAATGCTATCCTATTTTCTACAAGCTCAGGAAGAGAAAAAAGAAAAAGATAAAGTATTACCAAAAGCTAATAAAGAATTTGTGGCTAAAAATTTTACAGAAGCAGAAGCACAATACCGTGTTTCAAATTCTAAAGGAGTTTCCGGAGCCACACCAGTCTATAATTTAGGAAATTCTATTTATAAACAAAATCAGCCAAGCGAAGCAAAATATGCTTATGCGAAAGCCATAGAAAAAGCCAAAACTAAACCGGAAAAACACAAAGCTTTTCACAATTTAGGTAATGTGTTTATGAAAGAAAAGCAATATGCAAAAGCCGTTGAAAGCTATAAAAATGCCTTACGGAATAATCCAACCGATGAAGAAACCCGATATAATTATGCCTTAGCAAAACTGTATTTAAAAAACAATCCGGAAGATCCTGAAAAAGACAAAAAAGACGACAAAAAAGACGACAAAAATCAGGATAAAAAAGATGACGGAGATAAAGATAAAAAAGAAGATAAAAAAGACGGCGATAAAGACAAAAATCAGGATAAAAATGACGGGAAAAAAGACCAAGATCAAAAAAGTCAGTCAAAGCCACAACCATCCGGGATTTCAAAAGAAAGTGTCCAAAATTTATTAGACGCAGTCAATAATGAAGAAAAGAAAGTGCAGGAAAAAGTGAATGCTCAAAAAGTAAAGACGAAACCTGTTCAAACGGAAAAAGATTGGTAAAAAAAATGAAAAAGTTTCTATTCATAGTATTATTAAGCTGTCAGGCAATTTTTGCCCAAGTTCAGTTTGAGGCCAAAGTGAGTAAAAACTCGTTGGGTTTAAATGAACGTTTAAGGGTAGATTTCACCATGAATGTAGACGGTGATAATTTTATTCCGCCTTCGTTTGATGGCTTTAGAGTCGTTGGCGGGCCAAGTCAGCAAGTGAGTCAGTCATGGGTTAATGGTAAAAGTTCATTCAATAAAACTTATTCCTATTTTTTATTGCCTACACAAAAGGGTACTATTTCAATTAAACAAGCTGCAATCGAGTACAATGGACAAGTTTATAAAACAACACCTATTTCAGTAAAAGTTTCGGATGCCGTTGAACAACCCAGAGATCCGATTGACAATTCAGTTTCCATAAACGATGCTTTATATTTAGTGGCCGATGTCAGTAAAACAAATCCATATTTAAACGAACCTATTACGGTCGTTTATAAACTGTATTTCAGTCACAATATTGGAATTACAAATTGGCAGGAATTAGATAAGCCTAAATATAATAATTTTTGGAGTCAAAACATTGATATTAAGCAATTAATAGCAGAAGAAGGAACTTTTAAAGGGGAACGTTTTCGTTACGTGGTACTCAGAAAAACAGTTTTGTATCCTCAAAAAACGGGTAGTCTTGAAATTGAACCCTTGTCATTGGATATCGATGTTGAATTGCCTACTAACCGAAGAAATATTTTTGGTCAAGTAATGTTGACCAAAGACCATAAACGTGTTTCTGCAGGAAGTAAAATAATTTCTGTAAAACCGCTTCCCGAAAATGGCAAACCAATTGATTATTCAGGAGCAGTCGGTAAATTTGATTTTAAAGTTATCCCATCCCGAACCAATTTAAAAAATGGTGAAAGCATGGATTTAGAAGTGAGTATTTCCGGAAACGGAAACCTCAAATTGTTTAGTTTACCTAAACCGGTTGTGCCTACAGCCTTAGAAATGTATGATCCGGTACATACCGAAAATGTGAATACTCCTTTGACAGGAATGAGTGGAAAAATTACTGATAAATATACCATAATTCCACAATTTAAAGGAAATTACACTATCAAACCTTTGCGGTTTTCATACTTTGATTTAAGTACGGGGAAGTATAAAACGATTATATCAGAAGAAATTATAATTAACGTGACAGATGGACCATTCCAAAATGGTAATCTGACAGCAAAAACAACAGAATCTGTTGATAAAAAAGCTATTTCTGCCGGGGATCAATTTAAATTCATTCACTTAAAAACGAAATTTTCTTCCATAAATAAGCAAGATTTCTTTGGTTCAAACCTTTATTATGTTTTAGTTAGTATTCCCTTTTTATTGATTCCGTTTATTGTTTTATTCAAAAAGAAAAAAGAAGCTATTGATAGAGATGTTGTTGGGAATAAATTGAAATTAAATAATAGGTTAGCAAAGAAATATTTGTCAGAGGCTAAAAAACAATTAGGTAATAAAGAACCATTTTATGTAGCATTAGAAAAATCACTGCACAATTTCTTGAAAGCAAAACTTAAAATTGAAACTTCAGAAATGAGTAAAGAGATTATCAAAGAAACTTTAGCAAATAAAAAAGCACAAACGGAAACTATTGAATTTTTTATTCAACTGACTGAAAATTGTGAATTGGCAAGGTATGCTCCATCATCAACAGTTGCTATGCAACACGATTATGACAAAGCGGTTTTAGTAATATCAGAACTGGAAAAACAAATTTCTTAATTAAAAACCATGAAGAATATAATTTATCTATTCCTCTTTTTAACTCAAACTTTTTGGGCTCAAAGTGTTTTTGACAATGGAAACGATCAGTATCGAAAAGGAAATTATCAAGAAGCAATTAAGGCTTATGAGAGCATTTTAGAAGGTAAAAAAGAATCATGTGATTTATATTTTAATTTGGCGAACAGCTATTACAAACTCAATAAAATTGCTCCTGCGATATATTATTATGAAAAAGCACTTTTGATAAGTCCCAACGATAAAGACATCAGAAACAATTTAAAATTTGCTAAAAACAGAACTATCGACGATATAAAAGAAACTCAAAAAGTTGGTTTTGAAAAGTTACTCAGAAATTTTACAGGCTTATTTCACTACAATACTTGGGGAATAATTTCTATAGGATTTTCTGTCTTATTTTTACTTTTTTTCATGGGGTATTATTTTTCTCAAACAGCCATTTTTAAACGTGTTTTCTTTTTGGGGATGCTCTTTATTCCATTCTTGATTTTTGCCGCTATTGGGGCTGCTATATTTGACAAAAATGATTATCAAAGCGAGCGTCCGGCTATTGTTTTTGAAGAAATACTTTCCGTTAAAAATGAACCTCGGGAAAATGCAACAGAGGCTTTTGTGTTGCATGAAGGTACAAAAGTTTACGTTCTTGAAACGATAGAAAATTGGAAAAAAATCCAACTTTCAGACGAAACAGAAGGATGGGTTCAAAAAGAGGCAATCAAAGAGTTGAAGTAGTCTCGTCGTAACTCTTTTTAATATCATCAATCCATCGCGTTAACATCGGCATCAAAAAGGCTGTTGTAGTTAATATTGGTTTGTAGAATATTGATTTCTCTTGTTTTTCTTTAGAAATAAATTGATTGTTAATATTTATCTTTTGGACTAAATTCAAAAAAATTCCAATTAACAAAGCTGTTTTCAGCACACTAAAAATTCCGCCGGCTAATTTGTTTACCCAACCTAAAAAAGCAAAATCGGCTATTTTAGTAAATATTTTTGCTAATAAATGAACTCCAATAACTACCAAAATTAAAGTCAATATAAAAGCAGTAATTTGAATGGTTTGCGGATTCCAACTCACAAACCCTTCTAAAAAAGATTTCACTAAATAGGAAAATTTAATTGCAAGAAAAACACCCAATACGAAAGAAATTATTGAAGCGATTTCTACAAAAACACCATTTTTGATTCCATTGTATAAACTAAAAACAAGTAATAATCCAATTGTAATATCTAAAAAATTCATTTCTAATTTTTTACTAAAATAGTAATTTATGTTTAATCAATATCAACTTCTTATCTTTGCCAAAAAATAATAGTGATTGATGGCAGAAATTATTCTTCCATCTTCCCACTTTCATCTTCCATCATGTCAAGAGATATTCAATTAAAAGAACGTTGGGAAAACGTTGTCCAACTATTATCAAATCAATTTGCTGAAGGCGAAATGCTTGATTTAGATGCCATTATATATTTAATTGGTGTTCAAGAGTTGGGTAAAGTGAAACAAACTTTCAAAAAGGACGAAAAAATTGAGTTAATGCACATTGCAATTTGTCGATTATTAGAACCTTATGGTTATTATGAATTTGAATTTTTTGATAATGATGGTTGGCCTCATTATAAAGTAAAAGAAGTATTACCGCCACTAAAAGCAGGCGAACAATCCGTTTTGATGAAAGATGCCATTGTAAATTATTTTCTGGAAAGAGAATTAATCAATTAATTCATTTTATTTTGAGATCGGACAAGTTGCAACTAGTCCCTATTAATAAATTTTCCCTAAATTTGTAGCTTTATATCACGAACGATGATAGATAAGATTAAAGAATATATTAGCGAAGCTCAGGCTTTTCAAACGGATAACAAAGAAACTTTAGAACAATTCCGAATAAAATATTTAGGAAGCAAAGGCTTATTGAAAGACTTGTTTACCGAGTTTAAAAATGTTCCTAATGAACAGAAAAAAGAATTCGGACAAGTTATTAACACACTAAAGAATACAGCCGAAGAGAAAGTGAAATCTATTATAGAATTACTGGAAAGTAAAGAAGAGACAGTTGGTCTTTTTGGCGATTTGACTCGCCCGGGAGAACCTTTTCCGATAGGTTCTCGTCATCCAATATCATTAGTAAAAAATCAAATTATCGATATCTTTTCCACCATCGGATTTAACGTTTCCGAAGGTCCAGAAATTGAAGACGATTGGCATAATTTCACTGCCTTGAACTTGCCCGAATACCATCCGGCGAGAGACATGCAAGACACTTTTTTCATCCAAACCAATCCTGATGTTTTGCTTAGAACACATACCTCATCTGTGCAAGTTCGTTATATGGAAAACAACAAACCACCAATTAGAACGATTTCTCCGGGACGAGTTTTCCGTAATGAAGCCGTTTCTTCGCGTTCACACTGTATTTTCCATCAAGTGGAAGGATTGTATATTGATAAAGATGTTTCGTTTGCCGATTTAAAACAAACACTTTTATATTTCACCAAGGAAATGTTTGGAAAGTCAAAAATTCGTTTGCGACCGTCTTACTTTCCATTTACTGAGCCAAGTGCTGAGGTAGATATTTATTGGGGTTTAAAAACCGAAACAGATTACCGTATCACTAAAGGAACCGGCTGGCTAGAAATTATGGGTTGCGGAATGGTTGATCCAAACGTTTTGAAAAACTGTGGCATAAATGCTGACGAATACAATGGTTTTGCTTTTGGAATGGGCATTGAACGTATTGCTATGTTATTATACCAAATTGGCGACATTCGAATGTTTTATGAAAATGATGTGCGTTTTTTAGAACAATTTAAATCTAGTATATAATTTAACTAGCAATTAAACCTTTCAGGTTTAGATAATTTGAATGAAATCCGATATTATTATCCCAAAAGTAGAAAATGTATTTATGGCCGCTGTACAGGAGTGGAGCGATGACTTTATGGATAAGGTTTGGTATGTTTATCTTGTAAACGACAGTGATTTTGATTTAGATAGCGTAATGGTTGTTTCCAAAGCTTTCGGAACGATAAAAGGAGAAATGAAAAAAACATCTTTGCTGCGTCATGCTTTTATCAAAGTTCCATCTGTTTCAGTAATAAAAGTGGAAATGGTTGAGCAAAGTGTCTTGGCACTTAACAATGAATTTATGGTGACTTATTTTATTGGAAACACGTTATACGATAAAAAATTTATTTTCAGAACCAACACTATTAATGAACAGGCTACTCAAGAAGTGCCTGTTTTGTTTAAGAATGGGGTGGTGGTGAAGTAAAAGAATATAGAAAATAGAGAATAGAAAATAGACCAAATCTATAAGTTTTAAGTCTATTCTCTTAATATTAATCCAGCTTATCCGTCAGTTTTTTAAACACACTTTTAGGATCTTTCCCTTCGTATAAAATTTCATAAACGGCGTCAATAATTGGCGTTTTTGCTTGATAGTTTTGGTTCAGTTTATAGGCACTTTTCACCGCATAATAACCTTCCGCAACCATGCTCATTTCCATCATAGCACTTTTTACGGTATATCCTTTTCCAATCATATTTCCAAACATTCGATTTCGGGAAAACACAGAATAACCGGTCACTAATAAATCGCCTAAATAAGCAGAATCATTAATATTCCGTTTCATGCGGTGTACTTTTTTGATGAACTTTTTCATTTCACGAATGGAATTACTCATCAATAAAGCCTGAAAATTGTCGCCATATCCTAAGCCGTGAGCCATACCGGCTGCGATGGCGTAAATATTTTTTAACATGGCAGCATATTCCGTTCCGATAATATCATCGGAAATTTTTGTTTTGATGTATTTACAAGATAAATTTTGAGCCACCACTTTTGCTTTTTTTGCATCAGCACAAGCAATTGTCAAATAAGAAAGACGTTCTAAAGCAACTTCTTCTGCGTGACATGGACCAGTAATAACACCAATATTTTCATAAGGGATGTCGTATTTTTTGTGAAAATGTTCACCAACAATTAAAAACGTTTCCGGAACAATTCCTTTAATGGCAGAAAAAATGACTTTATGTTCAAATGATTCCGTTAATTTTTCTAATTCAGTATTTAAAAAGGCAGAAGGAATTGCAAAGATAAGGTAATCGGCATAAGCAACCGCTTTGTTTATATCAGTAGTAAGCTTTAATTTATTGGTGTTAAATTCAACAGAACTCAAATAGTTAGGATTGTGTTTTTCTGCTTTGATGTGGTCAATCGCGGTTTGATTTCGCATATACCAACAAATTTCTGTTTGGTTTTCGCAAAGCATTTTTGCTATCGCAGTTGCCCAGCTACCACCACCGATAACAGCAAATTTTGGTGAATCGTTCATTTTGTTTGTTTGTTTGGAAAGGTAAATTTAACTTAAATTTTTAAAATCATATCCCAAAATTCGAATCAATTTATCGGAACTAATTGTTTTTCCAATAGAAGTCAGACTTTCATTAAATTGCGGAAAAGCTAAATTGTATTCTATCGCTTTTTCTGTATAATATCTTTTTCGGGTAGGATGAAAAGGAGCCACAGCATTAAAAACTTCACCCCAACAATCCTGTTCCATTATTCTTTCAATAATTGCAATGCAATCTTCCTGATGAATTAAATTAATTGGAGCTTCCGGATTTTCCAAGTTAGTTCTTCCGGCTAAAAAACGAATTGGATGTCTGTCTTCACCAATTAAACCACCAAAACGAAGGATTGTTGTTCGAAAAAAAGTAATGTTTTGTAATAATTTTTCAGAAGCCAAAAGTTGAAGACCACTTTCTGTCTCTGGATTTGGAATTGTATTTTCAGTTACTACGGTATTATCATCTGCATAAACGGAAGTTGAACTGATAAAAAGCACTTTATTTATTGTAGACTGTTCAATAAAAGGAAGTAATATTTTTATTTTTGAGACAAAACTTTCGTTAGAATTTCCTCTTAATTTGGGAGGAATAGCAATGATAAGTATTTCAGAATTTAGAAGAAAGTTTGAGATATCTCCTTGAATTTCATTTTCATCAAGAGATAAGAGAAAAGAGAAAATGCCCACTGGCTTCATTACTTCTAATTTAGAAAAGGAAGTTGTCGAACCGTTTATTGAATAATTTTTGCTTAGTAGTGATTTTGCTAAGGGAAATCCTAACCAGCCACATCCTAAAATACTAATTTGCTTCAAGACTATCTTTTTTTATGATAATTGAATCTTTAATTACTTCGTAATTCTCGGAATCTAAATTTTGTTTTTCGATTGGTTTTGCCTTAAAAATTTTCTTTTTCACCACAATTGCATCATTTAGAACAAAAGGCATTGGGATAAATTCATCCGGACGATTTGGAATAGAAAACATCGAATTTTCCAATAAATCAAAGGCTGAAATCATAACTTCCATTTCTAAATCGGCTTCTTTTGAGATTTGGAAACTAAGTGTCAAAGGTTTATTGTCAATGGGATAATAATTTAATAATCTTGAATCTTTTCTTTTGTAAAAGCTTCCTTTTTGATTTATAGCTATAATTCCATTGGCTTTCATATTGTGAAATTTCAACTTTTCATCTGCAAAAACATCCATTCTATTCATATTTCTGTTTGGATTAATTTGTAATGTAACAGAACGGTAATTCCCAATGATTGTATCGCGAAGAAAAGTAAAAGTAGGTTCTGAAATATTTTTTCTTGGAGCTTCAGCAGCATAACTAAATCCGGAATTATATTTACTGCTTACTGTGTTTTTATTTAAATTATCACCTGATTTTGGAGATTCTCCTAAATATTTTTTTGTCCAAGGATCCAATACTTTATCATAAGTTGCCCAATAATATTTATGTGAATTAGCATCAGCAATGTATAATAAACTATTTGGCTTAGCCTTTCCTTTTTCAAAACCACTAGTGAAGTGAGCTTTGATTAAAAAAGCAAAAGCAAGAACAAAAAACAACCATCCCCAAACTTTTTTATTGGAAAAAGCTCCAAAAACCGGAATTAATAATGAGAAAACAAAGACTACAAATAAAGCACTTCCGGTTAACATTTTTAGCCCTAACCCAATTGGAAATAATTGAATAAAAGGCACCAAAATAACCAGCATTGGAATGCTTAACGCAATGTTTAAAAGCAAATTTGACTTATTGTTGTAAACAAATTTACCTAAACTAAATATACCAAAATAGGCAGGAACAATAAAAAAAGATGCTCCTTCTAAATAGACAATAACAACTATATTGATGATTAACCAAAAGAATAACGGAGCTACAAAAAAACTTACAGTAGTTTTAGAATTTACAAATTTAGAATAAATCCAAAAGCAAATGGCGATAGAAATGAAGACAAAAGCAAGTATGTAACTATGACCATTATATGTAAATCCATGAAGCATATCTTGGTATTCGGGATATAAGGACTGAATCATTTTCCATCCAAAGAAAACAACAATTCCGGAAATTAGCAATGAACCAAAAAGTGGAATGAATCCTTTTAATACATCTTTGAAATCTAACACATGTTTTCCTAATCCAAGAATGACAACCCCAAAAAACAAAACATATGCAACAATCAATAATGGTAAATTCCAACTAAAAGGATAGTGAATAAAACCAAAGGGAATACTAAAATAAATATGATCTTCATTTGTTTTTAAATTTCTTAGATCTGCATTTGAAAAATGAGTAAGCAAAGGCATTAAATAGGTTGCTTGATGTTCTAAAGATTCCGGAGTAAAGTTTTCAAAATTATCTTGAACAGTATGGTAATCAAAATGGTCGTCAATAAAAGCAAAATTAAAACCCGGAATATCGGCGGTCTCTCTAAAAGCAGTTAAATCCGTATCATTAGGAAGCATTTTGTAGATGCTATACATCAGTGAATTTGATAAGGTATAATCAGGATTAGCCTCAGCAAAACCTTTAATTAAATTGGCATTACCACCATTGGTTTCCGCAAGCATCATCGAAGGGCCTTTGGTGCCACGAGCTTCAAAGTTCAACACAAGTCCTACATTTTTTGCCCACGGATGTTCTGAAGCAAAAGCATACGCCCCATTTAAACCGAGTTCTTCGGCATCAGAAAACACTATGATTATATCGTTTTTGTTTGGAGAATTATTGTGAAGAAAGGTTCGAATACCTTCTAAAATAACAGCTAATCCATTCGCATCATCACTGGCTCCATACGATTTTGAATGTGGAGCACTATCGTAATGTGTTAATAATAGCAAGGCTTTTGAAGAATCGGAACCTTTGATTCGGGTAATAATATTTTGTGTTTCAACTAAGTTGTTCCATTTACTTAAAACAGCACTTTTTTGAATTTCGGTTTCTAAACCCAATTTTTTTAATTCAGTATCCAGATAACTAACAACATTCTGATGATAAGAACTGCCTACATAATGTGGTTCTTTCGAAATAGTTTTTATATGCTTTAATGCTCTTACGGTAGAAAATTCAGAAAGAGGGACATTTTCCTTTGAAGATTCACTGGGCATCATTCGATAAAAAATAAAAGCAATAATTCCGGTAATCAGTAATGCCGAAAGTAGTGAGGTATAATTTTTTTTCATCATTATGTAGGTTAGTTACTTTAAATTAATGGTCTTTTTTGACTAGCATATAATAATCGTTTTCTAAAACCATATAGCCCTGATCATATAAAAAATGATAGGTATTACCCGTTTTTGTATGCAAAATAGAAGTGAAATAGTCAAAATCAAAACCTTTACTAAGTAACTTTGATTTGGTGGTTTTACTCTTTCCCTCCACATTTAGTTCGCACAAAATACGGTAATTTTTGCGTAACTTGTTATTGATGTTACGCATTAAATTGGTACTGTCTTTGTTTATTTTGTTATTGTAAGCATTCCTACAACCGTCGCTGCAAAATTTTTTATCTTCGCGGCCAATAATTTTTTCGTCACATTCTAAACAGTTTTTTGTCATAATTTCACTTTAAATTTTCAATGTCATTAAGTAGATTTTTACCTTTTCTTTCGATATCAGTTGTAATATCTTGGTATTCTTCTAAGTTGTCTTTGCTAATTGAAATCTTTTGATTCATACTTTTTATATTTAAAATCTTAATTTCATACCCCCAGATAACATCTTCTTCTGCTTCTTCAATGATTTCAATTCCTTCTCTCAAATTTCCTAGAAATCTTGTCATTATAATGTAATCAACATCAATTTTCTCAATAATTGGAATACAATATTTCTTGTCAAAAACTCCTTGAAAAGTAACTCCTAATAGTTTTCTGTTTGGAAAAGGAACGATAGTAAAACCTTCCTTTTTACTAATTTCAGATTCAATAGTTCTATTAAAATCATTCTGGCCATAACCGTTAGAACATTGTAAAACGATAATCTTTTTGTTAGATTTTACTTCATTTTCGATAGAATCATTTTCAGAAATATTGACTTTTGTTTTATTAAAGACAGCTTCATTATTCTTTGTATTTGTATCAACAGTTACTTGATGTAATTCATTTTTTGAATTACAACTAATCATAAAAATGAAAATTAAAGTAAATATTTTTAAGGAATTATTCATTTTGTTTAAGAATTTAATTTTAATAGATTAAAATAAATTTTCTTTATGTTTTAAGGTATATAGTTTTGTTTTTCTGCAAGATACAAAAAATTATTTTCCATTTGCAAACGGTTACAAACAGTTACAACCGAAAGTAAATGATTTTGTACCGAATAAATTTTGCAAACCGTTAAATCTTTGCATCGTCGAAAACAAACAACGACAAAATTAATTTATAAACCATTTAAATTTTTACAAGCCATGAAAGCATTAAAAAACAAAGTTCAGTTAATCGGTCATGTAGGCAAAGACCCAATCATCAAAGATTTTGAAGGAGGAAAAAAATTAGCCAATTTATCACTCGCAACCAAAGATGTCTATTTGAGCAAAAAAGGAGATCAAGTAGAACAAACCCAGTGGCACAATATTGTAGCTTGGGGAAAAACGGCAGAAATCATCGAACGATTTGTTGAAAAAGGAAAACAAATTGGCATCACCGGAAAACTTACTTCCAGAACTTATGATGATAAAGAAGGAAACAAACGCTACGTGACAGAAGTAGTTGTGAGTGAATTGCTTTTGATGAAATAATTAATCAATAGCAATACAAAAGTCAAATTCAAAAATCAATAATAAACAATTTTAATTATTAATAGAATCTAGAACGAGTTCAGATTAAAACTTTAAATTTTATACGCCATGAACACAATGAAAAACAGAGTACAGTTAATCGGTCATGTAGGAAATGACCCGGAAGTAAAAACCTTTGAAGGTGGAAAAGTAGCCAATTTAAATATTGCTACGAATGATTCATACACCAACAAAAAAGGAGAGAAAGTAGAACAAACGGAATGGCATCGTATTGTTGCCTGGGGTTCTACAGCAGAAATTATCGAAAAATTCGTGACCAAAGGAAAAGAGATTGCCATTGAAGGTAAGTTATCCACCCGAAGCTACGACGATAAAGATGGAAACAAACGCTACATTACAGAAGTGGTTGTTAGTGATGTGATGTTATTAGGAAAATCAAATTAAACCATTAAACACAAGAAATCATGAATATTAAACATTTCAGAGTTCGTGTGAGTGGGGAACATTTACAGAACGATCAAAACGCCATCAATCAATTTTTGAATGAAGTAGTCGTTAAAAAAACAGCCACCAATTTTATTGCAGGAATGATTGATTATTGGTCCGTATTAGTCTTTTTCGAACCTAAAATTAGCGAATCGAAAGAATCCAAAGAAGAGGAAAAAGTGACTGTTTCCAGTTTTGAAGAATTAAGTTCGGCAGAGCGAAATACCTTAAATTCCTTGAAAAATTGGAGAAGCGAAAAATCAAACAAATTAGGTTTGCCACAATACATGATTTGTCACAATTCGGAACTTATGACCATTGCAAAAGTTAAACCGGAATCAGTTGATGAGTTAAAGAAAATCAAAGGTTTTGGTGAACAAAAAATCTCTCGTTATGGTACAGATATTATTTCTTTATTGAGAGCGAGTTAATTAGTTTGATCCATTTTTGATTAGTTTAAAAAACCATCTGCTGCGTCGGATGGTTTTTTTTGTATATTTAAAGTCCTAATTTTAAATTAATTAACCATGGCAATAAAAAGTTATCAAGGAGAATTAGTTGGTAAAGCAGCTCCAAAAGCAGAAGAAATCCGAGTGGAACATTACATGAACAAGGCTGTTGTAAGTTTTAAAACAACTCAAGATATTATAGAAATCATGGATGCTTTAGTGAAAAATGGAATTTCCGGAGGACCCATTGTTTCAGAATCTAATGAAGTGATTGGTTTTATTTCCGAGGGTGATTGTATTAAGCAAATGACAGAAAGTAAATATTATAATTTACCGTTAGAAGAAATGAGTATTGAGCATTACATGACTACAAGTGTCATTTGTGTGGGTCCTGAAGACAGTTTATTAGATATCGCAAACAAGTTTTTAGCGACCAAAAAAAGAAATTTTCCGGTGGTTCACGACGGAAAACTAATAGGTTTAATTAGTCAGAAAAATGTTTTAAAAGCGGTGCTTGATTGGAAAGGCACACATTATCCGCGTCATTAATAGAACAATTCTTTAGCTACTCTATACGTGTTTGCATGAGCATCAACAATCGTTTTGATGTTCGGTGAATAACCACCACCCATACTTACTTGAACGGGAATTTCGTATTTTTTACATAAATCAAATACAATTTCATCTCTTTTTTTACAACCTTGTATTGTGCAGGAAAGTTTTCCTAGTTTGTCTGATTCTAAAATATCAACACCAGCCAAATAAAATATAAAATCCGGTTTTTGTGAATCAATTATATGAGGAAGATTATTCAAAAGTAGTTTTAAAAACGAATCATCAGTAGTTCCATCAGGTAAATCGATATCTAAATCAGAACATTCTTTTTTAAACGGATAATTTGATTTGCCATGCATTGAAAAGGTAAAAACTGAGGTGTTATTTCGAAAAATCTGTGCGGTTCCGTTTCCTTGATGTACATCTAAATCAACAATAACTATTTTCTTGGCTAACTTTTGATTGAGCAGAAACATTGCACCGATTGCTTGATCGTTCAATAAACAAAAAGCTTCGCCATGATTACTATATGCATGATGTGTTCCGCCGGCAATGTTAAAGGCAATTCCTTTCTCAAAAGCTTTTTCACAACCTATAATTGTGCCGTTGGCAATTCGCAATTCGCGTTCAACAAGCTCTTTTGACAACGGAAACCCAATTTTTCGTGCGGCTTTTGGTTCCAATGTTAATTGAATCAAATCATTTACATATTCGGAAGTGTGAACGGACAAAACATGTTTCAAATCCGGAAGATCCGGTTCAAAAAAATCAGATGAAGCAGCGGTTCCTTCATATACCAACTGTTGTGGCAGCAATTCATATTTTTGCATCGGAAACCGATGACCATCAGGTAAAGGATGTTTATAAATAGAATGAAAAGCAATGGGAATCATTGATAGCGATCAAAAGTTATAGGCCATAACCATCTTCAAATTTTCGCAATATAATTTGCTTCGCTTTTGAGTCGTAATAGGTTAGAATAAAATAGTCTTTATATTTTATAGTGTTTTGAAGCGTTATCGTACTGTTTTCTTGTAAAAATCCGGACATAAAGTCAATGGCTAAGGGACTAAACGGAATATTTTTAGATTTAAATTCGGTGTCAAATCGACACTCAAAATACACATTTTGTAAAACCTCATCAAATCCGGCATCCGGCATAGGTACATCACCTCCTAACATAAGCCCACCAATAGTAATCAATGCCCCTAAAGCCACGCCGTCATAAGAAACAACGTTGTTGGTTCCGCCGACAGTGAGAAGTAAATCCCCTTGCATTTCGTAGACGGATATTCCCGTCGATTTATTGTTTAATCGCTTTAAAAACTTTTGCGTGTTTTTTATCTCTTGTGGTTGATAATCAGCATTTTGATAATATAATGGAGAATTTTTAAAACTAATTTGTTCACTTTCCAATACACTGTAACTAATCACGGGTTCAATTCCCTGATAATCGTGCTTAGCAAGTACTAATTGCGTTTCATTTGCTTTAAATTGGTACAGTTTTTCCTGAACATAAAAAGAATTGGAATTTCCTGCACCGGAAGCTAATGTAGGTTGTGAAAAAAGTTTTTCAGTAATTGCAAACGTATTCCAATCGATTTCAAAGGCTTGTGTTTGTAAAGAAAAAGGGTCCAACGTTATAAGTAATTTATCTTTTAAAGGATAAATTTTTATTTTATTAACGGCTAAAAATAATGGGGTAAAAAAATCATTGTCAATAATTTCAATTGGATTTGTTGCGAGGTATTCTGCAATCGCCGCTGGAGCAGAACCGGGTAAATTTAATTTAAAAGCACTAAAATCTAAAATTTTTTCATCGTAGCGGTTACCTCTGAGAATATATAATTTTAGTTGCTTATCTTTCTTTTGATAACTCAAAAAATACAGTTGATTGTTTTGTTCAAACGATGCTAGGATGTTTTCATCAGTAAATGGAATGTCAAAAAAAATAGTGGCTATTTTACGTTGAACAAAATCATAAGTAACTGCCATCACTTTTCTGTTGTCCTCAGTTGCCCAATAGAAAACAATATTTCTTTTATGATTAAAACTGTTCCCAATAACTCTTGGATAATTTTTATCCGTTTTTGTTTGTAAGCTATCATCAAAAAAAAGAGCAGAATTGTATTTTAACAGCGTTGTATTGTCTTTATCTGCCGCTAAAACATAAAGTTCATGCGTTGAAACATCAACTTTTGAAATCAGTTGATGATATATGGTTGATCTTTTGAATTCTAAGTCAGTCGAAACAATTTTAGTTTGGCTAAATAAACCAAACATGCAAAACAACAACACTAAGGTTAAACTCTTTTTCATGATTTTTAAGCTACTGTTAATCAAAGATACTTTAAATTGCTCGCTCCATTAAAATTGGAAGAACTTCTCCTATGTTATTTAACGTTTTGAAATTACGATGTTCAATCGTATAATCAATTCGCTCATAGGCCCAAGTAGTTTGATAAGGGATGTGAATCGCGTGACCTTCCAATTTCAAAACAGGTAATACATCCGATTTTAAAGAATTTCCAATCATCACAAAATTATCCGGTTGAATATCCAATCGGCCCAGCATTTTTTGATAATCTATTTCCGTTTTATCCGACATCACTTCAATGTGGTGAAAGTAATGACCAATGCCCGAATCATGTAATTTTCGGTGTTGGTCTTTTAAATCACCTTTGGTGGCAACAATTAATTTATGTGTCCCGTTTAATTGTTGTAAAACATTTGCTACTTCCGGTAATAATTCAACTGGTTTTTGCAACAAATCTTTTCCAATGGCCATAATCTGTTCAATCCCTTTTCCTGTAATCTGATGATTGGTTAGTTGCAAAGCTGATTCAATCATCGAAAGTGTAAAAGCCTTGATGCCAAAACCATATAAGGGTAAATTCTTGACTTGATGATTTAAAATCAGACCCAGTATTTCCTGACTCGAAGCAAAATCTTGAAACAAACGACAAAAGCGTTCCTGAGCTTCATCAAAATAAGGCTCGTTGTGCCACAAGGTGTCGTCTGCATCAAAAGCGATTACTTTTTTGGTCATAAACAGTAAAATTTGTCTTCACTCCAATTGGATGGATTGTTTTCTATATAATTTTGAATACGTTCAAACGAAATTGAATTTCGGATAATATGATCGTGAAATTTCGAATGCCATTTAAATTTTGGATTTATTACGCGTGATTCTCTTGTTACAATAGACTTATAAGAACGAATTATTGATGAAATTGAACCTGATTTTGGCGAAATTTCAGAAAAAAATCGATTTTTACCATCTTCCTTTGTACAGACGTTGCATTGCAACGTCTCTATCGTTGCCGTATTATTAATAATCAAAATCCCATGAACGTGATTTGGCATCACCACATAATTTCCTAATTCAACAAACGGAAAATGTTCCGGTATTTTTTCCCAAAAACTTTCTGCTAGGATTCCGATTTGTGATAATTCCATTTCTTTGGATGCTTCATTGACAACAATTTCTCCAAAGAAATGTTTTCGATTGGCTGTGCAAATGGTGATAAAATAGGCACCATTACTTCTATAATCCCAATTTTTTAGGCGTGCAGAATCTATGCGATATTTATTATTGAATTTTTTTGGCATACATTTTTCATTTTGGCTTTTAAAATATTAATTTTATTCTGTACAGACGTTGCATTGCAACGTCTCTACCATTCGATAATTTTATGAAATCATCGCCCCATTATCAACCCCATCACCATCCGGATTCACAAATACCAATTTCCCTTCCGCATTATTGGTCATCAAAATCATTCCTTCACTATCAACGCCACGCAAGGCTCTTGGTGCTAAATTGGCTAAAATTGTCACGCGTTTTCCAACTACTTCTTCCGGCGAAAAATGTTCGGCGATTCCCGAAACGATGGTACGAACATCCATTCCTGTATCCACTTTTAAAACTAGCAACTTATTTGCCTTAGGCATTTTCTCTGCTTCAATAATTGTACCAACCCGTAAATCAAGTTTGGCAAAATCTTCAAATGTTGCTGTTGGTTTTTGAGGTTCTACAGTTTTGCTTTCCATTTTATTAGCAGTTTTTGTCGCTTCTAATTTGTCTATTTGTTTTTGGATTTCGGCATCTTCAATTTGAGCAAACAAAATTTCTCCTTGACCAATTTGGTGGCCGGATTTTAACAATTCAGATGATTTGGAAATCAATTCCCAATTAATTACGGTAGAGACGTTGCATTGTAACGTCTTTAACAATTTTTGCGTTGTAAACGGCAAAAAAGGTTCTGATAAAACACCCAATCCCGCAGCAATTTGCAAAGCCACATACATTTGTGTTTTCACACGTTCCGGATCTGTTTTTACCATTTTCCATGGTTCTTCATCTGCTAGATATTTGTTTCCTAAACGGGCAACATTCATCAATTCTCCTAACGCTTCTCTGAATCGGTAGCGTTCGATAGAACTTGCTATAACCGCCGGATAGGCTTTCAGTTCGGCTAATGTTTGTTCATCAACGGCTAAAAATTCATTGGGTTGAGGAACAATTCCGTTGTAATATTTGTGTGTTAAAACCACCACACGATTAATGAAATTACCGTAAACCGCAGCCAATTCATTATTATTTCTTGCCTGAAAATCTTTCCAGGTAAAATCATTGTCTTTGGTTTCGGGAGCGTTTGCGGTTAAAGCGTAACGTAACACATCTTGCTTCTCCGGAAAATCAAGTAGATATTCATGCAACCAAACAGCCCAATTTTTAGAAGTCGATAATTTATTTCCTTCCAAATTTAAAAACTCATTTGCTGGAACATTATCGGGTAAGATATAGCTTCCTTCTGCTTTTAACATCGCCGGGAAAATGATGCAATGGAATACGATATTGTCTTTTCCAATAAAATGAACCAGTTTAGTGTCGGCATCTTTCCAATAAGGTTTCCAATCTTTTCCTTCGCGTGCCGCCCATTCTTTGGTGGATGAAATGTAACCAATCGGAGCATCAAACCATACATATAATTTTTTGCCTTCGGCACCTTCCACGGGAACATCAATACCCCAATCTAAATCTCTAGTCACAGCTCGTGGCTCTAAACCGCCGTCAATCCATGATTTTACTTGACCGTATACGTTTGGTTTCCAATCATTTTTATGGCCGACTAAAATCCATTCAGTTAAAAAATCTGAATATCGGTCTAATGGTAAAAACCAATGTTTAGTTTCTTTTTTTATGGGTGTTGTGCCGGTAATAGTCGACTTCGGATTGATTAAATCAGTAGCATTCAATGTAGAACCACATTTTTCACATTGATCGCCATAAGCTTCTTCATTGCCGCATTTCGGACACGTTCCAACAACAAAACGATCCGCTAAAAACTGGTCGGCTTGTGCATCGTATAATTGTTCAGTTACTTCTTCAATAAAATCACCTTTGTCATAAAGCGTTCTGAAAAATTCAGAAGCCGTATCGTGATGAATTTTTGATGAGGTACGTGAATAATTGTCAAACGAAATGCCGAAATCCAAAAACGATTGCCGAATGATTCCGTCATATTTATCAATAACTTGTTGCGGCGTGATGCCTTCTTTTTTCGCCTTCATTGAAATGGCCACACCATGTTCGTCACTTCCGCAAATAAAGGCTACGTCTTTTCCTTGCAAACGTTGGTAACGGGCATAAATATCTGAAGGAACGTAAACACCTGCTAAATGTCCAATGTGAATCGGACCGTTAGTGTATGGCAATGCCGCAGTAATTGTATATCTTTTGGGATTCTCTATCATATGATTTTGTTTCTCGCCAAGTCGCAAAGACGCAAAAAGGCAACCGTTAAAGTTTTCTGTTGCAAAAATAAGTTTTTTATCGCATAGACAAGTTGCTAAGCCTTCACAGATTGCAAATTATTTTTTAGAAGCTAATCCGGCTATTCGTTGCAAGCTTTTTTGTCTTGTTGTTTTTTTCTAAGCCAAAAAAGTAGCTCCCAAGGTCGCTCTTTTTCACCAAGAAAAAATACAACAATCCGGCAAAAGGCTTTCCACTACTATCCGGGCTAGATATAAGTGCCGGAAAGAAGTATCTATTTTATAAAAACTTGTTACAAAAAATAAATAGTTGTTAATTTGTTACATAGAAACCAATCAACTATGAAACATACTGTTCTACTTTGGTTTGTTTTGGCTCTTTTTTTCAATGCTAACGCTCAAATGGACAAAAAAATGATCACACCTCCTTATCTAAAAAAAGGCGACACGGTTGCTATTGTGGCAACTGCCCGAAAACATATTGACGATGACTTGAAACTCGCCAAAGAATTTTTAGAAAATTGGGGTTTAAAAGTTTTGATTGGTAATTCGATCGGACTGGATCAAAATCAGTTGGCAGGTACCGATGTAGACCGAGCTAAAGACTTTCAACAGCAATTGGATAATCCGAATGTGAAAGCGCTTTGGTGTGTTCGAGGCGGCTATGGAACGGTTCGAATGGTTGACTTGATTGATTTTACAAATTTTAAAATCCATCCCAAATGGGTCATAGGTTTTAGCGATGTGACGGTTTTACACAGCCATATTCATAACTTAGGAATTCAATCCATTCACGGAATGATGCCGGTGAATATTCCCAGAGCAACTCCCGAAGCCAAAGAGAGCTTGCGGAAAGCATTGTTTGGCGAAAGTCTTTCGTATGCCATTCCGTTTGATTCGATGAATAAATTTGGCAAAGCCAAAGGTGAATTAGTGGGAGGGAATTTATCTATATTATACAGTTTGTTTGGTTCGGATTCAGCAATTGATTGCACGGATAAAATTTTATTCTTGGAGGATTTAGATGAATATTTATACCACATCGACCGAATGATGATGAACTTAAAACGCAATGGTTGTTTGGAAAGTTTGAAAGGAATTGTGGTGGGAAGCATGACCAAAATGAAAGACAATGATATTCCATGGGGGAAAGATGCCTTGCAAATTATTGAGGACGTAACTAAAGCCTACAATATTCCGATAGTTTACAATTTCCCGGCAGGGCACATTCCGGATAATCGGGCGTTGGTTTTTGGAAGACAAGTAACGTTGGAAGTTAGTGAAAAAGGAACGGTTTTGAAGTTTGAATAATTTTATATTTTTTTAGAACACAGATTTTTAAAATCAAAGAAATTAGAATAATAGTTTTTTTAAATTCTTTAAATTTTACTAATTTTTATCATCTGTGTTCAAAAACTCTCTTAATGGAATTTGGATTTTAAATTTTTGAAGGGAACACAGATTTTTAAAATCAAAGAAATTAGAATAATAGTTTTTTTAAATTCTTTAAATTTTACTAATTTTTATCATCTGTGTTCAAAAACTCTCTTAATGGAATTTGGATTTTAAATTTTTGAAGGGAACAAAGATTTTTAAAATGAAAGAAATTAGAATAATAATTTTTTTAAATTCTTTAAATTTTATTAATTTTTATCATCTGTGTTCTGAAAAGTAGTTTTTTTTTGGAATTTGAACATTGGAATTTCTTTTTATTATGGCCCAACACAATGAATTAGGCAAAGAAGGCGAAAAAATAGCCGCTGATTTTCTACAAAAAGCGGGCTATGAAATCTTAGAACGCAACTGGGTTTTTCAAAAAGCCGAGTTGGATATTGTGGCCCAAAAAGCCAACATTTTAGCCATTGTGGAAGTCAAAACCCGAACCTCTGCCGATTTTGGTTTACCGCAAGATTTTGTAAAAGGGAAAAAGATTCAAAATTTAGTCAAAGCCGTTGATCAATACATGACCGAAAACGACCTTGATTTGGAGGTGCGTTTTGACATCATTGGTATTGTCCTCAACAATCACGAAACTTCTATTGAACATATTGAAGATGCTTTTTATTATTTTTAATGTTATATTTGTAACAAATTGTCTTTTATTTATAACTTTACCGTGTTTTTAAAACATTTTTAAATGAAAACAATTTCTTCTGTTGTTGAACATTACATCAAAACCAAACCTTTTTTATTGAGTGCTTTGTCGCAAGGCATCATCAATCTCACTTCATTATCTCGAAACATGATGCCCGAATTGGAGCAGGAATTGGGTAAAGATGTCAAGCAAGGAGCGGTTGTCATGGCTTTAAAACGCCTTTCGGAAGAATTAGATTTCAGAGTTAATCACAAAATCTTAAAAGTCTTAAAAAACATTGGCGAAATCACTGTTCGATCTTCGTTAATCGATTATACGTTTGCGGTTTCAGAAACCATTTTAGACAAACAAGCTGCTTTGATTTATGAAATCAATAAAGAAACAGGAATTTTCTACACGTCTTCAAGAGGCGTAAACGAAACCAATATTGTTGTTAGTGAAAGCGTAGGTCACTTAGTAGATAAACATTTTTCAGGCGAAAAATTGATTCAGAAATTGGATAATTTAGCCTCAATTACCGTAAAATTACCGAAAGAAAATATAAGCATTCCCGGAATATACTATTTCATTTTCCAACGTTTAGCTTGGGAAGGAATCATCATTAATGAAGTTATTTCTACCTCAAACGAGTTTACCATTTTAGTTAGTGAACAAGAAGTAGATGTGGCTTTTAAAGTAATTAAGGATTTAAAGAGTTTATAAAACTTATTTGACTTATATGGTTAATTTATTTTTCACCATATAAGTCATATATGTTTAAAGCTTTTAGTAGTTTTGAATTTTATCTTGCCATCAATTCCATCAATTCCAATGCTTTCTTAATAGACTTCACATTCTCAAAAGTCAACAATAAACGCAAACCGCTTTTGGTTTCTTTCTCTTTCATTTTGCATAAATTGCCATTTTGTTGCACAAATTGAAGTACTTTATGAAAACGAGAGGATTGGTAATAATCACTTTGTTGATCGCCCACAAAATAACCAATCATTTTGCCTTGTTTCATGATGAGTTTTTCAATACCTAATCGGGTAGCAATCCATTTGATACGGATGCTGTTCAACAAGGATTGGGCTTCTTTTGGCAATGCACCAAAACGGTCAATTAGTTTTTGTTCATAAGCCAATAAACCTTCTTCGTCTTTTACATTTCCGAGTTCGTTGTATAGATTCAAACGTTCATTCACGCTGTTGATGTAATCATCCGGGAACAACAATTCAAAATCGGTATCAATTTGCAAGTCTTTTACAAATTCTTTGGTTTCAATGTCATTTTCCTCCTGATACAATTCTTTGAATTCGTTTTCTTTTAGTTCTTCAATGGCTTCGTTCATGATTTTTTGGTAGGTTTCAAAACCAATTTCATTGATAAAACCACTTTGTTCACCCCCTAATAAATCGCCTGCACCACGAATTTCCAAATCTTTCATGGCAATGTTGAAACCGCTTCCTAACTCGCTAAATTGTGTTAACGCATTGATTCGTTTTCTCGCATCTTCCGTCATCACTGATTGTGGTGGCGTGATGAAATAACAAAATGCTTTTTTATTGCTTCGACCCACGCGACCCCGCATTTGATGCAAATCGGATAAACCAAAATTATTCGCGTTATTGATAAAAATCGTATTGGCATTTGGGACATCCAAACCACTTTCGATAATGGTTGTGGCCACTAACACATCAAATTCGCCATTCATAAATGCCAGCATTAATTCTTCTAATTTTTTGCCGTCTAATTGTCCGTGTCCAATGCCAACGCGAGCATCAGGAACGAGTCGCTGAATCATTCCGGCTACTTCTTTAATATTTTCGATACGGTTATTGATGAAAAAAACTTGACCATTTCGCTGAATTTCATACGAAATAGCATCCCGAATCAGCTCTTCATTAAAACCAACCACATGACTCTCAATAGGATAACGATTCGGTGGAGGAGTTGTAATAACCGATAAATCCCTCGCTGCCATTAATGAAAATTGCAACGTTCTCGGAATTGGAGTGGCGGTTAAGGTCAATGTATCAACCGTTGCTGAAATCGTTTTGAGTTTATCTTTTACATTCACTCCAAATTTCTGTTCTTCGTCGATAATTAATAAACCTAATTCTTTAAATTTTACATCTTTACTCACCAATTGATGCGTACCGATGATGATGTCCACTTTGCCTTCTGCCAAACCTTTTATCGTTTCACTTTTTTGTTTTGCGGTTCTAAATCGGTTTAAATAATTTACCGTCACGGGCATGTCTTTTAAACGTTCGGTAAATGTTCGAAAATGTTGATAAGCCAAAATCGTTGTTGGAACCAAAATGGCGACCTGTTTTCCGTTGTCAACGGCTTTAAAAGCGGCTCGAATGGCGACTTCTGTTTTGCCAAAACCAACATCACCACATACCAATCGATCCATTGGACGGTCGCGTTCCATATCGTTTTTTACATCTTGCGTAGCCGTAATTTGATCGGGTGTATCTTCATAAATAAATGAACTTTCCAATTCTTTTTGAAAATAACTGTCGGGAGCACAGGCAAAACCTTTTTCCAAACGCCTTTTAGCATACAATTGAATCAAATTGAAAGCAATGTGTTTGACTCTGGCTTTGGTTTTTTGTTTTAAAACTTTCCACGCATTCGACCCTAATTTGTAAATTTTTGGAGGTGTTCCGTCTTTTCCGTTGTATTTTGAAATTTTGTGGAGCGAATGAATGCTCACATACACAATATCATTATCGGCATATACCAATTTTATGGCTTCCTGCATTTTTCCTTCCACCTGAATTTTTTGCAAACCACCAAATTTTCCAATTCCGTGGTCAATGTGTGTCACATAATCGCCAACCGAAAGTTGCGTTAATTCCTTAAGCGTTATGGTTTGCTTTTTAGAATAACCGTTTTTGATGTTGAATTTATGATACCGTTCAAAAATTTGATGGTCGGTGTAGCATGCTAACTGATTTTCCTCATCAATAAACCCTTGAAAAAGTGAAAAAACGATTGTTTTATATTGTTTTCGAATGTTTTCATGATTTTCTTCATCAATACTTTCAAAAATATCATGAAAGCGATTGGCTTGATTTTCATTGGAACAAAACAAATAATTTTTTATTCCGTTAAAGTGATTTTCGTTCAAATCATTCAACAATAAATCAAATTGTTTGTTGAAAGAAGGTTGTGGTTTGGTATGAAATTCAAAACTTTTTTCAGTTTTGAAAATAGGTTTTAATCCGATTTCAACAATCGAAAAATCAAGAGCTTTTTTTACAAATAACGATTGATTGATAAAAAGTTCATCCGGAGAGGCATGTTTGATTTCACCTGAAAGTTTTCCGAAAGCTTCCGTTGCTTTTTTGAATAATTTATCAAATTGAGTTAAAACCATTTCCGTTTCCTGAACAAAAAGGACGGTTTTTGGGTTGATGTAATTGAGGAAACTTTCTCTATTTTCCTGTAAAAATTTATTTTCTACGTTGGGAATGATTGAAATTTTCTTTTGTTTTTCAAGCGAAAGTTGTGTTTCTACATCAAACGTTCGGATACTATCAACTTCATTTCCAAAAAACTCAATACGGTACGGATTGTCATTTGAAAACGAAAATACATCGATAATTCCACCACGAACGGAAAATTCACCAGGTTCCGAAACAAAATCAACGCGTTTAAAATTGTATTCAAATAAAACTTCGTTGATAAAATCAATCGAAATCTGATCGGCAACTGCCACTTTCAAAGTGTTTTTATCTAATTCTTTTCGGGTAACCACTTTTTCAAAAAGAGCTTCTGGATAAGTGACAATAATCGATGGTTTTTTGCGGGAATTGATTCGGTTTAACACTTCCGCCCGAAGCAACACATTGACATTATCTGTTTCTTCAATTTGATAAGGTCGTCGGTATGAACTCGGATAAAACAACACATCTTGATCGTTGATGAGGTTTTCTAGATCATTCAAATAGTAAGCAGCTTCTTCTTTATCATTAAAAAGTAACAAAAATGGTAATTCTGTTTTTTGAAATAAAGATTGAATGACAAACGAAAACGACGAACCAATTAATCCTTTGATTTGAATTTTTTTCTCGGGAATAGTAATACTTTCCGCTAACTGAACTAGTTTTACGGAAGAATTATAAACAGAATAGATGTTTTTTAAATTCAATTAATTTAAATTTTTCGGAACATTTTTAACCGCACGAGATGTGTCAAGCATTCGAATCATATCGGCTTCTCCTTTTTCCATTGGGATTTGATTTTTTCGAACTAATTCATTCATTTGTAATTCAATTGAAGCCATCTGAAGATTGATTTCAGCTATTAGATTGATTACTTTTTGATCTGGAATAGAATCCAAAGAAAGATACATTTCTAATGAACGAAATTTAGTCAACAATACAGTAAATCTACTTTTAAATTCATGCATAAATATTTCCCCAGGAATCGATTGTAAAACTTCATCTGCTTTTATAGAAAGGGTTTTTGATTTTTTTTGAAAGGCTCCTATTGAACTGGTTGGTTTTTGTTGTAGTTCAGTTAAAAATAAACGCCATTGAGCCCAGTCTTTTACTAATTCTTGGGAGGAAGGTTGAAGATTCATTGTTCTGAAATTCCAAGCACTGCTAATTTTTTTAAAAATAACTTCGTTTTTAGCAAGTTCTTTTTGTTGTTGAATCAATCGTTTCTCATTATCCTGCTGACAGGAAAAAAATATAAAAACAATCAAAAAAGGGAAAAACACTAGAATTTTCATTATAAGCAAATTTGATTTCAAAAATACAAAGGTAAATTGAATCTTGGTTATTCGCGTTAAAGCTTTCCAAAAAATAAAAGTGATTTCTTAACTGATTTCTCAATAACGAAAACGTTATATTTGTATTTTAAATCTAGAACGAATGAGTACAAAAATTCTGATAATTGGAGCCTGCGGACAAATAGGCACCGAGTTAACACATCAATTAAGAAACTTATATGGCAATGAAAATGTAATTGCTACCGATATTCGAAAGTTAAATAATGAAGTAGTTAATGATGGAATTTTTGAAGTATTGAATGCCCTAGATTTTAATCAAATTGAACACATTATTGAAAAATATCATGTAGAGGAAGTTTATTTAATGGCGGCATTACTCTCTGCTACAGCCGAAAAAAATCCTGCCTTTGCATGGGATTTGAATATGAATTCACTTTTTCACGTATTAAATTTAGCGAAAGCAAAAAAAATAAAAAAAGTGTTTTGGCCTTCAAGCATTGCTGTTTTTGGACCAACTACACCAAGGGAAAACACACCTCAATTCACCATTATGGAGCCAACAACCGTTTATGGAATTTCAAAACAATCCGGTGAACGATGGTGTGAATATTACCATAATATATTTGGTGTCGATGTTCGGAGTGTACGTTATCCCGGATTGATCAGTTGGTCAACGCCACCCGGTGGAGGAACAACTGATTATGCTGTAGACATTTATCATAAAGCTTTAAGTGATGGAAAGTTCGAATGTTTTTTGTCGGAAGAAACGCGTTTACCAATGATGTACATGGATGATGCAATACGTGCAACAATAGAAATAATGCAAGCCCCGGCTGAAAAAATTAAAATTCGTTCTTCTTATAATTTGTCCGGAGTAAGTTTTACTCCCAAAGAAATTGCAGCTGAGATTCAAAAACACATTCCGGATTTCACAATTTCATATAAACCGGACTTTCGTCAAAAGATTGCGGATAGTTGGCCTGGATCAATTGATGATTCATCTGCTAGACAAGATTGGAATTGGAAACATCAATTCAACATGAATTCAATGACTGTTGAGATGTTGGAAAACTTAAAAAAATCAATTTAAGAATTTCTTTTTAGTTTGTTTTAATTCCATTATTAGAATACTTTCGAGTGAATCTTTTATAGCAACGACTTGATTAGATTTGTCATTTGGGATAGTCATGGACAATACATAATGTTTAACTTTCCATTCTCCATTAACATTTTCTATAATTCCTGAGCCTCTACAAATTTTAAAGGAAGAGTCTAATAGTTCGTCAAACCAAGCAAATTTAGAGTTATTATCAAGATAAATATTTCTTTGGATAGGATGAAAAGTCCACGCTTTTCCTTTATCAAAATAAGGTTTTGAGAAATTTTCAAAGTCTTTTCGATTCCAGTTTTCGGTTGCGTCTGTTCCAATAAAAACAGCATCTTCTGTCATCAGCTTAAAATAATTTTCAAAATTTGCCTCTGCGGCTGCCTGATGCCAAAGATTGAGCATTTTATCAATATCTTTTTTGTTTTCAATTGGATTTGATTTTGAACAAGAAAATAGACATATTGAAATAAAAAGAAGGAATATAATTTTTTTCATCGGTTTTCAATTTGAAATAAAGATACAAAAAAAGAGCACTAAAACCGAAAGTGCTCTTTTCTGAGTTATTACTGATGGCAATAAAAGTAATAACGAACTTAACTAAAGTCTAAAACAAATAAGCAAAACCAACTTAAGGCTTATCAATTAAAATCGGTAACTAACCCCGGAATACAATCCAATAAAGTATGGTCTGAAACCACCATCATTGCTGCTAAAGGTGTTGATTTGGTATTTAAAGGTTGGTTCAAAATTTGCTTGAAAGGATTTCCAAAAGCGATATCTAAAACCAACTCCTACATTTGTGCTAAAATGAACGGTATTTAGATTATTTGCTTTTCCCAATGTTGCAGAAAAGTCATTTGAAATAACCGTTACTTCATTGTTATTTAGTATAAAGGAACTCATACCGCCAATGAAATTTATCCCTAATTTATTGTCTAAAATTTTATATGAAATTTCTAAAGGAATTTCAAAATAATCTAATTGTTGTTGTATTGAACCAGATTGTTTACTTTGTATAGCTTTTGGTTCAATTAAATTATCATGAACAACAATTGTAGCACCTTCATTGCTATAACTCAATGTTTCTATTCCCTTTCCAATAATTTCAGGATAAAAGGCAATGTCATTGGTTTTATAACTTAAATTTATTTTGCTTATGCCGGTTCGAAGATTGAATTTTTTATGAATATCATAATTCACTCCAAGGCCATAACTTAAAGTGTTTTGATAATCTTTTGGGTTATCAGCAAATTCGGAATCAATTGGTGAACCGTTGGAAGATGAACCCATGTAAATAGGGGCAACACTTGAAGTGATTTGCCACTTATTAACATTGGGTTCAACTTTTGGTTTTTTTTCTTTTTCTTTTAGCAATTCTTCCAACGCATTAGGTTCAATTTTGTTTTCAGTAATAGCTGAAAGGACAGTTGAATCTAAATTATTTTTAATTTGTTCTAAAGGATATTCCGTAAGAACAAATTCTTTTTTTGGTTCACTTTGTTGTGAATTTAATATTTCTTTTTCAAAGTTATTTGATTTATCATTGTGGGCTAGTTTATTTTTTTCTTCAATTAAACTGGCTAAATTTGGAAGAGGTAATTTACTTTTTTTCTGAATAGCAGAATTTTGAGATTTATTTTGAACTGTTTTTTGATTTTCAACATTATCATTAACAATTGCTACGCCCATTTTTGTTTTTTCAATTTGGTCAACTTTGTCACCTTGTTTTTTCTGATTTTCAATGGGTGAACTGGGATTTGTTTCAGACTTTTTTAAATCCATTTCGTCCAATACTATTTCATTTTTAATTTCTTTATTGGAAGAATTCATTACATATTGGATACCTAAAGTTCCAAAAACTAACAATGCTGCTACAGTCGATAATTTCCACCAAATTGGAATTACTCTTCGTTTTTCCTCTTTTTTATTGAGTTTTTCCTCAATGTTTTTCCAAACAATTTCCGGCGGATTTTCTTCAAAATCTTTGAATTGTTCTTGAAAATGTCGTTCTAAATTTTTTTTATCTTTCATTTGGCTTCATACATATCGTTGGACGCCTGATTTTCTATTTGGTCTTTCAATATCATTTTAGCTCTCGCTAAATTAGACTTAGAAGTGCCGGAAGATATTCCCATCATTTCTGCTATTTCATTATGTGAGTAACCATCTAAAACATATAAGTTAAACACCATTCGGTACCTGTCAGGCAATTCCTGAATTATTTTTAACAAATAACTCATGTTTATATTTTCTTCTTCAATTTCAACTTCAATTGTTTCCGGAATATTCTCCGTAACGATTTCAAAAACAGTATGAGACCTATATTTTTGAAGTATAAAATTAATCATTACTCTTTTTAACCATCCTTCAAAAGAACCTTTGTGATCATACTGATTAATTTTCTTAAAAATCAACAAAAAACCATCATGTAAATTATCTTGTGCTTCTGCATAATTCTTCGAATACTTCAAGCAAACGCTAAACAATTTAGATGAAAATAATCTGTATAATTGTTCTTGTGCTTTAGTATTTTCTTTTTTACAATCTTGTATTAGCTGATCTAAACCCACAAGCGTTCATTTTGCTAAAATTATTAATTAGTAACCGGTATTTCTATATTTTCATAAATTGCTTCACCATTTTCATCTTTACCTTTGTAAAATTTAAATAAATAGGTTTCTAAACTATTGGCATAAAAATTTAAAGAAACTTCTGAGGCTTCTCCATCATAAGTTTGACAATAACTATTATTAGCCACAGCACATTGTATTGCCATTGTCCTTGTATTATCAAAAGAATTATAATATAATCCCTGAAAAGCGTGACATGTTGTTGGCCTTTTGTAAAAAATTTTTATTTCGTAGTTATTTCTAAAAACGAAAGATTCCGGCACAATATAACTATCCACAGCTAAAATTTCATAATGAAATTTTGGTTCTTCATCAACACTACAGGAATTAAATAAAACAGCAATAACAATTAACCAAAAAAACTTTTTCATTTATTCTTTCTAAATTCTATAATTTACAGATGCAAAATTGTTCAAAAGGTTGCGTTGAAAATAAAAAAACCCGAATAATTCGGGTTTTAATTTTTATTCAGTTTCTTTTATTCGGTCTTTAATTTTAATTTCAAGTTCGTCCGCTAATTCTGGGTTGTCTTTAATTATGGCTTTAACGCCATCACGACCTTGTCCTAATTTTGTTTCACCATAGCTAAACCAAGAACCTGATTTTTTGATGATTTCAAATTCAACAGCTAAATCTAAAATTTCTCCTGTTTTAGAAATTCCCTCTCCATACATTATGTCAAATTCAGCAGTTCTGAAAGGTGGAGCTACTTTGTTCTTAACCACTTTCACTTTTGTTCTGTTACCAACAACATTTTCACCATCTTTTATTTGAGAAGATCTTCTAATGTCTAAACGAATGGAAGCATAAAATTTTAATGCATTACCACCGGTTGTAGTTTCAGGATTTCCGAACATCACGCCAATTTTTTCACGTAATTGGTTAATAAAAAACACAGTGCAATGTGTTTTGCTAATAGTTGCTGTTAATTTTCTCAACGCTTGTGACATTAAGCGAGCATGTAATCCCATCTTAGAATCACCCATTTCACCTTCAATTTCGCTTTTTGGAGTTAAAGCGGCAACCGAGTCAATCACTACAATATCAATAGCTCCTGAACGAATTAGGTTTTCGGCTATTTCTAAAGCTTGTTCTCCGTTATCCGGTTGAGATATGATTAAATTTTCGATGTCAACACCTAATTTTTGAGCATAATTTCTATCAAATGCGTGTTCAGCATCAATAAAGGCAGCAATTCCTCCCGCTTTTTGAGCTTCAGCAATCGCGTGAAGTGTCAACGTTGTCTTACCGGAAGATTCTGGGCCATATATTTCAATAATTCTTCCTTTCGGATAACCATTCACACCTAAGGCTAAATCGAGACCTAACGAACCGGAAGAAATAGTTTCTACTTCTTCAACAGCTTTGTCTCCCATTTTCATTACGGTGCCTTTGCCGTAAGTTTTGTCTAATTTGTCTAACGTTAATTGCAGGGCTTTTAATTTGGCTTCTTTCTCTGAACTCATAATATTTGGCTTTAAATTTAAATACAATTGTTTTTGTAAAAATACTTTTTTTTTTAATGTATAAATAAATTATTTTTCCACAAAAGGGAATAACCTATGTAAATTCGATTCCGTACTTTTGCAATCATCACATATTGTTATGCATAAACTTATTTCCTATCCAATTTCATTACTTTATTATATCACGTTTGTGTTGATATTGTCAGTTTTTGACCCCATTCAAAGGATATGTTATTATTTTTTTGGTTATGAAGCCCATAAGCGAAGTGTTTCTGTTTTAAATTTTTTTTTAGTTCGAAACACTCATTTGTTAGGGACTACTTATGATTTTCAAAATCGTGAAAAACTTCCAAATGGAGTGCCTTTGATTATTGTTGCTAACCACCAAAGTTTGTATGATATTTTGCCAATTATTTGGTTTATGCGAAAATGGCACCCTAAATTTGTCAGTAAAAAAGAATTAGGAAAAGGAATTCCCAGTGTTTCATTTAATTTGAAATACGGAGGGTCTGTTTTAATTGACAGAAAAGATCCGAAGCAAGCTCTTCCACTTATGAAGAAAATGGGAGAATACATTGAGAAGCACAATCGTTCTACAGTCATTTTTCCCGAAGGGACAAGAAGTAAAACAGGTGTGCCCAAAAAGTTTTCAGAAAACGGATTAAAGATATTATGCAAATATGCACCCTCGGCTTATATTGTGCCAATTTCAATTAATAATTCATGGAAAATGGTTCGATTTGGTCAATTTCCATTGGGATTAGGAAATAAAATCACACACACTATTCATGATCCCTTCCCGATAAAAGGAATTCCATTTGAAGAAATATTGCTACGAACAGAAAATGCCGTTGTAAACGGAATTAAAATTTAAAATATGTCTATAAAAAACATTAGATTAGAAGTGATGCAACTTTTGGAAAAGAACATTGACAATTTTGTGAATGATTACCTTATTCCTGTTGAAAAAATATGGCAACCTACCGATTTATTACCCGATTCTGAAAAAGAAACTTTTTTTGAAGAGGTTAAAGAATTACGTGAAATTGCTAAAGATTTACCATATGACTTTTGGGTTGTTTTAGTTGGTGATACTATTACAGAAGAAGCATTGCCAACCTATGAATCTTGGTTAATAGAAGTTGAAGGGGTTGATAATGAAGGAAGAAACGGTTGGTCTCGCTGGGTTAAAAATTGGACTGGTGAAGAAAATAGACATGGTGATGTGTTGAATAAATATTTGTATTTATCCGGAAGAGTGAATATGCGTGAAATTGAAATGACTACCCAACACTTAATTAATGATGGATTTGATATAGGTACTGGTAGAGATCCATACAAGAATTTTGTGTACACTAGTTTTCAGGAATTGGCAACATATATTTCGCATAACCGAGTTGCACAAGTGGCCAAAAAGTATGGCGATAATAAGTTATCTAAAATGTGCAAACTCATTGCAGGTGATGAAATGCGTCATCATCATGCCTACAGTGAATTTATTAATCAAATATTCAAAGTAGATCCAAGTGAGATGATGTTGGCCTTTCAATACATGATGAAGCAAAAAATAGTCATGCCGGCTCATTTTCTTCGTGAATCGGGTCAGAAAATCAGTTCTGCTTTCGAAAATTTCTCCGATTCTGCTCAACGACTTGGCGTTTATACCGCTGCCGATTACGTTGATATATTGCAAAAACTCATCGAAAAATGGGAGATCGACAAAATCAACGGACTTACTGATGAAGCGGAAAAGGCCAGAGATTTTTTAATGAAATTACCTGCTCGAATGGCTAGAGTTTCTGAACGATTAGTCGTGCCACAAGAAAGTCACATTTTTAAGTGGGTACAACCGGCTTTAGTAAAATAAACCAACTTTATGTCAATAATTGACAAGACGATTTTATTTGTAAAAGATAAACTTCAAAATGCTGAAGGATGCCATGATTGGTTTCATATTGAACGTGTTTATAAAAATGCAATGCAGATTGCAGTAGATGAAACGTGCGACTTAACAGTTGTTAAGTTAGGAGCATTGTTGCACGACATAGCCGATTCCAAATTCCATCAAGGCGATGAAGAAATTGGGCCAAAAACAGCTCAAAAGTTTTTAGAAAGTGAAAATGTGACTGAAGAAATTATTGAACATGTCATTCAAATCATCAAGAATATTTCGTTCAAAGGCGGAAATTTTGAAAAAACTTTTTCATCCAAAGAATTAGAAATTGTGCAAGATGCCGATCGATTGGATGCTTTGGGAGCCATCGGAATTGCTAGAACTTTTAATTATGGAGGATTTAAGAATAGGGCGATATATAATCCAACTATTGCTCCAAAATTAAATATGAGCAAGGAAGAATACAAAAAAAGTGAGGCTCCAACTTTGAATCATTTTTACGAAAAATTATTGCTGTTAAAAGACAAAATGAATACCGAAACCGGTAAAAAATTGGCTCTAGAACGTCACCGTTTTATGGAGTTGTTTTTGAGCCAATTTTATGCAGAATGGGAAGGGGAGAAGTAGTTTGAAGTTTTCAGTGACAGTTTTGTCATTTTGCAAGATGTCGAAGTCGAAATATAAATCTCCCGCCTTGGCCGGTAAAACTGCTTACAATAAAAACTCCCAAAAGTTTTCTTTGTGAATTACTTGAGTTGATTTGGGATGGTATTTTTCAGTAAACGATTTGGTAAATTTTACTTTTACATTTGGATTATATTTTATTTCATACGCATCAATTGCATCGTTTTTAACTTCTAAAAAATCAATCTCAGCTTGTTGCGTATTTCGCCAAAAAAAAGTTTCTTTGAATGATGATTCATAGTTTAGTTTCTTTTTACGTTCGCTGACAATAAAGTTTTCCCACAACGGACCATAATCATCCCTAAGTTCAATCAGACTGAAGTTTTTTATAATTCTGTTGCGTAAACCATTATCCCAAAAATAGACTTTCCGACTTTTTTTAATTTCGTTGTCCTGATTTTTACTAAAGGCATTTAAACTAAAAACGATGAAGTTTTTTTCTAAAATATCAATGTATTTTTCAACGGTTAAACGGTTTATCCCCAAGTCGTTTCCAAGGGAAGAAAAGTTAATTTCACTACCAATTCGAAAGGCGAGCATTTGAACCAGTCGTTGCAATGTGCTTGATTTTTTAATTCCTTCCAAATTTAAAATATCCTTGTATAAAAAGGCATCAACCAAATCGTTTAGAATTTTTTCTTCTTTTCCGGGATTATTCACTACTTCGGGATAATATCCAAAAACCAATCGGTGAGGTACTAGCCGTGTTTCTTCTATAAAATTGGTGTGTTGCACTAGTTCCTTATAACATAAAGGGAAAAGTTGAATTTCTTCTTTTCTGCCTACCATACTTTCCTTGGTTTTATCAGCCAATTCAAAGGCACTGCTTCCGGAAGCGATTACTTGTATTTCAGGGAAGTTATCTACCATTCGTTTAATCAATAAACCAATGTTATGAATCATTTGGGCTTCGTCTATAACCAAAATAGTGTTAGTGCCAATTAACATTTTTAATCGGTTGGTGGTGATGTTTTCCAATAATAATTGGGTGTCGGGTTCATCGCCATTTAACCATAATGATGATTTATTTTGAATGGTATTTTTAATTAAAGACGTTTTTCCTACTTGTCTTGCACCAAAAACCACTATCGCTTTTCCTTTAAAAAGATAGGAATCTATTGCTGATTGCTGCGTTCGCTGGATCATAACATTCTGTTTTATGATGCAAATATATAATAAAATGATAATTGAATATCAAAAAAGTATAATAAAATGATAATTGAATATCAAAAAACCATAATAAAAATGATATTTTAAAGTCAGAATTTTAATTTAAATCAATTTTCAAAAGTTGTTTTTCTTTTCCTTTTTTGCCTAAAAAATAAAAAGATTTATCAATAGAAATTCCTTTAGAAACAACAAAAGGCACTTTGTTATCATCTTCATCTAAAACAAGTTGATAGCTAAATTCACCAAGATAATTAACTTTTAATAAATACAAATTCGCTTTATTTGGATTGGAGTCATTAAATTCAATTCTATTATCTTTTAATTGTTTTTCTTTATTTGAAGCATTTATGAAAAAATAATTGTTTCCCTCTTTAACAGTTGAAAAAATCGACAAGTAAGCTTCGTCTGAATAAGTGTAATTTTGAGATTTATTAATGTTTCTTGACCATAAAAGTTGCCCATTAATATTCATTCTAATTACTGCAATATCATCAAAATTAATACTTGTTAAACTGACTGAAGATGTTGTTAATCCTCCAATATTGTTAGAGTGTTGTGTTGAAGTTTCATATTCTTCTTCTGCATTAAAAAAAATATCATCATTTTCAAAATGAACGTTTTTAATTTTTAAATGCTTAATTTCTTTGTTAGGTTTTTTTCCGTGTTTGTCACATTTAAATTGATCCGTGAATGGAGTATAAGTAATTTTTTCTGCTACTAAATTTTCAGAATTAAATTTATAAAAACAAATACCTTCATTATTATATGGGTCTTTTTCAGAATAAAACCCAAGGCAGTAGATGTTATTTTTGTAAAAATTTAATTTTAGTGATTTTATGAATTTATTTTCAATTTCAACACTTTCAGTTTTTATTAACTGGTCGCTAATTTCTGACATTTCAAAATCATATTTTTTTCTACCTACTTCACTTTTGTTTTGAATGTTGTAATTCTTTGCTAAGATATAAACCTTTTGTTCATTATTAGAGATAGTTGCATTCTGAATAACATAATCCTTTTCTCTAATTTTTAATTCAATATGTTTATCAAAAACTAAATTGAAATTTTTATCGAAAAGATAAACCATATAACCTTTTTGATCTTGGTTCTTGTAATCTAAGATGATTGAAAATGAGGTTTTATTTTCGTTTTTAATCATAACAATGTTACTTCTTTTATCTCTCAAGGATTCGTTAGAATTAAAAAATGATAAATTATATTTTTTATCCGTTTCAATGTTAAAATTGTTCAAATTATCATTTGTCCAAGCCTTGCTATTTGTTTCAAAAAAAAGATCTTGTAAATTAAAATTTCCATATTTTTTCATTTCATCTTTAGAAATTCTAAAAAGTTCTTTGGTGGAAATATTAAAATTTTCATTGATAATGTTAACTTGACATATATGTGCTTTTTCTTTTAAATCGAAAAATATTTCTACAATATTTACATTTTTATTTGTGTAAAAAACCCCTAAAACTGTTTTATATTTGTGTGTATTAGGATAGTCAATTTTATATTCAAAATCTTTTATAAGCTTTAAATTTAAATCATGTTTTTCGATTAAATATCCGTTTGTAAGAGTTAAAGAATTTGCCTTATACGACCGAACCAATAAAATTTGATTATCATTTGTTTTCTCTCCTAAAACTAAAGTTGTTTGCTTGTAATCATCTTTAAAAAGTTCGCTCTTCACTGTTTTAACTTGAGTTCCTTGTGCAAGAATATTTCCAAAAAATAAAAGTAAAATTGTTGAATATAAATAAGATTTTATCATGTTATTCCCCTTTAAACTCCGCTTTTCTTTTCTCCAAAAACGCTGTCGTTCCTTCTTTAAAATCTTCGGTTCCAAACGATTTTCCAAAGTTTTTAATTTCTACTTCGTAACCGTTAATACCATCTTTAAAATTGGCATTTACCGCTTCAATGGCATTAGAAATTGCAATAGGAGAATTTTTAGAGATTTTTGAAGCAATTCCTTTAGTAAATTCTAATAACTCAGCTTGCGAGACAACATGATTGACCAAGCCATGATTTTTAGCCGTTTCGGCATCAATCATTGCAGCACTCATAATCATTTCCATAGCTCTGCCTTTTCCGACTAATTGTGGTAATCGTTGCGTACCGCCATAACCGGGAATGACGCCTAAAGTTACTTCCGGCAAACCCATTTTAGCATTATCGGAAGCCACTCTAAAGTGAGCAGACATCGCTAATTCTAAACCTCCACCTAAAGCAAATCCATTTACGGCAGCAATAACCGGAGTAGATAAGTTTTCCACAAAATCAAACAATAATTCTTGTCCTTTTGCGGCTAATTTTCTCCCATCCTCTACAGAAAAATTTGCAAATTCAGAAATATCGGCTCCCGCTACAAAGGCTTTTTCTCCACTTCCGGTGATGATAATCACTTTGGTTGAATGGTCTTTATTTTCAGCATCAAAAGCTTGATGAAGTTCGTCTATTGTAACTTTGTTTAAAGCATTTAATTTGGTTGGCCGGTTAATGGTAATTACTGTAATTCCATTGTCTTTTTCTATTAATAGGTTTTCAAAATTCATGATTTAAATCGTTTTTACGTTGGTAATAATTGGAAAAGAAACAATAAATTTTGTTCCCACATTTGGTTGGGATTCAAAAGCAATGGTTCCATTATAATTCTCTATAATTTTTTTGATAATTCCTAGACCAAGTCCCATTCCACTGGTTTTAGTGGTAAATTTTGGCTCAAAAACATAAGGTTTATTTTCTTCAGAAATTCCAATACCGTTGTCTTTTACCGTGATTATAGCATTTGAATTTTCTTTGTAAACCGTTACAATAATGCTCGGATTAATAGTATTATCTTGAATGGACTGGGTGGCATTTTTAACTAAATTGGTAATAACCCGAATGAGTTGAGTTCTGTCCATATTAGTGAAAATTTCATTCTCATTAGTTTCAAAGCGAATGTAATTCTCATTAAAAATTTCAAGAGCCAATCGAACAACATTAATCAAATTAATCTGTTCATTTTGCTGTGCCGGCATAGAGGCAAAATTTGAAAAAGCACTGGCTACGGAGTTCATTGTGTCAATTTGTTGCAATAATGTTTTGCTGTAGTCATCTAACTTTTGAGTAATATTTGAATCATTTACATCAAACTTTCGCTGAAAACTTTGCACAGTTAATCGCATGGGGGTCAAAGGGTTTTTAATTTCATGAGCCACTTGTTTTGCCATTTCTCGCCAGGCTTGTTCGCGTTCGCTTTGTGCTAATTTTACAGCACTTTCTTCTAATTTATCTACCATACTATTGTAGGCCTCAATCAATAATTCAATTTCTTGGCTGCTGGCTTCTAGTTCAATTTTTTCATTATTTTTTGTAAGTTGTGTTTTGATAAGTTTGTCAGAAATAGTTTTTAGTGACTTAGTAATAAAACTCGACAAAAAATAAGCTAATAATCCCGAAAGAATTAGCATGAAGGAATATACTTGTCCAAAGCGTAACATGAATTTTTTTAATTCCCGCTCATAATATCCATCATCCTCAATATAGGGTAAGTTTAAGATTGCTAAGGGTTTAAACTGTGTGTCTTTTATTTCACTGAAGGAGGAAAGGTTTTTTACACCATCAATTTCTTTGACTTCTACATATCGTTTGTCCATACTCGATTGTACAAGCCTTACAATATAAATATCGATGGATTTTGGTTCTTCATCTACAGCAAAGGAAGATTTAGAAGATTTTAATAACTTTCCTTCCAGATTAAAGAAATTTATTTCCATCCCGTGGATATCAGAAAGTTCATGAATTTTATCTCTTTCAGAAAAAATCAAAGGAATATTTTCGGTAGTTAATGGATAAGTTGTGGTGTTTAAGATATAATTAATGTGTTCTTTAATGGCATTTTCTTTTCTTTCTAGTCGTTCCCGATGATAATCTTTTGCTTCATTTCGAAATTGATATATGGAAACAGAAGCTATCAAAATAGAAGAAATAACGGTTAATAGAATCATCGAAAAGAAAATTCTAACCCGAAATGAGAGTTTGCTTATTTTTTTTGACAGTATCACGTGTTTCTTTCCCGAATTTTTTTATAAAATTTAAACCCAAGCATAATAAAAACGGAAAAAACAAAAATTCCTATAACTCCGTAGATCCAATTAATGGCACTTTTTAAAATAACCAAAAATACAACCGCAAATAAAATTATTGTGGCTCCTTCGTTCCACACTCTGAAAAAGTTGGAGCTGTTTTTTACTTCATCTTTTTGAAGTTGATTAAAAATGAGGTGACATTTCCAATGGTACAAATACAGTAAAACTACAAATCCTAATTTGACAATCATCCACTCTTGTTGCAACCATTGCGGCATAATCCATAACAGCCAAAAAGCAAAAATGCTTGCTAAAACGGCACTTGGCCAAGTGATAATATACCACAATCGATACTGCATGAGCTGGTATTGTTTGACCAAAATAGACTGTTCTGGTTCCAATTTGTCTTTTGCTTCTGCGTGATAAACGAATAAGCGTACGATGTAAAACAATCCCGCAAACCAAGTGATGACAAAAATGAGGTGCAATGATTTTATGTAGTTATAGTATTCCATCGTTTTTTTCAATCAATTTTGTTGTCATTTCTCTTCTCAAAAAGTAGGCCGTTACTATTGTAGATAAAATGTCGGCAATTGGAAAAGCAACCCATACACCAAAAATACCAAAATAATTTGGCAATAACAGCACCAATGGAATCAGAAAAAACCCTTGTTTACTTAAGGTCAGCAATAAAGCAGGAATTGCCTTGCCTGCCGCTTGAAAGTAAGCCGCTCCAATCAATTGCAAAGCAATAATGGGTGTAGCCGCAAAAACCCATCGCATTGCATTGGGTGTTTCGGCAATTATATCTAAATCTTTTGTAAAAACGGCAACAATTTGTTTAGCGAAGATTAAAATGATAAGGAAAATTATTGTGGCTAGAAACGCAGCATATTTTATTGAAATGGAAATTGTTTCTTTAACACGATTGTAATTTTCTGCACCATAATTGTATCCGGCAATTGGCAGAAAACCATGGGTGATTCCCAAAATTGGAAAGAGAGCAAACATTAGCATCCTACTGATAATTCCATAAATCACCACCGAATGTTCGCCCCCATAAGTAAATAGGGTATGATTAATTATAATTGCCAAAATGCTTACCACGCCTTGTCTGGAAAAAGTAACCAAACCAAGGGAGGAGATTTCTTTAACAATCGATGAAACAAATGTAAAATGATGCAATTCGGGTTTTAACTCACTTTTTTTGATAAAAAACCAAAGAATAAAAAGAAAGCACATAAAATACGAAAGGGTTGTGGCCAATGCCGCACCAAACATACCCATGTTTAAAAATTTGATGAAAATAATATCCAGAAAAATATTTCCAAAAGCGGGAATAATCATGGCCATCATCGCAAATTTTGCTTTTCCTTCGGCACGTATGACATTATTTCCCATCATACTTAAAGCCAAAAAAGGAACACCCACTAAAACCGGTATAAAAAATTCTTTTGCCGGTTGCATAATTTCGCCATTGGCACCAAAAAGTAATAGAATTTCATCGCAATAAACAAACCCTATAATGACAAACAGCAAAGCCAAACTCAAGGTCATCATGATTTGATTGCCAAAAGTTTGCATTGCTTTTTCTTTGTCTCGGGCTCCTAAGGCTCTGGATATGATGGAACTTCCGCCGATACCAATTGCCATTCCTAACGATGAAATTAAAAAAGTAATGGGTAAAACAACTGTAACAGCTGCAATAGCTAAAGAACCGATCCATTGACCCACAAAAATGGTGTCCACCAATATATTGATAGACATGAAAAGAATTCCAATAGAAGCCGGAACAGCTTGATTGATTAACAATTGTTTGATGTCTTCCGAACCTAATGCACCTGAAGAAAGAGCCATTTATATGGTAGTTTGAATATCGGCAAATGCCCATTGGTCAATCCATCGACTAAGGGTTTTACACCAATCGTCGTCGTCATTTAAACATGGAATTGCTTTAAATTCTTCGCCTCCATGCTCTTTAAATTCATGATTTGCTTCCATGGCAATTTCTTCCAAAGTTTCCAAACAATCGGATACAAAAGCTGGCGTGACAACAGCTAATTTTTTAATCCCTTTTTCAGGCATTTTATTTATTTCAACATCAGTATAAGGGGTTAGCCATTTGTCACCGGCTAAACGCGATTGAAACGTTTGACTATATTTTCCTTCCGGAATTCCTAAAAATTCAACTACCTGTTTAGTAGTTTCATAACATTGATGACGATAGCAAAATTCGTGTGCCGGTGATGGTGTGTTGCAACACGAACCATCAATTTTACAGTGACTTTTGGTAATATCTGTTTTACGAATGTGTCTCTCGGGAATACCATGATAGGAAAATAACAAGTGATCATACTCAAATCCTTCCAAATGTTTTTTGATCGAATTAGATAAATCTCTGATATAATCTTTCTGGTTATAAAATGCTGGAAGAATGGTAAAATTCATGTTTGGGTATTTCTTCTTCCGAATTTCCTCAGCTAAAACTAGTATCGTAACCGTTGAAGCCATGGCATGTTGTGGATATAAAGGAAAAAGCATTACCTCAGTCACTCCTTGATCATTTAATTCTTGCAAACCCGATTCGAGGCTTGGTTTGCCATAACGCATGGCTAAACTTACCGGAATACTCGTATTGGCTTGCACTTTTTTGTGCATTCTTTTGGATAAAACAATGAGTGGCGAACCTTCCTCCCACCAAATTTTAGCATAAGCGGCAGCCGATTTTTTTGGTCGGGTTTGCAAAATAATGCCGCGAACTAGCAATGCACGTAATAAAAACGGCACATCTATAACGTATTTATCCATTAAAAATTCGTCTAAATACGGTTTGACATCTTTTGGGGTTGGACTTTCAGGTGAACCTAAGTTGACTAATAATACTCCTTTTTTCATTTTTTTATTGTAGCAATTTAATTTGATAATGACATTAAATATTTCTTTGGTGTTGTTCCAAATTTCTTTTTAAACGCGGAGATAAAATGTGAGGAGGTACTGTAACCTATTAAAACACCTACTTCATTCACATTATAAGTGCCACTATCTAATAATTTTCGGGCATATTCCAATTTGTAATCGAATAAAAAACTATACACGCTGTCGCCATACACTTGCTTGAAACCGGTTTTCAACTTTTTTAAAGTTAAACCAATCATGTCTGCGAGTTCTTGCAGTCCGGGAGGTTCAGCCATATTGTTGATGACAATTTCTTTCGCTTTTTTAATTTTGGCGACATTTTCCTCATCAATTAAAAACGGACAATGATCGGTATTTGGATCTTCACTGCGGTTAAAGTACAAACTTAACAACTCATAGCCTTTACCTTTGTAATAGAGATTTTTGATAGAACTATTGAGATTGTAATGAAACAACTGATTCAATACGATGGCCATTGACGGTGTAATATCTTCCTCCGTGTAATATTTTTTTTCTTTGTTTTCGGCACTTAAAAAAGGAATGTGTTCTGCTTCATTTGAAAACAGCGTATGTAATTTCTTTATAGAAATTAAAACGGAAATCATCCACGAATTTGGACCTATTTCTAAATGTACCGGAAGTTCTTTTTGCGGATTGTACAGTAAAAGTGATTTCTCTTCAATTAAATCCAACGCATAAGTACCTTGATTGAAAACAAATTTTGCTTTTCCTTTTAAGCCATAGTGAAATTGAATCAAATCGGCATGAACCGGACGTTGAAAAAGTTGCGTATCATTGGTATCATTCTGAAAACGAATCAAATAGAAGTCGTTTTCAATTTTTATTTCTTCGTGAGAACCCATAGCGACATTTTTTATAGTAAAAAGTAAAGTATGTTAGCTTTTTATTTAGAATCATTCTATATAATTGTAGTTTAAAGGTCAATGAACACTAATATATTAGAATCATTATAAACTAAAGCAAAAATAATTCTTTAAACGATACAAAAAGAACTTTGAGCGTTATTTTTTTGAAAAGAATAGCTATAATTTTGTTCAACTTTTCAGGAAAGTGTATAATTATGGATCATTTAAAATTGTCGAAACACCAAACCTTTTATTCGGTTGGATTGAGTTACAAGAAGGCAGATGCTGAGGTTCGAGGCAAATTCAGTTTAGACGATCAGGCCAAAACAAGAGTTTTACTTCAAGCCAAAGCAGAAGGGATTGACAGCATCGTTGTAATTTCCACTTGTAACCGTACAGAGATATATGGTTTTGCAGAACACCCTTTTCAATTAATCAAATTACTTTGCGATAATAGTTTAGGAACCGTTGAAGAATTTCAACAAGTTGCCTATGTATACAAAAATCAAGAAGCCATTAATTTTTTATTTCGTGTAGGAACAGGTTTAGACAGTCAAATATTAGGGGATTTTGAAATTATCAGCCAAATCAGAAATGGATTTGTTGAAAGTAAAAAAATAGGATTGGTAAATTCTTTCCTAGAAAGATTGGTGAATGCAGTTATACAGGCAAGCAAACGAGTAAAAAATGAAACTGAATTATGTAGCGGAGCCACTTCGGTAGCTTTTGCTTCGGTTCATTATATTTTTAATACCGTTTCTGATCTTCAAAATAAAAACATTTTGCTTTTCGGAACCGGAAAAATAGGCCGAAACACCTGTGAAAATTTGGTAAAGCATACCAAAAATGAAAACATTACTTTAATCAATCGTACTAAAAATAAAGCTGAAAAAATTGCCGGAAAGTTTAATTTAATTGTAAAAGATTATGTCGATTTACAAGTTGAAATTCAACGGGCAGATGTTTTAGTGGTGGCTACAGGAGCCCAAAATCCTACGATAGATAAATCTTTGTTGAACCTCAAAAAGCCATTGTTAATTTTAGATTTGTCTATTCCCAAAAATGTTGATGAAAACGTGAAACAATTGGAAGGTGTTTCGTTGGTTCACATGGATCATTTGTCGCAATTGACCGATGAAACCATTGAAAAAAGAAAAGAACAAATACCTTTTGCTGAAACAATTATAACTGAAATCAGAGAAGAATTTGTTTCTTGGATGAAATCTCGAAAATTTGCCCCTACCATTCATGCTTTAAAAGAAAAACTTAATACTATTAAAAATAACGAATTGAGTTTTCAACGAAAAAAAATTACTAATTTTGATGAGAAACAAGCTGAAATAATCAGTAACCGAATTATTCAAAAAATAACCACGCATTTTGCGAATCATTTGAAAGACGATAGCACCACAGTTGATGAAAGCATCGAATGGATAGAACGTGTTTTTCAAATTGAGACCATACCATATAATGAGTAAAATTATTAAGATAGGAACCCGTGACAGTGAGTTAGCACTTTGGCAAGCTCACACGGTTAAACAAAAACTTCATGATTTAGGTTATCAAACAGAAATTGTTGCTGTAAAATCAACCGGAGATATAATTCTAGACAAACCTTTATACGAACTTGGAATTACGGGGATTTTCACTAAAACATTAGATATTGCTATGTTAAAAGGTGAAGTTGATATTGCTGTTCATTCCATGAAAGACGTGCCAACGGCTTTGCCCAAAGGAATTGTTCAGGCTGCAGTTTTGGAACGAGCTTCTACTTTAGATATTTTGGTACACAAAGGAGATTTGTCTTTTTTAGAAAATACAGGAACTATCCCGATAACCATCGCAACAGGAAGTTTACGCAGAAAAGCACAATGGCTCAACAAATTTCCTTCACACCAAGTAGAAGATTTACGCGGAAATGTAAATACAAGATTGCAAAAGTTAAAAGAGAATCCATGGAACGGAGCCATTTTTGCAGCAGCAGGATTGGAACGAATCAATTTGAAACCGGAATCTTTTATTAATCTCGATTGGATGATTCCCGCTCCGGCTCAAGGAGCAATGGTTGTTGTTGCTATGGAACAGGATGATTATTCAAAAGAGGCTTTAGCTCAATTAAATCATCACGAAACGGAAATTTGTACTCATGTTGAAAGACAGTTTTTGAAAACGTTGGAAGGCGGTTGTACTGCCCCAATTGGAACTCTTGCAATTATCGAAAATGATAACCTATTATTAAAAGGAATTCTATTTTCATTAGACGGTTCAAAGAAGCTAGCTATAGAAAAACAAATAAATATAGATTTATATCAAAATTTTGGAGAACTTTGTGCTACAGAAATTTTAAAAAACGGTGGTTCAGAACTCATGCAATCAATTAAAAAAGCATTAGATAAGAAACACTAATCGACGTATTATGCATAAAGATTCAATACTTAAAATTATCTACCGGTTTTTTGATTTAATTGTATTGACTTACATTATTTTTGACTTTGGTTATAGTGTAAATAAGGTATACAATACACCAAAACTGGTTGGATTAGTCATGATTACAGTTTCGTTGTTAGCATTCAACATCTTTAAATTTTATTATTTAAAGAAAAAAGGGCATAAAAAAGTGGCTCTTGCAAACTCACTCATTATTGGTATTTTGTTGTTTGTATCAATTATTGTTTCCTTAGCTAATATTGACTTACATTATTTAGATGTTTTACAACTCATTAGACCTATTTTGGAAGCAGGACTTCTATTTTATTTCATTATTAGATTAATGATTTTGGTTCGCTTTATTTATGAAGTATATTATAATCCGGCCATTGTTTTTGTAGGTAGTTTTTTTGCCATAATTATGATTGGCTCTTTTTTATTAATGCTTCCAAGAGCAACAACAGAAGGAATAACTTTTACAGATGCTCTTTTTACCGCAACCAGTGCTGTTTGTGTTACTGGGTTAATTGTGATGGATACATCCACAGATTTTACTATAGTTGGACAATCTATAATTATTACTTTAATACAAATAGGAGGATTAGGAATTTTAACTTTTACTTCCTTTTTTGCTTTCTTTTTTCGAGGTAGTTCTTCCTTTAAAGAAGGGCTAAACGTTCGTGATTTTATTTCTCAAGACACCTTGAAAGACGTTTTAAAAGCAGCATTAAATGTTGTTATTTTTACCCTAAGTGTGGAATTAATCGGAGCTGCATTTATTTATTCATCTATTGTTGAGAATCCGGAAATTGAAAATAAGTTGTTTTTTTCTGTTTTTCACTCTATTTCAGCTTTTTGTAACGCTGGTTTTTCAACGTTGACAAACGGTTTAAGTGAAAATTATATCCGTTTTAATTACTATATGCAATGGATCGTTATTTTTTTAGTAGTTTTTGGTGGTTTAGGATACAATATCATTTTTAATTTTTATCAATATTTAAAAATACATGTAGTTGAGTTTTTTGATCGAAAAAGAATTCATAAGCAAATCAGTATTATGACGCTCAATTCAAAAATTGTACTTTATACAACAGGAGCTTTATTAGTTGGAGGTTTCATATTCCTTTGGTTTTCTGAAATGAATAATATGCTTAATTTACATGATACTTTTTTCGGAAAAATTACGGCAACAGCATTTAATTCTGTAACGCCCAGAACGGCAGGTTTCAACACCATGGATTTTACACAATATACAGTTCCTTCTTTATTATTTATTATTTTTTTAATGTGGATTGGTGCTTCGCCAGCATCAACTGGGGGTGGTATAAAAACGAGTACTTTTGCCTTAGCAACGTTAAATATTTTTGCCATTGCCAGAGGGAAATCAAGGATTCAATTATTTGGAAGAAGAATTTCCAGCGAATCTACTTCACGAGCGTTTGCTATTTTATGTATCTCATTGATAATAATAGGATTTGCTATTTTAGCTTTGTTGATTTTTGAACCAAAAGGAACGGATTTACTTACCGTTGTTTTTGAATGTTTCTCGGCTTACAGCACGGTTGGACTAAGTTTGAACTTTACACCAACAATGACTGAGCCAAGTAAATATATTATTATAGTCACGATGTTTATTGGCAGAATCGGAATGCTCAATTTAATGATTGGTTTATTACGTCAAATAAATCATCAGTTTTATGAATATCCGAAAGAAAATATATTAATTAACTAATACCTAAGTAAATGAAAATAATCATTTTTGGACTTGGAAACTTCGGAATGTCGTTAGCTTTAAGCTTAACAGAAACCGGCAATGAAGTAATTGGAGTTGACAAACAAATGGATAAAGTTAATCTGATTAAAGATAAGATTTCCCACGCTGTTTGTATGGATTCTACAAATGAGTTGGCTTACGAATCTTTACCACTTAAAGATGCTGATAAAGTAGTAGTAGGAATTGGAGAAAATGAAGGTGCAGCAATTATTACAACAGCCATCATCAAGAAATTATCGAACGTAAAAATTATCAGTAGAGCATTATCACCTATTCACGATACGGTTTTAGAAGCGATGGGGATTTACAGTATTATCCATCCGGAGCAAGAAAGTGCCGATCGATTAACTAAACAAATTAATTTTAAAACTACTTTAGAAAATTATCAATTAGATAATAATTATACCATTTCCGAAGTTAAATCGAAACCTGAATTTCACGGAAAGACTTTACACGAACTTAATTCAATTGATAAATATCACTTGAATGTAGTAACCATTATTCGAAAAAAAGAAAAAACGAATTTAATCGGAAAAAAATCAATTGTTAAAGAAACAATTGGATTACCAACTCCGGAAACAGTAATTTTTGAAGACGATATATTAGTTGTTTTTGGTGAAAACAAGAATATTTCAATTTATTGTGACGGTCAGGAATAAAAGTGAAAAACAAAATCAGAATACTATCTACCAAAAAACTTCTGCTTAACCAAAAGCAGTTCTTATTAAATGCAAACTTTTGTTTATTAGAAGCAGATTTTATTAAGATCGATTTTCATAAGAATAAAATAGAATCAAAATATGATTATTTGATTTTCACTAGTCAAAATGCCCTTAATAATATTTTAACCAATGAAAATTGGAAAAAATTAAAAGAAAAAAAATGCTTTTGTGTGGGGAAAAAAACAAAGACAATTTTGGAACAGAACGGTTTTGATGTAGTTGAATCATTTGATTATGCGGAGGAATTGGCCTCCTTTTTAATTGACAAGTATAGTTCAAATACCTATACATTTTTTTCAGGGAATTTAAGACAAGATACATTACCCGTTGCTCTTCAACAAGCAAACATAATTTTTGAAGAAAAACAAGTGTATAGAACAGACTTAACTCCGGTAAAAATTGAAAGTAAAGTAGATGGGATTTTGTTTTTCAGTCCGTCAGGAGTGAAAAGTTATTTAAAAGAAAACACCATTACAAATCAAGTTTGTTTTTGCATAGGAACTACAACAGCAAAAGAATTGGAAAAAACAACCAAAAATGTAGTGATTGCTAATCAACCAACAGTTGAGAATACAATCATTCAGTGTATCAACTATTTCAATCAAAAGAATACTAATTAATAAAATAGCTTACAGCAAAGTGCTTGGAGCGTAAAGCAAAAGATGATGATTAAGAACGACCTTTTTTTAAGAGCCTTAAACAACGAAACCGTTGAACGACCACCTGTTTGGATGATGCGTCAAGCCGGAAGATATTTACCTGAATTTAGAGCTTTGCGTGATAAATACGATTTTTTTACCCGTTGCGAAACCCCTGAATTAGCAGCTGAAATTACGGTTCAACCCATTCGAATTGTAAAACCCGATGCGGCAATTCTGTTTTCGGACATTTTGGTAGTGCCAAGAGCCATGGGAATTCATGTGGAATTAAAAGACAATTTAGGGCCAATTATTCCCAACCCTATTCGTACCATTGAGCAAGTGGACCAAGTATATGTTCCGGATGTTAATGAAACTTTAAGCTATGTTTTTGATGCCATCAAATTAACCAAAGAAATGCTGAATGATGAGGTTCCACTTATTGGTTTTGCGGGTTCACCGTGGACCATCTTCTGTTATGCCGTGGAAGGGAAAGGTTCTAAAAGTTTTGATACAGCCAAAGGATTTTGTTTTTCAAATCCGGTAGCAGCCCATATTTTATTGCAAAAAATCACCGATACAACCATACTGTATTTGAAAGAAAAAGTAAAAGCAGGAAGTAATGCCATTCAGATTTTTGATTCTTGGGGAGGCATGCTTTCACCGGTTGATTATCAAGAGTTTTCATGGAGATACATCAACCAAATTGTTGAGGCGTTAGCACCACATACCAAAGTAATTATTTTTGGAAAAGGATGTTGGTTTGCATTGAATGACATGGCGAAATCAAAAGCATCTGCTTTAGGTGTTGATTGGACTTGCTCGCCAAGAAATGCACGTTATTTATCGGGAGGAAAAATCACTCTGCAAGGAAATTTTGATCCATCCCGATTATTGTCTCCTATACCAACTATCAAAAAAATGGTTCATGAGATGATTGATGAATTTGGAAAAGACAATTACATCGTCAACCTTGGTCACGGAATTTTACCCAATATTCCCGTTGATCATGCGAAGGCATTTGTGGAGGCTGTAAAGGAGTATAAGGCGTAATGAAATTTGGAATTTTAAATAAAGTAAATAGAATACCAGCAGTCATAATGTTCTGTGGTCAATTTTTATAGCATATCAATTCATTTTTAGAGTTCCTTCTTTTGATAATCAACATCCTGATGGAGCAAGTTTTTTTATAGTGGGTATAATAATAATGACAGGTATTGTTTTTCTTGGATCGCTTATTTTTATAGTATTGGCTAACATTTTAAATAAAGTTAAATTTTATTCTGATTTACATTTTGTGTTTATACCAATTGTTTTATTAGTGACTATAATTTTATTAAGATAATGAAAGACAGATTCAACTCATACATTGTTTTACCAAATATTCCGGTAGATCATGCAAAGGCATTTTTGGAAGTAGTGAAGAAGTATAATCAGTAGGCAGAGTTCAGTCTCAAAGTCACATGATAAGTGAGCAGTAAATGATTGTTTTGTATTTATTCATCGAATTAGTGTTAATTACTTCTTCCAGACATGTAAATGTCAATCAAGATTTCTAAAATTTTTAATTATGCCAAACACGTATTCACAATTATACATTCAAACGGTTTTTGCAGTAAAATATAGAAATGTGGTTATTGAAAAAGATTGGAGGTCTGAGCTCATGGCAGTAATAGGAAACCTTATAAATGAAACGGGTTGCAAAACAATTATTGTGAATGGTGTAGAAGACCACGTTCATTGTTTTTTTTCATTAGTACCAAAGTTGGCAATTTCAGATGTTATGCAAAGTGTTAAAGCAAAATCATCAAAATGGGTCAATGAAAACGGTTTTATGCTTGACCGATTTGAATGGCAACGAGGGTTTGGAGCTTTTAGTTATAACAAATCTGCCATTGAAAATGTTTATAATTATATTGCAAATCAAGAAGCACATCATCAACTGGAAAGTTTCAAAGATGAATATACCAAGTTGCTGACTGAATTTGAAGTGGATTATGATGAAGATTATTATTTTGAAGAGTTGATTTGATTTTAAAATACGTCAGTCAAACCCCTTAGAATGAATTCTAAGGAAAAAACATCGGTCGTCCCTATGGGACTTTGGTTGGGAAGTCCCATAGGGCCGGACGACAATGCTTGTGTTGGAGTTTATTCCAATGCAATAGATTGGATTTCATTGCAATGCTTATTAATTACAAACAGAATGAAAGATAAATTTCTAAAATATATCCAAACCCTCCAAAATCAAATCACTTCTAAATTAGAAGCGGTTGATGGTTTTGCGAAATTCCGTGAAGATGTTTGGGAACGAGCTGAAGGTGGTGGTGGACAAACTCGCGTCATCGAAAACGGTCAAGTATTCGAAAAAGGGGGTGTGAATATTTCAGCCGTTCATGGAAAATTACCTGATTCCATGCAAAAATTATTCAATGTGGGCGAAGCTGATTTTTTTGCCTGTGGTTTAAGTTTGGTTATTCATCCCAAAAGTCCGATGGTGCCAACCGTTCATGCCAATTGGCGGTATTTTGAAATGTATGATGAAAACGGAGCAATCATCAATCAATGGTTTGGCGGCGGACAAGATTTGACACCTCATTATCTATTTGAAGAAGATGCAATCCATTTTCATCAAACCTGTAAGGCAGCTTGTGACAAACACAATTTGGAGTACTATCCAAAATATAAAAGACAATGTGATAACTATTTTTGGAATGCTCACCGAAACGAAGCCCGAGGAATAGGTGGTTTGTTCTTTGATTATTGCAAAGCAACCGAAACAGTTTCCATGGACGATTGGTTTAATTTTGTAACCGAAATAGGGAATAGTTTTTTAGAAGCCTACGTGCCAATTGTAGAGAAAAGAGTACATTTGCCTTATACTCAACAACATAGAACTTGGCAAGAAATCCGTCGTGGTCGTTATGTAGAATTCAATTTAGTGCATGACAAAGGCACTTTATTCGGTTTGAAAACCAATGGTAGAATTGAAAGTATTTTGATGAGTTTGCCCCCGCATGTGCAATGGGTGTATGACCATCATCCTGAAAATGGAAGTGAAGAAGAAAAATTAATTGCTGTTTTAGAAAATCCGAAAGAGTGGTTGTAAAATTTGTCATAGTGTTGTTTTTTGGAGGAATCATGAGCTCATTTGCTCAAAAGGATTCACTTCAAAATACGCATTTTGTCTCCTATGATGAAAAAGTAATTTCAAGTATCTATTATCAAGACATATCAAATAGTTTTCAAGTCAATTTCAATACTGAAGGAGAAGCAAATTATTTGGGTTTAGAACCGAACCGAAGAGCACAGATCGGACTAAATTTAAGTTATAAATTTATTGACATTTCCTACGGATATTCGCCGGAGTTTTTGACTGAAAACAAAGACAACGATGGTTCTAAATTATTTAGTTTAGGGACTCGATTTTATTACAAAAAATGGATGCAATCTCTTTCTTTCATCAATCAAACAGGTTTTTATATAACCGATGGAGAAACAGAACTAGCTTTCCCCAGACTTAGAACCACAAAAATTGTAGGGACAACATCCTATATTTTTAATGATAAATTTTCATTCAAAATGATTGCTAATCAAAAGGAATGGCAAACAAAAAGTGCCGGAAGCTTCATTCCTAATCTTTCGATTTATTATACCAATTTCGATTTAAATGATGGAAATCCGGAAAGTAAAAGCAATATTTATTTAGTTTCTTTGTCGCCATCGTATTTTTATAATTGGGTAATTAACAATCACTTTTTAATTTCAGGCGGATTGTCCGTAGGTGGCGGATTTAATAGTGTTGATGGGGATTTTGCACCTATTTATGAGGGAAGCGTTAGTTTAAAAATTGGCTATAATTCCGACTCGTTTTTTACATTCGTCAATCTGAATTACATCGATTTTGCTCAAGATTCAGAAGCAGATATTCGTTTAAATGATCAAATATCAACCTTTAAAATTACAGCTGGTTATCGCTTTGACCCGCCCAAAAAAGTAAAAGAATATTACGACAAAGCAAATAAAAAAATCGGATTGTAAATGCTTAAATCTACAATCGTTAAATAAAAATAAAATGTACCCACTTAGAAGAAACAGACGATTACGAACCAATGAGTCTATTCGTTCACTTGTTCGCGAAACCATTCTTTCACCAAACGATTTTATTGTACCACTTTTTGTGGTGGAAGGAAAAGGAATCAAAGAAGAAATTCCTTCGATGCCAAATTATTTCCGATTGAGTTTGGATTTATTGGAAAAGGAAGTAAAAGAATTGGCAAAACTAAACCTGAAGTCCGTTTTGGTATTTGTAAAAGTACCGGATTCTTTAAAAGACAACAGAGGAACAGAAGCTTTGAATCCAAACGGGTTGATGCAACGAGCGGTGAAATTAATTAAAAATGCAGTTCCGGAAATGATTGTGATGACGGATGTGGCTCTAGATCCTTATTCAGTTTACGGTCACGATGGTGTGATTGAAAACGGAGCGATTGTTAATGATTTAACTTCAGCTATTTTGGCAGAAATGAGTTGTTCGCATGCAGAAGCAGGAGCGGACATTGTGGCTCCAAGTGACATGATGGATGGACGAATTCTGGAAATCAGAGAAGCTTTGGAAGATGAAGGTTATGTAAACACCGGAATCATGGCGTATAGTGCCAAATATGCTTCCGCACATTACGGACCGTTTCGCGAGGCACTCGACAGTGCTCCCGTTGACATGCAAAATGTTCCAAAAGATAAAAAAACCTATCAAATGGATTACCATAACCGCATCGAAGCCATTCGTGAAACCCGAATGGACATTGATGAAGGAGCGGATATTGTAATGGTAAAACCCGGAATATCGTATTTAGATATTGTTCGTGAAGTTAAAAATGCCTTTGATGTTCCTGTAGCAGTGTATCAGGTTTCCGGAGAGTATGCCATGATTAAAGCAGCTTCTGAAAGAGGGTGGTTAGACCACGACGCCATCATGATGGAACAAGTAACAGCAATAAAAAGAGCGGGAGCCGATATGATTGCAAGTTATTTTGCAAAAGACGTGGTGAAATTAATTTCATAAATGACTTTTATCAGCTATTTAAAATTATTTTACAAGTAAATTTGAGTAAATCAAAATGAAATCCTATGAAAAAACTATTTTTTTTACTTTTTACTTTGGTTTTTATTTCTTGTGGAGATAAAAAGTCGGAACCTTTTGGCAAAGCAACTGATGAGACATTGGTTGATCAAACAGAGGTTGCCGTTGACCCTACTCTTGCTTTAGGGGAAGATTTATTTAATGGTGTGGGATTATGCAAAACTTGCCATTTGCCTGATAAAAAAGTTATTGGACCTAGTATTGTTGAAATTGCTACTATTTATAAAGAAAAGGGAGGCAATATGGTTGAATTTTTAAAAGAAAATGCAGAACCTATCGTAGATCCTACGCAATATGAAGTGATGAAAACAAATTTTGCGGTGACTAAAACGCTTTCCGATGAAGAATTGAAAGCTTTAGAAACGTATATGTATAGTTTTTTGAAATAATTTATTCTAAAACTAATTTGAACCCAACTCTTGGAATGTTTTCAATCCGGATGTTGGGTTCTTCTTTAAATACTTTTCGCAGTCGCGAAATAAAAACATCTAAACTTCTCCCCACAAAATAATCATCGGTTCCCCAAAGTTCCATCAAAATTTTTTCTCTTTTTAAAACAGTGTTTTTATTCTCTAAAAAGAATTTTAATAAGGCAGCTTCCCGTTCAGTGAGGTTTGTCACTTCTTTTCCTTTGGAAACACAATAATTTGTTGGATCAAATTCAAAGAGACCAATTAAATAAGTTGTTGTTTTAGAGGTTGTTTTTTGACTTCGATTCAAAAACACTTCAATTTTCAAGGTCAATTCTTCTATGCTGTAAGGTTTAACCAGATAATCATCGGCACCCAACTTTAATCCTTTTATGCGGTCTTCTTTCATGGTTTTTGCTGAAAGAAAAATAATGGGGATTTCTTGATTTCGTTTTCGAATGGCAGTTGCAATTTCAAATCCATCCATATCCGGCAACATCACATCTAAAATACATAAATCATATTCCCCGGAACAAAAGGCATCAAAACCTTCTTTTCCATTAATAAAATGGGCAATATCATATTGATTTTCTAAACTATCAGCAGTTAAAAAACCTAGTGATTCATCATCTTCAACATAGAGAATTTTCTTTTTACTCATACTACATCTTTTTTTGGAATGAAAATAGAAACTGTTATGCCTTGATTTTCATTATTTTGAATAGCTATTTTCCAATGATGTAAATCAATTATTTTTTTCACATAAAATAAACCAATACCAAAACCTTCAATATCTTTTTTGTTTTCACGCGGAACCCGATAGAATTTATCAAAAACATAATCAATGTGTTGTGGAGCAATTCCGCTACCATTATCTGAAAAATGGAGAGTGATTCCTTTATCGGTTTCAACAGATTTTATTACTATTTCAGGGCTTTCAGAACAGTATTTCAAAGCATTATCAACAATGTTATACAAAACATTATTAAAATGAAATTCGTCGGCCAAAACAGAAATTTTAGAAGGTATTTCTATTTTAACAACACTTTTTTTAGTTGATTTTAAAATAGCATTTTCTTTTACTAATTCTAAAGCGTCTTTAATATTAATTGGTTTTTTGTCCAATTCTATCCATTTTGCATCTCCTTTTGCCACATTTAAAATCCGTTCAATATGTTGATTCAGTTTATGACTTTGGTTCGTGATAATTTGCATGTATTTGGCCAATTTTGGATTGTTTTTAATTTCATCCTGTGAAGAGGCATATTGTGAAGCAATTAAAATAGACGAAAGTGGTGTTTTGAATTCATGGGTCATGTTATTTATGAAATCAGTTTGCAATTCGGTATACTTTTTTTGTTTTAATAAAAGAAAAACAGAGTATACGTAAATAATTAAAACCAAAAACAATATGCCGGTGTAAATCCAATATTGACCTAACGAAGTAATAAATTTGTGTCGTAAATCCGGAAATCGAATTCCGAAATAATAGATTAAACCTTCATTTTTTTGAAAACAGTTTTCACACTTCTCCGGTTTACCCGAATCACTGGAAACATAATTTCCGTATATCATCTCATCTGTTCCACAATTATAAATGGCATATTCATAATCAATACCAAGTTTTACTTTTTGAAATTCAGATTTTAAATAATATTCTAAAACTTGGTGTTCAAAAACATCGTCAATATTTACAATATAATAATCGTCCGTAATTTTTTTAATTTGATTAGTAATGGCTAAATCCGTTTTGTTGTCACGATAAATCCGTTTTACTACATCTTGTAAAGCAAAGTGAATTTTGTCTTCAAACTCTTTTTTTTCAAAAGAATAGGCCTGATTTAGCATTAACAATTGCATAATCAACACCCCTACAATTGATAGGAATCCTGCAAAAATGATACTATTTAAACGGTTAAATTTCAATTTAATCTTAGATTTAGACACAAAACTACTAACACAAGCGTATATTTTTTTCTGATTAACAACTCATTAACAAAACTTATGATGTGCTTAACAAATATCCGCTTTCTTGTGAATATATTTGCTAAGTTCAAACGAATTAATCAATAATTTAAAAATAATAAGTATGAAATCTTTAAAAGTATCTTTATTTGCTTTTGCTGCAACAGTTTTGTTTTCAGTTAGTGCAAATGCTCAAGAAAAGAAAGCAGCAGTAACTCCTGCTATCACCACAACCCCAGCTCCTCAAAAACCAACAACTCCTGTAAAATGGAAAGAAGAGACTTTTGATTTTGGAGACATCAAAAAAGGAACACCAGTTTCTCATGATTTCACTTTTGTAAATACAACTAAACAAACAGTTTTAGTTACTGATGTAAAAGCATCTTGTGGATGTACGGCTACAAATTATACTAAAACACCAATTAAACCAGGTGAAAAAGCTACCATTACAGCAACTTATAATGCTGCAAGCCCAGGTGCTTTTTCAAAAACAGTAACTGTTTCTTTAAATGAAAATGAAGTACCAAAAGTACTCACTATTAAAGGGAAAGTATTGGATGATGCTCCTGTTACACAATAAGAATACCTGCTAAATTATAATTCGTTAAAAACCACCTTCTCCTAGAGGTGGTTTTTTTTGTTTTGTAAAAACCATAATTTAACCACTTCCCAATATCACTTAATGTATATACTTTTTTTACATTATTGTTTATTACTCTTTCTTCTACATTTTTCATATTTAATTTATTATTACTTATTACTAACTTCACATATAAATAGTCATAAAAAAAACTTCCAAAAATAAGTTGGAAGTTTGTTTTGAATGTAGTAATTTTATGTTGGGAAAATCTGTCTATTTCATATATAAAAGAAAATAAACGGAATTAACAACATAAAGATAATTGATTTAATATCAAAATACAACATTAAATTATTATTTTTTATTTTAGCTCAAAAAACGGATGGCACTTTATGGGGATGGGGAAGTGGTAGCTATGGTCAAGTAGGTAATGGTGAATTTAGTGGCAGTTTGACTCCCTTCCAGGTTACAACTGATACCTGGAAAGATTTTGCTGCGGGTTCCTTAAGATCCTATGGCATCAAAACCGATGGCACCCTATGGGCTTGGGGTAGAAATCAAGAGGGTCAATTGGGAGATGGCACTTTTGAAAATAGAAATGTTCCTACTCAAATTGGGACAGACAATAACTGGGATAGAATTTATGCAGGAGGAAATACCACTACCGTTGGAGTAAAATCCGATGGTTCCGTTTGGGTGTGGGGAACCAATGATTTTGGTCAATTTGGTAATGGCACACTCAATCAAGGGAGTACTGTGCCGTTACAAAACAATGCTTTGTGTACGTTGAGTATTTCTGACGTAGACAATCCGGAACTTAATGTCACCTTTTGGCCCAATCCAGTTACGGATGCCGCTTACTTAAAATGGAGTGTTGATTACTCTATCGATCAGTGGCGTTTGTATGACTTGAGAGGACAGTTGCTATTAGAAGAGAAAGTGCCCACTAATTCTTTTGAAACCAAAATTTCTATGGAACATCTACCTCAAGGGATTTATATGTTAACGTTGTGGTCAAACAACGAATATATTTCTTATTTTAAAGTTGTAAAAAAATAATTAGTACATTTTAATCATGACCTATCAGTAAAATAGGTCATGATTTTTCAATAAATTTTATATTAATGAAAAAGTTAATTTATTTTATTATTCTAATCAGCAGTATTTTAAATGCCCAATGTTATCAGAAAATTTCAGTAGGGGATGGTCATGTATTACTTTTAAAATCAGATAACAGCTTATGGGGATTTGGAGCATCAGGGGGAGGACAACTAGCTAATCAACCTTCTTCTACGACATTAATACCATCAGTTATTAGCTTTCAAAATATATGGAAAGATATTTTTGCAGCTCAAGGTAAATCATTTTTTACTAATCAAGATGGTTCTCTTTGGGCTACAGGAAATAATATCTATGGAAGCCTCGGTATCAATTCTACAACTTCAACCAATGTAATCACTCAAATAGGTTCAGGTAATAATTGGTTGAAAATAGTTGGTTCTCCCACCCACACCGTTGGTTTAAAAGAAGATGGCACTCTATGGGGTTGGGGTCAAAACAATGATTATGAATTAGGGCAAGGGCAAGGAAATAATTATCTAAGCCAGCTCACTCCCATACAAATCGGAACGGATAACCATTGGGTAGATGTTGCAGTAACTGATTCCGGTACTTTTGCACTAAAAAATGATGGAACGTTTTGGGGATGTGGGTTTAATAGTAATGTAATGTTGGGTTTTTTAGGCAACTATGTATATACCCTTTCACAAGGTCATTCGGATAATTGGAGTAAAATTCAAGCCGGTTCATTTTTTATTTTGGCTCAAAAAATGGATGGCACTTTATGGGCATGGGGAAATGGTAGCTATGGTCAAGTTGGTAATGGTGAATTTAGTGGCAGTTTGACCCCTTTTCAGATTACAACCGATACATGGAAAGATTTTGCAACTGGATTAATGCGTTCCTACGGCATCAAAACCGATGGCACCCTATGGGCTTGGGGTAGAAATCAAGAGGGTCAATTGGGAGATGGCACTTTTGAAAATCGAAATGTACCTACCCAAATAGGTTCAGATAACAATTGGGATAGAATTTATGCAGGAGGAAATACCACTACCGTTGGAGTAAAATCCGATGGCTCCGTTTGGGTGTGGGGAAGCAATGATTTTGGTCAGTTTGGCAATGGCACACTCAATCAAGGCAGTAATGTACCACTACAAAACAACGCGTTGTGCACGTTGGGTGTTGCTGATTTTGATGATGAAAAAGGGAGTGTTTCTTTTTATCCTAATCCTGCTCAAGATGTAGTTCAATTTACTTATAATGAACTACCTAATGCTAAATTTGAGGTGTTTGACCTTAACTGCAGATTGATGTATCAAACTAAAACCATTGGTTTTAGGGGTCAACTAGCTATTCCTGTGGCTCAATGGAGTCGAGGAGTTTATGTGTTTAAAATAGTATCAGAGAATAGGGAGATTATTAAAAAAATGGTGTTAAATTAATAATATTTTTTTAAGCTTAATAATATGAAAAGTAAATCACGAATTCTAGAATTAGAATGACTATTTCTAAATAGTAGATACAGATTATTAGATAAAATTTATTAAACACTTGCAAAAACGTTTTTACAAGTGTTTTTTATTTCTATTCATAAAAACAATACGCAGATTTATTAACATATGTTTAAACTCCAAACTAATTGTAAAATTTTTTCATTTAAAAGAATGAATGTATTTTTTATTCCTTATTTCTATCATTCTTTTTTATACATTTATAAAAGCTAAATTCATTGATTATGATAGAAAAAATTAAACTCGACAACATTTTATTTTTGGATATTGAGACTGTTCCGGAAGAAGAAAATTTCAAATTATTAGATGAAGAAAAGCAATATCTTTTTGAATCTAAAACGCAATACCAACGTAAGGATGAATTTACACCAGAAGAATTTTATGACAAAGCCGGTATATGGGCAGAGTTTGGTAAAATTATATGTATTTCTGTTGGCTATTTTATAACTAAAGGAGATGTCCGAAATTTTAGAGTCACTTCTTTTTTTGGAGAAGAGAAAAAGATTTTGAAGGATTTCAGCAATTTACTCAATAACCATTTTAATCAACCACAGCATATTTTATGTGGTCACAATGCCAAGGAATTTGATTTTCCTTTTATCGCCAGAAGAATGATTATTAATCAAATTGAAATTCCAGCTAAATTGAATTTATTTGGCAAAAAACCTTGGGAAGTTCCGCATTTAGACACGCTAGAGCTTTGGAAATTTGGTGATTACAAACATTATACTTCCATGCGTTTACTCACTAAAGTCCTGCAAATTCCATCTCCTAAAGATGATATTGACGGTAGTGAAGTAGCCTATGTTTATTATGTAGAAAAAGATATTGACCGTATCATCACTTATTGTGAAAAGGATGTGATAGCCGTTGCACAAGTTTTTTTACGATTACGTAGAGAGGATTTATTAATTGAAGAGGAAATTATTCATGTGTAATGAAATGCCAATATTATCAATAGATAATCTTGATATTTCCTTTTTGAAAGAAAGGAAATATCTACCGGTTGTTCATCAATTAACCTATGAATTATATGAAAATGAAATTTTAGGAATTGTCGGGGAATCCGGATCAGGGAAGTCTGTTTCTTCCTTGGCAATCATGGGTTTGTTGCCTTCTTCTATTTCAAAAATTGCCAATGGTTCTATCGTTTTTGAAGGCAAAGATATTTCCTTATTGTCGGATCAGGAATTTCAAAAAATCAGAGGAAATGAAATTGCAATGGTTTTTCAGGAACCCATGAGTTCACTGAATCCTTCGATGAAATGCGGCATGCAAGTAGCAGAAATTTTAGAAATACACACATCACTTTCAAAAAAAGAAATTAAAAATCAAGTAATTTCTCTTTTTGAAAAAGTAAAATTACCAAATCCGGAAGAACTGTTTTCTAAATATCCTCACCAAATTTCCGGCGGACAAAAGCAACGGGTTATGATAGCTATGGCAATTGCTTGTAAGCCTAAAATTTTAATTGCAGATGAACCCACAACTGCTTTGGATGTTACCGTTCAAAAGGAAATCATACAATTGCTAAAAGAGTTGCAGAGAGAAACGAAGATGAGCATACTCTTTATTTCACACGATTTATCTTTAGTTTCTGAAATCGCTAATCGGGTTTTAGTGATGTATAAAGGTCAAATTGTAGAACAGGGAATTGCCAAAGAAATTTTCGAAAATCCTCAACATAATTACACTAAAGCTCTTATTGCCTCGCGACCTTCATTGGATTTTCGCTTGAAAAGGCTTCCCACCATTCAAGATTTTTTGAAAGAATCATTCAAAAGCGAAATAGTTTCTGCAGAGGAAAGAAATAAAAATCAATTGAAAATCTATTCAAAATCGCCACTTTTAGAAGTGAAAAATATTGGAAAAGACTATTTTTCTTCAGTAGGTTTATTCGGAAAGCAACATTCTTTTAAAGCCGTAAATGATGTTAGTTTTAAAATTTATGAAGGCGAAACAGTTGGCTTAGTAGGGGAATCAGGGTGTGGAAAATCAACATTAGGAAATGCTATTTTGCAATTAGATAAAGCTACTTCGGGACAAATTTTTTATAAAGGAAATGACATTACAAACTTAAATAAGGAAGATATTCGAAAATTACGAAAAGAAATTCAAATCATTTTTCAAGATCCATATTCTTCTTTAAATCCAAGAATTCCAATTGGGAAAGCGATAATGGAACCCATGAAAGTGCATGGATTATTTGCTAATGATGCCGAACGAAAAGCAAAAGCAATCGAAATTTTGGAACGAGTTGGTTTAGGAGAATCCTTTTTTAACCGTTATCCACATGAGTTTTCAGGAGGACAGCGGCAACGCATTGGAATAGCCAGAACAATTGCCTTACAACCCAAGCTTATTGTTTGTGACGAATCGGTTTCGGCGTTAGATATATCTGTTCAGGCTCAAGTGTTGAATTTATTGAACGAATTAAAAGAGAATTTTGGCTTCACTTATATTTTTATTTCACATGATTTAGCGGTTGTAAAATATATGAGTGACCAAGTTTTAGTAATGAATAAAGGAAAAATTGAAGAAATGGCTGATGCCGATGAATTGTATGCTCATCCAAAAAGTGAGTATACTAAAAAGTTGATTGAAGCGATACCGAAAGGATAAAAATTAAAAAACATGTTATTTACTGCAACTTTTTCAGAGTTTTATGAAAAATTTAAAACCAGTCTTTCTGATGGGACTTTTGCCAAACTTACTTTTGCCAAAACCATTGGAAAAACGGAATTAAAAAATATTTTTATACGTCCTATTTTAGAAGAAAACGAGTTGAAATTAGAACTAAAATTCCGATTTCAAAAAGAAGAGTTGTTTGAAATTCATACTATTAACCAAGCCTTTAATCGCTTGCTTCCTTTTATTAACAATCCGTTTTTATCAGTTATTTTATTTACTACAGAATTTGATTTGACGTATAAATTAAACAAAAAAAGAGTGGTGAGTGTCACCGATCAACATCCAACTTTTGGCAATGCGAATGAGGTTTTATTGGCCTATTTAAACAAATAAAAAGCTATTAAAGGTTGAATTTTAATAGCCTTTAAATTTTTTGAGCAATATTTAATCTAAAATCATCTCAGGAATTTCACCTTCTACAATTAATTTCCCTTCCGTAGCTTTGATAATTTCTTCAACGGTTACTCCCGGTGCTCTTTCTAGTAATTTAAAACCGTTTGGTGTTACGTCCATTACTGCTAATTCAGTTACTATTTTTTTAACACAACCAACTCCTGTCAATGGTAATGTACAACTTTTAAGGACTTTGGATTCCCCAGCTTTATTAACATGCATCATGGCCACGATGATATTTTCGGCAGAAGCTACTAAATCCATAGCTCCACCCATTCCTTTAACCATTTTTCCGGGGATTTTCCAATTAGCAATATCACCGTTTTCGGAAACTTCCATCGCACCTAAAATCGTTAAGTCAACTTTTTTGCTTCGTATCATTCCAAAACTAAAAGCGGAGTCAAAAAAGGAAGCTCCGGGCAACGTAGTAATAGTTTGTTTTCCTGCATTGATAATGTCCGCATCTTCTTCTTCTTCAAATGGAAATGGACCCATGCCCAATACTCCGTTTTCACTTTGAAATTCAACAGAAATGTCTGTTCTGACAAAATTTGCTACTAATGTTGGAATGCCAATTCCTAAATTCACATAGTAACCGTCTTTTACTTCTTTTGCAATTCGTTTTGCAATTTGGTTTTTATCTAATGCCATGATTTATGCCTTTTGTCTAACGGTTCTTTGCTCAATTCTTTTTTCAAACTTTTCCCCTTTAAAAATACGATTGACCATTATTCCAGGAATGTGGATTTGGTTAGGGTCTAGAGTTCCGGCGGGCACTAATTCTTCCACTTCAGCAATCGTGATTTTGGCTGCTCCGGCCATACAAGAGTTGAAGTTTCTGGCTGTTCCTTTGAATATTAAGTTTCCGGCTTCATCACCTTTCCATGCTTTTACAATCGCAAAATCGGCTTTGTATGCTTCTTCCATTACATACATTTTGCCATTGAATTCGCGGGTTTCTTTTCCTTCTGCTACTTCGGTTCCGTAACCGGCGGGTGTAAAAAAAGCAGGAATTCCATGTTGAGCTGCTCTGCATTTTTCAGCCAATGTACCTTGAGGCGTAAGTTCAACTTCTAACTCACCGGACAACATTTGACGTTCAAATTCAGCATTTTCACCCACGTAGGAAGAAATCATTTTTTTGATTTGTTTTTTTTGAAGCAACAAGCCCAATCCAAAATCATCTACTCCGGCATTGTTCGAAATACAGGTTAGGTTGGCTACATTCATCTTAACCAGCTCAGCAATACTGTTTTCAGGAATGCCACAAAGGCCAAAGCCTCCTAACATAATGGTCATATTGTCAGTGATTCCCTGCAATGCTTCTTGCACAGAATTTACCTTTCGTTTAATCATATCGTTTGTTTGTTTTTCCGATTTTAAAGGTATAAAAAAATGGGCTTTTATAAAACCCATTTCATTTTTATTTCAGCATTTAATCAATTTTAGTTAACACATATTGACCGGAAGGCAACCTAAAATCATCAAAAGGGTAATCTTCCATGACAGAACCATAGACATGAAACATAATTTTAATTTTTTCAATTCCACTTTCTAAAAAATGACGCATTACTAATTTTGATGGCAATTCAGATCTTTCAGAATCTTCTAATCCTCCGGTAATGAATTTTTCATTGTTTAAACAATAAGGACAATCAAAATTCCAAATACCCCTAACTGAATCTACAATTCCATTAGCCACAAAATAATGATTGGTGTAGGTGTTGTTGATATTTGGTATTGTATTGAATATTATTGTATTATTTAAAACATATTTACATTCACCTATTAAAACATCATATTTTTTATTTAACGTTAAATCATTATATTGAATTATTTTTTTGAATTCAATTTCAATAAATGAAGTTGAGTTTAAATTTAATCTCCATTTACCTTCGTATTTGTTTAAATCGTTATTGAGATCTTTGTAATATGCACCATCAACAAAGAATACATTTTCAGGTGTATTATATAACGGGTAGGTTTGTGCATTAATTTCTGTAATAATTAAAAAAGCAATTATTAATGTTATTTCTTTAATTTTCATGATTTATTAATTTAAGTTTATCCAGTCTGAATTATCGTTATTTAATTTATACAGTGAAATACCAGCATTATGTTTTGTTAAAAATGTTATGAGATTATTTATATATCTTGTGCTACTAACATCTGTATTTGCTGTATTATTGTATAGTTTTTCTAATTCTCTATCAAACTTTTTAAAATCATTATTTACTGTATTACAAAACGCATTATATTGGTCAACATTTTTTATCTGATAGGCAAAAACATTATCTTCTGTTACGAGTATAAAGGTAAATACTTCTGGTGTTTCAACTTGGGTAGCAGCATTTTTAACTTTGTTTAAATTAATTAAATCTGAAACTGAAAACATTGGATAACCATTTCTGTTATGACTGTGAACAAAAGCAACAATAAAGGGCCCTTTTGGTACTTTAATCTCATTTGGTCCTCCACTAAAAATGTTAGCTAAATAAAAATTTGTACCATTATAACTAATATTAAAGCCATATTCTGATGCAGATAGTCCTTCTTGAGCAGCATACCCTTGTAAAGTAGAAATCTTATTCAAAAACCCAGTTGTGGTTAATAGCTTTTTTAAATATTTTTTACCGTCGGTATCCGGTAACATTCCTATTTGGCCTGCTTTAGGGCAAGGGTTGCTTGGAGTGCTTTGAGGAATTCTAAAATAAGTTATGATTAAATTAAAGTCATAACCAGCACAAGTATCTGAATTTTGCATTTCTTCATAACTTGTATATCTTCGTCTACAACTTGTATCTACACATTCATATATCCAACTCATATTAGTACCACTTCCACCACTTAACCCATCACCAGATATACCACCCGGCCCGGTTGGGTTACCTCCTCCGGATATTGTTCCACCGCCGGAAGTGTTGCCGTCAGAGGGTAGTGTAGGGTTCAATGGTAAAGGATCAACTTCAATAGGATCACATGGCCCGGTTGAAGATAAAGTGGTAAAATAAACCATCCCTTTGAAATCATGAATTTCTTTAAGGTTGTTATAATAGTCTTCCTTGAAGTCTTCATCCATTACATACTTTAAAAGTTCAATGGTTGATTGACCATCTTTAACACTAAACACTAAATTAAAAAAATTACCATCTGTTTTTTCCGGATGATTTATGATTTTAAAAGTATAGTTTGTATTGCCAAAACTATCGATTACTTCTATAATTTGAGCATAATCAACATATTGCCCGTCATCTCTCAAATGAAGAGAGCTTCTGCCTGTTTTTCTGCCATTTGAATAAGAAGTAAACATCATTTCTTTGATTTTTTTAGCTTCTTTGCCGGTTATTATTCTGGTTTTTTGATGATTAAGCTTAGGGCCAAAATGTGTGCCGTTTTCTAAGAAATCATCTTCTTTTTGGCAACTCTGAAAATAAACCAAAAAGCACATTAGAGTAAAAATACTCAAAAATTTC